>JAXGQW010000022.1:0-66844 GCA_040766265.1 Verrucomicrobiota bacterium
GATAGATCGCGCTGATCAACTCGATGGCCCGGCGCCCTTGCACGCCATCGACAAGCAGCGCCTCGCGCCCCTCGATCGCCTCGAGGAAGTTGTCAATCTGCCCCTCGTGCCCCTCGTGGCCCACCGCAGGCAATGCGTCGTAGAACGCCTGGATCTCAGACGCCGCCCCCGCATTCTCATCCGGAAAACCGTTCTCTCTTGGCTGCATGGCCTTGACCTGCCACGGGACCGCGACCTTGGCGCGCGCGCCCTGAAACGCCAGTTGCTGTTCCTCGCCGTGATGGACCAGCGAGGCCGTGATCTGCCCAACACTCCCGTTAGGATAGCCGAGGATGCTGGTCGAGAAATCCTCGGTCTCCGAGTTGTCGTGCGCCAGATTCAGCGACACCGATTGCACCCAGCTCGGGACACCCATCATCCAGAGGAAGAGATCGATGTGATGAACGGCGTGGTTCATGGTGCAGCCGCCGCCCTCCTTCTCCCACGTCCCCCGCCACCACAGGTCGTAATAGTTGCCCCCGCGCCACCAGAAAGAATCCACCTGGCCGTGCAGGACGCTGCCGACGAGGCCCGATTCGAGGACGCGCTTGAGCTTCATCATCGGAGTTCTGAAACGGTTCTGGGCCACCACGGACAACACCCGCCCGCTCGATTCGGCGGCCCGGAGCATCGCATCGCATTCTTCGAGACAGGTAGCCATCGGTTTCTCGACCAGCACGTGCTTGCCGGCCCGCAGCAGATCGACAGTCGCCTTGGCATGCTCGAAGGGCGGCAGACAGACGGACGCAGCGTCGAAGTCCGCCTGGCCAATCGCAGTCTCGAGGTCCTTGAATACCGCCGCCTCCAGGCTGTGTCTCGCGACTTTCTCCGCAGCCTTGTCCGGATACAAATCCACGAGAGCCACCACGTTGCAACGGTCCTTGAACTTCCGATACGACTCGATGTGTGCATCGGCGATCGCGCCGGCACCGAGGATGGCGATCTTAATCATATGAGGTCAGGGCGATTGTTCTCCCGAAACAAGTGATCCCATCGGCAGTCTTTGTCGCCGCCTTGAATGAGGACGAGGACAAGGACCACGTTTACGGTTCACGGGCGGCGCTGACATCCAGTGATTCACGGCTCAAACGAAACCGCAGACCTATCCGCTCCAGGACGCGCCCTCCGTGCGCGCCGCTTCGAGCAGCGCCGCGACATTCTCGCCCGGTGTGCCCGGCGACACCCCGCCTCCAGCGGACAGCAGCAGACGACGACGCCCGCCATGGGCGGCCATGCACTCGAGCGCCTTCGATCGCACCGTGTCGGGCGTGCCCTGGACGAGGACCTCGAGCGGCGGCACATTCCCCATCAGACAGAGATCGGGGCCGGTCAAAGCGCGCACCTTCGCCAAGGGCTGCTCGTGCGTGAAATTGAAGATGTTCGCGCCCAGGGCGCCGATGTGGCGATAGGACACAGGGTTGTTGGTGTCGTTGTGGAACAGCTTGAGCGCCCCCGTGAACGCGTCGAACACCTCCTTGAGATACGGGTGGGCGAACGCCAGGTAGTCCTTTTCCGAGATGAAGCCCGCGATGTCATCGAGCATCAGCACGCCTTCCACGTCGTGCAGCGCGTCCGCTTGCGCCTGCAGCCAATTGCGGGCCGTCGTCGCGGTGATCCGCAGCAGACGATGCGCGGCGTCGGGATCCAGACGCAACGCCAGGAGAAAGGCGCTCACGCCGACCAGGTGTGTCGCCAAAGTCAACGGGCCCCTCGCGGCGACGATCTTGATCAGGTGACCGGCATCCCTGACCCGCGGCTCGGCCCGGCGATAGTAATTGAGCACCAGGGGCAGCAACCCGTCAGTGAGCGGATTGGGCGGCGCCACACCTTCGATAGCATCCAGTGAATCGCAGAGCGGGTGCGCCGCGGGCGGACGGTCCGGATAAAAACTCACCCTGCAGCCGAACGCGCTCGGCTCGGTCGCCATCCCCATCTCGACCCAGAAGCCCGGGATGAAAATCGCCTCGGGGAAACGCCGCTCGACCTCGAGATTGGCATCGAGCCACACCTCGGGCACCGCGAGATAATCGAGCGTCGAAAGGCCCAGATAACCCGGTATCCACGGGCTGTCGACGATCAAAGCGACCTGTGTGTGGGCGACCTCTTCGCCGCAGGCGCAACGGCGAAGCACTTCCCATTGCGCCTGGTTCACACCGGCTCGGGCAACACCCACGGTTTGCGACGCTCGCGATCGAGATACTGATTCGCGTCCTTGTCGTCCGGAAAGATCTCCTTGACCGGATCCCACCGCAACCGGCGCCCGGCCCAGCGGGCGATGTTGCCGAGGTGACACACGGTGGCCGAGCGATGGCCGGTCTCGACATCCGCCACCGGTCTGGCGCGGCTCTTGATGCAATCGAGCCAGTTCTTCATGTGGCTCTGGTTGCCGCCACCCGGTTGGCTGCGCAGCGCCTCGACCATCAACTCCTCGGGATCCGACTCGAACACGCCTCGATCGATCTTCACCTCGCCCTTTTCGCCCTGGAACAGCGCGCCGCCATCGGGCCCGTTGCCCAGTTCCATGACAATGTCGCCGGCGTATCGGAAGAAGACCTTGGGCACACTGCAGATCTTGTCCCCTCGAGCCTTGGGTTCCGCCTCGGTGTACGTGGGCGGCTCGAACTTCGGGCCCTCGACCCAGACCTCGACCGGGCCGCTTTCGTCCATCCCCAGCGCCCATTGCACCTGGTCAAATCCATGCGCCCCCCATCCGGTCATCTCGCCGCCCGAGAACGGGCGAAACGAGAGCCAGCCGGGATTGGCCCGCGGCAGAAACAGATCCTTGTTGTACGGCACGACCGGCGCAGGTCCGCACCACATGTCCCAATCGAGCTCGGCGGGCACTGGTTGAGCCGGCAGCCTTCCCTCCCAGGGCGTGGGATAATTGTGGGCGATGACGCGTTTGATCTTGCCAAGCTTGCCGGTCCGGATGAACTCGCACCCGATGCGGTTGCGGCTCATCGACCGCTGCTGGCTGCCGACCTGGAAAACGCGATTGTACTTCCGCGCAGCCTGAAGGATCAGCCGCCCCTCGCGAATGGTGAGCGACATCGGCTTCTCCGCGTACACATCCTTCCCCGCCTGGCAGGAGTGAATGCAGATCGGGCCGCGCCACTGTTCGGGCGTCGCCGTGATCACCGCGTCCACGTCCTTCAACTCGAGCAGACGCCGATAATCCTGAAAGGCCTGACCACCGTGTTTGGCCGTGACGGCTTGCGCGCGGCCCAGGTGGACATCCGCCACGGCAACCAGCCGCGCCGCCGGCAGGCGCACCATCTCCTGGAGCAGGCCGCCGGCCTGCCGGCCCATGCCGATGAAGCCGATGCCGATCCGATCGTTGGCGCCGGCCCCCGCCTCGGCGGCCAGCACGCCCGAGCGCAACAGCAAAGGAAACGCAGCCGCTCCTGAAGCAAGCATGCCGCCGCGTGTCAGAAAGCAACGACGGGACAAAGCGGAGGAAGATCCAGAACTTGATTTCATAGGAGCAGTATGGCGGTGAATCGTGCCAACGAACAGCGGAAAAACCAAGATCCTGCTCGTTGCGGTGCATCTGACAGTTGTCGGTATTCTGTCGCCCGGTGAGGGCACCGGGCCTACAAAGGATGGAGACTCCCGGAGGGGCGACGTCCTCGTCGCCCGCCAAACAGGGTCTGCAACTCTCATCGCCGGGGACGAGGCCGTCCCCACTCCACAACGGATCGAGATTGCCCGAGGGGCGACGTGCCGCCGACGCGGCGCAAACTCCATTCCCACCGACAACTGACAGATGCACTGTGCTCGTTGAACGTTGAGCGTTGAGCGCTAGGCGTTGAACGTTCCCGGTTGATGGTCCCCGTCCGCATTCAACCGCTGCATGTCAACGCTTGCCATCGTCCTCAAATGGACCAAGGCGCGCGGAGCGGGCGATCGAGCAAACGGTTGGCAGCGTCGTCGTCGAACCGTTCGCGCGCCGGATCCCACTTGAGCTTGAGTCCCAGCTTGATCGCAATGAGCCCCAGGTGACACATCGTGTTGGTCCGATGGCCGACTTCAGCGGGAATCAGCGTCGGCGTCCGCCTCTTCACCGACCGGATGAAGTCGATCTTCTCGCTCACCAACGGCAGGCGCAGGTCGTTTGGTCCGAACGGCTCATCGAGAATTGTCTTTGGATTCGCCTCGACGCCTTTGTTCCAGACCGCCTCGATCCATCCGTCGTCGCCCTCGAAGCGAACAGCCGGGCGCCCGGTCATCTGGTATTCGAGTTCGACGCCGTCAGCGTACCGATAGATCACGGTGAACTCGCGCAACACATCCGACAGACCGCCGGGCGGATGAAACTCACCGCATCCTTCCACCTCGACCGGCCCCGTCAATTCGCTGTTGTGGCCCCATTGGACAATATCGAGCAGATGCGTGCCCCAGTTCCCGATGATCCCGTCGCAGTAGTCCTGAATGATCATCCAACCGGGACGCGCCGAGAGGTTGTCGCGGGTGTGAACCCGCTTCTCCGTGTAGGGCGCTTCGGGCGCCGGGCCAAGCCACAGGCTGTAGTCCAGGTCGGCCGGCACGGGCATCGTCGGCTGGGCGGGCACAGGGTCCGCCTCCTTGGGAACTTCGGCGCGGATGCGCCGCACGCGCCCGATCCGGCCGTTCCGGACACACTCGCACAGGCGACGAAAGTCGCCCGAGAATCGGACCTCGGTGTCCGTGCGGAAGATGCGATTGTGTTTGACCATCGCGTCGCTGATGGCGCGCCCCTGCGCAATCGACAGTGACATCGGTTTCTCGAGTGCCACGTCCTTGCCGGCGCGCGCGGCCTCGACTGCCATGATCGCGTGCCAATGGTCGGGCGTCGATATCATGACCGCGTCGATGTCGCTGCGGGCCAGGATGTTGCGGAACGTGCGGGTGATCATGCATCCCTTGAACGAACCGCTCGTCGTTTGCGCGGCGTAGTACTCCTCGACCCGTTTGCGACCCTGTTCGAGCCGCCAGGCATCCACATCGCACACCGCAACCACCTGGGTGTCGGGCGACGCCAGGAACGGCAGCAGATTCGCGTGATAGGCCTGCCGCCCCATGCCGATCATCCCCATCGTGATCCGCTCGTTGGGCGCCGCGCGATCGGTCGCGCCCAAGGCGGCCCGGGGAAGGAACCTCAGGCCGGCCCAGGCGGCAGCGCCGGTCCGGACCGTTGCGCACAGGAAACTCCGTCGAGTCGCAGACCCGAAGTGTGGGACAATCTTGAGATGACTCATAAGGTTGAGGGTTGGGATTGGTCTGAGGCGCGTCTCGCCAGGTACTCGCGAATCAGGCGCACGTTCCCGGGCGGGGTCTCGAAGGGCAAGGCGCCCGTGCCGATTAGGCAGTTGGACCGGTCCCCGATGATTTCGAGAACGCGATCCACCCCCGCGTGCATCCGTTCGAGTTCGGACGAAGCGACCACGCCCGGATCGAGATTGACACGGACGCGCACGTGGGGATGGGTCCGGGCCACCGACTCGACGAAACGTCTTTGGTCCGTTTCCACATTGCAGGCCAGGTAGGTCGTCCCCGTCGCGAGCAAATCGGCGAGAATCGGATATGTGTTTCCCCCCATGATGCAGGGAACGGGGTGTCCCAGACACTCGGCCGCCAGATTGAGGATGCGTCGCAACGCCGGCAACTCGAGCTGGTGAAACTGCCTCGGCGAAAGAAGCGGCGGCGCGGCGGCCGATTCGAAAAACGCAATGTCGAGGCCGGCCTCCGCGACCGCGCGACAGAACCCGGCCTGGTTCTCGGCCAACCGAAGCAGCAGGCGCGCAGTGGCCTCGGGCCGCAGGATCGCATCCTCACAAAGTCGGGTGATGCCGCGCAGGTTAAAGGCGATGCTGAAAGGCCCGGCAACCGGAATGCGGACATCGGCCTCCGGGAATTCCCGTCTCAGACGCTGCCCGACTGCGAGGACCATGGGGATGCGTCCCGCGCAGGCAGGGTCAAAAGGCGGCAGGTCATGACCATCCTCAGGACAGCCGAGCAAGGGCTCGTGGATTGCGGGGATGGCATCGTCCTCGACAACCTCGACACGCGCGCCGTATGCCTCGGCTTCGAGGTTGTAGATGTCGATGCCGACCGCGATCACCTGCTGCCGGTACTCGAGATAAGCCGCCCGATGGGCCTCGAAGAGCAGTCCCGCATCCCTCGACACCTCCCACGGCGTTCGTCCCACAAAGCGAGCGGCGTGCTCGTAGACGACCGGAGTAAACGGAATGCGCGACCGCATCACGGTTTAGCACGGAGCCGGGCAATGTTCTTCTCGATGTCGGGTCCCAGGTCTTCCTGGTAGAAGTACGCATCCCGATCCCCGCCGGGGCTCCAGCTATGGATGAAAAGCATCTTGTCGAATCGAATCCACCGCGCCGAGCCGTCCATGGTCAGCACGTTGCCGCCATCCGGGATCCCGCCCCGTCCGCGATGCGGCGGCATGTCCTTGAATGCGCTGTCGCGGCCTCCGCCCCACTTGCCGTCGATCTTCATCACGGCATCCGCCGCCAGCGCCCAGGTCGGCTGCGAGGTCGAGGCTCGGATCGGGCTGCGGGAGTTGAACGTGCCCGCGGGGTTGATCCATTTCGGAATGCCGCCGAAGTACTGGTAACCGATGACCCACTGCGGGTATTCGGCTTCGTAGGTTGGGAATGTGGGACGATTGGGGCAAGTCCAGATCTGGCTAACGGTGCTGTTCGTCGTGATGGTCAAGCCGATGGTGGCCGCCGCGCCGCGTTCGGGCGGATTGAGGCAGATCTGCACCTCGCCATTCCGGGCCTCGATCACCAGATCGTTGTTGTCCCCGGCGTAAACTGTCATCCCAATCCCAATCTGGCGCAGATTGTTGAGGCATTTGGCACGCTTGCCGTTCTCCTTGGCCCGAGACAGGGCTGGCAACAAAAGACCGGCAAGAATCGCGATAATCGCAATCACCACCAGCAACTCGATCAGGGTGAAGGCTCCCTTAACTGGTTTCATAGCACCAATGTGTTTCCCCGCTGCATGGGAAGCGACCTGCTCCTGCTTGGACTGCTCAATGAACACGAACCTAACCCGGATTTCTCACCACTTGAAGGAGTAATCTGAAATCCGGGCTGTGGCAAAACCGCGCCGGGACAGTGGGGAATGAGGGTCTGGTCGTGGAGGGAAACGCCGTTGCGAACCAACACTCCGTTGCCTTCGTGCCTCCCTCGATCCCGGCGCGGTTTTGCTTGGCTAGCGCCCATGAGTGCACCTTTCGATGACATCGGCTCCGCGTTCTTCAGAAGTTGGTGAGAAATGCGCGCTAAAGCGGCTGCAAACCGCCGCACTTCCCGCAGGCGCGGGGCTTCGCCACGCCGGATGCCCTCGACGTCGCGAAGCGCGTGGAGTGCGTGCGCTTCAGCGCCGCTTTCCATGTCCGGGTTCATGGAAAGCGTCGACATTCGACTGTTGAATGCGCACGGGGACCATGAACCGATTTGTAGCCGCCGACGTGAGTCGGCGCTGATTCCTGCTTTTGACGAAGCGAGATGGCGCGGACTGACGTCCGCGGCTACGGAACCACGGTTCATGGAAAGCGTCGACATTCGACTGTTGAATGCGCACGGGGACCATGAACCGATTTGTAGCCGCCGACGTGAGTCGGCGCTGATTCCTGCTTTTGACGGAGCGAGATGGCGCGGACTGACGTCCGCGGCTACGGAACCACGGTTCATGGAAAGCGTCGACATTCGACTGTTGAATGCGCACGGGGACCATGAACCGATTTGTAGCCGCCGACGTGAGTCGGCGCTGATTCCTGCTTTTGACGGAGCGAGATGGCGCGGACTGACGTCCGCGGCTACGGAACCACGGTTCATGGAAAGCGTCGACATTCGACTGTTGAATGCGCACGGGGACCATGAACCGATTTGTAGCCGCCGACGTGAGTCGGCGCTGATTCCTGCTTTTGACGGAGCGAGATGGCGCGGACTGACGTCCGCGGCTACGGAACCACGGTTCATGGAAAGCGTTAACTTCAACAACTTAATGCACATCGGGACCATGAACCAGAACGGACAACGTCCAACTCTCAACTCTCAACTCGTCTTGATTCTCCGACGGCGCCCGGGGTTCGTCACCCCGGGCGCCGAGGATCCTCGGTCTTTACCTTTTGGCCCGATAAAACTTCTGAGCGCCGCTCGCCGAAATGGTCAGCGGGCTGGTCCCGGCCACGTCCGTCCACGGCCCCGTCAACTGGTCAGCCGCCGTCAGGGTGCCCGTGAAGGTGACAACCACGTTGGCGCCTTGGATGGCAATGCTGACTTCAGGCGTCCCACCTTGGTTGTAGGGGGCGGGTTCGGTGCCGTTGTAGCCCGACTTGCTGATGAAGAAGTCGTCGAACCAGAGGCTGGCAGCCGTGTTGTTGCCCGCGACAAACAGCTTGTCGAGGTCCGGCATCATCGGGCCGAGGTCCGGCGTCGAGGCGTCGCGGTCGCTCAGGTAGTCCTTCCACAGCTCGGTCCGTTCCGCCTCGCCATCCTTCTTGATGTAGACCGCGAAGATGTCGTTGGGCGAAGCAGGATCGTTCATCGGCTCGTTCTTGATGTCGATCCAGACCGAGTAGAGCGCGCCCGTCTCGAGCGGGTCGGTGGCGTATTCGATAGTCCCGCCCACGTAATTGATGACGCCCAGGAACCAGGGAGGCGCAGCCGTGTCGAAGTTGGCGTGGAGCACCGGGCCAATGTTGCTGGTGGTGTCGCCCTGGCTGCGGATGTTCTTGTCCGTGAGGCCGATCACATGGCGAAGGGCCGCCGTGGGCAGCGGTTCCCGGACCAGGATGCGGAAGAAGAGAGTGCGCTCCTGACCTTCGGTGATCTTGAGCGAGCCGATGGGGAGCACGACCGCGCTATCGGTGGTCCGGACGCTGAGCATGTGGTTGCCGTTCAGGTTTTCGACTTGGGCGTACTCGCCGCGGGTGTCGCTCCACCAGGCGGTGCGCGAGATGGGGCCCGGGCTGTGCTCGTCGAAGTTGTCGAGCGCCGCCCAGTTGGCCTCGACGCCTTTGAGGACCGTCACCGTCGTCTGGGCGCTCAGTTGCTCCTCGCCCCGTTTGATGGTCAATGTGTAGGTGGTCGTGGCTGCCGGCGTCACGCTGACGCTCCCCGCCCCGGAGACGCTCATCGAGGTGACATCGCCGACGCCGTTGTCGATGAGGATCTGCTCGGCCGTTCTCCGGACATCCCATCGCAATGTGACGGCATCGCCCTCGACCACCTCGGGCATCTCGGAGGTAAACGCGCTGATGACGAGGGGTTGGTAGTTTGGAGGCGGGTCGGGCATGGGGGCCGTCGCCAGGAGTTGCGCCTCGGCAGCCGTCAGCCCGCGGTTCCACACGATCACATCGTCGATCTGTCCCGTGAACCAGGCCGAGCTGGCGTTGCGCAGGATGCCGCCAATGGTCGTGGTGTTCAGAAGCGCGAGCGGCCGCACCGGATCCGGCTTCATCGTGTCCAGCACACCGTCGACGTAAAGATGCGCGGTCATCACGGGCCCCAGATCGCGCTGCGTGTAGAGAATGTGATGCCATGTGCCGTCAAAGGCGATCCCGTTTGAGTGATGGTGATCGCCCACCACGGCGCCGCTGTCGGTCCGAATGTAGATGTCCACAGTTCCGTCGGTGCCGCCGTTGTGGGTGCCAATGTTGAACAGCGGATTGGTGTTCTTCGTGGACCCCTCGGAGAAGACGCGTCGGTCGGTCTGGTTACTGTAATCGCCCTTGACCCACAGCGAGACAGAGAAATCAGGGTGCTGATACATGGGCAGGCTTTCGCCCGGGTTGTTAATGCGAACCAGCATGGTCTGACGGGCGGCATCGAATTGGACACAGTTGCCCCACTTGCCCGGGACCACGTCGGCGCCCGTCAGGTTGACCAACTCCATATCGTATTCGCTGACGACGTCGTAGGTCTTTGTGCCTTGGACGCCATCGAGCCGCCACAGCGAGATCACCTCGCTGATCAGGTTCGGCTCCGGAGGCGGGTTGACGACCAGCGTGGCGGCGGCGGATTCGGCGCTCCCCTCGGCATTGGTCACCCGGAGTTTGTAATCGCCCGAGTCCGCAACCTGCAAATCTGTCAGCGCCAGGGTGGCCGACGTGGCGTCCGTGATCTCGTTCTCTCCCTTCAACCACTGGTAGGTCAGGGGCCGCACCCCGGCCGCCGCGGCTGTCAACGTGAAAGAGTCGCCAACGCGGAGTTTGGACGAACCGACCGGATCCCTGGTGATGAAGGGGCCGAGAGGGGGCACCGGGGTCTGAATGCCGTTGTTCATCACGTTCTGGATTTCTTCCATGCTCAGCGCCCGTTCCCAGACCGCGACTTCGTCGATTGTGCCTGCGAAGTAGGATCCGACACTGCTGCGAACGATGGCGCCGATCGAGAGCGTGTCCTGGATCGGATTTGCCTCGCGGGTGTACGTGGCCGTCATCGTGTTGGTGCCGTCCAGGTAAAGGGTCACGGCACCCGAGACGTCGACCAAGGCCACGTGATGCCACGTGTTGTCATACGCGGTGCCGGGCGAATGCAGGTGATTCAACTGCACGGTGGCCGCGCTATTGCGAAAGAAGAGGTCGATCGTACCGTCCGTGCCGGCGTTGTGCGTGCCGATGTTCACGAGCGGATCGTTGTCGCCGAGCAGCACGTTGCTCTCGGAAAAGACGCGCCGGTCGCCCTGATTGGGCGCTCCCTTGACCCAGAACATCACGGTGAAACTCGCAGCCTTCGAGATGGGCAGCCGGTCTGTCTCCTCGCCGTACATGGTTCGGTAGGCGTACTGCGACGTCCCATCGAACTGGAAGGCGTTTCCGCGCTTGCCCGGCACGACGCCGGATGTGTCAAACCAGTTTGACGGTGTTCAGGTCATATCCGGAAACCAGGTCGGCCGTGGTGGTCAGATCCGCCGAAATGGCGTCCAGCGGCCAGTAGGAGACCAGGCCCTGACGCACATCGGCGGCAAGGGAGGACAGCGCCGCCGAGCCAGGCGGCCATGCATCGGCAATGAAGTTGAGAGGTTTTCATGGGTTGGGTTTTTATGGGGGTATAATGATGTTGTGTCACATGACTTGAATTCAGGCTGGTTTTCGAAGGAGTTTTGCATGACCATCGAGGCGGCAAGCGTTTATTCTCAGCCGAGTCCACCCCCAAACCTCGAACTCAGTACAAAGCGCCCTTAGGTGTCCGGTATGCCTTGCCCGACGGGGCTCGGGGCGGGGCGTTGGTCGGCTTCGACTTGAATGCGGATCGCAGCAGCCAATGCCGCTTGAAACCTGAATCAACTCGTCGGTGTGGAGCAGGAGCGCTGCAGCGTCCCGACGAAGTTGGTGTTGGCCTCGACCTGGGTGTTGAGGTTGCTGATGATGATGCTCAGGCTCTGAAGCGGGGGCTGCATCTGCGTCATCAGGAGTGTCAGGTTGGTGTTGGCCGCGGCGAGCATCACGCCCGCATCGGCAAGGGTGGCGCTGACGTTCGTGAGGGCGTCGTTGGCGTTGGTCAGGGTGACCAACGTCTGCGCGTGAAGATCGGCCGGCAGCAACCAGCGCCCCAGGGCGCCGTCGGCGTTGGTCAGATTGGCGCTGATGACGGTCAGATTGGTGACCAACGGTTGCGCCTGAACCACAAGCAGATCGGCATTTGCCGTCAGATCCAGGGCCTTGTCGAGGATCTGGGCCACTTGATTGGTCAGGGCGAACACGCTGGGCAAGGCCGCCTCCGTCTCGCGCACCAGAAGATCCAGCCGATCCGACAACGTCGGCGTCTCATCGGGCGGAAGCCAGTAGGGCCTGGTGCTCGGCCGTGTGCGGTTCGTACCGGCTGGTCTGGAGGTTCCACGAGTAGGTCACCTGCTTGGTCCGGGCCTGGCGGTCAACCACCCGAATCCGCGGCACCGACGCATCGATCATCCTCTCGAGAAGATCCCGGTCCAACGGCACAAGCGGCGTGGCGAACCGGCGCGTCCGGTTGATTTCCTGCGGATAAGCCTGTTCGAGGAGCAGGCGATTGACGCGGAAGACCTCCTCTCCCTGCGGAGGCGGATCGAGCAGACGCCGCGTCTCCTCCGTCAGCGCCACCCCGTCAAAAGCAGCCGCATCAGCAACGGCCCCTCGATGAGGCGTGTGAATTCCTCGACCAATGCCAGTTGCAGGGGGCGCAACTCGCGAGCCGCCCCCTTGTACCGGACCACCACATCCCGGTTCGCCTCGTCGAATCGCGCCAGGAGATGCCGCGTGAGCCGGTTGGTGCCGTCCTGCAGACGCGCCACGAGAGCGGCCAGATCGCCGATGTCCTCCAAAACGAATGACGGGGCGAGCAGCTTGCGCGTGACAACCGGCAGTTCATGGACATCGAGGAACAGCTTGTCTTTGAGATCGGGCAGGGCGAGGGCCTGTTGCGGCGTCTGCTCGCTGACTTGCCAGACGATGTGGGTGGGGATGTAGTTGGTGCCCTTCGTCACCTCGATAGTGCGCTTCCCCAGGAAATCGGAACTCACCCGCGCCTTCGATCCGGCCGTCCAGAGATACCCGAAATACGGGGCCCGGACCGAGAATTGGACATAGACGTTGTAGACCCCGTCGGGGCTCTCGGTGTCGATCAGGGTGATCTCGCCAACGTCGAATCCCATCAGCTTCACCGGATCGCCCACCTTGAGGCCGGCAGCGCTGTACAGGCTGGTGCAGTACTCGACCTTGGTCACCAGCCAACCCTTGCGCTTCGCCGTCTGGTACACATAGTACACAAAGCCGGCCACCAGAAGCAGCGTCGCCAGGAAAACAAACAACCCAACCGCTCGCTCCACGCGACCCAGACGCGTCCGCAGTTGAGGCGTAAGATCCTGCACTCGCTAGAAATTCCGCCCGGGCATTTCGAGCGTCGTCGGCGAGTAGATCGTCCGAGGAGCCGCGGTCCCCGTGTTGCGATCCGCACTGGCGGTGGCAGGCAGCACGCTTCGCACGGGACCCATGTCGATCAGCGGGCGGCGCTGGGCCGCCGGGCGCGAGTTCACGCCGCCAATCGTGTCGACAAACTCCAGCTTCGGGCCCGCGTCAAAGCCCGGGGCGGGGCGAGCGACCACCGGATTCAGCTCCCGTCGGGTGGGATCCGCAATCACACCGATCAAATCCATCGATTCCACCATACTCTCGCTCGGGCCGGATTCGGGGAGAACCGAGGCCACGCCAGCACGCGAGGCCGCCGGCTTTTCATCGGTCGGCAGACCGATTCCCAACATGCGCCGAAACTGCTCGGCCCGCGCCTCGGCCCCTCCCGCCGGCTTCGCACCCGGGGGCATGGTCGTGAGATTGAGGCTGTCGCGAACCAAATCCCGCCGGCTATTGCTGTCGAGCGCGTCGCCCAAAGTCCCGAGAACCGAGCTCCTCGATGGAGTGTCCGAAAACAACACCCCTGTGCGCTCCCGGTCGATCGAGAGCGGGGCGAACCCGTCGAACTCCGTTGACCCGAAGGCCTGGAAGGGCTGGAAACGCGGTGTCAATTCGCCCCTGTTCATCCGCTCGTTTGGCATCGGATCGAGCTTGACCGGCGAGCGGCTCTGCTTGGCGTCGGCCTTCTCCTTGCTGAAGTACGCCTCCCAGAAATTCATGGGCCGATCGCTCTCCTCGCCGAATTTCTCGAAATCAACGCCGGACCGGACCCCGAAGGCCCGGAAGGCATTGTCTTTGTTGAAATCGAGATTCTTCCCCGGATCGAGAATCCAGTTGCTCCGCGCGTCACGAAGCCGTCGCGAGTCCACGCTGGGCGACAGGCTCGATGGCGGGGCAAACGGAATCGCCCTGACGCCGTCAAGAGAACTGCCTCCCATCCGCGGCGCATCCATGCGCCGCTGGAACATCGGAGTCGGCACCGCCACATCCACGCGCGCGCCACCCTTGCCCTCGTCTTCACTGTCCGAAAAGGTGACCTTGCCAGGCGCGCCCGGAACCTCGGCAGCCCAACCGGCGGCGGCTACAGCCCCCACTACGACGCCGAGCACCGCCCCGCGCAAACTTGATGTCACCTGTCGATTCATGTCCTGCTCAATTCTTACGCCCGAAGAAGAAGACCGTCAAAGGGCTTTTCCCGCCCATTCGACCCCAAACCGGGCTGTTTCGTTCATTCGCCGTTGCCGCCGGAGGTCTCGCGGCGCTCCCACCGCCGCGCCGGGCGGGGCGGCGCCGTGCGATCGATCTTGGCGTAGTAGGTATTCTCGCCGAAAAGCGCGTCGGCGGCCTGCTGAAGGGCAAGCGAAGGCGTGACACGATAGCGATCGTGCGCCTCGACGAAGACCAACTCTCCCGCCGGATGGATCAGGCACAGGAACAGGGGGCAACGGCCCGCGTGGTCAGTGGCCAGCGCCCGCGCCTGATCGAGACGCTCGGCATTCAGATGCGCCGTGTGGAGCCGGAAATGCACCTGTTCGGTGTAGCGCTGCGGGGCGTCATCGAGCAGGATCACCTCCTGCGCAAAGACCTTCGGCTTCTCGTCGGTCGTGCTCACCTCGCCCACAACCAGCACGGCCGTGTTGGGCTGAAGCAACGCCTTGTGTTTCTCGGCCTTGCGTTCAAGCAGACCAGTTGCACCGATCCGGTCAAGTCCTCGATCGTGGCCAATGCGTACGGTTTGTTCGTCTTTTTCGAAATGCCGTGCTGCGCCGCGGTGATCAGCCCTCCAATCCGGGTCATCGTCCGGTTTGGCAACTGGGCCAGCACACTCGAAGTCGCCAGGGCGAATTGCTGCAGAAGATCCGCGTAAGGCGTCAGCGGATGGCCCGAGACATAAAACCCAAGCAGTTCCTTCTCCGCCGCCAGCAGTTCGCTCTGCGGCCATTCCTGCACCCTGGCGATGCTCTCGCCCAGCGCAGCCGGCTGGTCTTCGAGCAAACCGAAAAGCGAGGTCTGCCCGCGGGCGCGGTCTTGGGCCGCGCTCGCCGCCCGCGCCAATGCCCCGTCGATTGCCGCCCATAGGGTCGCCCGCGTCTCGCCGAACGTGTCGCAGGCTCCCGATTTCACCAGAGCCTCGAGGACCTTGCGATTGACCGCCCGGAGGTCCACGCGATCGCAAAGGTCGGCCAGCGACTCAAATGCCCCCCCTTCCTCCCGGGCCTTGAGAATGCTCGCCACCGCCATCTCGCCAACGCCCTTGATCGCCGCAAGACCGAATCGGATCGACTTGCGACCCCCCGCGTCTCCGTCGCGCCCGCCGGGAGCGAAGTGAATCCGGCTCTCGTTCACGTCGGGCCCGAGCACCTCGATCCCAAAAGCCCGCGCCTCGCCAATGTAAAGGCTCAGCTTGTCAGTGTCCGCCATGTCGTTCGTCAACATCGCGCACAGGAACTCGACTGGATAATTGGCCTTCAGATACGCGGTCTGATACGCCACCACCGCATAGGCGGCCGCGTGCGACTTGTTGAAACCGTAGCCGGCAAATTTCTCGAGTTGATCGAAAATCTGGTTGGCCCTGTCCGCGGCAATCCCATTCTTCTCCTTGCAGCCCCGGACGAAGATCGAACGCTGCTTGGCCATCTCCTCGGCCTTCTTCTTGCCCATGGCGCGCCGCAACAGGTCCGCACTTCCCAGCGTGTAACCGGCCAGCACCTGCGCCGCCTGCATGACCTGCTCCTGATACACCATCACCCCATAGGTCTCCCGGCAGAGAGGCTCGAGCAAAGGATGCGCATACTCGATCGCCGTCTCCCCGTGCCGCCTCCGGATAAAATCAGGGATCAGGTCCATCGGCCCCGGACGATACAGCGCGATCAACGCCGTGATGTGCTCGATCGAACTGATCTGGAACTTCCGGCACAGGTCGCGCATGCCGCCCGATTCCAATTGGAACACGCCCAATGTGTTGGCCTTGTTCAGGAGGTCATAAGTCGCCGCGTCATCCAGCGGAAGCTGGTCGATCGGAACGGCCACCCCCTGCGTCTGCCGGACCATCTCGCACGTGTTGCGAATGACGGTCAACGTCTTTAAACCCAGAAAGTCCATCTTCAGCAGACCCAGGTCGCCGACCGGACCCATCGCGTACTGCGTCACAAGCGTCCCGTCCTCGTCCTGCTTGAGCGGCAACAGGTCAACCAGCGGACCCGGGCCGATCACCACGCCCGCCGCATGGACCGACGCGTTGCGGGTGAGGTCTTCGAGGATGAAAGCCGTCTCGACCAACTCGCGCGTCTCCTCCTCGGTCTCGAACGCCTGCTTCAGCTCCGGCGACTGCTTCAGAGCCTTCTCGAGGGTCATCTTCAACTCGTTCGGCACCATCTTCGCCAGCCGATCGCATTCGCCATAGTTTAACCCCATCACCCGCCCCACATCCCGAATCACCGATTTTGCACCCATCGTGCCGAAAGTAATGATCTGCGCGACCGCCTCCCGCCCATACTTGTTCCGCACATACTGGATCACCTCCTGCCGCCGGTCGTCCGCAAAATCAATGTCGATGTCGGGCGGATTCACCCGTTCCGGATTCAGGAACCGCTCGAATAGCAGCCCGTAGCGGATCGGATCCACATTCGAGATCTCGAGCAGGTAGGTCACAATGGACCCGGCCGCCGATCCGCGCGCCACACATGTGATCCCTTTCGCGCGGCCATATCGGACAAAATCCCCCACGATCAGGAAGTAACTGACAAACCCGGTCTTGACAATGGTCCTCAACTCGAGTTCGAGTCGGTCCAAAACCGCCTGCGCCGCCTCAACCACCGCCCCGTCCATCGCCCCCCCACCCCCCGCGTCGATTTCCCCATCGCCAGGCCCCCTTCCCACCGCCGCTTCTGTCTCTCCCCGACCAGCCCTCGAAGAAACGGACGCCCATCGAGGCGTGTAGGTCGGCAGCCGCGCCGGATTCTCGAGAGCCTCCAACCGGTAGCTCCCGCCCTCGATACGCGTCGTCATCCCGTACCGGATCCGCAACCCCTCGGCCAGCAGGCCCCGCAGACAATCCTCCCGCGTTTGCCCTTGGGGCGGATCGAAGGTCGGGTAGTGCAGCTTGCCGAACTGGATCTCGACGTTGCATTTCTCCGCCACCGCGACCGTGTTGCGCACCGCCTCGGGCACTTCGGCAAACAAGACCTTCATCTCCTCCGCCGATCGCAGGTAGAACTGCCCCGCCTGGTAGCGCACCCGCCTGGTGTCGTCCCGCGTCGTCTGCATCCCGATGCAAATGAGGCAATCGTGGGCCTGCCAATGGTCCTTGAGGATGTAATGCACGTCGTTGGTCGCCACCACCTGAAGCCCAAACTCCCCGGCCCAGGCCAGAAGCTGGCGATTCACCTTCGCCTGGTCGGGCAAACCGTGGTTTTGCAGTTCGAGATAGAAATTCTCAGCCCCCAAAGTCTGCTTGAACCAGTCCACGGTCTCCCGCGCCTTGTCGATCTGATCCTGCACGATCAACTCGGGGATCTCACCGGAGAGACACCCCGAAAGGGCAATCAACCCCTCCTTGTGCGCCGCAAGCAAGTCCTTGTCGATGCGCGGCTTGTAATAATACCCCTCGATGTGCGCCGCCGTCACCAGCCGAATCAGATTGCTGTACCCCCTCTCGTCCTTGGCCAACAGCACAAGATGATGATAGGCGTCACGCCCGCCGCTGACAGTCTTCTTCTCGCGCCTGCTCCCCGGCGCCACATACACCTCGCAGCCGATGATCGGCTTGATCCCCTTGGCCCGCGCCGCCAGATAGAAATCGACCACCCCGTACATCACCCCATGATCGGTGATCGCCATCGAGTGGAACTTCAACTCGTGGGCGCGCTCGATCAACCGATCCACCCGGCACGCGCTGTCCAGCAGCGAGTACTCGGTGTGCAGATGTAAATGGACGAAATCCGCGTGCGACATGCCACCAACCTACCCCCCGCGCCAAAGCCCGCGCAAGAGCCGACACCCCCCAACTTACCCGCTCACCTCACCCCGCGGGGTCAGCCCTTAAGAATTAAGTTCGCTGGAGAGGAGGATTGGGGCGCGATTCACGGGAGTTCTCGTGATGGCCCTGAGCCGTTTCCGCCGCTGAAGTTCACAAGGAACGTTGATTCTTAAGGGCTGACCCTGTCAGCGGCGGGTGGACCTCGATCCGCCAGTCTGCTACGCTCGCCCCATGAACGCTGCAACCAGGCAATCCCACGGTTCCCTCTCCTTGTTGGCATGAAGACATTCACCCGAGCCACCGCCCGCATCGCAGCCGCTTTGTTGGCATCCGCCCTCGTCGCCGAGCCCTCGTCCCTTCGCGCTGCCGACCCGCCGATCCGCGTCCTGCTGCTCAGCGGCCAGAACAACCACGATTGGAAAACGACCACCCCCAAACTCAAGGCCATCCTCACTGACGGCGGACACTTCGCGGTGGACGTGACCGAGCGGCCCGAGCAATGCACCGCGGAGACCCTGGCGCAATACGACCTGGTTGTGAGCGATTGGAACGCCTGGGGTGACGCCAAAGTCAGAGAGTGGCCTCCCGCCATGCGGGCGGCCTTCCTCGAATTCGTCCGTAGCGGCAAAGGCTACGTCTCGATCCACGCCGGCAGTTCCTCGTTCTACGATTGGCCCGAGTATCAGCAGATCGGCGGGTTGTTCTGGAATCTCGACGTGACCAGCCACGGCCCGCCGCACGAGTTCACGGTCGAATTCACCCGCGATCACCCCATCACCCGCGGCCTCGAGCCGTTTAAAACCAAGGATGAACTCTGGATCAAGCCCGGTGTCCATTCCGATGCCACAGTCGTCGCCACCGGTGATCGCCAACCGCTCGCCGTAACGACCGCTCTGGGTCAGGGACGCGGTTTCGCCCTTCTGCTCGGCCATGCCGCGGAGTACATGGACACCCCCGGTTTTCAAAGGCTCCTGCGCCGCGGCGCCCGTTGGGCCGCCACGGGCAAGTGACTTCCGCGGCCACCACCCCCGTCGCGCTCGTTTGATTCGGACGACTGACCCGATCCGGCAACCGCATCAATCCGGCGTCAGCCGGATGCGGAAGGCCTTGTCGCGATCGCATACGAGTCTGCCTTCGCGGACTTCGAGTTCGGCCGCCTGGATGGCGGTATGACGATTCGAGAGGGGCGAGACGCCGTTTCGGTCGGGAGCGTTCTCGGTGTAGGGATGTGTGAAGTAGATGATGTAAGCGCGCTCGCCGCACACGACAACATCGGCGTGTTTGCCGATCGTGCCGTCGCTGTTCCGGCTGCCAGGCTGGTCCAGGATCTTGCCCTGGTAAGCCCAGCCGTCCAAATCGTCGGAACGGTACACGTCCAGCCCGCTGTTGGGGTCCTTGATCAACCAGTAACACCCCCCAAAGTGGAAGGCCTTGGGCCCCTCGCCGTAGAGCTTCGAAACGCCCGGATCCTTGACCGGCACCCACTCGTCGAGGTCGCGGCTTTCGACGGCGTAGGTCTTCGAGTCGTGTCCCTCGTCCTTGTACCACATGCGCCAGGCGCCGTCCGGCCGTCGAATCAGGGTGGGATCAATGCAGTAGTCCGACGCCACCGGGACCCGACGCTCGAACGTCCAGTGCCACAGGTCGGCGGAACTGTAATGCAGAATGTGCCGTTGCCCGCCCCAGTTCCGGTGTGTGCTGGCTGCGCCCGGCACGTAGCTGACAAACAGGTGGTACCGACCCGCATCGTCGCGGATCACGTCCGGCGCCCAGAACGAATACTCGGCATCCGAGGCCTCGATCGTCAGCGTTCCCCGGTAGGCCCATGTCATCCCCGCGTCGCGCGACTCCGCCACACCGATCTCCGTGTCATGACACCACTCGACGCCCGGCAGATCGAGCTTGGCCCGGCGCTGCGTGTAGAGCATCCACCAGGCTTGCCGAAACGGATTCCACACCAGGACCGGATCCGCCGCCCCGTCATACACGGGATCGCGATACAACGGCGCGGGCGTCACCTCGGCGCTCCATTCAGCCCGCGCGATGGACGCCCCGATCCGATCGAGATCCACACCCATGGACTCAAATTGCGCGGCGGCATTGAGAAAATGTGCCGTGATCCAGAAGACCGTCCATCCTTCGCTGTAGCCGCCCCGCATCCGAAAGACATCCGTCAAATCGCCGGACTGTCCGAAATTGGTCTGTTGAATCTGCTCGCCCTGGCTGCCCTGGGCGTCAATGAGCTGGCCGCAACTGCGGAACATCACCGCCGCCAACCGTTTTAGATCCTCCCGCCCGAGATACTCGCCCATCCGCCAGATCTCGGGCGTGAACAGAACCGCATAGACGTCCAAATGCTGGTTCTGCGCCGACACGATCGTCCAGCCGCAGGTCTTGAGCGCGTGATCGCGCAGGCGCCCGGCCGGCAGGTCGATGTCCCACAACACCGTGTAGGTCAGGGCCACGTCCAGGGCGTGGGCCGCCCAGTCGAGATAGCGCGGCTCGCGCGTGAGTTCATAAACAGCCAGGAAGGCCTGGAACCCCGCCAGCGCGCCTTCCTTGTCTTCGCACCGGGCGTCCAACGTCCCGCCCCAGTACGGTTCCCGCATCTCGATATGGCGTTCGGCATAGTGCCGCGCCGCCTTGACCGCCGCCCGCTGGAAGTCGGCGTTGCCAAACAGCACCGAGGCCTTGCAGAGCGGCGAGACATAAAACGCCTCCGCCGTCGACACCGGCCGCCAATCGTCCCGCAGAATGCGGTCGGCATGCAACGCGCAGGCCCGGCGCAGGAACGATTCCCAGGAACCCGTTTGCGGCGCCCCGCCTTGCGCTTTCAGGCTGCTGGTTGACGAGGGTGCGGGGGACGAGCCGTCCCCCCTGCGGCCTTCATCGGAGGCCCCGCCGCTCTTGCCCAACTCGCGGGCCGCGAGAATCGCCCGAGCGAAGTTCTCCATCGCCTGGCCCTGGGAGACGTGGTCCTGCTCCGACCACGTCCCCGATTCGGCGGTGTACTTCAGCAGAAAGCCGTGCTCGTTGAAGGGGGCACTGGCCAGAAGGTCCATGGCGCGGGAAGCCCGATTCGAAGCAGCGGGATCGCCCAGCCTGGGCGCCAGCCAAAGCAGCGCGCTGCCCAGCGCTCCCGCCTGCCCGCACCAGCCCATCACATAATGCGTCCCCTCGACGTAGTCCGGGTACATCTCGAACCCCGGATCGTTTGCCCGATCTCGAAATCGTGAAACCGCGAAGCGGTGCTTGTCCCGGACGATCTGGTCGAATGTCGGCAGGCCGTCGAGACTGAATGGCGGATGCAGCCGCAGGGCGGTCCGGAACGGTTGGCGGAAACCCGAACCCTGCGCGACCGACGGGCAGACCTCGATAAAGAACGTCTTCTCGATCACCGCGCCCGGCCGCAGCGTGAGCCAGGCGTCCGGATAGGGAAGGAACTTCTGCTGAAGCGCCTTGACCACGCTCGGTTGGCCGTTGGCGGCGCACGGCCCTGAGAGCAACGTCAATTCCGTCCATGCCTCCCGGGCATTCACACCCAGCGACCACCATTGATCGGAATGATGTCCTCCGCCAACACGCGAAGGCACGGTGTGCAGGGCCGCGCTGCGGAACGAGTCCGCCGTCGCCCACTCGACACATGCAAATGGCGCGCCATAGCGATGTTCCTCGAACATCGACATGTCGCCCGGAACACCCGCGTGCACCGCAACCGCGCCCGCTCCCGTCCGCGCCCCGGACGGGTTGCCGTAATAAACGATGCCCGGAAGCAACGGCTTCGCGTTTGTAGCGCCGGGAACCACCCAGCGCACCGACAGGGTGCAGCGCGGCAGCTCGGATTTGCCGCGCCAGGTGAACCGCCGCACGCCGCGCACGACATCCCCTTCTCTCCGGTACGAATCCAGAAGCTCGAGCCGGCCCTGCGCCAGATCGAGTTGCCCGGACACACGAATCCAATCACCCTCGTCCCAGACCTTCGCGGCGTGGGCATGCACCCAGCCCGCCGGCCAGCCGTTCGTCCAGTCCGTTGCCACCGACCACAACCCTTCCTGAGGTGACTCGACAAGGAGGAGATTGCCCCGGCCCACCTTGATCGCACGACCAGCGGGTCTGCCGCTGAACCACACCCCTTCCGGAGGCGACTCGTTGAGGGGGAGACCGACCTGACCCGGCCCGATCACACGACCGGGCTCGCCGATCGGAGCCGCCGTCGCGCCCTCGGACGCCGCACCCGCTTCAGACAGCGCTGACAGCACCCCCGCAGCAGTGAGAAGCAACGGAAGATAACGGGCACCCCAGCGCAGGGCAATCGATTGGCGATTGCGTGGGAGACACGCCTGCAGTTGCACCGGCAGAGGCTGGATCGTTGTCATGACCAACTCCTATCCGAAACCCGTCCAACTGTCGATGAACGCATTGAGTCCGGACCGCCATTGCCTCCGCGACCAGGACCTCAGGACTTTGTGGGAAGCGTTGACGTTCAAGGGTTGAGTCCGGATGGGGACCATGAGCCGATGTCGGGGGGGGCTTGTCTCGGAGGGCGGATCTCCGCAGGTCCCTGCTCGATCGAGACAATCACCGCCACCGATCAGGACCTCTCCCGCGACAGCGGGATCGCCAGACGGGTCAGTTCTTGATATTGTTATATTCTCAGGATAGGCGCACAGTCGGGTGGGGGCCGCGCGGCAGGTCCATCACGTGCCGCAGCGTCAGCCGAAAGGGGGCGGGCGAAAGATATGACAAAATCAAGAACTGACCCGTTTTCTGGCCCGGTGGCGCTCCCGCCAAAACCGGAAGTAGTTTTTGCACAGACCCTAACCGTAGACCAGCCCATGCGCAGATGCCGAGAGTCATCCACCAAAATGTGGTCGTGCCGACTCAATCGCTGCGCAGCGGCGCCGCATCTTTTCGCGATGCAGGAGCGAAAAGATGACTGAGACCGCCAAAGGTCTGCCAGACGCCGAACCAGCGCCGGCTGTTCGAGTCGCTACCGACAACTTTCAACCGCAGGGGTTTGCCCGGGGTGACACTCGACGACGGCAGCGACAGGGTCAGCCGCCCCATCTCCGGACGCGAATTGTCGCGTTCGTACTTCAGGCTGACCGTCCGGTGGGCATTCCACCAGGCCGTGTCGGATTCGCTGATGGCGGGAATGTCGAGCACCTTTGTGTCGTCCACGTAGAGGGCGAACGTTCCCTGGGGCTCGGCGAAGTAGCCCATGCCACCTTCCCATGTGACCGCGAACACCTCATGGTGATGGGCACTGGCCGGCACCGGTTGGGTTTCCCAAATCAGCTCGTTCTTGCCGCGCATCGCCCGGGCCACATCGAGCTGCACGCCGTTCAGCGGCGCATGATCGTATCCGACATCGCCGGCCTCGAGCGTCCTCGACCACCCGTTCGGGGCGGGCGCGCTGGCCGGCGTCGAGACGGTTCCCCGCGGATCGAAGCGATCCGACTGCGCATAACGGATCAACCCATCCAGCAGACAGGTCCCTTCGGGATGGCCCGAGAGGAGGTCCAGCCCGAAGGTCATCAGGGCACGGCCCTGCTCGATCCGCGCCTCCGCTGCGTAGAGGTAATAGCTGTCCAGACCTTCGCCTACGACAAACATCTCGTCCGGATGCAACCCGGGCAGCGCCGGCAACTTCAGACCCCGTTTGAGGATGCGAAAGGCGAGCGGGGACAGATGACCGTCGTGCGGGAAATCGCCCAGGGCGGGATGCCTCGCGAAGGCGGTGCCGACCTGTTCGCCCATCGCCCACCAACCCAGGCTAACGTTGGGGGCGCCGGTGGTCCGGTTGATCAGGACGACGCGTTTGCCCGAGGCCAATGCCGGCTCGACGTCGGGCGAGCCAAAGAACGAAACGAGCAGGGCCGCCCGCTCCGCCTCAGGATCGTCGGCGGCAACCAACCCCGAGTACAGCGGCGCCAATTGGGGCAGGAGAGCCGGTGCAACCGCGATTCCGGCACCAGTCCGCGTGCCGCGTTTGGGGAAGAGCCAGAAGTCCCATTGATTGCGAACCCCTGTGTCGGCCAACGAAACGACCAGGACCGCATGAGCGGGCTGTTGAAGATCGGAGATTACGAACTCGGCTCGAGCCAGCGACCGGACAGAACCGAGGTCCACATCACCGCCCGAGCACACTCCCTCGGCCAGCACTGACTTGTCCGCGCGCAACGTCCAGGAAACCCGTGTCTGCTTCAGAGGCTGGTCGCCGTAATGCGACACCCAGAAATCGGCCCGGATGCGGTCGCCGGCGACCGCGATACGGTCGGATGGCTCGGTAACGAGCAGGAGCACGGTGGGCGCATTAAAGACACGAAAGGCCTCGGGGGTGTAGCCGTTGGATTTCGGCTCCCAGAAGGGATCGAGAAACCCTTGCGCGCTGTAGGTGTCTCCCTGTTTCACCACCACATCGACAATGGTCCAGAAACTATAACCGTCGCAGGCGGGGTCCATGCGGGCGGCTTCCAGCCCTCGCTTCTGATAATGCCGCTGCAAACCGTGCGCGGCGTCCTGGCAGGCGTCGCCCCAGCGCCGATCGAGCCCGGCATCTGTCAACCACTCATCGCGGGTCTCGAGCGGGACGGGCGGCAACATGACCCCGGAAAACTTCGCGGCGAGACGCGGATCCTGTTTCACCGAGAGGTTGAGGTACTCATGGGCGACAAACGGCGCGTCGCAGGCAAAACTGCCGGGCTGCCAGGCGTCGATAGGGCCATTCCTGAAATCGGAGTTCTCGGCTGTGTTGAAAGTCCCGTCCTGGTGGAGAACCAGCCGGTCGGGATCCAGTTGTTTGACGAGCTTGTAGATCTCGATCCCCAACGGGCGTCCGAGGGTTCCTTCATTCCCCATGCAGTACGTCGCGAGCGACACGTGACGGCGATAATGGGTGATCAACTCCTTCAGGTCCCGGATCGGATCGAAGGTGAACGCCTCCGTCGGATAGTCGCCGTAGTACGGGAGCTCCGGCTGAACCAGCACCCCGGCCTCGTCCGCCGCCTCGAAGTACTCCGGGAGTTCGCAGTGCGTGTGGAGCCGGACGTACATGAACCCGGCCTGCCGGGCGGCCCGGAAGTGCTTCAGGTGCTCATCACGAGAGGCCGGAGAGACCAATGTGAGCGGGTAAACGAAGTCGTCGCCATAGCCGCGAATGAAGCATGGCGTGTTGTTGAAGTAGAAACGATCGCCGCGCACCTCGAACTTGCGAACCCCGAACCGCTCCGCCCAGCCGTGGACCGGACGGTCCCCATCACACAGGAGAATCTCGGCGCGATACAGCGCGGGGGATTCGGGTGACCACGGATGAAAGCGTGTCAGCGGAATCGAACACACCACCTCGGCCGATTTCAGGCGCGGATCGAAGACAACCTCTCGATCGCCTTCACCGGCCGCCTGGCCATCGCTTGTCCTGAGCGTCACCCGCAATCTCGGTTGTTTCAGTGTGCAAACGTCGTTCCCGTAGGCCACGGTGGCATGGACCTCGGCTGCCTGGTTGTCGAAATCGCCGCGGACCCACGCGTAATCGACCCGTGTGTCGGGGGTGGCCTCCAATTCGACGTCGCGGTAGAGGCCGCCAAACCGGTGCGTGCTGCTGAAGAGGCCCTTTCGGCTGGGCGGCACATTGTTCACCTCAGCCACAATGACGGCCTGGCTTCCCGCCTCGACCAGGTCTGTGATGTCGTACTTGTACGTGCCGCAGTAGCTGTCCACCCAGGCGACGGGTGTCCGGTTGACCCAGAACCAGCCCTGAGAACGCACGCCGCCCACCTTGAGCCAGACCCGCTGCCCGCGCCACGCTTCGGGGATGGCGACTGTCTTGCGATACCACGCGTCCCCCTGGTAAAGCGCGCGCAGCGGCTTCGCACAATGATCCCACTTGCAGTCCCAGGAATCCCCCATCCCAGGCGCCCCCACCCCCTGCGCTTCCCAACACCCGGGGACCTGAATCGTGCGCGCATCGGGCCACGGCTGGGCGTAGAAGGCGTTCCAGCCCGGATGACGCAGCGGGGCGACCGGGCGCGTGGTGAATTCCCATTCGCCACGGAGAGAAAGCACGGATTGCAGCGGCGACGCGACCACGGGATTCACCACGGCCGGCAACGCGGCGCGCCCGCCCCAGGTGTCGACACCCGTCAGCCAGCCATTCTCCCCGCCGGCCTGGACGCCATTGCGCCAGAGACTCGACGCGAGGCAGACAAGGGCAACGATCCTGATGCAGGCCTGGGAGCTGGTGCGCGGGGCGCCGGGGCCCGGACAACCCTTCGCGAAGGCGTTCATGGGCGCAGGCTGCGGTGAGCTGGCGGCAACGTCAAGAATCGTGAGAGACACCGGAGAACAACCGTGATTGCTTGCCGCGCAGCCAACCTTTGTCGAAACCTCCGTTGCCCCCACACGAATCAAGGCGGTGGAATCGCGGCTGGACCGGGAACAAGGAGCAAAGCACGGGGATAGGTTGACCCATGTGATGAAATGTGGGACTTTTCCAGCGTCATGAAATGGACTCCGCGCCTGGCGCTCGTGTGCGTGGTCGGCTGCTGGCTCTGTCCTGAGACCTTGCCTGCCGGCTGGATCGACATCCTCCCCGGACGTAGCTGGACTGCCCAATTCTACGGTGCGCGGCGCTACGTCAAACCGATCGCCCCTCAAACCCAACAGGCCACACCGCCGGCGACTCTCTCTCCAACACCCCCGCCTCTGCCGGGCACGACCCCGCCCGCCCGGCCCCAGACCAACACGGTCGACGCAGAGATCCTCAAGAAACAGGCAGCCCAGAAGGCCGAGGCTCTTAAACGAACCATCGAGTTCCAGAAGAAACGAGCCGAACAGGGGTCAGCCGTCGCCCAGATCGACCTTGGCAAGCGATATCTGACGGGTGACGGCCTCGAAGAATCTCCAGGAAGCCGGGAAGTGGTTCGAGGCGGCTGCCAAGCAAGGCCACGCAGAGGCCGCGGCCGGGCTGGAGGGAGTGGGAAAGCTCGAAGCCGCGGCGGCGGCAGCCGCGGCTGCGGCGGCCAGAAAAGCCGAGCCAAGCCCGTAGCCCGGAGCGATCACGCTGCGCGCTGAACCAGATCCGGGCTAATCGTGGAAGCGTGATCGTGGAAGCGTTGACATTCACCGATTGAATGCGGACCGGGACCATGAACCGGTTTGTCGCCGTCCCGCATTGCGGGATGAGTCGGCGCTGCTTTCTGCCTTCGACGGAGCGAGATGGTGCGGACTGATCCCGCGTCGCGGGACGGCTACGGAACCTAACCCGCATATTTCACCCCGTCGGTGCACAGGGCGGTCAGACTTCGCAAGAGGACTGCTATACGGGTTAGAAAAGCAAAACCGCGCCCGGTCCCAGAGTCAGAGAGATGCAACACACTGTTCATATGGAAGAACACCTTCAGGACCGACGGGATCCTCTTGGGTCCCTTTCCGGGCGCGGTTTTGCCAACTAGCCCGGTTAGAGTCCTCGCGAAGCGTGTGAAATGACCGGGCTAAAGGGCCTCGTGGAACTCGGCCCTCCGACTTCTGGTCACAACTGCGCCGCTTCCGGCTCTCCGAAGAGGAATTGGGCGGACGCTGTGGATCCGGCCTGCCGCCAACCCCAGCTCTCCGCACCGGCGCGCCTCAGTGCCCGCAACTGCAGCCCTGGCCGCAGCCGGCGAAATCGTCCTCCTCAGGCACGCGACCGAGTTCCATCGCCTTCATGACATAGCGGCCGACGGTCTCATGGACTTGGTGCATCTGCTGTTGGGCTTCCAGGAATCCGCGGACGACGCCATTCTGCATGAGGGTCTCCCGCTCCTGCTCGAAGGCCTCGATTTCCTCGCGCGTCAACTGAGCACCCTGCTGCTGTTTGTATTGCAGGTCCTGCCCCTTGCTGGCGAGGTTGTGGTACCGGGAGCGCGCATCATCGTCGGCCAGAAACGTCTCGACGTCCCGCCGCATGGCAAGGAAATCAGGCTGGTTGACGATGGTCTCGCACAGTTCGCGTGTCTTGGTGAGAACCGGTCCGTTATCAAGGTTTGAATGCATGTCGTGTTCTTTCGAATCGGTGAAAGTAGACCAGACCGCCCTTTCCACAAGTCATTTCCGCTCTCTATCCAAAACCTATCCCTGATTTATCCCGAAACGTTAGCAATAGTCGGGATAGATTCTGAATAGAAGCCGATGCGGCAGGCCTCATCAACACGGGCGCAATGCGGCTCAGAAGAAGATCTCTCGACACCCGTCACCTGCGCACGGCTTTCCAAATCCGGCCGCTGAACACTGCTGACATTCTTCGGAACATGCTGCACCGCAAGAACGTTGCGTCCAAGCGCGCGCCGCTTCTCATACTGTCTCAAGGCTGACCACTGCTCGCTTGACGCCTCAATGGTGCGCCGCCACGCCATAGCGCGTCGGAAACTGGCACTCCCCATGCGTAGGCGCGCTGGCATAGGCTGCAGGTCTGTCCCGCTGTCGCGCTGGGTGGCGTGACGTCAGTCTGCCCTGCGGAAGTAACAAGACTCGATACAGAAAGGTCCCGAAGATGAATCCGAACAAACCATTTGTTTACGACCGTCACCATGGTGGCGACAGATGGGCTACCCTGCTCGCCGGCTTAGCGCTGCTGGCATGGCCGCTCGTGCGGCTGCAAGCCGATGTGATCGATGACTTCGAACACGGCAGGAACTTTACCCTGCAGGGAAATGCCGGCCCACCTGAGTGGGAACTCGTTGGGGGTGAGTTGAGGGTTAGTCTCCCGGAGGCGGACTCATGGGGGTTCCTTGCGTATAAGCCCATCTATGAATTGGCCGAGGGGCAGCCGGTCGAGTTCCGTCTGGATTTGGTCAGCGTCAACGCCAGCGATGTCTTTGTCGGTCTGATGGTTCATTTCGCGGGGTATCTTTGGCCGGGGACCATGGGTGGGGGATACGGTTTCTTTGTGCTTAACAATCGGGTTGTGCTCCAAAAGAAGTGGACTGACGGTGAGACCGTCTTCTTCGACCAGAGCATGCCATCGAGAGCGGGTTCCAAGACGATTTCGCTGACGTTTACGCGGGAGGGCGGCGATCTGAGCATCCGCACCCAGGTGGTTCTGCGGGACGACCCTCAGACGGTCATCTATTCAAAGGAAGTGACCGATCATCCCGGTGTGGATGTTGCGGGCGACAACGGCCCAACGCCGTCGGGTCCTGCGGTGGTGGTCGCATTGGAAGTTAGTCGCACATCCTCCCTTCCAGGCGCTGAAGCGGTTGTTGACAACTTGGTCTGTTCCAAGGACCAGACGCCCGCGCTGCTGGGCATTCAAAGAGAAAACGTGACCGAGGCGACGCTGATGTGGCCGGGGTGGTACGTTGCACTCGAGTCGGAGTCGGCCCAAGGTCCGTGGAGACCGTGTCCGGAACCAGTCACCCTGGAGGCGAGCCACTTGAGGTCCACCGTCCGGCTCAGTGCTTTAGACAAGTATTTCCGGTTGGTTCAGGGGGTTAACGTCTCCGACTCCTTCGACAGCAACGAGGGCTGGCTTACAGCCTCAGTTGTGCCAGGCGGCACGCTGCGCCCGAGCTGGCTGCCGCGTTATCCCGAGAGTTTTGCGCGGATCCGGGGAGAGGGAACGCATAACGAGGACTTCGTGCTTCGGTGGAATGGTATCACCGGCCTCTGGTATCGCGACTGCGTCGCTACGGTGGACATCATCGACTGGGGCGATGCCATGGAAGACGCCACGTTCGGAATTCTGCTGCGCGCGGTACCGGAAGGCGAACAGTGGCCCAACAACACCGGCGGTCTTCCTGAGCAGCGCTATGCCGGGCTGCTCACCTTCAAGAAGGCGGACAACCTCGCCGAATCCGCGCTGTCCATCACTGGACCGGGCGGTGCGGTGCTAAGGGAAGAGCGCTTTGCCGCGGTGAATCCGGACAAGCAGTACCGGCTGCGTTTTTGGGCGGTGGGGGACCAACTGACCCTTGAGTTGTTCGAGCAGGACAGTCTGGCTGCCCCGATCAAGACCCTCACGTTGACCGATGGACGGATTCCCCAGGGGATGGACGGGCTGTACGGGACCAAGTCCGCTGGTGGGATATACGAGGTCTTCATTGACCAGTTCACATTGAGCGGGGCGACGGTGTACTGAGGCGTGAAGGGCAAAAGCGGTGCTCAAGCACGCGCAGTCCAAACGCTGGCGCGACCTCGGCAGCGGTGGACAATGTCGCGAAGCGTATGGAGTGCGACCGATTGATCGGCGCTTTGCGATCGGGGTTCGCAAGCGGTTCCAAGGGAAGGCTGTGTTGCAGCACGGCAATTTCATGGGTTCATTAGGATGAAACCCATCCAACCGACAAAACCGCGCCTGCGCCGACGAGGCGCGACGGGCAAACACACAAACAATCAAGCTGTCAGGGCCGGCCCCAACGCGTGGAGGCCAGGACGGCGATCAAGAACCACAACCTGGGCCACGCCGCCACGCGCCATGGTTGGCGAACGGCGGCGGTGCACGCGTGCTCAAAGAAACGCAAATCCTATGAAACACATCCGTTGCATCAGTGGAAACGTCCTCCGCCTGACGGTGGTTGGGCTGTTCTGCGCAGTCCTCTGCCGGCCAGTCCAGGCCGGGGACACCAAACCCTTCAAGGCCACCGGCTCCGTCAATCCGGCCATGTTCTCCCTGGCTGCCTCGGGAGGATTCCTGGAGGACTTCTTCGTCACCGCGCGAGAAAAGTATGGACCTGAATTGATTGGCGCGGTCTCGCTCCAAACGATCCGCAGCAACGTGGGGGGTGACGGCACCGCGCTGGTGCAGGAAACCATCTACCTCAATTGGCAGGGAAGCGGCAAGACGATGGGCCTGATCTGCTTCAAGCTTACCACCGCGAACGGCGACATCCTCACCATCACCTCCGAGAGCCTCGAGGACCCGGTCACCCTATCCTTTGGCGGGCCGTGGCAAATCGTGCCGGAGAAGTGCACGGGGAAGTTTGCCGGCGCCACGGGACAGGGCATCCTCGCCGGCGATGCGGTGAGCTATACCTACACGCTGAGTGGTGAGATCACGACGCCAGGGATTACCGCGAAAGGAAGCTAACGGCGGGGGAAGGAACCGCGGAGACGCACGGAGAACACGAGTGGAGCCAGAGCCTCTAATCGTAGTGGTTTGGCATCTGGGAGATCATCACCCCCTGGCAACGATTCCACTCGCGGTTCTCCGTGTCGCTCGGGTTGCCCGCGCCGATGCCGGTCACCCTGGGCGTGAACCCCCGCGGCGCTCGATGGGGCGAAGCCTTTGGAGTGCGTGTGCTTGAGCACCGCTTTGGCATGGGATTGCACCGATCACTGTGTTTGGAAAGCGGCGGTCAACCGCGCGCCTGCCTGTGCCGTGCCGCCGTCCGCTGTGACAACACACACCGGCGGCACCTGTCTGCCGTGCGGGCACGGGCAGGCGGCAGACAGGCACTCCAAACGCTGCGCGACCTCGGTAGCGGTGGGCGTAGTTGCGAAGTCCTGCGCCCGCGGGGGAGTGCGTCCAAATCATCGACGCTTTGGGTTGGCGTCCTCGATTCGGGACGATGGGGGAGGCGGTGCGGAAGCACGCGCACTCTACCGCAGGCGAGGGACCTCCGAACCTCCAACGCCGGGGGTGAAAGAAGCGGCTTTCCACGGCGTGCGGTTGATTTAGAGTGGCGGTGACACCAGCGCCAGAAATCCCAGACCAACCGGAGCAGTATTGTCATGAAAGGCGGAGGGCTTGCGGATGCGACGGGGCCGTCGGCGGGAGGCCGCCGTGGCCACGCAGCGGTGCTCGGGGGCGCGCGACGCCGTAGCCGCCGACGCCTGCCTGCCGAAGCCTCTGCCTGCGCATGTCCCCACGCAGACACGTCGGCGCAGGCAGGTGAGTCCGCGGCTACGGGGGGAGTGGCCCTCGCCTGCCTGTTACTGCTCCTGCCGGCAGTCGTTCGAGGGGCCGACCACGGCATCGCTTTGGCCTATCCCGTCGACGGCAGTCGGATTCGGATTGATGGCGAGTTCCACGACTGGCCGGCGGCGCTGCCCAGGTATGAGATCCGGGCGCATTTGTTGACCGCGCAGCCGGTGGACGCCGAGGATTTCTCGGGCGAGTTTCGAGTTGGTTACGACGAGGCGGAGAACGCCCTGTACGTGGCGATCGAGGTCAAGGATGCAGACCGGGGGGATGTAACGGCCGACCCGATCATTCATTGGACCAACGACTCGGCCGTCGTTTGGGTGCGGATTCCTGATCTGGGCCAACGTGAGGCGCTGCCGCTCGGCTTTCTGGCGAATCCAGATCTCAAGGCGACGGCCGTGGAAATCCTATCGGGGCCGTGGTTCTCGACACCGGCCCAGGCAGTGCATTTCAGCGCTGCGACGGCTCGTCAAGCCAGCCAATGGTGCTGCGAGTACCGCATCCACGTCGGCGGCGTGACGCAAGACAAGCACCGATTGGCCCCGGATCAAGCGATCGAATTCAACATCTCCCTTTGGGGCACGGACCATCTCCCGGCAGGTCAGCAGAACGAAGGGATTGCGTGGGTCGCGTCCGGGGTGCCGCACCAACGGGACGGGCGCGGTGAGGTCCTGCTGGTGCGCGTGGGGGCTTCACTGGGCCGGTTGGCCGGTCAGGTCCGGTTGTGGGATGGGCAGGCGCCCGGGACCGCGAAGAAGGTGCGCATCCAAGGGGAATCCACGCCGCAAACGGTTGTGCACGCCCTAACCGACCGGGAAGGGAACTTCGACGTCGAGCTGCCGGTCGGACGTTATCGCGTGGGCGTGGCCCAACGGGGTTGGGAGACACGAACGAATGCCCTCGGCATCATCACCGCCGGGCAAGTCGCGCACGTAAAACTGACGGCTCCACCTGTGACAGGGCGGGTGGCGGGGGCGGGGCAGGTGCGGGCGGCGGGACGGGGGGCCCGCCTGGGTGCTTGGCTGACGTATGGAGTTGCCGAGGGGCTGCCGCGGGCAACGGTGCAAGCGATCCTTCAAGACCGCCAGGGCGACCTGTGGCTGGGGACCGCGGGCGGCGGCTTGGTCCGATTCGATGGGGCGCGGTTCACGACCTACACACGGGACGACGGCCTGGCGAGTGATGATGTGGCCCAGTTGGTCGAGGATCGGCAAGGCGACCTCTGGATGACCTTTACCCCCGAGCGGCCGATGGGCATCACCCGCCTGGATCGAGACGCAAACCAGTTTGTCACCTACGATTCGGAGGACGGGCTGGCCTTGGATATCGTCGAGGCCATTACGTTGGATCGGGACGGTCGCGTCTGGTTGGCCACGCAAGGCGCCCCGACTCGCTGGAACCAGGATCGGCAGCAGTTCGAGCAGCCTCGGATGCCAGAGGGGGCGCCCGGACTGGTCCTTAACGCGATTCACGGCGGGCCGAGTGGGCAGGTCTGGGGAGGGCCGTTGACCAGCACACGGATTTACGCCTTGGCGGGCGACCGGTTGACGGCGCACACGGTACCGGTTCCCGCGTTCTCCTTCGAACAACTGCTGGAAGACCGGCGAGGGGGGCTGTGGGTGGCGGGCACAGCCACCCCAGCGAGCGGCGAAGGCTTGTTTCTGTTCCGCTACGAGACCGCGAAAAGACACTGGGAGCGCTTTAAGGAAGACTCCGGCTATGGCGGCGAGGGCGTGCGAGCAATCCGCGAAGACCGCGAGGGGCGAGTCTGGCTGGGAACGGACCGGGGGTTGAAGCGCCTCGACGGCAGCCGATTCGAGGATGTGGGTGCCGCCACCGAGTTGGGCAAGGAAGCCGTCTGCACCATCCTGGATGACCGTGATGGGCGTTTGTGGATTGGTGTTGAAGGTGGCGGGCTGCGGTGCTTGGACCCCGCCTGGGCGACCTATACCACTGCCGATGACCTGGCGAGCAGCGGCGTCACGCAATTGGCTGAAAAGGACGGCCACCTGTGGGTCGGGACCAAGAATGGTTTGTGCCGAATCCGGCCGGGCCCCCCCCTCTCCTTCACGGTGCTTTCCACGAAAGGGGCCGAGTCACTCGACGTGGATCGGCAAGGGCGACTCTGGATTTCCCATTACGGATCGGTGTCGGCGCTGGCGCCCGATGGCACCGAGGTGCTCACCAACCTGACGGCGGCGATCAATGCGCAGTCCGACAGCAAAATCACCGATGCCCTGCCGGATGTCCGCGGCAATCTCTGGCTCACAACTTCCATGCACGGACTGCGCCGAGTGGACCACGAGGATATCACCGAACACTTTGTGGCAACCGCGGCCGTGGACCCCGGCGCCTCAGACTCTGCTCGAACGAATCGCGTCCTGCCGCGCTGGACGACGCTGGATGGTTTGCCCGACAACCGGCTGACGCGCTTGGCGCTGGGACCTGACGGCGCGCTCTGGATCGGCAGCGGGGGGGGCGGGGCGATCCGATACGATGGGCAGCAGTTCCTCAGTTGCCGGACGACCGACGGTTTGGCCAACGATTTCGTGAGCGACATTGCCCTGGACCAAACGGGGGGCCTCTGGTTTGCAACCGCCGGCGGCCTGTCCCACTTCGACGGTCAGCGTTGGCAGTCCTTCAGACGCGCGGAAGGCTTGCCCACTGACGAACTCCGCACGCTCATGATCGACCGCCAGGGTCGCGTCTGGATCGGCACATCCGGCGGGGGTGTGGCGATCTATGATCCGGCGTTGAACGTGTTCCAAAACTTGTCGTGGCGCGACGGGCTGAGCCACAACACGGTCAACGCCTTGCTCGAAGACCCGCAAGGGGACATCTGGATCGGGACCGAAGGGGGACTGAACCGGTATCGCCCGCGCACCAACGCACCGGCGATTCGCATCACAGGGTTGAGCGCCGACGGCCAGAGGCACGTCAGGAACCGGGTCGAGTTGACGGGTCGCCCGCGTCGGGTGGTGGTCGGATTCGAGGGGGTGAGCCTCGGCACGCACCCGGATGACATGGTGTATGTGTGCGAGTTGGCTGAGAGCCAGGGCGCTCAGAGAGTTGGCGGCGCCTCTTCGACTGGCCGAGTTCTACGAGGCTCCGACTCGAAGCAAGATCGGTCTCCGAGCAGGGCCTCGCAGAGCTCGGCCCTCCGAGAGGAAGCGCTTCGCGCACAACTGAGACATGCGCGGCAGATCGAGTACACGAACCTGTCGTACGGTGAGTTTGAGTTCCGGGTGCGCGCGGTGGACCACGACTTGAACGTGTCCGCGCCGGCTTCTTTGCGGTTGGTGGTTCGCCGCGACTACGCGCAGATGGCGATGGTCGGCGGTTTCGGATGTGCCGTCGCCGGGGGCTTGGTGGCGGCGGGCTTCGCCGTCAAACATCGGCGCGAACGCAATCGGGCGTTGGTCGAACGAAATCGCTCGCTCGAACAGGCCAAGGAGGCCGCCGAATCCGCCCGACGGGCCGCCGAATCCGCCAGTCAGGCCAAGAGCCTGTTTCTGGCCAACATGAGCCACGAGATTCGCACCCCGATGAACGCGATCCTGGGCTATTCGCAAATCCTGGAACGGACTCCCGACTTGCCGCCTGGCCAGCGGGCGGCCGTCGAAACCATTGCCCGCAGCGGCGACCATCTGCTGGCGATGATCAACGACGTGCTCGACCTGTCGAAGATCGAGGCCGGCCGCGTCGAATTGCGCGTCGAAGAGTTCGACCTCGACGCGCTGGTCGCGGACCTGGCGGCAATGTTCAGGTTCCGCTGTCAGCAGAAAGGACTGGCTTGGCGCGTCGAGACCATGGACGGCATCGTGCGGCGGGTGCGTGGCGACCAGGGCAAGCTGCGCCAGATTCTCATCAACCTGCTGAACAACGCGGTGAAGTTCACGGTGAAGGGAGAGGTCGTGCTCGGAGTGGAGAGTGAAGAGTGGAGAGTGAAGAGTGAGCGGGGGGCAGGAGACAGGGGGCGGGAATCTGGGCGGGTGTCTGGGGTTGAACCGGAGTGTCGTGCGTTTGTCTTCGAGGTGAGGGATACGGGACCGGGGATTGCAGTCGAGGCGCAGGCGCAGCTTTTTGAGCCGTTTCAGCAGGTGCAGCACGGTCAACGCGCGGAAGGCACCGGACTGGGCTTGGCCATTTCCAAACGCTACGCTCAATTGATGGGGGGTGGGGTCGAGTTCGAGTCCCGGCCGGGACAGGGCTCGCGCTTTCGCTGCGTGGTACCGCTCGTGCCGGTGCTGCGGGAAGCGGGACGGGCGACTCTGCCGGCTGGGACTCGCGTCCGCCGCCTCGCGGACGGCGTGCGGGTGAGGGCGCTGGTGGTGGACGACATCCGCGAGAACCGTGACGTGCTCGAACGGATGCTCACTGGTCTGGGTTGCGAGGTGCGCACGGCAGAGGACGGCCGCACTGCGGTGGAACTGGCCTGCTCTGACCCTCCCGACATTGTGTTCCTGGACATCCGGATGCCGGGAATGGACGGCCTGCAAGCGGCCCAGGAGGTGAGGCGCCGGCTCGGGGAGGGGAAGTCGCCCGCGGGTGGTGCGGCGCCTCGGTTGGTGGCGCTTTCGGCGTCGGCCCTGGCACACGAGCAGAAGCGGTATCTCGAAGCGGGATTCGACGATTTCGTGCCGAAGCCGTTTCGCCTCGACCGACTCTGTGAGAGCCTGGCTCGACTGCCCCATGTTCGCTTCGAATACGAGACCGCCGCGTGTCGGGAATCAACCGCCCCGGAGGGACTTGTGCCGGCCGATTTCCGGTTGCCGCGGGCGCTTTGCGCGCAGTTGCAGCAGGCGGCGAAATTGTATCGGACCACGGAGTTGAAGCAGCGGATTGCCGAGGTTGAGGCGTTGGGTCAGGTGGCGGCGCCTTTGGCAACGCGGTTGGCGGTGTTGAATCGGGCGGGCAAGATGCAGGCCATCCTCGAATTGCTTGCGCCACTCGAGCCGCGGGGTGAGGGGCCGGAGGCACCATCGAACCCGGGCTGAAGGCATGCATCAGAACCATTCAACGTCCAACTCTCAACTCTCAACTCTCAACTGGGGGACGATGGCAATGCAACCAGAACCTGAAATCAGTTTGGCGGGCGCGAGGATTCTCGTCGTGGATGACGTGGCGGCGAACCGTGATCTGCTCTGCCAGACGCTCGAATCGGCGGGGTACAGCATCTCCGCCGCCCCCACGGGCGAGGTTGCGCTTGATCTTGCGCGTATGGACCGTCCGGACCTTGTGCTGCTGGACATCTTGCTGCCGGGCGTGGACGGCTTCGAAGTATGTCGCCGACTCAAGGCGGACGAAACGACGCACTCGGTTCCCGTGGTCTTCATCACGGCCAAGGACGAAACGGAGAGTCTGGTGCGGGGATTCGAGGTTGGGGGTGTGGATTACATCACCAAACCGTTCCAGAGCGACGAGGTGCTGGCACGGGTCAAGACGCATCTCCGAGTCAGCCGACTCACCCAGGCCCTGGCGGACAAGAATGGCGCCTTGTCGGCCGCCAATGAACGGCTGCAGGAAGAGATCAATCGCCGGCGGCATGCCGAAGATGCGCGCGACGCCGTCGGTGACCAGCTTTCCGTGTATGCCAACCGGGAGGCGGAGCGCTGGGGCATCGCGGGCATCATCGGCCAGAGCGCGACCTTGAAGCGCATCTTGGACGACGTGCAAAAACTCCAGTCGCGCGGCGCGCCCAGCGTCTTGATCACCGGCGAAAGCGGCACCGGCAAGGAACTCATCGCCCGAGCCATCCACTACGGCGGCAAGCGGGCGGAGGGGCCGTTCATCCCGGTGAACTGCTCGGCAATCCCGGCGGATCTGGCCGAGGCGACGCTCTTTGGCCATGCGCGCGGCGCGTTCACCGGGGCGCATGCCGAGCGCAAGGGGTGTTTCGATCTGGCGGATGGGGGGGCCTTGTTTCTGGATGAGATCAGCGAGATGCCGCTGGCCCAGCAACCCAAGCTCCTGCGCGTGCTCGACGACGGCGTCATCGTGCCCCTGGGCGCGACCCAAGGCCGGCACGTCGACGTGCGCATCCTGGCCGCTTCAAACGCGGACTTCCAGCGGCTCGTCGCGACGGGCCGGTTTCGCGAGGACGTTTATTTCCGACTTGCCCGGTTCACGGTCGAAGTGCCGCCCTTGCGCGCGCGGCGGGAAGACATCCCTCTCCTGGCCGAACACTTTCTCCGACTGTATGCGCGCGAGATGAACCTGCCGCATCCGGCCCTGAGTGCCCTGGCCCTCAAGCTGCTCGAGGGCTACGATTTCCCCGGCAACGTGCGCGAGTTGAAAAACATCGTCGAACGCGCCCTCATCGAAAGCGGCGGCGAGGACATCCGCGAAGAGCACCTCCATTTCGTCCGGCGGGCCGCATCGGGGTCCTCCCAGGGCCGGATTTCACCGGAGGGCATTCCTTGTTCGGAGGGCCGAGCGCCGCGAGGCACTGACTGTCCGGCCCCCGCCAACTCGACTGCTGCGCACGAACAGGCCGCGATTCTCGAGCACGTCCGACGGGCCGGCAGCATCAACAATACCGAATGTCGCCGGCTTCTGGGCGTGGATATGCACCGCGCGTGGTATTTGCTCCACAAACTTCACGAAGCCGGCCATCTCAATCAAGAACACGATCGCCGCTGGGCCCGGTATCGGCTGCCGGAGAGAGAAGGCAATCGGGTCGCATCTGAATAAAGGGGCAGACCTGCGCCCCGCCAAAGGCGAGCTTGCCCGCAGGCAGCGGCGGCGTTGAGGCTTGCGCCGGCCTGGAACGGGCACCTTGCAGGAAGCGCCAACGGTCAATGGCCCGTGGACCTCTGCGGCCCGTCAGGCCAACCCCCAGACCGTCCCGGCGACGGATGCAGCCAAGTTCTACCGGATTACTCAGCAGTCCCACTTCACAAACGCTGTTCCATGGTTGCCTGGCTCAGGCATCCACCTGTCCCCGTGCGACTGCCGAAGATCTCCAGGCCGCGAATCTCGCCGCGGAACTGGCGGTCCAAGCCGTAGCTGTGCATGGTTTCGTTGAAGTTGCCAATCACCAGCCCGCGCAGGTCCATGCCCACCGGACCGTGGTTGTAGCTGGAGGTGCGGTCCAGCCTCAGCCCGACCGCGCCGGGCGCATCTACCGGCGAACTCAGATACCACTTCACGTTGTCCTGGGCGCGGCTGGCATCATAGCTGACCGCGAAGAACGTCCATTTGCCCACAACCAGTTTGCCAGGTGCGCTGTCGTTGCGGACACTGTCGGGCCATTGGTTGACGGACAAACGCAGACGGCCATCCGCGTGGCACACGAGGTCTATCCCGTCGCCATCACGATTCAGGCAAAACACAATCCGGTTGCCGCCGCTGCCGGCTTGCAGGCTTTCGGGTTTGAGCCAGCCCAGGACCGTAAAGGACCGCAGCCCGCGGAGGTCGTCCAGCGGTCCGTCGCCCACCTGCACCCAGCCCCAGGGCGGGCCGTCAGGGAGCACCAGGACGCCGTCCGGACCGCGTTTGGCCGTGCCGTGGAGTGTCAGCGCCGGCCGTTCGCCCGTGGCAAAACCTGCCCGCACGATCGGCTGGCTGACGTCGCGGTCGGCAAGGATCTCGGTGGTCGCGACCGTCGTGGCGCCGCGCTGATCAGTAACCTTGAGCGTGACCAGATAGACGCCGGGCTGCGTGAACGTGTGTCTGACTTCGCGGCCCGTGGCGGTTGAGCCATCCCCGAAGTCCCACTCGGCCTGTGCGGCGTCGCTGAGGGCTTTGAACGCGACCGTCATCGGCGGGATGCCTTCCGTGGGCGTGGCTTCGATGCGCGCCTCGGGCCGAAGCGGTTCGCCGGCGGCGTAGGGTGTGAAGCGATAGGCTACGTCCGCCTTGGGCGGCGTCACCGTGAAAGCGCCGGGGCGCGCAGTGCCGGCGGGCGAGACCGTCATGGCCCATGGATCGATGAGATCCACCTTGTAGGGACGCGCACCGGCCAATTCGATCGCCTTGGGGCGCGTGTTGACGCAATAGACCAGATAGAACGTCTCCGGCTTGGCGAGCACGAACCGGCCGTGCGTATCGCCGAGCGGTTGGAGTTCGTGGAACGGCGGGGCCTGAGCCATGAATTCTTTGAGCCATTGGATCCGTTTGGGACTTTCGCCGTGCAACACGCCGCCCTTGGACCACCAAAGGATGTCTTGGGGATGCTTGTAGGTTTCCCCGTGGCCGACGTAACAACCGCTCAGGGTGCCCAGCCAGAACTTTTGCGTCATCTCGCGCGGGGTGAGGTTGCCCCAGCCCTGCGGGACGTTGCCTTCGTAGCGGCACTCGTCGTAAATGACCGGCTTCTGATACTGGTTGCGGAAGCGGAGCCCGCCGTTCATGTCGGAGGTCTGGAGGCTGGCGTGCGTCACCCACGCCTTGGTGTGGTCATACCATTGGGCGCCGTTGTGGATACCCCGCAGGCGCTGGTGCGGATCTTCTTTCTCGAGGATGGCGAAGAACCGGTCCCAATCGTTGAGGATCTTGCGGCCCGGATGCTTGCCATCGAGGTTGCTCATGAAATCGTATTCGTTCGCTAGCGACCACCAGACGTTGCGGAACGCGCTCAACCGGGCGATGCAGTAGCGCAGGTAGCGGTCATCCTCCGCCTTGCTCATGTCAGCAAAGCCCCAGCGGTCATACGGGTGCCAAAGAATGATGTCGGCCTGGATGCCGAGCCGTTGCAGGTCCAAAATGCGTTGCTCGAAATGGCGCCAGAACGCCGGGTCTGGAAGGCTGAAATCGAACTTGCCATCCGCGCCTTTCTGGAACGCGAACAATTCCGGCTCGTTCCGATTGTAATCGTAGCTCTTGGGGAATACGCAGAACCGGATCTTGTTGAATGGCGACCCGGCGAGCGTCTTGAGGGTTTGCTCCTGCAACTCGCGGGTTTGATGCACCCACGCGTAGCAGGTCGTGCCGAACTGGTGGTACGGTGTGCCATCGGCGAAGCGCAGGTAGAACGTGTTGAAGACCTCGACCGGGCCGTGGTTGTTGCCGGTGGGCGCGGTGGCGGTGAACGCGCCGGCCTTGCCGTTCAACTCCGGTGCGGCGCTGCGCGTCTCATAGAGCCACTCGCCGGTGCTGGGCGGACTGAAGCGCACCTTGCACGTGCCGTCGCCCTCCCAGAAGCCCGGCACGGTGATTCGGCGTTCGCCCTGAGTGAACGTGGCGGACCACTGTGCGTCAAGGTAAGGGTTGCCGGTGGCAGGCCGCGAAAGGGTGAGTTCGAACACGCCCCACCGTTCGGCCGCGTGCGCGGCCAGCGTGAGGCTGGCGAACAGGAGCAGCGTGGCAATGGCTTTCATGGTTCAATCGTGACGATGGCCTTCCGGCAACTGAACAGGCTCAGCTTGCTGGATTTGCACCTCAAGCATCAAGAGTCGAATGAATGCCGTGCATGCCTGCCCTTGAAGTCCGCCAGGCCCAGCTTGGCGACGGTGAAGACGCCGGTCTTCAAGCCCTCCCGAAACAGCTTGCCGCCGACACGGACTTGGGCAAAGTAAGTCCCGGATGATCTCCAGCGCAGTCAATTGGAGACGGGGGTCCGCTGCCAAGGGCCGGGTTGTTGCTTGGTCGGGCCTGCGGATTGGCGATCGCCGGACATGCAGGCAGTACGGGAATGCAGTCCGCGATTGTCGAATCTCCTGTTGTTGCGTATATGTAATCAATTGGCAGTCAATTTGACGGGCCCATAGCTCAGGGGTTAGAGCAGGCGACTCATAATTGAAAAGCAGCTAATGGCCCCATTACCCTCCACCGAGATTGACAGGGACAAGCCGCTGCCAATCAGCACGTTGTCGAACGCGGTGCGAAGACCCACTCGGACGCAACAAGACCGATTCTCAGACCGGCAGTATCAAATCCGAGTATCAGATCGGCCTCGGCACCCAGCCGTGGGGTCGGGGACTGATCGCCCTCGGCGCCGTTGAAGAAAATCCCGCATACTCCGCCACTACTCCGCTTAACTCCGTTAGGCACAGTTTTGGACACAGATCCGCTCGGGCGATATGCGCCCGGAGGTGGCCGGACAGCTCGGCTCTTTGGTTGTCGGCTCCGGAGGCGGTGCCCTCACCTCAGTGGAAGATAGCGGACCTGTCCTTCCCATTCTCCTGGCCGGCTGCACTGGGCGATCAGAAGCAGGTCGTCAATCGCTTCTGCGATCGGCACCGAAGGTCCGGCTTCGATCAAGCCCGGCATCGGCAGGCCGGTCTGCACTCGCGCATAGGCATGCGCGGTGAGCGTGGCGACATCGTGACTCACGAGCACCCGTCCTTCAGCCGCAGCCCAAGCCAGGACAGCCGGATCATCGAGACTGGTGAGGCCGGCGTCCTGCACCCGCACGACGTCAAGCGTGGGGTTGCGGCGGAGGAGTCCCCGCAACACGTCATTGTTGAAGTTCTCGTCGAACGCGAGGGCGATCATTCAGCGCGATGTTGCCCGAGGACCACGTCGCATCAATCGGGCGCGGACGCCTTGAGGGTCGAACCGTCGCTCGTTCTCCTCGCGTACAGCAGCGGAATGCGCCGCGCGCTGTTCGAGGTACACTGCCACCTCGGCCTGGTGTCGCAATAGATAGCCGAGGACCGCGTACACATCCGCGAGCGCCAGGGTGGGGTACTGTTGCGCGATCTCCTCCGCTGTGGCGCCGCGGTCAAAGGTCTGGGCAACCGTGTCCAGCGTGACGCGGGTTCCTCGCACTCGAATGACACCGTCCGAATGGGCGACCAACGGGATGGGCTCAGCTTGTTCAACCACCAAACTCATGGTCCGGAGGCTATACCTTGGACGTGAAGACAGCAAGCGAGCAGAATCCTCAAGCCTCGATTCAATGGCCGGGTGGAGCCCATCCTTGGGGTGACAAGTTCGCTTCCGGCACTGTTGGCGTGTCGCGCTCAGCGCGAGGGAAGGACGCTCTCGCTCGATGCGCGAGGACGCGCAGGATGGCATCCAGGACCGCATCCAACTCCTTGGCCAGGTCCTCAGCCAGGAAGCGCAGGACAAAGAAGCCCTGCTCCTGCAAGAGAGCATCCTTCTGCCGATCCCGCCGGTAGGCTTGGGCATCCGAGAGGTGTTGCGCTCCATCCAGTTCGATCACCAGCCCGGCATCGGCACACAGGAAGTCCACCTCCATGCTGCCCAGGCTGTCAAAGGGAATGGGCAGTTACACGTTCAGTCGGAATCGCCCTGCGGTTTCCGCGAGGGTCTCGAGTCGGCGATAGAGAAACGCTTCCGAAGCGCTCCGCGCCCGATCGGCGCCAACGGCCTCGGGCGAAGGTGTGTGGGCCGCGTGGACGAACAGGTTGGCCAGCGGCGTATCCACGCCATCGCGAATCAACCGGCGCACGCTGGCGGCGTAGTCTCGTTTCCATTCCGGATCCACGGGCAGCGGCACGTCCGCCGGCCAGCCGGGCAGGGCGCTGGCGGGCAAGAGAATCGCGTACCCCACTGCTTCGTAACCTTGACAACGGCGATCGAACATCCGCGAGAGCATCGGCACGTCCAGGTCCGCATAGTCGTACACCCTGACCTCGCGCTTGCCTTCGTGGAGCCGGTGGAGTCGGCCAACATACTGCGCGATGGTCCCGCGCCACGAAACCGGCAGGGCCAGAAACAGCGTGTCCAGTCGGGCATCGTCAAAGCCCTCGCCGATGTACTTGCCGGTCGCCAGAAGAACCCGCCCGCCCGGGGCCGCGGGTTCCGCCAGGCGGCTCAGGGCCTCGCGCAAGGCCTTTCTTCCCATGCCGCCTTGAAGGGTGATGACTTGCGGGACATGTTGCCGGAGCCGGTCAGCCAGTGTCTTGAGGTGCTCGGTTCGCTCCGTCAGCACAAGCGGTGATCGGCCATTGCGCAGGGCTTCCAGGACATCCTCGCAGATCATCCGATTGCGGCTGTCGCACTGGGCAAGCGCTTCCTGCAGTTTCTGAAATTCGATCCTGGAATCCTCATCGGGAGCGAACGGTGACCGGAATCCCGTGGGACGGACGATGACCTGGTGGGTGAAGGGCCGGGCCGCAGCCTGCTGTCGGGCGTCCACACGATATCGGATCGGTCCGCATTGCATGAAGATGATCGGGTGGTGCCCATCCTTGCGCACAACGGTGGCCGAGAGGCCCGTGACAAACCGGGCCTTGGTCCGGCGCGCGACCTGTTCGAAGCTGTGGGCGGAAAGATGGTGGCATTCGTCCACGACCAGATGGCCATGGTCCGCCACCCGATCACCCGCGGCTTGTCATAGGTCGGCAGGCGCATCGCCTGGGCCCGGTAGAACTCGGGGTTCTGGAACGCGGCCAGGCGGATCAGGCGATTCCGCAATGCGGGTGGCAGGTCCTGCTTGGCAAGGTAGATCTGATCGGCCAACACGATCTCCAACTGAACCGGGAAGGGGCCTTGGATGGGGAGTTCCTTCCTGCGTCGCGAGGGGGGAGCCGTCCAGGGAGCATCGTCCTCGCCTTCCGTGGCGACCATACGCACCCCCACGATCCGTCCCCGACCCTCGGCGGCCTGCGCCAAACCATAGAGCTGTGGTTTCGAGACGCGCCGGACCGACGCCAGCAGTGCCCACTGATCTGGGTAAGGCTGGAAGGCGTCGTCAACGAACACACTGTTGCCCTGATCTCGCGCGCGCCGTTGCAGGGGCAGGGCAATGAGGTTGCCGAATCCTCCTTTGGGCAACGTATCCTGATTCGGGAAGAGCCGGTCATAGGACCGTAATCCTAGCTCGGGCCGCCGCTCCATGGTCTCCGTCAGGACCAACGATCCCAGCTTGCGCGCCATGTTCGCCGGCATCCCCTCGACGAAGAAGAACCAGACATGCCCGCCATGGCCCGATCGAGAACGTTCCAGAGACGCGGGTACGTCGAGCTTGCGACAGGTTTCCAGGAACGCGGATGCGTCATCACGCCAGTGATCCCCGTCGAAGTCCACCGCCAGGAAGTGGCATATCTCGTCCCGGAGCATCGGGTAGACACCCATCACGAAATCGCGACCAGCGTCGTCGCGGCCTGAAAGATGCCAGCGGACGACCTCGTCAGTCACCGGCAGAAAGCCCTGGTGCGGACATTCGGAACACTTGACGCGCGGCTTCTCGCACACGCCGCGCATCCACTCGTTGCCGCACGCAGGTTGGTACCCCGCCCGTCCCGTCTTCCGACTTTCGAATCGACGCGGATACACGTCGTCGCGCCCGCGAAACAAGGAACGGAACAGCGCGATCTTCTCGGCGGCCGATGAATGCTGTGTCAACGGGTCACGGGTCACGGTTGGAGTGTCCATCGTCGCTGCGGCAAGAGAGCCCTCCGGATCGGCGGTTGATGTCATGCGCCGACGATACGGCGAAGGCGCCGGCGAGTCGATCCGATCCCCTTGGCTGAACCGAGGATTCGTGCAGGGGAGACGAAGGCCCGCTCAGTCCTCCATTCTGTCACTTTCACGTAATCACTCAAGGGTTCTTTCCTCCTTTACGACGAATCCCTCCTTGGATTCCCGATCTTCTCCCATCGGCGCTCGGCTCGGAGGAACGAGAATCCACGGGGATCGGACCGACAGTTCGCCATTCTCCTTGCCAAGACAGCGGAATAGTAACCGGACGAAGCTCTCGGGTCAAACGCGCCTCATGAAAGGCGTCCCAGACTGGTCTGCTGACGTTTTTGCTGACAGCGTGTCAAAGGGGCGCAGATCCGCGTCGCGGTAATTCCGGCAGCGCGTGCAGGGGCGGCGAGGTGAGGCCCGAGTCTGAGCCGACCGAGGATGTGATGGGGGATTCCTGAGGATGCCACAGAAACTGCGTGCGCTCGGAGCGGACGGGAATATTGACGACGACACCTTCGTGCGACGATCCCGGTGATACACCGCAGCGCACCGATCACAGCGGCAACTCGGGGCCGCTCAAGTCCTTGAACTGGCCGTAGACGACATCGTTGAACATGCGCTTCTCTTCACGCCCCGCATAGGCGTCGTGCCAGTATCAAGCCAATCGGATGAGGCGACAGGCAGAAGGGGCGTCCGGCCATCATGGTTTGTAGACCTTGACGAGTTTCACCAACGCGCGCTCGGGGGCAACGCACGTGAACGAAACGCGGTTCGATCCGCTCTTCAGAATGGGTGCGGCGACGGTGAGATCGCCTTCCGCAACCTGTGCGCGCCCCGCGTCCATGATCTGCCAATGACGGTCTCCGCGGCAGATCAGCCGCTGGGCGGGCTTGAGCACAACCGGGAAGCGGAGAACGTCTCCGTTCACGGTCAGGGCGGGCGTGTCCATGCCGCCGCTGAGTTCAATTTCCAGCCTGGCCTGCTCGCCCGGACGAACCGCCAAGTCCCAGATGTTGTCTGCGCCTTCCGGTGCGGTGATCCAGCGGGGCAACTCGTATTCACGCGTCAGGTGCTTCCAGCCGATCTGGGCGCGTGGATTGGCTGTGCCGAACGGCGTGCCGGAGGCGGTGAGCGTGACTTCAGCGCGCGCGCTCGCGCCGGTCGGCTTTTCGCAATCGAACGCGATCGTGTTTTCGCCCGACTTCAGCACCGGCCAACCGGCCGCAGTCATCGGACGGACTCGCGTCAGCAGGTTGCCTTTGTCGTCGTAGTGCGTGCCGTTGCCAGTCGTATCGATTTCGAGGAAATCGCCGGATTTCAGCGTGACGGGCAGGGCGAGGTTCTGTCCGTTCAGGGTGAGCACCGGATTCCTCAATTCAGCAGGCTGAACGGCGAGCGCCATGACAGGGCCGAGGATCACTTCAGCGCTGTCGCCGGGAGGCAGGTTGTTGAGGCAGAGGTTGACCTCACAAACGTGGGCCAGGTCCAGCGGGTTGCGGTACAGGTCGTAGTGGCCGCCGTAGGGCCACTGGTAATCGGACATCTGTTCCACGTCGCGCTCTCGCACGAGAAGCTCGACGTAGCGCCAGCCCGTGAAGTCAAGCAGCACGTAGTGATCGGAAAGCGCATGCGTGTACTCACGCGGTGTGCCCAACTGGATGTTCAGCAGCGTTCCCTTACCGTCGCCCTTGACCCACACGCCCAGCGCGCCAGAGCCGGCGAAATTGCGATAGGGAGCTGGGAAGCTCAGGGCGGCCTTGGCCCAAGCACCGCGACGCGTCGCGCCCTTGTTCTCCGCGCGCAGCCGCAGGTTGCGGTCGCCGCCTCGCGTTTCGTCCGTCGCCACTTCGAGCCGAAGCGACACCGGTGACGCGCTGGTCGTCGTCCGGAATGCGGTCAGATCGGCGAAGTCCGCCACGCAAATGCGCTTGGGACTGTCGTAGGCCGCCACCGAATAGAGCGCCTCGATGCGGGCCGCGACCGGTTGATCGGCGAACGGATTCGCGCTCGTCCAGTGTTCGGAGCCGTTGCCGAGTGCGCTGATGCGATGAGCGGACATTTTGACCGGCGTGAATTTCCACGCGCCGCCCGGGTCCTGCCGCAGACGGAACTCATCGCCTGGGACCGCCACACGTGCGATCGTCTGAGAATCGAAGTAGCGCGCCAACCGCAATTGCTCGTGCCAGCCGAGGACGGTGAACTGGTTCTCGACATGAAATGACAGCGGGTGGAGGGAAACGTTGACGCCCTGGATGGACATGGCGGAGTCGAGTCCCAGGTTCTTTGCCGCGAAGTACTCCATCTCGTCCAGGAAATGACCGCGTGCCTGAGCCGATGGCCCGCGCGGGGCCCACCAGCCCATCTGCGGCTCGATCAGTTCGGAGGCGCGGAACCGAGCGTCGGAGGCGATGTGAAGATCATGAAATCGCTTGGCGGCCCAGACGGGATGATCCCAGGCGCCGAGCCGGGAATGAAACCACCAACTGTGCGCGCCCCATTCGCTGGCCTCTGCCAAAACCTCACCTTTCAGACGCTTGAAAATGGCGCGGCGCATAAAGTCGATGCCGTAGCGGCTCATCATGCCTTCGGAGCCGTCAAAGTAGATTTGGTCGAGTTGACACGTATTGAAGACGTTGGCGATGCGGTCAGCCAGTTCATCGGCCAGTGGCGAGCCGGGCTCGGGATAGAAGGCGATGTAGCGTTGCTGGAGATAATCGGCAGCGTCGCCAGCCGCGTGGGCCGCCGGGACGGTCTTGAACGCGCCCCGCTGGCATTTTGCGAAGGCGTAGGGCGGTTGGGACACCACTTCGCTGTATTGCACGATTTCCGTGCCGATGCGGATGGCATTGCCGTTGCCCATGTAAGTGAACACGACATCGTGATGCGGGCTCGGCTTCTCGTTCACGTAGATCGCGGTATCCGTAGGCGTCATGGGCCGTGCCAGCGTATAGCAATCGGTGGCAATCAGGTGCGGGCTGGCCTCGGGTGTCACCCAGGCGTCTCGCGGCTCGATGCAGGCCGTGAGCGTATGGATGCCCGCTTTGAGGCCCGCCGCATGGATGCGAGCGACGGCCTCTTTCATGTCCGCGAGGCCGTTGGGAAAGAGGTCGGTGTTAACGCCGTAGTGCCCGAGCGTGTCCCACCAGCCGTGCAGGTGGATGTGCGTGAACCCGCCCCGGCGCGCGATGTCAATCCAGTCGCCCACGGACGCATATGAGAGATCAGCGAACAAATAGGAGCCGCGGTTGGCCTCGGCGCCAAGTGCCCATGCGCCGCCGAGCTTCGAGACTGGCACCCCCGCCTCCACCGTCATGGCGCGAAGCATCGCGGTCATTTCCGGTTTGGGACCCGCGGCCAACCCCGCCCGCCATCCGGTGAGGCCGCGCTCTGCCACGGTCCAGACGCGCAGTCCGGGGGGATTGCCGTCCAGGGCCATCTCGACGGGAAGGTCGTAACCCCGCAGGCAGACGGCATCTGTGTCATCCGAAAGCATATTGGCCATGTTGCCTCGATACTTTGCCGGCGTGACCCGCAGGTTGAAGAACGTGAGAGCGGCAACGTCGGGCACGGTCACGGACCGAATCGTGAAGGTAAAGAAGTCCTCGCGCGCATCCACGGCCAGAACTGCCATACCACGCCTTGGTGAGAACTCAAACGTGAGCGTGTTGTTGGCAAACGAGGCTTTACGGGCGGTGATTTGGCGTCCGTCTTTGAGCCGGGCCGACACCAGTTCCTGCCGGCGGGCCAACAACTCGCGGCCGGATGCCTTGCTGCGCAGCGAACAGATTCGGCCTTGCTGGTCGATGGCCAGAGTGGCGTGGCGGTTCTCAAAACGCGCCGCCAGTGGCGGCGCGTACGCGGATTCATCCACCAGGGTGTACTCAGCGTTGGTGCGCGTGGGATTCTCTGCGAGGTTGCTGACCTCGTCCCCGGTGAGCGCACGACCGTAGATGCGCAGGTCACTGATTAGGCCGTGGTGGGAAACGGGGCCTGACCAGCCTCCGAGGCGCAAGCCGTCGGCTGAGACGGGATAAGGCCAATTCCCCTGGTCAACCGGTTTGCCATTGACGTATGTGGTGATGTTCGGCAACGCAAACACCACGCACAGATGAACCCACTGCCGCATGGGAAGCGCATTCAGCAATCCAACTCCCGTTTCGTCCCAGGCATTGCCCGGAACACCAGCCCGATGGCCGGGCCGCCCCATACGGAAGCAACAAGAGTCATCGCTGACAAAAAGCATCAAGCCGCCGGGACTCCAAGTGTGCGTGGTGAGCAGGTTGGGATAACGACCTGTGCCCTCCCACGTAGCCCAGACCGAGATGGTGCATTGGGTGGCGCCGTTCAGGGAAGGAACGGGCGGAAGATCGATGAACGCATTGGTGCCGCCGAAGTGGGCGGCCGTGCCAAAGGCGCCCTTGGCCCATCGCACGTTGGCGAGTTCGGCCTCGAGTTGATTCGGCGAGCGATCAACGGCGAGCCCGCCAATCCCTTCATCCAGTGGCAGCCAGAGCGAGAGCGACGAATCAGGCTCGGATGCGCCGCACCGCGGGGCGAGCAGCCCCAGGCAAACCAGCGTTATCAGCAGGATCGGTTTCATTCCGGCTCCTTCTAAAGCTCTGCTCGTCGGATGTACAGCAGCCAGTCCTTGAACTGCAGATCCCCACCTCCGATTGTTGCCAGGGATCCGTGGCCGGCACGTCAGCGGGTGTCGGCTGCAACGGTACAAGTGGCCGATCACGCGCGCTTCCTGGCGTGACAGGACCCAAGTCTGGTTAATGCTGCAGCATTCTATGAAAACCCAGAATCGCCGGACCTTCCTCAAGACAACCGGCACGGTGTTGGCGGCCGGAGGTTTTGTGGGCCTCAGTCCCTCGGCTCTTGGTGCCAACGACAAAATCGTGTTGGCCTTGATCGGCGGCAACAACCAAGGCCGCGGCGTTGCTCTCAGCGCAATCAAGGACGCCGCCGAGATCAAGACTTTTTGCGACCTCGACGACGCGGTGTTGGGCAAAACGGGTGCGGACCTGGCAAAGCGCAGGGCGCGGAGGCCGCGTTGATCGTCGACGGCTCGGGCTGGAAGGTCCATTCCAAGAAGGGAGCCCGGCCCGAGTGCCAAAGCCTCAGGAGGCTCGCACACGAAGAACTTCCTGGAGTGCATGAAAAGCCGACAGCGGCCCAACGCCGACGTACAACTCGGCCGGCTCAGCACCACCATTTGTCATTTGGGCAACATCTGCACCCGCCTCCAACGCGCCGTGCGCTTCGATCCCAAAACGGAGAGCTTGGGAGACGACAAAGAGGCAACCGCCCTCCTCACGAAAGAATACCGGGCGCCGTTCACGCTGCCGAGGGTATGACCGCACAGTCTCGACTTGCCACACCTTCTGCTCTGGAAGTACAAACGGGCAGTCATGATGCATCACTGCTGCTACCTGGATCACGACAGGCGCACGCCCACGCTGACTTCTCAGAGCGCACCTCGAGGGAATGGACTAGGACGAGTCAGCCGAGTGTTGTTGTTTCTTGCGCTAACCGCTTCCGGCACCGCTCAGCCCTATCTTCACGCACCATCCATAGAGACCTACGCGAGACACGATCCGCAGGGGTTGACGATTCTCTCGAACGGCCGCTACTTGAAACCCGCGGGCAAGCCCCTGCCGGTGGGCCGTTTCCCTTATGGCCTGGCAATGAGCCGGGACAGCAGCACCCTCTTTGTGGCGAGTGATGGGTTCGGACAAATCATTACCGACTGGAGCGCTGCAAAACCGGTGGTCGTCCCGATGCCCCCGCCCACCTTTCAAAGAAGCCCGGGTCGGAACGAAAAACCGACCAACGCCGGGGGCGCGGACTTCTCGCCGGACGGGCGCATGCTTTACTGGAGCAGTGGCGAAACGGGCGCCATTTATTTTTTTGACGTAGCATCGCGCGAACAAACCGCGGAGGTATCGTTGAACACGGAGGTCGGCGGCCGCCGTTACGAGGACAGCTATGCCGTGGATGTGAAGGCGAGCCGCGACGGAAAATATCTCTATTGCGCGGACGTCGCTAACTTTCGAGTTGTCGTGCTGGATGTGGAGCGGCGGCAGGTGATTGGCTCAGTGGCCGTGGGGCGATACCCCTACGCATTGGCCGTTGTGGGAGATACGGTTTTCGCGGCCAATATCGGCTTGTTCGAATATAGTCCCATCGGGGCGCCGAAGGATGATCGCTTTGATAAACGCGGCCTGACGTTTCCGCCCTACGGTTATCCCAGCGCGGAAGCCCGCGACGGAGTGGAATTTGAGGGACGACAGATCCCCGGCCTGGGCGAACCGAACCTGCCCGAGTCGTTCTCGGTCTGGGGGGTGGACGTGTCCAATCCGCAATCACCAAATGTCGTCAGCCGTTTGAAGACCGGCCTGCTGGTCGGTGCGGCGTCGGACAATGGGAAGACGGTCGGCGGCAGTGCGCCGAACTTCCTGGCTGCGCACGGCGGCGCACTCTTCGTATCGAACGGCAACAACGACATCATCGAACGCATCGACCTGGCGAAAAACCGGATTGTGGCGAAGCAACGCCTTGTGCCTTCCCCGCTTGTCGCGCGCCTGCGCGGCGTCGGTCCCTCGGGGATGGCAGTCTCACCGGATGGAGAACGCCTTTATGTCGCTGAATTGGGAATCAACGCGATCGCCGTGCTCGATGCCAGGAACCTTGCCGTGCTGGGTCACATTCCGACTGCCTGGTACCCTTACCGTGTCGCGGTTTCACCGGATGGTAAGCGGCTCGTCTGCATTTGTTTCCGCGGATTTGGAAACGGGCCCAACGCGGGCGGGGAGATTCCCGAAAGCGAGTTCCTCGGCATGCGCGGTGTGGTCAGCATTCTCGATGTGCCCTCCGATAACGAACTTAAGTCCATGACCGCGGATGTGCTGGCTTTCAACGGTATGGTGGATCGCCGCGTCGATCGAGTGAAAATGTCGTCGCCCGTCATCCCTACCGTGCCTGGGAAACTCTCGAAGGAAATCAAGTATGTGGTCTTCATCACCAAGGAGAACCACACCTATGATACCATCTTCGACCGCATTCCTGGCGCAAAGCACGATCCTGGTTTGTTGCGCTGGGGTTTGCATCAAACCATTCAGGCGCCGGGTCAGCCCACGCTGGAAGATGTCGGCGTAATGGTGAATCACAACGCCCTCGCGCGGCAGTTCACCGTGAGCGACAACTTCTACATGGAACCAGAGGCTTCCGGTGTCGGCCACCGCTGGCTGGTGGGCGTGCAACCAAACAACCTCATGCAGATGACCTATTCGGTCGGTTGGTCATTCAAGAAGAACAGCACCGCTCCGGGCCGCCGATATGCAATGGGGTCCAACGGTTCACTCATTCCGGAGGATTATCCGGAGGCGGGCTCGATGTGGGAGCACCTGTCACGCAACGGCATTCGGTTTCGCAACTACGGGGAAGGCTTTGAATTCCCGGCATTATGAAGGAGACGACCAGCACCCCACCGGCGCCCGCGAGGTCGTTAACATCCCCATGCCGAAGGCTCTCTATGACAACACCTGCCGGGAGTTTCCGATTTTCAACATGAATATCCCCGATCAGTACCGCGCGCATTGGTTCATGAAAGACGTCGACGAGCGGTTCCTCAGCGGGAAAGAACCGTTTCCGCAGTTCATTAACATCGCCATCTGCAACGATCACGGTACTGATCCCCAACCCGACAAGGGCTACCCTTACCTGGCCTCATGGATGGCGGACAACGATCTGGCTTTGGGCCGAATCGTCGAGTACCTGACACACACGCCGTTCTGGAGAAACATGGCGATTTTTGTGACTGAGGACGATGCGGGTGGGGAACCCGATCACGTCGACGGCCAACGCAGCGTTCTGCTGGTGATCAGCCCGTGGGCGAAGCGGGGCAACGTGTCGCACCGGCATACAACCATCGTCAGCATGCACCGAACGCTGTACCAGATTTTCGGCCTGCCGCCGCTCAACATGTTCGACGCCCTCGCGAACGACTTGTCCGACTGCTTCACAACCCACCCGGATTTCCGTCCCTACCAGTGCCTTTCCGTTGACCCCCGCATCTTCGACCCCGAAAAAGCAAAAGATCCGAATGATCCCGATTACGGTAAGGCACGCAAGCGGCCGTCTTTCCTGTTGGACGACCCTGACGAGATGGAAAAAGTTCTGCGCCGGGGGGAAGAAGAAAGCAAAGCGCGCTGATTTGGGTGCACGGCGTGAAGCAGAGTTGCAGGTTCGAACCCCACGCGCGTTCGCGTCAGTCGGCCCGAACTGCCTGTCACTATGAAATGCACATTTGCACTTTGCATTGCGATTCTCACCCTGCCTGCGAGTGCTGCGGAGATGCCGAGTCGTCCGGACCGCGGCGAATGGCCTCCGGTCATCGGCGCATGGTTCTGGACAGAAAGGGACCTGAAGCCCGAAGGGTACAAGGCGTTCCTGGATGCGGCCGCCGAGCGTTCGCCGTATACACTGCTATCCACCGCGTGCCGCCGGATCGAGGTGGTCGACCCCCAGGCGTATCAGCAGGCCGATAAAGCCGTGCGGTATGCAGCGACACGCGGGCTGAAGGTGGCGCTCGAGTTGGACATCCGGTTGGCTCGAAAAGCCTTCCGCGCCAAATACCCCGATGAGCAACAGGAGGAGCTGACGCTTCGCTTCCTCGATTTCGCGGACAAAAAGCCCGCAGAGGCGGTCTTTGAAGGCGTTGACACCGCCGATCACATGAACGGCAGCCTGCCGCGCTACGAGTGCCTGGGGACGCGCCTGGTGCGCATTTACTCGTTCGTCCGCGATCGCGACGGGATCGATCCGGCGACGGTGCGGGACATCACTGCGGAGGGGTTGGCGACGGCAGAAGGCCCGCGCAAGTTGACGGTGCGCGTGCCGGAACGCCCCGGACGCGGCGCGTGTGTGATCGCCTCGCACACGTATCTGACGCCCGACGTTTTCGCGCCCCACCTGATCGAGTTCCAGCGCGCCATCATTCAACAGTACGCCGATCTGCCCCTGGCCGGGATCATGAAGGACGAGTGGGGCTTTCCCCCGGACGCCACGGGCAATCCAAAGCACGACCGCTACTGGTACTCCGCCGCAATGGCCCGGGCGTATGCAGAGGACTCGGGTTGCGACCTCGTGCGTGACACGCTGCTCATGTGCGCTGGCGAGAAGGGGCGCGAGCGTGAGCGGCAGGCGGCCATTAACCGTTATGGCGCGATGAGCCGCCAGCGCAACGCAGCAATCGAGGACGATTACTATCGAACCGGCAAAGCGGTCTTCGGCAGAGCCGCCTTCATCGTCACCCACGCGACCTGGTGGCCTTACCCGGGCACTCAGGAGTTTCGCAAGAACGGCCTCTCTTGGTGGGACGCCACGCGCGACATCGGGCAGACCGACGAGCAGACTCCGTATCCGTGCCGCACTATCCCTCGCCAAGCGCTGGGGAGTATCCGCTGTGGTACGACCAATACTGCTCTCAGGAGGAAAGCCGTATCTTGCGCGAACTCTGGCAAGGTGTGCTGAGCGGCGGCCGCCTCAACGTTCATCCGCTCTATCCGCGTCCGGATCTCAAGCTCGGCGAGCGGGAGACACTGCTGTTGGAAAGCGGGCTGATGGCGGCAATGACCCGGCTGCGCATGCTCGACTTCGTCACCCGTGCGCCGCTGGATTGCCCGGTGGCCGTGATCTTCGGGCATGCTAACGCGATGAACTGGGCGGCTGCGTCGTACGACCGGGTGGGACTCGGAATTGCCTCCTCCCTCTGCGCCGCGGGTTATCCGACGGATTTGTTCCCATCCAGCCTGGTGGACCGCTCCGCACTGCGGCTCGACGACGAAGGCTACGTCTGCCTGGGCCCACAACGCTACCGCGCGCTTGTGCTCTACCGCCCCGAGTTCTGCGCTCAGCCCGAGCTGGAGTTCTTCGGTCGCGCAGTTCTGGGGAAGACGGCCATCTTCCAGGTCGGCGAGTGGACTTGCGACAGCGAGGCCCGTCCGCTCAAGACGGCCCAAGGACTGGGCGAAAAGGTGCGTCGTTGTCCGGATGACGAAAGTTGCGCGACGGCAGTGAAAACCTGGCTCGGCGACGCGTCCGTCCAGCGCGTTACCGGTTGGGATCGCCAGAACCTCACGCATCCTCTGCCGCCCGTCGACGGATTGGCCGCTCTGACGGACGGCACCTGTATCCGCGCGAAGGGGTCCCGCAATGCGGCAGGCGATCCGATCCTCGAGACGTTCACGTGGCAGGGCCATGCTGTCGACGTCGATGCCCTCGGCCTGGTGGCGATCCGCTTTGCGCCCGATGGCCGCGTCACCGGCTTCGCGGCAGGCGGGCTCAAACGAGTCAAAACCGATGGACTCGACCTCGAGTTGCCCGAGCGTGCCGACCTTGCCTTTCTCCGCAACGCCGACGGCACCTGTGCGGGGGTGCTTCAAGGACTGCCGGGGGACGTGCCCGCGCCCTTGCAGGCGATCACCCCCCACTGGCAGCGGTTGGCTGTTCCGCCGCAAGCCGCGCTTTCTCCAACCAGCCCCCCATGAATCTAAATCGTCTCCCGTTGTCCTTTGCGCACAAGGGTGGTATTCCCGGTGATGTCTTTGACTCCGTTGCTGTTCCGGACGCTACCCTCCGGATTTGCCCGCCGGAAACCTCCGCCTTGCCGGCCCCGCCCGCCTGCCGAACCGACACGTTTGAGCGACCGCCGGTCGCTTAGGGTCTGTGCAAAAATTACTTCCGGTTTTGGCGGGAGCGCCACCGGGCCGTCTGAGGCCCGAGGGAGGGAGTGTATCCCCTGAGATACTCGACCGACCGAGGAACGACGCGGATGGCCGAACCGCCGCCCCGAAGGGCTGGGGGCTTTGGCTCGCTGGCTTCGTTGCTCCTCGGTCACAGACCGGCAGGTATGCTCTCTCGTCGCGCCTCGCCAGCAGCCAAATCCCCTCCAGCAAAACCGGAATTAATTTTTGCACAGACCCTTAGCACGCGCAGCGAGGAAGACACTCCAGGCTTGCGTCGCACTTCATGTTAGTCGGGCAGGCGCCGTAACCGGTCCACGCGGTCAAAGGCGGTGTCGCGGCTGATGATGGGCTGGCCGTAGTAGCGGCAAAAGGCGGCGATCCAGTTGTCGTCTTCCCCAAGACGTCCGCCCGTTTCAATCAGTTCGCGGTCAATCTGCGAGGCCACCATCGCCACTTCCAGGCCGAGGTGCTTGATGGTCTTGAATTTCCCCAAAAACTGGCGGGCGTCCGCCGGCGTGTCGAAATTGACCGCGATCTCGCCCGCGGAAATGACTGTGATCTAAAAGGACTCCGCGTGATGCCGCGCCAAGAACCGACGCGCGGGACCGTGCTGGCCTCGCTCAAACTCACGATGCAAACCGCTGACGAAGGTAGTGTCGGCAATCATGGGCGGCGGGAACGACGACCACGGCCCTCGGCCAGCGCCTTGCGCGTGGATGTGCGCTTGAGACGCATCGCGCTGGGGCTCGAACCGCCGATCCCGCGGTCTCCCTACCGGAGGTGGACGACCGAGGAGGACAAGCTCCTGGGTACCGACACTGACGCGGCCATTGCCGAGCTACTGGGGCGAACGCTGGGCTCGCCGCAACTTCGACGTGGTGAACTGGGAATTCGGCGACGGTGAGTGGGCTGATAGCCCGGTCGGTGGCATTTCAACCGGGAGGGGAAGAGCGGTGGTCGCGGAACACCCGTGGGCTGCTGCCACGTCGAACGAGGTGTAGAGGGCGACGAACCCCTTGGGCGTTACCCGATAACGTACGAGCCCATCGACACAAGAGCAGTCACAATGACAGCAAAGCCAATGTTGACGGGCCTTCGACGCATATCCGAACTTACAGGGAAGGCGCGAGTGACATCTGACCAACGCATTTCAGAATGCCGGACCAACTCCCCGCTCCGCTGCCCCTCTGCAGGCGCGGCTCCTCGGCGCTCGACCCTCTTGCCTTAGCTCAGACCCAGACCGGAACGCCTTATGGAACCGCAACTAGGACGGGGCGAAAGCCCAGGCCGCCGTTCCGGTACCCCGGGTCGCTCCCGCCGCGGCGCGCCGACCGCCAGCTCCGGCCGAAGTTGAACCAACCGCCGCCGCGGATCACGCGGCCCGAGCCCGAACCAGCCCTCGCAACAGTCAATTCGGCCTCGGGCCGCATCCTGCCGCTTAGCCCGCATTTCAGGTGAAATGTGACGGTGACCGGTCAGATGACATCAACAGTTGGTGAAAAATGCGGGCCAGAGCGTTTTCGGCCAGACGCCCGCCAGACGCGTTTTGACCGTCCGAACGTCCCCAGACACCCCCCCGAGACCGCCAAAAGCCCTGTGAACATTGAGCAAAAGCGACATTACCCAGAGATAAGGCGTGAGTTATTCTGACTTTGATTCTGAAAAACCGTGAAAACCTCCGTTTTTGAGCTTGGAGGCGAGGGTCGGAATCGAACCGCACACGGTGGTTTTCCGGGTCAAAGCGTCACAACTGGAGCCGCTACTCAAGCGTAATGGGCCAGTACTGGGTTATTAGCCATTTCGTTAGCCATCGAGCTTGGTCGGAAACGACAGCGACACTGTCTGCGCCCCCATTACCGTTGGCCCCTTCATGCCGAAAGCCGGGCGTGAGCGTCGAACGAATGGTGCGGGCCGACATTCGAGGAACTGTCTCACGAGTCCGGCGTAGGCGGGCGGATGAGGTTTTTGCCAGGGACAGGTGTCCTGTTGAGCGTCGCTTGTGGCATGTGCACCCGAGCGGCAGAGCCGGCAGTCGCTGAGACCCGCCCGGAACGCCCGGCGCTGATCGTGGCCGTCGAGCGCGGTCATCGACCGATAGTCGAACGGCTTCTCCGGGAGGGCGCCGACCTCAATGCACGGACCCCCGATGGTGTCACGCCCCTGTACGCCGCCGCCTTCCATGGGCGCACCGAGATTCTGCGGCTGCTGCTCGCTGCGGGCGCGCAGGTGGATTGCCGGGCCGCGCATGGACGCACCGCGCTGTTCACCGCCGCCGCCGAGGGACAGGTAGGCGCGGTTGAAGTGCTGCTGTCGGCTGGGGCGGACCCGAACGCCCGCAGCGACCCGGAGGAGATGGCGCAAACGCCGCTGGGCTCCGCGAGGCGTGCGGCCAGTTACTGCGCGGCCCTCCGGGCACATCCGTGAGCGTCAGTGTGCAGCGCGGCGGTCAAGCGCTTGGACAGGTGGCGTTGCGCCGTGAATCCCGGCCAGAATTCTGGCGGGAACCCAGCCCCGACAAGGATGACGTCGCCCCATGCGAGAAGCTGGATTTCGAATCCTCCGAGGTTTGAGCCTCAAGCCACCTTCGGGTGACGAACCGGCGGCGGGGCTTCCTTGGACCAGAAACCAGCCTGAACCCCGGCGCCTCGCTCATTGGAATTCTCGAGAATCCAGCAGTTGGCCGCTTCACGGTTCTGCCTGGAACCAAATCTCCAGGGCGAGGTCTTGGTCCTCAGGAAGCAGGATGCCCTCCGCGTGCTTCCAGCCGCTGGGTTGAGTGTAGGTGGCGGTCGAGATGTCGCTTGAGCAACGGCGTCCGTCGGGTAACGCGAGTTCGATCCAGAAGCGCCGCACGCTGAAGCAATCGTGGTGGGGGTTGGACAGGGTGAAGACGTTTCGCCGCGCCAGGGAGTGGATCGCCGCCGCGTTCAGGGCAACCGCCGCCGGAGCGGAAAACACACCGTTGACCTCGTCGCCGTGCGCCCCGACCATGTCGCCCAACGCCACTCCGTTCAGCAAGGCCACGGTGCCGTGGGGACCCGGTCCTTCCATTCCCTTGCCTTCGTAGTGAAGCCAGCCGTTCGTCGCAGAGCGCAAATCCTCAATGCGCAACCCGGCGATGGAGTGCGGTCCCGGTATGCGTCGGAGCCGCTCGACGTCGGGCTCCAGCACGCGCGACAGCACACGCTCACGCGATTCGACGCGCAGGTCCGCCCAGCAGCCCCAGTCGCCCACGGAGTCGTCGCTCGGCCCGACATCGGCCACGAGCTTCAGGCGAGCTTGCTTTCCGGCCCAGCGCGAGAGGTCCGCCTCGAACGGCTGCCATTCATGGCGGGTCACCGTGGCCTGGCCCGCCGGAGTCTCGGCGCCGGAAACCTCGAGCACCACGAGCTTGAACAGGATGCCGTCGCCGGGATCACTGCCGTCTTCCTTACCCACGTTGGCGCGGAATACGGCCGAAGGTGCGGTGGGCAGTTGGATGGGATCGAACACCACGTAGCTGTAACCCACGCCCCCGTGCCAAGGCGGGTGCATCAACAGCGCGTTCTTCTCGACCTCCCCGCAGCGAGCGGGGCGAAGCGTGGCCACGGTGCCGCTGGTCCCGAACTCGGCGGTCTCATGCTCGCCACGCCTGCACATGCCCCCGGTGTGCTTGGAAGGCCAGGGCACCAGGGTGCGCACCGCGCGCACGGTGCAAAGCCCGATCTCACGCCGTTCAACCGCATCGCCCGAGCGCAGCGATAGGTCCAGGATTCCCGCGGATTCGTTGGTGGGCGGTCCCAGGCCGATCCGTGTCAGCACCGGCTGGTTCTTCTCGAGTTGAAGCCGCCGCTCGAAGGCGCCTGCACGCAGGGTGAACCCGTCTGAGCGTCGGACACGGCTCGTCGTCGTGACCAGCAGGTCATTCCCGTCCAACGCCGCAGAGAGTTCCGCCAACGGCACGACGGTGAAGTCGATCCAGGCTCCTTCCAACTCGAACCACAGCCGGCTTCCGGGCCGGGCGTCCGCTGGAATCGTGATCTCGTGTGTGGTCTGCCCGCGCACGGTGACGCGCTCGCCGGCCACCACTTCATCGCGTCGGCAACTCAGCACATCATTGCGGGTCGCTGCGCCGCTCAGACGGTAGCTGAAGGCCCCTGGCACAGGCCTCACATAGGTCAATCCGCGCGCGTATCGCACCTCAGCGGGGCCAAGTTCCTTTGCTTGCTTGTCCAGGGCCACCGCCTGCGCTGCCTGAACCGCAAAGCCACATTCAGCGTCAGCCAATGGGATGACCTCGTGCTGCCCGTCGGGCAGGATGCGGCAAACGGCTTGGCCGTTGCCGGCAGCTTTGGTGAAGCGCGTGAAGCGCCCGCGTCCATCCACGTAGAGGTAGGCCGGGGTAGCGGCACAGTCGGCTCGATGGCCGGCGGTGTCGCTGCTCAGGACTTCAATGGCGCCGTCCTCGGTCCACCCCGCGTAACCGTTCGGTGGCAGGTCCAGATCGTGTCCGAACACGCGTGCGATCAGCCGCTCCGTCTTGCTGCCGTTGGCGGCGGTGATGGTGCCGTCGGCGTAGCGGGCTACGACCTGGGAGCGTTTGAACTCGCCGCTGGCCACCGCCTGGCTGGTGTTCAGGAGCCGTCCGTCCGCGGTGACGTACCGAATCTCCGCCACGTTGGTGAGGCAGTAGCGGCTGTGGAGTTGCTGGAGCATGTAATAGCTGCGGAGCGCGTTCCCCATGCCGCCTTCCATGACGAGAAAGCCGGGGTGCCCAAAGGCCACCGTGGCGGCAAGGAAACGGTCGAGCCAGTTCGTGTCGTTCATCCAACCGCGCTGACTGGCGAAGAACATGTCGGGGTTGCCCATGCCGAAGTTGCAGCCCAGGTCGTGCATCTTGCGCAGGTCGAAATCGACCAGCCACGGATTTTCCGCGGGACGGTAGCTTTGGTCCTGGCCGTAGTTGCCGTCGGTGAGGCCCATGTAGAAGCAGTGATAGTTGCCTTCGGAATAGACGGGGCCATGCCAGGCTTTCTTCTGGTGCAACATGATCTCGCCGTAGGCGTAGAACACGGCGGCGAAGGTGCCCGCCCCCGGCACGCGCGGGTCATAGTCCACGCGGTGCCACGGCGCGACCGCGGTGTGCACGTCGCAATAGGCGGTGCTGAATCGGAACTTCTCCTGAATCTGTGGCGCCAACCGGGCGCAAGACTCGACAGCCCGGGCCGGCTTGGGCGCGTAACAGCGCATCCAGGCGTGCTGGAGCTGGTTCTGCGGGTCGCGCGACACCATGTCGGTGTTCCAGAACTCGTTGACCGGCGCGAAGTCGGTGTAGTTGTTGTACGGCCCGTACACAAAGCCGAGCGTGTCCTGCATGAAGCGGGAGTAATCGCGGGCGCCGGCGTCGCCGCCCTTGCCGGGTGCGGCTTTGGTCCGGAAGGTGAAGCTCTCGCCGCCATCGCGCCACATGGTTTCGTGATCGGTCACCACCATCTGGGTCATGCCATAGCGGTGCACTTGCTCCCAGTAGCGCCGATCCTGCTCGCGGTCTCCGGCACCGTGAGCCCGCCAAAGACGCGTGCCGGTGATGTGCCGCCAGGGCGACGGCGGGTTGGGGATGTCAGGCAACACTTCTTCGTAGCGCGGCGCGAGCGTGACGATGAAGCGCTCGAAGCAATCGGTCCGCTTGCCATTTGTCAGCGGAATGTACCGGGTGCCGCCGTGGTAAACCACACCGTTGGTGGAAACCGAGTTGGCGGCCCAGAGAACCGAGCCATTGGAGACGTACCAATCGACGTTACCGGTCAGGAAGAGCGGCGCGTTGGCGGTGTCGCTGACCACCACCGCCGGCCGGCCCCCCTCGGCCGGGTAGAACGGGTTGGTAACCAGCCGCGGGTTCGTTAACCCGACCGCCCGCCCGAAACGCACCTCCGCCACGTTGCCGCCCGGCGCCAGCACTTCCACTACCAGCGACTTGCCGTGCAGGCGGTAGCGATACGTGACATCCGCCGACACTCCGGCGGCAGTCAGACGCCAGCGAGACTCGACGCTTCGGCCCACGCTCGTGGTGCCAAGGTGCTCCGCCTTCTCCGGCGACGCGGGCCCGCTGGCGGTCGCCAGGAACACACCGCCGCCGGTGCAGGGCCGGGTCAAGAATGCCGGATTGTCCGCCTGGCGGCCGTCGGGCGGGAGCGGAAACTCCCACTCCGCCACAATGTCGCTCCAAGTGCCGCTTTCCGGGCGGTAGCGGTAAATGAGCCGGCCGTCGCCGCCTTCGTAGGTGAACACGCACCCGACGGAAGCCGCGCCCGACTCCGGTTGCAGGGAGTTCGTGTAGGACGAAACGGCGTTATCCGGCAGGATCGTCTCGGCGGTGGTTGGGAACGGCAATCTCCCCGGTCCGGTGTTTGCGCCCGGGGACTGGCCCGGGAGCATCGGGATCCCCCGTTCGGGGCGCAGCTCGAACTGAAGCGGGGCGAAGCGCTCGGTGAACGCGGCCAGGTTGTCGAAGTACAGCACACGGTTTTGCTGGTTCTTCCCGTTGGTGACGAGCAGTCCCGTAAACCTGGTGCCGGATTTCGCGTGGTCGATCTGTTCCGCGCTGAGTCGTCGGTGCAGGAGATACCATTCAGTCCAGTCCACGTGATAGAGCGGCACCGAGAACTCGCGCCCCTGGGCGTCCTGGAAGAGTGCGACAATACGCACCTGCGGTGTCTCTGGGTCCGGCGCCCAGCCCCAGTTGTTGCCATAGACCCACAGCGACACGGCGTCGAACGGGCGCGAAATGGCGATGGGGGCAGGCGGGAGCAGACGCACTTCGGGCGCGCTGTTGGTGGCCCGGTAGGTCAATTTGCCGACGTGGCTGTCCCAGATCTGTTGCTCGCGCGTTCGTTCGAACGTGGCCACCGCGCCCTGGCACTCAACCCGCCAGCCTTCCAGGTTCTCGAAGTCCACCAGGGGTGGCTCGGCATCCTCCAGGCGTCCGGCCGAATCGAGTTCGTAGGGGCGCTGGCCCACGCGTTCGCCGGCGGGCGCAGATAAGGTGAGCAAGGCCACGGACAGCAGCGCGGAGAGTTTCATGTGGGAAGTGTGCAAGGCTGGCATCAGCGAGGCCAGGCCAATGTTGTCCTGCGGGTGTTCACCCGGCTCGTCCGTCTCCGGAGATTCTGGTCCTCTGCAGACAGCACGGGAGGTTTATGCTCCGGCTTGCCAGCACGCTTTCACCTGACGTCGGTCCCGCTGCGGGGAGGGGGGGCGCGAGTCCAAGGATGAGCGCTCCAGTGAATGCGAATGGCAAGTAAACTGCTAATTCTGCCTCTTCACCTGATCCTGTCCGCGCAGGGTCAGAAGGTGGAGGCGCAACCGGTGGATCGGTTCCGCCGGGTACGTAGCCAGGGCGGTCCAGCAATGGACCGTCGCGAAGTGGCCTGCCTCCCCAGCCGCGTGGGATTGCCCCTGGGCCGGAGTCGTGGACGAGAGACCCCCTCTCTGTCGAAGTCTGTCCTGTCCGCCTCTTTGAAGACAGGTCGGGCCTTCGTGGATGCGGTTAGCGACGCGCTCATGGCTCCCGTGCGACCGGCGATCACGTGCTGCAAACGGAACACTCCTCTGACCGATGAAGTCCCACGGTGTCCCCTGCCCCTCGGGCTTGGGGTAAGCGTGGCCTTTAAGTCCAATGCGAAAGGGCCATCCGGAGATCCAGAAGCTGGACGCCTACCTGGTGAAGTCAGCCCAGCCCACTCCGGTCGTGATTGAGATTCACGGTGGCGGGTGGCGGCGCGGGGGCAAGAGCCAGTTCATCTATCCGGGCGATCTGATCCGAGGGATCCTCGACGCCGGGATGGCCGTGATCTCGATCGACTATCGCCTCACGCCGCAACACAGCATGCCGGCCCAGACCGAGGATGTGGCTCGCGCCGTGCAGTTCGCGCGCTCGAGAGCGAAGGACTGGAACCTGGATCCCAACCGCATAGCCACGCTGGGAGGTTCAGCCGGCGCGCACCTCGCAGCCTGGGTGGCGTTGCACGATGATGTGGCGAAGCCAGACAGCCCAGACCCGGTGGAAGGGACCTCGAGTCGGTTGGCCTGCTTCGTGGCGTTGTCCGGGCCCATGGACCTGACACGCGTGCGTCCCACCGAACTGGCCCGGCAGCCGTTGCGTGGCCAGGATTTCGCCAACGCCTTCACTGCCGCGTTCGGCTGCACGGCCGAGCAGTTCGAGACTGACGCCACGGTGCGTCGGCGTATTCACGAGGCGTCGCCCGTTTTCCTGGTCACCCCAGGCGACCCGCCGGGATTCTTGATGGGAGCGTGGAGTGCCGACCTTGGTGTGCTGCGCGATCCTCCGGTCCCGGCTGTGATCAATGATCCGCATTCTGCCTGGCATTCAGTACTGCTCGCCGAAGCCATGCGGAAGGCTGGGGCAAAGACCACCTGCCGTCTGGGGCCTGAGGTTGGCAGAGACCCTATAGCTGACAACGCAGCGATTCTGCGGTTCCTGCGAGAGAATCTCTGAGTTGCCCATCGGATGGGCTACGGGGCGCTCAGTCAATTCAAGCTTCCCCCGGGGCGACTCGTTTCACTCAGGCCTCGTGGGCACGATTCTAATCCAATCCAATCCAACCTAAACGTCCGATGGCCGGTTGGAGAAGCCCACTCCTGCCCTTGCGTTGTTGCTTTCCACAGGTTAAATGCCCTGCATGAAGCTCTCGCCGGATGCTGATTGTGCTCGTATCGGGGCTTCCATGGGCAGTTGCGCTTGGCATGTTGGGCTCAACGGCGGGCTGTGCGGACAGCCAGTTCAGGAGAAGCCAAGCGGTCCCGGCAGTCGGCACTCCAGTTTCAGCGGCAGTCGGATTGTAGACGAGCAACCGCCGCGCAACTTGACGAAGTTCGCGGGCGATTTCAATGACGATGGCAACTGGACATCGCCATCGGCGGACAAACGGATCGTTCGTCGCCGATTTCAACCAAGATGGGCGTCCTGATATCCTGGGGAAGAACTACGCGGCCCGCTTCCATCCGGTGGAGCTTTGGCTGAACCAAGCCGCCAAGCGCACCGCCGCCGGCCCGTTGCGCGTGCACCTGACCAATCTGCGTTACTTCACCGACGGCGCGACCAACCTCGATGGCTCGTTGCGGGCGGTTTATCTGGATTGCCTGCATACATGGAACTCGCTCAGGACGTGACCGGCCAGGAATGGTTCCTGCCAAACCTCATTTCGACTCAGAACTGGAGGCCTACCCGGCCTCCCTTGTGGCCCACTATCATAACTTCATCCGACTCTGGATCGTTGAGCACGCGTGGAATGTCGGCAGCGGCGCCCGGATCGCGCCACACCCCTGGCTCCGCACGGGACCGGGGAATGCGCTCGACGGCCGGCCACGGTTCGATCTCTCCAAGTATGATCCGGCGTATTTCGAGCGGCTCCGCTCCCGCATCATCGCCGCGCGCGATCGGGGACTTTACGTCTCGGTGATGCTGTTTGGGGGCATGTGGGGCACAGAGCACAAAGACACATGGGAGGGACACCCGTTCAATGCCGACAACAACGTCAATGGCGTCGATGGCGACCTGGACCAGGACGGCAAGGGTAATGAGCTTTATACGCTTCGGCTTCCGCGGGCGCTCGCCCTCCAAAAGACCACGGCCACGAGAGTGGTCGAGACGTTGAACGATCTGGACAATGTGCTCTACGAAGTGGCCAACGAAGTGCGTGAATACTCGACCCCCTGGCAGCATGAGGTCATCCAGCACGTCAAGGCGGTCGAAGCCCGCATGCCGAAGCAGCATCCGGTAGGCATGACTGGCTACAACTCAATCCCGCACGATGACCTGCTCAAAAGCCGGGCGGACTGGATCTCGCCCAGCAATTCGGGCGGCGACTACCGGAACAATCCGCCCGCGGCTGACGGCAGGAAAGTAATCCTCATTGACACGGATCACCTCTGGGGGGAGGGGGGAAATCCGGATTGGGTGTGGAAGAGCTTCACGCGCGGCCTGCATCCGATCTGGATGGAACGGATCAAACTCGCTGCCGGCGATCTGCCGCAGGCGGAAGCGATTCGCAAGGCGATGGGGCAAACGCGTCGTCTGGCGGAGCGGGTCAACTTGGCCGCACTGGTGCCGCATCCTGAGTTGGCTTCGACGGGCTATTGCCTGGCCCGCCCCGAACAGGAGTATGTCGTTTACTTGCCTGAGGGCGGTGAGGTCACCGTAAATCTCTCGGCGGTCTCCGGAACACTGGCGGTGGAGTGGATACATCCGGTTGACGGAACGATGACGCCCGTGGAATTCATCAAGCTGGTTCGCGCCCCCCGGGATGGTCTGAGCCGAGAACCGCAGCAGCGGACAAAGGAAAGGCTCCGCGAACGCCTCGGGGCCGGAGAACATGTCACATGTATGGACCCGACCCCATTGTCTTCCGGACCAGCCATTCGGGCGTGGGTACGGTCTGGGCCAGACTCGGTGCCGCGCCTACGAGCAGCGCCACGAGGGCGGCGGTTGTGCCCCAGGCTGCCCCGCTGATGACACGGGTGAGACTCGTGTGATTCGGGTTCATACACGCGCTGGTGTTGGTTGAGAAGTGAGGACTGACCCGGTCAGGCCCTGTTGACTGGCGGGCCCTGACCCCATTGTTACCGATTCGAGACGATGACCAACTGCCATTCGCGTCTGGTCGCCTCTCGGCTAACCATCAGAGCCTGTATGATCTACAATCGAGGTATTCAGACGATCACGGAGATTGGGCGCGGGGGGCTCAGGGAAGAGTTCGATGCCGTAGGATTGCGCCTCAAATCCGGCCATCCCTCGCATTCCGTAGTCCCGGCTCACAACATCGATTCGCTGACCTGTCCACGGCCCCATGGCAAGCGCCAGCCCGCGCGCCGCATACTCGAATGTCCGGCTTGGGTGCGAACCGATGTAGAGTGTGCCCGGCCCCGACCAATCGAACGGGCGCCGAAGCCTTAGCGTG
>JAXGQW010000023.1:0-65754 GCA_040766265.1 Verrucomicrobiota bacterium
TCCTCACGTTGCATGGAAGGCCTTCACGCCGGGTGAGGGCACCCGGCCTACAGCATCAAAGAATGCAGCGGTTGTAGGCCGGGTCCCCCGACCCGGCGCTCTCAGCGTTCTCAAAACGAGAATTGCTGCGATCATGGGCACTCCGCGTGTTCCGAGCTCACCACGCACGCGCGTTCGTCAAAGAGGTTGAAATAGTACGCGCGCGTTCCCTCCGGCAGCGTCGCGGTTGCTCTCGACGCCCCGAGACCGGCCGGGATCGCCTCCCATCGGCGCTTCTGCCACGCGCCGCTGTCCCGCGTGAAATTCAGCTCGGCCTTGACCACGGGCGCCTGCGAGGCGTATGCGGTCCAGACGGCCGCTCCCTCCCTGCCGGCGCCGACGATGCGGGGCAGTCCGGTCTCGCCTTTCAGGATGCTGTTGGCGAAGACATGAATCTCGCGGGGGTTCTCCCCCGGCCCATGGTGTCCGTGGGGCATGCGCAACCGGACGCAGAGCGATCGGGGGCCCTGGGTGAGGCGATACGAAAGCTGGAGGGCTTCGAGCGTGTAGGCGAAGTCGTTGCTTCCCGTCACCCAAAGCATCGGCATCGCCGCGGCCGGCAGATAGACCGACGGATCCCACAACTGCATCCAGCGCGAGGCCTCGTCGCGCCCGAGCCGGAGCAGATCGGCGGCAAAGACGGTCTTGTCGTAGAAGCCGCAGCCGTACACCGGAATGGCGAGCTTGAAGCGCGCATCGACGCCCGCGACGATGCAGGTCAGGTAGCCGCCCCAGGAAATGCCGGTCAACCCCACACGCTCGGGATCCACTCCGGGCAGCGAGCGGATCAGGGAATGCGCCAGGACAACATCGGCCACCGCATGAAAGGTCCACTGGTCCTCCGGGTTCCAGCTCAGTTGATCGAATCCGCCCCACCCGGGCGGCCCGCCCTGCTCGGCGCGCGTCCATTCTCCGTAGTTGCCGACCGGCACCTGCCCGCAGGTGTCCATTGCGATCGCCGCGTACCCGCGCTCGATCCAGAGGCGCACCCATTCGTCGAAGGCCGTGCCGCCGCCACCGTGGACGAGAACCATCGCCGGGAAGGTCTGGCCCGGGGCAACCTCGGGCACGCCCAGCCACGCGAACACCTGCGTCGGCCTTCCCCGAAACGGCAGACCCGCGAACGCAATGGCGCGGACGCCCTCGGCCTTCGGACGCTCGAGGACTTTCCACCGCGGCGGCGCTTCGAGTTGCGCGAACGTCCAGGGCAGGCTGGCTCGGTCCGGTTGACCGAACGGCGACTCGAAGATCGGCAGCCCGAGGGCAACGATCACCCCGAACGCCGAAGCCGCGGTCCGCGGGATCGAGCCCGGTCGGCCCATCTTCATGCTAAAACACTCGATCATCGCATCGCCTTTCACTTCGTGTGCACGCCTCCCCTCATGCCAGAGCCCCAACAGCCCGCTCGAGTTCGCTGTCCGTGTTGTAGAAATGCGCCGAAAAACGCACGTAGTTCTGGCCGGTCCGATCCGTGCGCAGCGACGTCATCACGCCGTGCTCGGCCAGACCCCGGTGCACCGGTGTCATATCGGCTCCGGGACGAAACGCGGTGACGATGCCCGAGGCATTGGCGGGAGGCGCGTCCGCGCCGAGCACCGAGAGGCCCTTGGCTTGCAGAGCGGCGATGAGCCAGGCCCGTTTGCGGAGCAGTTCCGCGGCAATCGCATCCACTCCGATCTCGAGGATCAGATCGCAGGCTGCTTTGAGCCCGACCAGGCCGAGGAGGTTCGTGCTGCCGGCCTCGTAACGGCGCGCATCGCCCTGCAACACCAGTTCGGGTGCCGCCACGAAGCCCGGACAGCGGACGTTGTTCCAGCCAAAGGCGACCGGGGCGAGCTGGGCCTGCAGTTCCTTGCGCACGTAGAGAATGCCGGCGGCGCACGGCCCCAGCAACCACTTGTGGGCATCCGCGGCCAGGAAATCCACGCACGGCGCGTTCAGCGGAAAGGCGCCGAGCGTCTGGATCCCATCGAGGCAAAACCAGATTCCCCGCTCGCGCAAGCGCCGCCCGATCTCCTGGTATTCGAGGCGCCAGCCGGAGACGAAATGGCAGGAGGCAAGCGCGACCAGGCGCGTGCGATCGTCCGCGCGCGCCAGAACCTGTTCGGGCACGATCCGCCCCAGCGCGTCCGTCTCGAGCGTGCGCACCTCGACCCCTCTCGAGGCCAGGGCCATCCACGGGTAGACATTGCTCGGGTAATCGTCCGCATACAGCAGCACCTTGTCGCCTCGTCGCCACGGCAGACCCGCCGCCACAAAGCTCAACGCCAGAGACGTCGGCCCCACAAAGGCAATCTCCGATGGCGCGGCGCCAATCAACCGGGCGGCGGCCTGACGCGCATCCGCCAGGAACGAAGGCGGCACCGCCTCCTCCTGGTCGCCCGTGGCGCCTTGCGCGGCATAGGCGGTCAAGGCGGCCTGCACGCGGCGCGGCAACGGGCAGACGCCGGCGTGGGCCAGGTAAACGGAGCGCCGCGCGACGGGAAACTCATCGAGGCGCAGCGGTTCGTTCGACAGGATTTCGTCAATTGTCATAAGGGGCACAAGCAGCCGACGGCTAATACTCCGTATCGAGGATTGCTGTAGTGGCCGACCCAGAACCCGACGACTGTCATGGCAAACAGGATCAGAATCACGATGTAAATGGCGAAAGGGACCCAGAAGGCCAGGGCCTTCATCTTGCGCTGGGCGTCGTCCTCGTAGTAGACGCGCAGTCGTTTGAGGGCGTCATCGAGCGTGCCGCTGATCTCCCCTGTCCGTAAAGATTCGAGAAGAAACTCGGGAAAGAACGCGCCCGGCGCAGCAGGTCGCCCGGCGCGTCGCCGCCCAGGAGGCGGGTCTTCCAACCCGCCACATCGCGCCCGAGCGCCGGCGACCCGCTGGCCGCCGCTGCCAGGGGCCAGGCTTCGACCGCGGACACACCGGCTTCGAACAGGGCATCGAGCGCCACCGTGAGACGCGCCAGGGCCAGGCTTCGCCGCGCCCTGCCGAGCACGGGAACGAAATGAAGCAGGCGCTCGAGAGCGGAGCGCCAGAATGCTCCACGCCGGCTCTGGCAGGCCATCACACCGATCAGGACCACAGCGTAGAGCGGCAGGAGGGTGCCGAGCGTCTGCCGGGCATAGGTGACAAGATCGCCGGTCAGGAAGAACTGGGGGAATGGACCGAGCAAGATCGCGGCATGGACGATGACCGCGGGATAGATGAGGGAGGAGATCACCTGGCGCGCCAGCGCGGCGCGGTTCTGGTAATACTGGGCCAGAAGCCCGCAGACCGAATCGAGGCGTCCGCTCTGTTCGCCCGCGGCGAGCAGTGCGAGGTCGAATGAGGGCAGCCAGCGCCCGAGACTTTTGAGGGCCTCGGTGAAAGAGAGGCCGTGGTTCAATCCGTCGAGCAGACGCTCGATGGGGCGGACGAGCGATCGGCTGGGAGGGGCGAGCCGAAGCTGATCAAGCGCCTGGATCAGGCTCAAGCCGGCGGCCTGCATCGACTTGAGCTGGTAGTAGAATTCCCCCAACCGCGCGAGCCGACCCGGCGTGACAATCAGAGGCATGGCGGCACGGCTTGCGCCGGGAACTCATGCGGGAGTGAGCACCTGTTCGAGGCTCGCGACGAGATCCCGCCGGTTCTTCAGCCCCACGATGACGTCCTGCACCTGGCCGTCCTTGAACAGAAGGAGCGTCGGCACGCCGCTGATGCGGTATTCGGCGGCCAACCGCGGCTCGACGTCGACGTTGACCCTGCCGAAGCGGACCTGGCCCTCGTACTCGATGGCCAAATCGTCGAGCAGGGACGCGATGCTGTGGCACGGGGCGCACCAATCCGCCCAGAAATTGACGAGCATGGGGACAGGCGACCCGGCAATCTCACCGCCGAAAGTCTCCGCGGTGAGCGTGAGGATTTTCTCGAAGGCCATGTGGGCAGCCCCCTTTCGGAATTCGGAGAACGGCCGGCCGATCGTCAGACCGGTCGCCGAAGCCTCATTGGAACTGGAGCATCCGCAGCAGCAGAAAGACGCTCACCAATGCCGCCAAGCCCAGAACAGCCGCTGCCACCGCCAACCCATTGTCCAACATCGTGATGCCGGTCGCCGAAGAAGCCGCGGCCCGCCGCGACGGCGCGCGAGGGGCGGCCGCGGCGGCGGCCGACGGCGGAGCAACGCCGACAGGTCTTGACGCCGGGGCCGCGGGGGCAGCGGGCGCCGGAGCCGCGCCCGACACGGGCGCTGCCGCGGCGGCAGCCGTCGGAGTCGCCACGGGAGCCGGCGTGGGAATCTTGATCGTGGGAGCCGCCGTCGGTTTCGGAGGCAGACTGATCCGCACGGTCTCTTTCTTCGGCTGCACCTTGGCAGCTTCGGCGGGCTTCGGAGGAGCCGGCGCCTCGGGCGTATTCGGTGTGTTTTCTGCCATAAATTGCCTCGTCAAACTAGGAACCGACTTCCAGAGTGTCAAACACTATTCGGCCACACTAGGTGGACCGCCCCTCGTCGGCATTGATGAAGTCCACAAAAGTCGTGATGTCGCCGCGCCCCGCCATGCCGGCCTCCGCTTTGCGCTTTTCGAGCAGGCTCTGCATCGCGGCGTCGGTCGATGCCGGGAAACCGAGAACCTCCTCGCGATGCGCCGCCTTCTCGGCATCGGTCTTTCTCACGTTGCGGCGGACCCAGTCGCAGACCTCGCCGTCGGTGATCGACTGGCGCACCACCTCGACCATCTGGGCGTGGGTCACACCGGCTGCCGCCAGCCAGCGTCCGTCAAAGCCCTGGCCCAGGTTCGCGTGGTAGTCGGGGTGAAGCCGGCCCGCCAGATGGAGGCGGATCTTGTCGACGTACCGGGGGAGATGCACCCAGCCGCACATCGTCTCGCGCGGACTGCGTGGGAAGATTGGCTCGCTCATGCCCGTCAGTATGGAGGACGCCCCGCCCGTGTCAATGCGCCGAAGACACGTCTTGTCACGTCCGCCCGGCCCCGCTAGAGTGCGCTGAACATCTGACAACACGCATGAAAAAACGAACCGCACGAGCGGAGTTCTTCCCGGGCATCGACCCCATCCGCTACGAAGGGCCCGACTCGAAAAACCCCCTGGCCTTCAAACATTACAACCCGGAGGAGATGGTCGAGGGCAAGCCGATGAAGGAGCATCTGCGGTTCTCGGTCGTCTTCTGGCACACGCTGCGCGGGGTCGGGGCCGACATGTTCGGCATGAACCGCTCGTGGCATCGCCCCTGGGAAGACGGGTCCGATTCGCTCGACATGGCGCTCAAACGCGTGGCTGTGCTCTTCGAGTTCTGCCAAAAGCTGGGCGCTCCGTTCTATGCGTTCCACGATCGCGATGTCGCGCCCGAAGGGCGCACCCTGGGCGAGACGAACCGGAACCTCGATCGAGTCGTCAAGGAGTTGAAAAAGCACCAGGCCGACACCGGGGTCGGATTGCTGTGGGGCACCGCCTGCCTGTTCGCCCACCCGCGCTACATGCATGGGGCGGCGACCAGTTGCAATGCCGACGTGTTTGCCCACGCCGCGGCCCAGGTCAAGAAGGCCATCGAGGTCACGCACGAGCTCGATGGCGCGGGCTACGTTTTCTGGGGGGGGCGCGAGGGCTACTCGACGCTCCTGAACACCGACATGAAGCGCGAGCTCGATCACCTCGGCGCCTTTCTGCACATGGCGGTCGACTGGAAGAAGAAGATCGGGTTCAAGGGCCAGTTCTACATCGAGCCCAAACCGAAGGAACCGACCAAACACCAGTACGACTCGGACGCCGCGGCCTGCCTGAATTTCCTGCGCGAGTACGGCCTGATGGGCCATCTCAAGCTGAACATCGAGACCAACCATGCCACCCTCGCGGGCCACACGATGCAGCACGACCTCGAGGTCGCGGGGGCGGCTGGCGCCCTCGGGAGCATTGACGCCAACACCGGCGACTTGCTGCTCGGCTGGGATACCGATCAGTTCCCCACGGACATCTATCTGACCACGCAGATCATGCTCACCCTTCTCAAGTATGGCGGTCTGACAACCGGCGGAACCAACTTCGACGCCAAGTGCCGCCGCGAGAGCTTCGAGCCGGTGGACCTGTTCCACGCGCACATCGGGGGCATGGACGCCTTCGCGCGCGGCCTGAAGATCGCGGCGGCCATCCGCAAGGATGGCCGTCTGGCCGAATTCGTCCGGCACCGCTACAGTTCATGGGACGGCGACATCGGGCGGCGGATCGAGCGGGGCGAGGTCGGGTTCAAGGAACTGGAGGCCTACGTGCTCAAGAAGGGCCGCCTGGATCCCAACGCGAGCGGACGCCAGGAGTTCCTCGAAAACCTGATCAACGAGTTCGTTTGAGACGCCGGCATGATCACCCGGCGAGGCGCGCTCCGATTTTTTTGAGCGCATCCGTGCTTGCCAAACGGGGGGATCTCCCTAGATTCTCCCCCTTCTTTGATCGAAAACATGACAGGTATTTCTTGGTGTTTGCTGGCGCAACAACCGGCGCAAGACCCGAAGGCGGGCATGCTCCAGATGCTGGGCATGATCGCCATCATGGGTTTCATGTTCTATTTCGCCCTCTGGCGGCCGCAGCAGAAGAAGGCCAAGGAACACGAGGCGCTGGTCAAGGCCCTGAAGCCCGGTGACAAGGTCGTCACCAGCAGCGGCATCTGCGGCGTCATCGTCAGCGTCAAAGACAAGACCGCCTCCCTGCGGTCGGCCGATTCCAAGCTGGAAGTGCTCAAGAGCGCCATCGCACAGGTGATCGAGCGCAGCACAAGCAACGATTCAAACTAGCCTTTCGTTCCCGAGAGTCTCCCCCCCCCGCCATGAGTCGCAACGTCTGGAAAACCTCCCTGGCTCTCACGATCCTCGCGATCGCCTGGGCCTTCTACTCCATTTACCCACCCACCCCGCGCGACTTGATCCGGGTCTTCGAGAAGCAGGCGGAGTACGTGGACACCAACTTCACGGCCATCGTCGAGCAGGCGCGCAGCCTGCAGCAGGCCAACCCGGACCACGCCTTCCGCAACCTCCAGACGGCGGTGGGCACGAACGACCTGATCCGCTATTTCCCGTCCCTGGCCGACGAGGAAACGGCGGATCAGAACCGCCATATCTTGAACCAGATCCAGCGCAGGGCCGCCGGCAAGATCAAGCTCGGCCTCGACCTGCAGGGCGGCACATCGTTCCTGGTGGCCATGGACACCAACCGCTTCGAGAACGTGGTCGACAAACGCCACGCCCTCGAACAGGCGATGGAGGTCCTGCGCAAGCGTGTCGACCGCTTCGGCGTGGCCGAGCCGCAACTCCAACCCCAGGGCGAGAACCGGATTCTGATTCAGATTCCCGGCCTGTCCGAGGCTGACAAGGAGAGCGCCAAGAGCACCCTGCAGCGGGCCGCGTTCCTCGAATTCCGCATGGTCCATCCGCAAAGCGCCGAACTGGTCCAGCAGGAAATCGTCGAGCCCGGTTACGAGATCAAAGAGGAGCGCACCCGCCGTCGCGCCGGCCAGGAGCCTCAGCCAACCCGCAGGTACCTGCTCCGCAAGACGCCCGAGCGGGGCCTCACGGGCAAGCATGTGGACCGGTCGGGCGTCTATCTGGATCCCGTCACCGGCTCCCCGAGAATCAACCTGCTCTTCAAATCCGAGGGGGCGTCCCTCTTCGCCGACATCACGCGCGAGCACGTCGGCCACCAGATGGCCATCGTCCTCGATGGCGAACTCTACTCCGCGCCGGTGATCCGCACCGAGATCCTGGGCGGCTCGTGCGAGATCTCGGGCGACTTCGACCTGCGCGAGGCCAATGAACTGGCCAATGTCCTCCAGAATCCCCTTGAAGCGCCGGTCCATATCGAGGAGGAGCGCACGGTCGATCCGTCTCTGGGACAGGACTCGATCGACAGCGGATTCCGCGCCTCGATCATCGCGGCGACCGGCACGTTCGTGTTCATGATCATCTTCTACTTCGCCTCCGGCCTGGTCGCCAACCTGGCGCTGGCGATGAACATTTTCCTCCTGATGGGGGCCATGTGCGCCATGGACAGCACGCTGACGATGCCGGGCATCGCCGGCATCGCCCTCGCCGTCGGCATGGCCGTCGACGCCAACGTCCTGATCTACGAGCGCATGCGCGAGGAAATCGCCGCCGGCAAATCGATCCGCGGAGTCGTCTCCGCCGGCTATCACAAGGCGTTCGGGACGATTCTCGATTCGAACGTCACCACGCTGATCGCCTCGGTCATCCTCATCTACATGGGCACCGGCCCGGTCAAGGGCTTCGGCGTCACGCTCACCATCGGCATCGTCGCGAGCTTCTTCACCGCCCTGGTTGTCACGCGCCTGATCTACGATTACCTCCTGTCCAAAGGGTGGATCCGCACGGTGCGCATGCTCCCCCTCATCCGCATCCGGCATCTGCCGTTCATGAATTGGGGCAAGTTCACCGTCGCCACCTCGCTGATCCTGATCATTGCCGGCATCGGGTACGGCATCGCGCGCGGGCATAAGACCCTGGGCGTCGATTTCGTCGGAGGCGATGTCGTGCAGTTTCGCTTCACCGAGCGTGTTCCGGTGGACGATCTGCGCCGGGTGATGGATCAGGCCGGTCTGGGCGACTCGCTCATCCAGTACCAGCAGCAAATCGGCGCGCCCGAGACGCTCCAGATCATGGCAAGCGTGGGCACGGGCTCGAGAATGGAACAGGCCCTGCAAGAATCCTTCCCGCAGGCCGGGATGACCGCCGTGGGCACGGACAGCGTCGGGCCGAGCGTCGGCGCCCAGATCCAGCGCTCCGCCATCATCGCCACGCTGCTGGCCATGTTCGGCATTCTCGTGTATGTGGCATTCCGCTACGAATTCTCGTTCGCGGTCGCGTCGGTGCTCGCGCTCTTGCACGACGTGCTGCTCACGATGGGCATCTACTTCCTGAGCGGACGCCAACTCACGGCGCCGATGGTGGCGGCGATCCTGACGATCATCGGCTACTCGACAAACGACAAGATCGTGATCATGGACCGCATCCGCGAGGACCTCAAACTGGGGATTCGCGGCTCGTTCCGCGAGTTGATCGACATCGCCCTCAACCAGACGCTGAGCCGGACGATCATCACGGGCAGCGCGGTGCTGTTGGCGACCCTGGCCCTCTACCTGTTCGGGGGCAACGTGATCAACGACCTCGCCTTCGCCTTCCTGATCGGCATTCTGAGCGGCACCTATTCGAGCATGATGATTGCCTGCCCGATCGTGCTCTGGTGGCACAAAGGGCAGCGTCCCAAGATCGGCGCTGAGGCCGTGGCCATCGACCAGACGGTGGTTGCGGCTCCGCAAGGCCGGGTCAAGCCGGCCTGACGGCGGCCGCGGTTTGTGCATGCCTTCGAAGGCTCCAGCCTGACCGCAGTGATGCTCGCGGTCATCGAAATCCAATGGTGGCATTGGGTCAGCTTCGTCCTGGTCATCATCTTCTTTCTCGCCCTCGACCTCGGGGTTTTCCACCGCAAGGCCCATGTCGTCGGATTCCGGGAGGCGCTGGCCTGGACGTCCGTCTGGTTCTGCATGGCCATGACCTTCGCCCTCACTCTGGTGCCCGTGCGCGGACGCGGCGAAGCCACCGACTTTCTCCAGGGCTACCTGATCGAACTGTCGCTCTCGATGGACAACGTGTTCGTCATCGCCGTCATCTTCCGCTACTTCCGCGTCCCCAGCCTGTACCAGCACCGCGTTCTTTTCTGGGGCATTCTTGGCGCGCTGGTCATGCGAGGGCTGATGATCTGGCTGGGCGCCGAACTGATCCACAGCTACGAATGGGTCCTCTACATCTTCGGCCTTTTCCTCGTCCTCACCGGCCTCAAGATGCTCACGACCGATGACACCGAGGAGGTCCACCCCGAACGCAATCCCGTCCTGCGCCTGGTCCGCCGCTTCTTCCCCTTCACCACCGAATACGATGGGCAGCGCTTCTTTACCCGCCACCACGGTCACCCCGCCCTGACGCCGCTGGCGCTGGTGCTCATCATGGTGGAGACGACGGATCTGGTGTTTGCCCTCGATTCGATCCCCGCCATCTTCGGCGTCACCACCGTCCCGTTCATCGTCTTCACGTCCAATGCGTTCGCCATTCTCGGGCTGCGCTCCCTCTACTTCGTCCTGGCCGGCGCCGTCACCTATTTCCGCTATCTCAAGGTCGGTCTCGCCGTCGTCCTCGTGTTCATCGGCTTCAAAATGCTCATCGTCGACTGGGTCACAATCCCGAGTCGATGGTCCCTGGCCGTCGTCGCAGGCGTCATCATCGGCTCGATCCTCGCCTCGATCCTCGCCGAGCGGCGGGACCGCGCCGCAAAACGCCTGCCCGAGCCTGCGCCGCCCCGGGACTCATGAGTTCTGGCCTATGCCCGCCGCGCCCGCCCCAGAATCGCCCGGCCACCGGTTATGAGGCATCGCTGGCTCCTGGCCACGGCTCAGCCTGAACTCGCCCGGGCGATTGCCGCGACGCTCGGCGCCTCCCCGCTTCTGGCCCAGTGTCTCATCAACCGCGGCCAACTCGACGCAGACCGGGCCACATCATTCCTGGCCCCCCGCCTCCGGCATCTGGCCGATCCGGACCGTCTGCCCAACATGCCCGCCGCGGTCGATCGCCTCTGGCAAGCCAGGCAAAGCGACGAGCCCGTGGTCATCTTCGGCGATTACGATGTCGATGGAGTCACCGCGACGGCCCTCCTGCTCGAAGTGCTGCAGCCGCTGGGCTGGCGCGTGGCCTCCTACCTGCCCCATCGGCTCGATGAGGGATACGGCCTCACAATCGAAGCGGTCGACCGCTGCCTGGAACGTTCCCCCGCGCGGCTCCTGCTGGCCGTCGACTGCGGTTCCACCACCTACGACACCATCGCCCGCCTCAAGACACGCGGCGTCGATGTCATCGTCCTCGACCACCACCAGGTCTCGTCTCCGCCGCCGCCTGCCGTCGCGCTCGTCAATCCGCAACTCGCCCCGCCCGGACCGGCCAGCCTCCAGCAGCTCTGCTCGGTCGGCCTCGCGTTCAAACTGGCCCATGCCCTGGTCAAGCGCGGGCGCGCCCTCGGCTGCCCGCTCGCCGAACAGTTTGACGTGCGGCCCCTGCTCGATCTGGTCGCCCTCGGCACCATCGCGGACATGGTGCCGCTCACCGGCGAGAACCGCGTGCTCGCCTCGGCCGGCCTCGCCCGCATCAACGCGCTGAAACGGCCCGGCCTGCTCGCTCTCAAAGATGTGGCGCGTGTCCCGGGCGCGATCGGCGCATGGGAGGTCGGGTTTCAGCTCGCGCCCCGCTTGAACGCCGCGGGCCGGCTCGAGAACGCCACGGCGGCCCTGGACCTCCTGCTCGCCCGCGACCCCGCAAGCGCGGAGACCGCTGCCCGCCTCCTGGACGCCCAGAATCGCGAGCGCCAACAAATCGAACGAACCATCGCCGAGGAGGTGGTGACCGCCGTCCGCGCCCGGTTCCGACCGGATACCGACTGCGTCATCGTCGAGGGCAACCTGCTCTGGCACGTCGGGGTCGTCGGCATTGTCGCCGCGCGCGTGCTCCACGAATTCTATCGCCCGACCCTGATCCTGGGAGGCGACGGCTATGCGTGGCGCGGATCCGGACGCAGCATCGAGGGGTTCGACCTGGCAGCGGCTTTGCGGGCGTGTGACGACCTCCTCCTGCGGCATGGCGGGCACGCCATGGCCGCCGGACTCACCATCCGGCCCGAGAACCTCCCCGCCCTGCGGGAACGCCTCAATCGCCTCGCCCGCCAGGCGCTCGACCTCCACGATTTGCGCCCGCCGCTCCGCCTGGACGCCATCACGCCGCTGCGCGAACTCACCCTCGAACGCGTGGACGAACTCCAGCGACTCGAGCCGCGCGGGTGCGGCAATCCCCCCGTTCAAATCGTCGTCCCGCGCGTTTCGTTGCGCCGCCCTCCCGCGTGCGTTGGGCGGGGTCAGCGCCACATGAAGCTCTGGGTCACGGACGGCGCCGCCACGGGCGAAGCGATCTGGTGGGGCGGCGCCCAGCAGCCGTGCCCCGAGGGCTCGTTCGACCTGGCCTGCGCGCCCCAGGTGAACTCGTACGACGGACGCCGCACGGTTCAACTCAGAGTGCTCGACTGGCGACCGGCGGAGCCCGCGGAGTGCCTTTCGAGCAGGTAATCGCGGAAGCTCTCGTAGTCCACTCCAAGCCGGTCGTAATCCTCCCGGCACTGGTCCAGAGCGGCCAGCGCCGAAGGCACCTCGGGCGCAAAACCCAGCAACGCCACAATCTCATCCGGGAATTTCGCCGGATGCGCCGTCTCGAGAAGCACCGCCGGCGAGCCGGCCAACGGCTCGACAGCCAGGTAATCCTCGAGCCCGCGCCACCCGACCGCCCCGTGCGGTTCCAACAACAGACGATGCCGCTCCCACGCCGCGCGAATCGCCTCCCGCGTCTGCGCGTCCGAGACCGATGTCGAGTACAGGTCGCCCCGCATCCGGTCCAGGTCAGGCCGGCGATGAATCGCCCCCGCCTCGTCCATCCGCCCCCCGTACGCCGCCACCAGGCGCGCCAGGTTGCTCGGGTGCCCCACATTCATGGCGTTGGAAAGGCAGGCGCGCGACGGCTCGATCTTCTCGTAGCTCCCGGTCGCCAGGAATCTCGGGAACGCGTCGTTGCCGTTGACCGGCGCCACCAGGCGCTTGAGCGCAAGCCCCATCGCGCGCGCGACCACCCCGCCCATCATGTCGCCGAAATTCCCGCTGGGCACCGCGAACACCACCGGCTCGCCGCACTTGGCCACGCGCGACGCCGCATAGAAATAGTAGACGCTCTGGGGCAGAAGCCGCCCGATGTTGATCGAGTTGGCCGAGGTCAGCGGAATCGCACCGAGGACCGGATCCGAGAACGCCCGCTTCACCATCGCCTGGCAATCGTCGAACTTCCCCCCGACAGCCACCGTGCGGATGTTCCCGCGCAGGGTGGTCATCTGCCGGCGCTGGCGCTCGCTGACTTCACCAACGGGAAACAGCACAATCACACGGATTCCGGGCACGTCATGAAACGCGCTCGCAACCGCGGATCCCGTATCCCCGCTCGTCGCCGTCAGAATGGTCAACTCGCCCCCCGCCTCCCGAACGAACCGCCCGATCACGCGCGCCATCCACCGGGCGGCGAAATCCTTGAACGACGCGCTCGGGCCGCGGTCCAGACGCATCACATGGATGCGGTTGCACACCGGCTCGAGAGGAACATCAAAATCATACGCGTCGCGGCACACGGCCTCGAGGGCTTCCGCGTCGAGCACGCCGCCCATGTAACGCCGCAGCACCTCCCAGGCGATTCGCCAATACGGCAGGCCGGCGAACGCCGCAATCTCCTCCGGGCTCAGCGATGGAAACCGCCTCGGCCAGTACAAGCCGCGGTCCGGAGCCTGCCCGCGAAGCAGCGCCTCGCGCAGGCCAACCGGAGGCGACTGCTCGTTGGTGCTGTCGAGAATCACCGGTTCCATCGTTTCGCCCCCGCGTCGGACGCACGCGCTCACATGAAACTCTCGACCCGGAACATGACCGGCGGCGCCTTCACAGCCCCAAGCCGTCCGATCTGCGCCAGAGCCCTCGCCATCGCCCTGTTCGGGGCCTCATGGATCATCAGAATCAACGGCACAACGCCGCCCTCATGGCCTTCGGGCTGAAACACCGAGGAAATGCCGATTCGGTTTCGCCCCAGGATCGCCGCCACACGGCCCAGCACGCCGGGCCGATCCACCACCCGCAACCGCACGTAATAGCGGCAGACCGCCTCGGACAGGTCGAGCACCCGCCCGTTCTTCGCATGGGCCACGAAGGGCGGGACTCGACGCCGGCTCTCGTGCGTGAGATCCAGCGCCGCATCGGCCAGATCGCTCAGCACCGCGCTCGCCGTGGGATCCTGGCCCGCCCCGCGTCCGTAGAACAGCGTGTCGCCAACCACGTCGCCCTGCACAAACACGGCGTTAAACGCGTGATTCACGCCGGCCAGGACATGGCTGTTGGGCACCAGCGCCGGGTACACCGCCACCAGCACCGGCCCGGCCTGCGCCCGCCCCCTGCCCCGGCCGGCCGGCGGATCCATCTGCTTGACCACGCCCAACAGCTTGATTGTGTATCCCAACTGGCCGGCAAACTGGATGTCCATCTGCGACACATTTCGAATCCCCTCGACGTGTATGTCTTTTGGGTTGACCCAGAACCCGTGCGCCAACGACGCCAGGATGCCCACCTTGTGCATCGAGTCGTGCCCATCGATGTCCAGCGAGGGTTCCGCCTCCGCGTACCCGAGCCGCTGCGCCTCCGCCAGCACATCCGCAAACTCGGCCCCTTCGAGCTTCATGCGGGTCAGGATGTAATTGCACGTGCCGTTGACGATGCCGTAGAGGCGCAGGATGCGATTGCCGATGAAACCCTCGCGCAGCGACTTGATGATCGGAATGCCGCCAGCCACGCTGGCTTCGTAATAGACGTTGGCGCCCGAGCGCCCCGCCGCGGCGAACAACTCCTCCCCGTGCGCCGAAAGCAGCGCCTTGTTCGCCGTCACGACCGGCTTGCCCAGCCGCAGGGACTCGAGGATCATCCCCCGCGCCACCGTCGTGCCCCCCGCAAGCTCGACCACGATGTCCACCTCGGGGTCTTTGACCACCTCGCGCCAGTCCAGAGTCAGCAGCGCGCGCGGGATGTCGACCTTGCGCGGCTCGTCGAACGCCTTCACCGCGATCTTGCGCAATTGCAGGCGCACCCCCGCCCGCGAACTCAGCAGCGCGCCGTTCCGTTCGAGCGCCTGAAACACCCCGCCGCCGACGGTCCCGCCGCCAATCATGCCCACATTCACTTGCTGCATAAAGCGGGTGAGATTGGGCGAGACCCGCCCGGACGACAACCCCCTTTTTCAAGTCGTGCGTGACGACCAGCTAGCCCGCAGTGGTCCGCATTTGGGGGTCATCCGCTTTGCGGTCGCCACAAGTCTATGAAACATGCGGGCTAGCGCGTGTCCGGGCTGTCAGAGGGCGGCGCCAGCGGCCGGTCCGCCAGCAGGCTCGCCTGCGCGCGCTGCCGATCCAGATCGTCCAACTGACGCGTCGCCTCGCGGAGCAGCAACGCCGGCGGGAGGGATCCGACGCGCTTGGCCAAGGGAGATCGGCCGGCCTGCGCGCGACGGCTGAGATACTCGTCGAGCACGGCCCGGTAGCTCTCGATCAAAGGCACGATCTCGCGCGCCGCGTTGCGCTGAATCGCCTGCAGTCGGCTGACTCGGACTCGGAGAACGGCTCGATGCGCGGCGAACTCCGTCTTGCCCATGAACTCCTGCAGCGACAGCACGGTCGCGCGCCGCGGGGCGCGCGGACGCTCCTGGACCTCGACACGAACGCCAAGAATGTCGGCCAGCTTGTCGAGACTGACCGCGCGAGACCATGCGTTGGGCTGATCGCCCTGCAAGAAAGCCTGCATGCTGACCGTCCACCACTTCTCGACATCCAGCAGCCGGCTGAACTGCCCCGAGAAGGCCTCGAGAAACGCCGTCTGCCAATTCAGCGACCGCGTCAGACAAAAGACGAACGCCTGCAGACAGCGGCGCCCTTGGGGCAAGGCCTGGAGATGCCGCACCAGCAACTGCGCGCAGTGGCGATACGTCGTCCCGCCCTCGCCCGACAGAAGATCCGGCGTCGGCTGACTCAGTTGCGCGAATGTGAGAGGAACACGATCGAAAAGCCAGGCCCGCATCTCCCCCAGATTCTCAGCACCCACCCGAGTCTGCGGCGTCGTGTCAAGCTGCCCCACCGAAGCTCCCAGCCGCGCGCGCAGTGGAGTCGGTGCCACCACCGGGTCCGGACCGATCGCTTGGGTTGCACTGGCGGACAAGCCCTCGGCCAGCCAGATCGGAATCTCCGCCGGCCGCACCCCGACCTGGCGATTGGCCATCTCCGTCAACACCGCAAGCACGACCGAGCGCACCAGAGCGTCCGGCTCGAGCTCCTCCGGCAACTCGAGCGTGTACTGCCAGCCGTCCGCATAACGCGTCGACACAAACCCCGGCGTCGCGCCGGCGCGAAGCCGAGGCTTGATCCGGACATGCACTTTGCCGCGCCAGCGATCGGGCAGATCCAACTCCCGCAGCACTCCGGTCTTGATGCGCTCGCACGAGACCGCCAGAGGATCGGGCGCCAACGTCACCCGGTTCGAACTGACCGGGGTGGTCAGTTGATTCAGGGTGGGCATGGTGGCGTACGGACTGTGAATCACAAACTGGCCCGAGTGGCTGTACACCGTCGCGGCCCGCACCTGCCCCAAAACCGCCGCCAATACCACCAGCCCAACCCAACGGCACATCCACGCCCGGCTTGCGCCCAACAGAGGGAGCGAGCCGACGGGGCCAGGGCGGACCCTTCCTCGGCCCGCACCGGCTGCTTGCCATGCCTCGACGACCCGATCGCAGGCCGGCGACTCAGGTTGAACTCGCCGGCTTTTCAGACTTCGTCTCCTTCTTTGCAGTGGAAGACGCATCTTTCTTGGGGGCCGCAACCTCGGACTCCTTCTTTGCAGCCGTCTTGTATCCTTCACTCCGATAGTCAGTGATGTAGAAACCGCTGCCCTTGAAAATCAGCCCGGCGCCGCCGCTCAGAACGCGCTTCACCCGCCCCTTGCCCCATGTCTTTCGACCGCACTTCTCTTTCAGACACGTCTTGAGGGGCGAATCGGACATCGACTGAAAATGGTCGAACTCGTGACCGCACTTTTCACACATGTAATGATATGTTGGCATAGAACCGACCGGCGAATGCGCCGGAAACTTCCATTTACCAAAAACCACCGAGTTTGCAACTCCGCGTGCAGGGCATTCACGCGACTTGCTTTCCAACCTATGCCCACCTAAAGTGTGAACCATGCACGCCTCAGGCGCAACTGCTGTTGGCGCGGCCCCCAACGGCCTGGGCACCATCACGCGATTGATCCTGACCTTGGCCGGCTTCACCTGCGCGGGATGGATGACCAGCGCGGGACCGGTGGTCGAGTGGACCCGACTGCAACCCTTCCCAGCCACAGCGCAAGCCCGAACGCTCATGCATGACGGGCGAGCGGTCGTGGCCTTGTGCGACGGCGGCGTCATTCTCCACCATGCACCGGCCGGGAGCTGGCAGCGCGCGGCGACACCCACCACCAACGAACTCCGGTCCGGACTGTTCGCCATGGACCGGTTCATCGTGGCTGGCGACGGTGGCACCATCGCGACCTCAGACGATGGCCTCGGGTGGGAAAAGCGAAACACCAGCACCGGCGCCAACCTGGTGGCGGTGGCGGCCGCGGGATCCAACCTCTTTGCCCTCGGTGAGGGCGGGGCTTTGCCGCGGTCCACCGACGGACTGGCTTCGGTCGCTCCAGCCAACGCCGACTTCCTGCATACCGCGCCGCTGCCCTATGGGGGCAGGACGTATGTCGCGGTGGGGGACGCCGGGACGGTGTTCAGCTCGATCGACGGCGTCGCGGTGGACCCGCTCCGGACGAGGTCGGGCCGAAGACATCCTGGCGACGTGGTGTTCGGCAATGGCGTCCGCTGGCCCGCGCAGCCGCATAAAGGTGGTTTCGACGGACGGCGTCCAGGGCGGCCCAACAGCCCCAAGGCCCCGATGTTGACAATGGATTTGCCACAATTCGGCGATAGCTGCGCGGCTGGCCTTCGGACACGGGCGCTTGCATGTCAGGCGATGCCTGGCATTCGGACAAGGTGCAGGAGCCAGCCCTACACTCTGCCGCTTCTCTTTGCTTCGCCGATGCCGAATGGTGACGCAACTGGTGGTGGCATTCGACCTGTCCGGTGGGCTGGGCGAGATGGCGTTTCGGAAATGACGTGTTCGTCGCCCTCGACCCATGGGGATCTTCCGCAGCGAGAACGGCCCCGATTGGGGCTCGCAGAACGCCCCGCCTTCGCCCATGTCCGATTCGAGTCGGGCCGATTCCTGCTGGAACTGGCCCTCGGCCAATCCGGCGACCCCAAACCGAATCTACACCCCGCAGGACGGCGCGACTTGGGAAGAACTGCCACGCGATCCAGCGCCGACCAGCGCGACCTCCACGAGGTTCGGTGGAACGAGCGGCTCGTCGTGGGGCCTCGGCGTCGACCCTGTTCGACCGATGAAGCCGGTCGTGGAGCTGGCGATTCCGGCGTTTCCACTCGGCCCTTGACCTGTACGGAATCGCCGCCACAGCGCCTTCGTCATGTGCTGCTCACCGGCGGGGACGCTGCTGACCTCGACGGACGGATCATCGGTCTGGCCGTCGCGACGGCACCCGCGGGACAACAAGGCCTGCTTTGCAGCAGTACATCGCTATCGTCCCGGGGGCGCGCTTGCGGACTCGCCCGATGGCTCGAACTGGACCGGGCGGAAAGCGAACGACGTCGGATTCCAGACCCGGCGATCGATGGCGCCCGTGGTGGTGATTGTGGGCGCGGCCGGCACTTGCTGCGCTTGACCGACGGCGCAGTCTGGGACTCGCTGGCTCCCGTGACCGCGCAGAACCTCTCGGCCATCGCCTGGGGCAACGACCGCTGGCTGGTCCAGGGTCAGGCGCCCAGCGGCCCGATCCTGCGCTCGAACGATGGGCTCTCCTGGTCGGCCACACTGCCAGAACCCTACTCAGGATCCTTCTGGCCTCCGTTGCGGTTCGAGGGTGGGACGTTCTGCGCACTCTTCCAGGATTCCGCGATGCCGTTCCACCACGAGGGTCGGTCGATGGGATCGACTGGGGATGGCAACTCCGGTCTGACCTGGGCACGAGATCGGCCTTGCGGATTTCGTCGCCCAACCTGCCATGACCGTCACGGTCTGGTTGCCTCGGTGTCGGCCTGCCGCCCTGGTACGATTGGCTCAGCTCTACCATCTCGGTGACCTCGTGGTCCAACCTCGGGACCGACGCGGAGCATCGTCTCTTCGGGTTTGACGAGGAACTGCGGAGCATCGCCTATGGCCAGAACCGATTCGCGACAGTGGGCACGGCAGGGACGATGTTCATCTCGAATGCCATCGGGCCGGCCGCACTCGGTCTCGGTGATCGGAGTTGACCAGGCCAGCCGGCGGCCAGGACTCGATCGCTACAGGCCGCCCGGGCTACAGCATTCGGCTCGAGTTTTCGCCGGACTCCGGCGAACTGGACGTGCGGGTACCTACGCCAGCTGATCCGCCGCTGTGGTTCGACCCGCCATCGAAACCGCGGCGCGACCGGTTTTTACCGCGCAGTGGATGAATCGGAAATGCGGAGCGTCGGACTGCTGAAGCGCAGCGGACGCACGACCAGCGATCTCAATTTCAGATGGGCCTGCTGCCCGATGCGCGCTGGTCATCGATTGGGCGAAACGGGACGCCGAGGCCGGGGCGCCTCTTCGATCCACGCCGCCGCTGGGTTTGGCCCGCAGAAAGACCTCGAAGAACGCATAGATCTGCTCGTTCGATTCCCGCGTGGGCGCGTGCGTCGCGCGGTTCGTCATCCCAACCCGGTTGGTAACGCCAAGCAGACGATGGACGGCAACGGTGTGATTGAGCGCGCGCCAGCGCTCGGGCGGGTCCTCGGATCCGCCCGAAACCAGGAATGGCCGGGGCGCGATCAACGCATGCACCTCGTGCAGATCCCGGCCCTCAGCCACCAGTCGCGCGTAGGCGCCTGTCCGCGGATTCGCCTCGGTCGGGACACCAGCTGGCGCGTCCGGGTCGCATCGCGGCCCAGGTACCACGGCTCCCAATAGTTCACATTGGGCCGGCTCTCGTCCCAGACGATGCCGGGATCGCTCACCGCCACGGCGGCAAACCGATCCCACAATGCGCCTGCAAACAACGCCCATTTGCCCCCGTAACTGTGGCCCACAACTCCAATCCGCCCGGAGTCCACCTCGGCAAGACTCGCGAGCGCGCGCCACGCATTGGCCGCCACGTAGGCATGATAGGAAAGCGGCTGGCATTGCGCCGCCCCCAATTCCGGCTTCCATGTACTGCTCCCCGGGCGTCCCAGTTCGTAGAGCTCGGCAACCGCGCCGGGCAAGCTCGAGGCCAAAGTCCCGCAGCGACTGTTTGGGATTCAACCCCACGCTTGTCTCAGGCTCGTAGTACACCACGAGCACGGCCGGGAATGGCCCGCGTCCCGCCGGCAGCAGCAGCCAGCCTTCGCCGGTCTGGCCAGCCGCGATCTCGATCCGCACACGGCGTTGTTCGAGATTCTCCCGCGTCTCGGTGCTAAGCACATCCAACCGCGGGCGCTCGAGCAACGGCGGCCACGGCCCCATGACCGCATGCCAGGATTCGAGCAGTTCGGCGCGCCGCTCGGCCCAATCGGATGGAGTGCGCACTTCCTTCCGTCGTCAAACCGCGCGAGCGGCCGCAGGCTCGACAAATCGCCGGCAAGTCCCGACGGCGGGGGCGAACGCGGACTGAATCTTCCGCCACACCGGGCCGTCAGCCGGCTCGGCGGCGCGCGGCAACACAGTGCAGACGAGACGCCGATAACGCGTCAACGGCGGAGAACCTTGATCCGTGACGGAGACGATCCAGTGGATTGTTTCCGGCGAGGTCACCGGAGGCGCCTCGAATGCCAGCAAAGGCCCCTCCGCCCGCGCCTGGACGACTCCACGATACGTGCCGACCTCCCGATAAGCCACCCAGTCGAACGTCAGCACATCGCCGTCCGGATCGCTCGACGCCGCGGCGCTCAGGCGGATGCTCTCCCCACCGCGGACGATCCGGCGCAAGGGACCGTCGACACGCACCTGGGGCGGGTGATTCGCCTCCGCACGTGGTCGAACGCGACCAGTCCAGTCGCGCGCGGAAGTCGCTCCTGCAAAGCCTCAGCCCAACGGGCGAGCGTGTTGTCGCGGTTGGTTGCGCCCCGCCAGGCGTCCTGTTGGTTCGCCCAGGAATAGGGCTTCCCGGTGAACTCCTCGTTCAGACCGTAGCGACCGGCCCAACCGCCCCAGTGCGGGCGCTCCGGATCGTTCATGCCCGTGGGAAACAGGTGGAGGAAAGTCATCGTGTCGCCTTCCTTCTGGCCAGGCCCAGTGTTCGTTGGGTAGAGCGCCCCCAGCGGTCCGTGGCCCGTCAGGGCGTCCCGGGCAAGGTCGAATCCGCCCGCTGTGGCCGTCAGGGCGGAGAAACGATGGTACCAACGGCGGCCCGAGATCTCGGGCGCAAACGTGTTGACCCAAAGCGGAAAAGGCGGTTCAAGCCGGGCGGTATGCCTGCCGAACGCATCGTACGACGCGAGCCGCAAACGCGACTTGAACGCCGCGTACCCGGCCGGCCCGCGTTCCCGCAGGACTCGATCCAAAGCGCGCCGCAGATTGTTCGTGGCGCTCCCGCGGTCGCTGCCCCAGTCCGAGTACCACAGCGGACGCGGATCAGCGGAATCGACCGCGGCAAGGATCAAGCGAATCCCCTCCTCCGTGTCGTCATAGCCCGGCACGGTCCCCGCCCAAAGGGCCTCCGGGGCCGGGTAACGCCGGTCGTGCCGCGCGAGATTCGGATGACACTGGCGATAGGCGTCGAGCAAGCGGCGGACGATGCCCAGGCCGGTCCGTTCCTCGTTGCGGTTCTCGCCGGCGCGCGCCTCCGGACGGTTGGCAATGATGCCTTCGACATCCCACTCGTTGGCGCAGAGCAGGAATCGGACGAGCGATTGTTCGTCGTCCGGATCGCCGCCGGCATCCGTCTCGATCAGCAGACGCAGACGAGTGTCTTGCGTCGGTTCCACGCCAGGCGAGGTCGGCGTAGCAGGCGCGGTTTCAGCCCCTAGACACAGGGCGGCCCACGCGCACAGACAGATGCACGCCAGCGAAGCAGAGAACCGGGACAGCATGGTCTCGCGCATCCGTCGAGCCGCGGACCGCACGAACAACGAGTTCATCTGGCGCCTGCCGCCGTCTCGCGCCACAAGGCCGCAAGCCGTTGCTCGATTCCACTCTTCCCGTCCGCGGGCGCTTCGAGCACGCGCACCAGGCCGTCCTGCAGAAGGCGCGCGCTCGTGGCGTAGGCCTTCCGGGCGGCGGCCTCAGACGCCTCCGGCAGCCGCGGCACCTGGCCTTTCTTGACCAACTCGACGCGCTCGTGCGCCGCCCAGGCGCAGGCCAGCGCCAAACGCGCGTGCGCCGCCTCGTACCGGTCGCCCAGGCCGGCCTCGGATGCCTTTCGGTGAAACTGAGCCACCCGCGCGCCGGAGCGCCCGATCTCCTGGCACACGACGCACTCGTGTCCGGACGGCAGAGCGACCAGTGGCGGCGGGAAGGGCGTCTCGGCGGCCGGCGATTCGATCTTCGCCCCGCCCAACGCAATCCGGACCTTCGCCACTTCAGGCATCGACTCGTAAGGCAAGAACACCGTCGCCGCATCGTGACGCTCCCATCGCCGCCCGTCGACCAGAACGGCCGTGATTGGGCCCCGGCCGGCGGCTGAGATGAAGACCTGTTTGCGCCCGAATCGGATCGGGAACAACTGATCGATGCGGGAGAGGCCGTCCGGGATGTGCGGAACCAGCGTGAGACCCTCGGCGCTGTAACGATACTCGAAGAGGCCCCGCACAAAGGCCGCGGGCGGGCCGAAGGCATCGTAGGTGAGATTGATCGGAAGCGCCGGCTGGTAGACGTCGCTGCCGCACTTGGTGAGCGGATTGTCCATCCGGAAACCGTCCGCGAAATGCATCAACTGGCTCATCGAGCGGCGGGCGTCCTCGTGTTTTCCAAGACGGTAGTAGGCCAGCATCATGCGCGCCTCGCAGGTCGACCAATGCCCGCCGTTCACCCACGTGCCGTAGGCCCAAAGCCCCTCAGGACGCTCGTACATGTCGTCGTAAGACGGGTAGTTGGGCAGCACGAATTGGTGCGGACGCAGCCCCGGAATCGATGCGATGGTCTGGTAGATTCGTTCCGCCTGCGCGTCGTCCACAACACGAAACGCGATCGCGTCGTGGTTGGGCGAGGCCTCGAAGTACCCGTGTCGTTCCGCGCCGCACACCCCGTGCCTCGTTCCGTCGGGATCCAGCGACCGGATGAAGTATCCCTCGGGCGTGGCGAGCCGCTGCAGACCCCGCTTGGCCCGGTCCCGCCTCTCGGCCCAGGAAGCCGCCTCGCCCGGGCGCTTGGCCAGCGTCTCCAACTCGATCAATCGGTCCAACGCCGCGATGTACGTGACGGAAAGACCCGTGAGGTAGGCCTGACCGAAGGTGCCGTCCGGCTTCTTCCAGCCCGCATAGCTGGGCGCCAGGAGATTGCCGGCGGGCCCGGCAAGGAACAGATCATTGGCCGGATCCCGACGCGACTCGATGAAACGCGCGCAGCGTTCGAGCTTGGGCAGATACTTCGCAATCGCCTCGATGTCGCGCCCGATCAGCAGCAGTTCGCCCTGCAATACCATCCCCGCCGCCGTGAACTCCATCCCCCAATCGTGAATGGCCGTCCGCCCGTCACCTTGCTTGTACACGATCCATCCAGGACGCGCCGCATCGCACAAAGCGCCGTCGGGCGCGACCCAGTCGAATGGCGGCGCCGCTCCGACGCGTTTGCCGTCACCCATCTGATCGAACCAGAGATCCTGCGCATTCTGGAGGAACGTGACGAACGGCTCCTGCAGGAACGGAAGCGCGGCATAGGTGGTGCCGTAGCTGTTCTGAATCCACCAGGCATCCCAGGTTGGCCCCTCGACCAACCCGTTCCAGTTCGTCACGTAGAGCAGCGCCAGGTTCGGCTGACGCGCACTGGCCTCGAACATGTCCCGCGCGGTGTCGAGCAGGTGCAGATAATCGCGATCCCCATGCCCGGCAAAATACCGCCCCTCGAATCGCGCGCCCTCCCCGCCGCGTGCCGGCACGAGCAGACAGGCCAGAACGAGCCAGCCGGCAAGCCGGGACACGCCGGCCTTTCCAATGAATGCCCCACCCATTCGGAGGGCCGAGTTCCACGATTCCGTCATGCCGTATCCTCTCTGTTCTCTCTGTTCTCTCTGTTCGATCGATCCACCACACCACAACCGCCGATTCCCCGCAGGAACCGACACGGGCCGCCACGCTCGAACCACCGAGCCCCGTTTCGCCCGGCCACGGGAGACGCATCGAAACGAACTCCTGCGCGGCAGCAACCGGGGCGTCATCGGGCAACGCGGGAACTCTGCCCTTGAACTCCCGCCAAGGCAACTCCTGAAACACTCTTGAAAACTCGGGGTTCGGCATTGACGCACGCCGATGACAGGGTTTGAGTTGCACCCATGCCCGCGCCGGTTCAGACACTCGAGTCCGAAGGCCGCCTCGAAGGTTGGCGAACGCCCGTCCGGACCTCCCACGCCATCGTGTCGGCCTCCAACGCCAAACCCTGGGTGTTCAGGCCATCGCTCCTCTGCCAACACAGCGTGATTTATGAAACCCCCACACCGCTCGTGACCGTGTCGCCAAAGAAGCGCTTTCGCTGGTTCGGCCCGCTTTGCCTCGTGGTGCTCTTGGTGGCATTCATCTTGCAGTACCGCCAGACCGCGCAACTCCGCCGGGCGATGGACGAATTGCGCCTGACGGAGCAGACGCGCGCCCTCAACGCCGTCACCGAGGATTCAGAGGGCCGATCTTCGCCGCCAGGTCCCTCGAACTCCGCGATGCGCTGGCCCGCTTGCAGGCCATGGCGACGGACCGATCCGACCAGCCCGGCGGTCCCGTTCCCAGCCCGGGCGACACCCGATCCGAGGCTGTCGACTGGGTTCGCTGGGCGGCCCTGCCAGGCAGCCAGGTGATCATCGAAGGCACCTCGAGCATCCACGACTGGACGGTGAAAGGCGGCATCATCGGCGGCTTCTTCGAGGTCGAGCCGGCGTTTCTCACGGCGCAACCGGTTCCCTCCGCCTGGACCAACCAAGCCGTCGCGCGGGTCCAGGTCAAAATCCCCGTTCGATCCCTCCGGAGCCAGACGCTCGTCGGGGCGTCCAAGATGGACGAGATCATGCAGGAGGCGATGCGGATGAAGGAGAATCCGGACATCCTCTATCGACTTCGCTCGATGAAGGCCAAAGAAGCGCCGTCGGGGCAGGAGGCAGTCGTGAGATTCGACACCGTCGGCGAACTGACCGTGGCGGGGGTCACCAACGCCATCGACATCGAGGTGCAGATGCGCCGTCTCGAGACCAATCGCCTCAGGTTCAGCGGCGTCAAGACGCTCAAGATGACCGACTTCAAGATCCCGCCCCCCTCACCGAAACTCCCGGGCATGGACTTCATCAAGACCGGTGACGAGGTCACGATCCGGTTCGAATGGCTCACAGGCAGCAGGGTCAGCCCTTAAGTTTTAAGTCTGGTGACCAGTAATTGGCGGTCGTGTCCCGCAAGGTCACACTGAAAGAAGATCGGCCGACGATTAACTTAAAACTTAAGGGCTGACCCCGCTGCAGACTTGACCTTTCACGCGCCTCGCCCGTAGCTTTCAGGCCATGAAACGCAACTTCCCGGCAGCCATTCTCTGTTTCATGACCTTAACATTCGCCTCCTCTCCCCGCGCCGCCGCCGCCTCGTTCGGCGACGACGTCGCCTTCCTGAAGAAACACGTCGATGTCATCGAACTCAGCGACAAGAAAGGAGCGGCCAAGGCCGCGGTGTCGGCGGCTTACCAGGGCCGCGTGATGACGAGCACAGCGGGAAGCGACGCCGGCCTGAGCTTCGGCTGGATCAATCGGGAGTTGATTGCGTCGGGCAAGTACCTGCCGCACATGAATGCGTTCGGCGGAGAAGACCGTTTCTGGCTGGGGCCGGAGGGGGGGCAGTTCTCGATCTTCTTTGCCAAAGGAGCGAAGTTCGAGCTGGCGGACTGGTTCACGCCGGCGGCCATCGACACCCTGCCCTTTGAGGTGGTCCGAGCATCGCAGGATCGGGCGCGGTTCGCCGCCGAGTTCGCGCTCACGAACTACTCGGGCACCCGATTTGACGTCGCGGTGGATCGCCAGGTCCGTTTGCTCCGCCCGGCGGCCGCGTGGAAGAATCTCGGAACCAAGGCGGTCGATGGCGTGAGTCTGGTGGCGTTCGAATCCAAGAACACGCTGAAGAACGCCGGCGCGAACGCCTGGACAAAGGAGAGCGGCCTGCTCTCGATTTGGATTCTTGGCATGTTCACCCCCTCGCCCTCGACCACCATCGTGGTTCCCATCGTGCCCGGGCCGGAATCCAAACTCGGGGTCAAGGTGACCTCCGATTACTTCGGCGCCATTCCGCCGGAGCGGCTGGTGGTGAGGGAGGATGTCATCTACCTGAGCGGAGACGGCAATTACCGGAGCAAGATCGGGATCAGCCCGATGCGGAGCAAGGCTGTGCTGGGGAGCTATGACGCCGACAACCGCGTTCTCACCGTGGTGCAATTCAGCCAGCCCGAGGGAGTCACAGACTATGTCAACTCGCTCTGGAAACTGCAGGACAATCCCTACGGCGGCGATGCGGCCAACAGCTACAACGACGGCCCGCCTGCGCCCGGCGCCAAACCCATGGGCCCGTTCTACGAGCTCGAATCCTCGTCGCCAGCCGCCGCGCTGCGTCCGGGCAAGAGCCTCACGCACGTCCACCGCACCATCCATCTGAGCGGCGACGAATCGGCGCTCGATACGGTGGCCCGGGCGGCATTGGGCGTCTCCATCGCCGACATCAAGAACGGACTCAAGGCCCGGTAGTTATTGCCGAGGAGAAACGTGCCGGGATCGAGTCTAGCGCCCATTTCTCACCAACTTCTGAAGAACGCGGAGCCGATGTCATCGAAGGGTGCACTCATGCGCGCTAGCCAAGCAACTTCGAGCGTTTCCACGATTGCACTCGGACAGCCGCAAGCGAGCAGGCGGTCCGGCCACTATGCAGGAAGATGAGAATCTGAGCCGGTTCGGGGCGCGCCGTGGCGGTCCGTGGCAGCCTCGACGCCTGTGCGGCTCCAGACCGCTGCGCCTATTCCTATTCTATGAGCACTGACACTGACAAAAAGAGCATGTTCGTCACACGCGACGGGAAGAATGTTCTGTTCACATTCGTTCTCGTCAGTTCCCTGTTTCTTCTCTGGGGATTCTGCAACGGGATGATCGACGTGATGGACAAGCATTTCCAGGAGGAACTCCATCTGAGCCTCTCGCAGTCGGCTTGGGTCCAGTTCGCCCACTACCTGGGGTACTTCCTGATGTCGCTGCCCGCCGGATGGCTGGCGATCAAGCTGGGATACAAAGGCGGCATCATCGCGGGTCTGCTCTTGGTCGCGGTGGGCGGATTCTGGTTCATCCCGGCGACGCACATCGCCCAATTCTGGGCGTTCCTGACCGGGGTGTGCGTGATCGCGTCGGGCCTGACGTTCCTCGAGACGGTCGCCAATCCCTACACCACCGTGCTGGGACCGCCCCGATACGCCGCCACGCGCATCAACCTCGCCCAATCCTGCAATGGCATCGGCTGGATTCTCGGCCCGATTGCCGGCGGGATGTTCTTTTACGCGAAGGACGCGTCCGGCCGAAGCACCGGGGCTGAGACGCTCTGGATCCCCTACGCCGGCGTGGCGGTTGTGGTCCTGGTACTCGCCGTGGTCTTTTTCTTCGCTCCCGTTCCCGACATCAAAGCCGAGGACGATTACCGCATGGACGACTCCGACAACTCGAGTGCCGCCCCCGCCCAACCAGAGCGCGCCGTCCATTTCGGGCGCGCCTATGGCCTGCTGCTGGCCAATGTGTGCGTCTTGATCGGCATCTTCGGCATGATCCTCTGGTTGATCCTCAACTCGATTGGCATTGGCCCCCACCTTGTCGGATTGGCCTCGATCTTTCCGCACCCGTCGAGTGTGACCATCCGTCCCGAAAACGCCCTGGGCATCGTTCTGCTGTGGGTAGGCGGGATCGCCATGATCATCGCCGCGATTGCCCTCACGCGGATTGTCAAACGCCTCTCCCACCACAGCATCTGGGCGCACGAGCACTTCTCGGGCGCCACGCTCGCCCAGTTCCTCTACGTCGCCGCCCAGGCCGCATCTTCGGCTTCCTCATCAACTACATGGTGTCCGAGCCGCCGCCTTTGCCCTCGTCCTGGCTCAAGTCCGGCACCAGCAAGGATCGAGGTGCACCGCGTTCATCCGATCGACTTCAACGATCTTCCCGCCCTGGCAAACAAGCTCACCCAGAAGGCCGATCCGATCTCCGCCTTGATCGCCAATGCAACCTCTCGCCAGCGACCGCCTGCGCCCTGAGCCAGTTCCAGGAAGACCATCACGGCGACGGCGTTTCGCGTGGCCCTGACGCAGGATCTCAACAGCTCCCCTGTTCGAACAGAACCTCTACACTCCGAACGCTTCGCCGGCATTTCCCTGTCCGAGAGACCAACAACTGCTCACGCCCGATGCGCCCGCTTCCAGTTCCCGCCCGGTGCAACCGGAATGCTCTTGGCCGACGCCAACTGGGAGGCGTTGGGCTATCGGGACGGCACTTCGGCCAGCAACCAGGGGCGCGCCGATAACCTGGCGTTGCCGCTATTTATTTGCTTCCTGATAGGACGGATTACCGGGGCGGCGTTGCTGCGCAAATACTCCGCTCATCGCGTGGTGGGACTCTATGGCATGCTGAACGTGGCGGCCTGCCTGCTGGTCTTCTTCAAGCTGGGCTGGATCTCCGTGATCTCGGTTTTTCTCAGCTACTTCTTCATGTCCATCATGTTCCCCACCATCTTCGCGCTGGGCATTTATGGATTGGGCGCCCGGGCAAAGCGCGCGTCCGCCTTTATCGTCATGGGTATTATGGGCGGCGCGGTCCTGCCCAAGTGGATGGGGGCTGTGGCCGATCACTACGACATGTCGCGCGCCTTTGTGGTGCCGATGGTTTGCTTTCTGCTCATTGGCATTTACGGCTATGTGTGGCCCAGGCTCAGCCGTGCGGAGGCCCTGCACGGTGTCGGGGCTTCAAGCGGACACTAGTTCAACAGGCTCGTTCTATGAAGAAATCTCTCGGACCCAAGACACTGCTGTATCCCACACCGGTGTTCATCGTGGGGACCTACGATCCCCGCGGCAAGCCCAACGTCATGACGGCTGCCTGGGGAGGCATCTGCTGCTCGAAACCACCGTGTGTGGCCGTGTCGTTGCGCAAGGCCACCTACAGTCACGGCAACATCGTCGCGCGCAGAGCGTTCACGATCAGTATCCCGTCCGAAGCCCATGTCCAGGCCGTCGATCGCTTCGGATTGGTCTCCGGGCGCGAAGTCGACAAGTTCGCCGATGTGAAGCTCACCCCGGTGCGAAGCGACCTGGTGGACGCCCCCTATGTTGCGGAATTCCCGATGGTCCTCGAGTGCAGGCTGGCCCACACGATCGAGTTGGGTCTGCACACGCAGTTCGTGGGCGAGGTCGTCGACGTCAAAGTCGATGAGACGGCCATGACCAACGACGGCAACGCGGACATCCTGAAGGTCAAGCCGCTTGTGTTTGCCCCTGACACTCAGGCCTACTACGGAATCGGCAGGCTCGTCGCCAAAGCCTTCTCAGTCGGCAAGAGCGCCTGAACCGGTTTGCCATTACGCCCAATGCGCCGAGCCCTCAAATCCCTCATTGCCTCCCTTGTCATCGCGTCGGCGTCGAGCGCCCATCCCGCCTCGCTGCCGTCGTGGGACTTCACGAAGGCCGCCGACCGGCAGGGGTGGCAGCCAACTCACGACCTCGGGCCCATCACAGGCAGCGCCGACGGCATGCTGCTGTCCATTACGGGCGGCGATCCCTATTCGAGTGGCCCGGTCCGCGATTACCCCCCTGATGCCCCGCTCTGGCTTCACATCCGCCTCAAGTCCGATCAGGGCGGCATGGCGCAGATCTTCTACTTCAACACCCATGCGACTGAAGAGAACTCGATCCGGTTCGCCGTTCCGGGAGGCGGCCAGTGGCACGACGCGAAAGTCCGGCTGCCCGCCCTGGGACCGAGCTACCGCCTGCGTTTCGACCCGCCCGGCACCAGCGGCACATGCGTGCTCAACAGACTCCGCTTCGAGCCGCGCGTGGCGTTCCACCCGCCGACCTGGCCTCCCCCTGCCCCACCCGCCCCCGGTCCCGATGCTGTCACGCTCGAATCGGGCGATCTCAAACTGATTCATGGCCGAGGTGGTTTGGGTGAATTCGAGATCCACGTTGCCGGCCAACGGCTGGCATGCGGCAACAATCGGGCCTTGATCGGCTACGTGCACAACAACCAGGTGCGCTGGTTCCCGTACGGATATGGCCCCGATGCCGTCGTCACGATCGAGCACCAACCGCTGAGCTTGCTGGCCGACAGGATGATTGGCGGCGCGATTCGCGCAAAAGCTGTCTGCACGGATCCGGACGGCGCCAGATGGCAGATCGAGCAGGCGTTCACGCTGAACCAGGCCGGAGCGCTGGGCGCCTCGACCCGCGTCAGCGTGGACCAGGATCGGGCGGTGCTTTACCTGCCTGTCTTCACACTGCTGGCCGGTCTGGGCGATTTCGGCACAAACAAGATCCAGGCCCTTCTGGCGGGTGTCGAGTACCTCGACAACGAACCGAGCAGTTCGACGGCGGACCTCAATCCGCCCGCCTCGGATCGCCAGGTGCCCGACACCCTGAAACTGACGTTTCCTCTCATGGCTCTCGCCGCGCAGGAACGCTACGTAGGACTGGCATGGAACCGAGACCAACCCAACACCTGCGCCGTTTTCGACTCACCCGACCGCTTCTTCGGCAGCCAATCGCATCTCATGGGCCTGCTCTTCCCCGGCTCCGACGGTGTCAACCGCGAGGAAAGCAGCCTGCTCCCTTACGACACGGTCACGCTCGCCGCCAACCGCAGTGTCACGGTCAGCGCTCTTCTCCTCGGCGGGCGCGGGGAGTCCGTTGTCCCCGCGGTGCAGCAGTACGTCCGCCTCTTCGGCCTCCCGCCCGTGCCCGAGATCGGAATGAGCACGGGCGACTTCTTCGCTCTCGCCGCACGGGGCTGGCTTGACTCGCAGATTCGCGATGGCAACCGCTATCGCCATGCCGCTCCGGGCTTCGGGTCAGGACCAAGCGCCGATGCCGCCCTTTATATGGATTGGCTCGCCCCGAAAGTGGGCGATGCGGAACTGGCCGCGCGCCTTCGGACCAGTGCGCAAGCCGCCCTGGCGCTCGTGTCGCCGGCCAACTACAACAGCGCCCAAGTCGGCCATGTCACCTACCCGCTCCCTGCCCTGATCTATGGCGCCGTCTCCGACAACGCTGTGGCGGCCCAGGCGCACGGAAACGCCCTGCTTGGCCGGTTTCAGCCCGATGGTTCGGTCCATTACCAGAAACCGGCCAACGGATTGGACTATGGCCGGACTCACTGGGCGCCCGACGCCAACGGCCTTACCGCCGCCGTCCTCGAGTCACTGCTCACCGACGCCCTCTTCTCCGGCAATCCCGTCCTGCGCACCCTGGGCCTGCGCCACCTGGATGCCCTCGACAAGTTCCGCAACACAGTTCCGCGCGGAGCACAGACCTGGGAGATTCCCCTGCACACGCCCGACATCCTCGCCTCGGCCCATCTCGTCCGCGTCTACACGATCGGGTTCGAACTCACCCGCGATCCGGCCTTCCTCGAACAGGCCCGCTATTGGGCCTGGACCGGCGTGCCGTTTGTCTATCTCAGTCCGCCCACGTCCAACCCTGTCGGCGTCTATGGCACGATCCCCGTCCTCGGAGCGACGGCCTGGGTCGCGCCCAACTGGATTGGTCTGCCCGTACAGTGGTGCGGCCTGGTCTATGCCGACGCCCTCTACCGCTTTGCCCGGCACGACCCGGACGGCCCCTGGAAGCGGATCGCCGACGGCATCACCGCGGCCGGAATCCAGCACTGCTACCCGATCGACGACCCCGATTATCGCGGTCTCTTGCCCGATAGCTACAACCTGCGTCCCCAGACCCGCAACGGCCCGGCGATCAACCCCGCCACAGTCCTGGCGCCTGCCGTCCGCTTGCTCGAAGAACCGCCGATCTACGACTTCGCGGCCTTGAGTCGCCACGCCCTGCTGGTGCATGCGCCCGGCGAGATCACGGCGATCGAGGAGCGGACCGACGGGGTGCGGTTCACCGTCAGAGGATGGTCCGCGCGATCCTACTCGGTCCTGATCAACGGCCTGACACGCGCCCCCGCCCTCGAGATCGACGGCAAACCGGTCGGCCTGGGCAGCCCGCATCAATTCCTGGCAGGCGACGGGCGTCTGATTCTGCAGATCTCAGGCTCGACCACGGTCAACCTCCTCTATCCCGCCATTGCGCGGGTCATGATCGAGCGCTCGGCCCCACAATCGGTCAAGGTGTCCTGGCCGGCCAGAACAAGCCGGGCAACCCTCGAAGCCGCGGCTGATCTCGCGCAATCGAGCCCCTGGGTCAATCTGCCCGGGCCGATCCTGAGTGACGGGACCTCGGCGTATACCCTCGAATCGCCGGATGCCTCGGGAAAGTTCTATCGGCTTCGGGTGGACTTCTGAACCTCTGTTGAGGAAACGCAGGCACGGTCCGACACAGTCCAGGACCGAACAGGGGGCTGCGCGGATGAAGCGCTGTCTGCCATCATGCCGATGCGCTCGCGGCGCCCTTGGCGAGGATCAGTGTTTGCCACCCCTTCGCGTGTTTCGCGATTTCGCGGTTCTCTCGGCATCGCACACACCGTGAACTCCGCGGTGCCCATTCGTTTTCGTCCCTCGACACCCGAAGGGCGGTTTGTTACTCAGTTTTCGTGCGACGCAAGATGCCTCAAGACATCAGCCGCGTGGTCGTGAAGCTGGGAACCGGCATCCTGACGGACAGCCGCAAGCAGCCCGACCTCGGGCAAATGGAGCAACTGGCGGCCCAGGTGTCCGAGCAGCGGCAAGCCGGCCGCGAGTTGGTATTGGTCAGTTCGGGGGCGGTCGGCGCGGGCATGGGTGTGCTGAGCTTCGACAAGCGCCCCACCGATCTGGCCGAATTGCAGGCCTGCGCCGCGGTGGGCCAGTCGCGCCTGATGGCCACCTACGAAGAACTGTTCGCCCGTCACGGTTTGCACGTGGCCCAGGTGCTGCTCACCCACGAAGACCTCGAACACCACGACCGCCACCTCAACGCACGAAACACGCTCGTCACCCTCCTGCAACGCGGCGTCATCCCGATTATCAACGAAAACGACGCCGTCTCGGTCACGGAACTCAAGTTCGGCGACAACGACCGGCTCTCAGCACTGGTCGCTTGCCTGCTCCCGGCCGATCTCCTCGTCATCCTCACGTCCGTCGACGGCCTGATCCAGAACTACGGACAACCTGACGCCCGCCTCCTGCCCACAGTCGAGAAGATCGACGACTCGATCGTACGCCTCGGGCACGGGACCCTGAGCGCGACCGCCGTGGGCGGAATGACCACCAAGATCGATGCCGGACGCATCGTGACGCGCTCGGGCATTCCGCTGGTAATCGCCAGCGGTCGACGCCGCGGCGTGCTGGCCAGGATTCTCGATGGCGAGGCCGAAGGCACGACGTTCGTTCCGCGTGAACGCAAGCTCCAGGGCCGCAAACGCTGGATCGCCTTCTTCCATCACCCGCGGGGAACTCTGGTCGTTGACGATGGCGCCCGCCAGGCCGTGCGGGAGGCCAACAAGAGCCTCCTGTTGCCGGGGGTGATCCGCTGCGAAGGCGAGTTCCGCGCCGGCGACGTGGTGCGCATCTGCGACGTGGAAGGCACCGAGTTCGCCCGCGGCATCCCCGGATTCGCCGCCGACCAGATTCGCGCCAAGAACCTCCCCCGCACCGTGCTGGTGCACCGCGACAACCTGGTTGTCCTTTAGTGGCTGTACGCCCCCCTGCCTATGCCCAAGCCGATTGACCAATTGCTCACCATCATGGCGCGCTTGCGCGCCCCCGACGGTTGCCCCTGGGACCGCGAGCAAAGCCACCATTCCCTCCGCGATCATGCCGTCGAGGAGGTCTACGAGATGATCGATGCGATCGAGGCCGGCGACGACCAGGAACTCGAAGAGGAACTGGGCGATCTGCTGCTGCAGGTCGTTTTCCATTGCCAACTGGGCCGCGAACGCGGCGCCTTCGACTTCACCACTGTCGCCCAAAGACTCGTCGCTAAACTGGTTTATCGCCATCCGCACGTCTTCGGCACCGCCAAGGCAAACACCGCCGCCGCCGTCTGGGCCCAATGGGATCGCCTCAAACGGGACGAAAAACGCGGCACAAAGAACGAACGCACCTCGGCAATGGACGGCATTCCCCGCCACCTTCCCGCCCTCATGCGCGCGCAAAAGCTGTGGAAAAAGGCGGTCAAAGCGAAAGTCGCGGAATCCCTCCGCGCCTCTCCGCCCACTGCGGTGTCTGCTTCCCGCAAGGACTGCCGCACGCCGGCGCAGGTTGCCAAAGCGTTGTTCGAACTCGCCGCTCTCTGCCAGGATCGCGGCTGGTCAGCCGAGGCCCTGTTGCGACAGGAGGCGAAGCGACGCGAACGGGCCTGGCGATCCAAAGAGCGACGCGCGAGATGAACTCTGCCAGCAAACTCGATGCGCAGTCTGCGAGCCATGCCCCCCGGCTGTGCGCCTGTCCTGAGTATATGGCAATATCAAGAACTGACCCGTTTGCCGTGGCGGGTGAGATGCCGGTCAGGCACCGGCTTTCTGGAGCCAGGTGGGCTTGGTTTCCAGGATAACGCCGTCGCTCTCGGTGAATTGGACGAGGCTCTTCGGTTCGGTTTGAATGCAGATGTACCGGATCGGAGTCTGACTGTCGGCGGTGATGCACCGCTGTCCGCGGGGGTCGACGCGAATGACGCTGCCTTCCGCGACCTCGAACTCGTCGCCGTCCTCGTAGAAGCGGCCCTTGCCTTTGACCACGATGCAAACCTCCTCATTCCGCTTGTGGGAATGGACGAAGGGCACACTGACGCCTGGGAAGAACAACGGCGTATGTCAAAGACCTGCAATCGGCGCTTGGCTTTCGATCGGCGCGGAGCAGACTGTCCACCCAATGACCACGTTCATGCCCGCAACTGCCTGTCTGCTGGCGGCGCTCTGCGCCGTCGCCAGCCAAGGAGCCCAAGCCTTCAAACCCGCCGCCGACGGCGGATTCGAGTTTGACACCGGTGTCTTGCGCGGACGCTTGCGCGCCGGCGGAAGATCGCTCGGGCTTTCCTCCGTTGTTCACGTGCCGACCGCCACGCGCCTGGACAGCAGCAATGGTCTGTTCAGTCACTACCGCGTGTTCACCCGGGGCAAACGCCATGGAGGCGGCGCCTGGGATTGGCCCAGCACCGCCACACTGCGCCCCGACGGCGCGGTCGAGGTCGTGTTCCCGGCCACGCCGGAACGCCCCATCGAGCTGAAGGCACTCTATCGCTGGGCCGACCCGGCCACACTCGATCTCGAAACCGCCGTCCGCGCGGTCAGTGACCTTGAAGCCTTCGAGTCGTTTCTGGCTTCCTACTTCAGCGCGCCGTTCACCAACTCGATCGTCTACGCCCGCGACAGCACCTCCACGGCCAATCGGTCGCGCTTTGTCGCTGCCGACAAAGCCGCGGGCGATTGGCAGATCTTCCCGCGCGACGACGCCGCAACCGGGGTCATCCAGGACGGACGCTGGCAGCTCGAACCGAATCCGGTCGCCTGGGTGATTCGTCCGCCGCTGGCCAGGCCGCTGGCCGTTCGACGCGCCCCGGTCACAGGCCTGACCGCCATCCTGATGGCCGCCCCGACCGACTGCTTTGCGATCGCGACGCCGCACGAGAGCGAGGGACACTACTCGACCTACCTTTCCCTGTTCGGACGCGACCTCAAGGCGGGCGAATCCGCTCGAGCGCGGGCGCGTCTCGTCATCCTCCCCTTACCCGGCGACGCGGAGATCGTCCGTCTGTGCGAGACCTGGGAGAAGTCCCGGTGATCGGCGTTTGCCGTGTTCAGGCCTTGGCCCGGTTATTCCTTAACGCGGCAACGCCACAACCAAAAGGTGCAAGCACGGACGGCCCAGGGCCAATTCCTGAAGTGGAGCGGCGACGGCCTCGTCGCCGACAGACACCGTCTTCACTCGCGTCGTCGGGGGACGAGCCGTCCCCCCCTCCAGCCTTTCCGCCTTCATGAATTGGCGCTGCTCACAGCCTTTGCGGAGGTGACACTTCTTTCCAAAAGAAAAGAAATCGACAGAGAGTGGTACACGCTGCGCTAAAATCCTCGACCGGTGAAACTTGTTTTAAACAAGTCAAGTTTCTGTGCTGCGTTGAAGGGATCAAGGATTGTCATCTTTCGAAGTCTGACCGCCCTGTGCACCGACGCGGAGAAATATGCGGGTTAGGAGGACCGGAGCCAGTCGCCGAGATTTGCCGGGTGTCGCCAGGCGAGGGCGGAGCAGGTTAACGCGTGATTGGTGATATCCGACAGCACTTGCAGGCGGTTCCTTTCGAGCCGTTCACGATTGTCACATTGAGCCAAGGCCTGGCACGAGTTACTTCGCGTCGTGCCAGAGCCTCGAGTCTTCGCGGACATACCATCGGCCCCCGCGAGTCGAGTCGACGGAGGCCTTGTACCCCGATTCGCTGACATCGATGCGGGCCGACGCCGCAAAGCGGGCGTTGTCTTTCGGGGCGAGCCCCAGGTCCTCCAACCGCTTGTTCGTAGCGTTCCGCGCCTTGTCGGGCCCGCTGTCCCCGGCCAGTCCAAGTTCCTCGACGGAGCTGGCCCAGCGCCCGTGCCTGGCCCTGAAATCGGCCTGCGCGAAGTGGACTTTCATCAGGTACATGCGGGCCGGGTGGTCAGGATCCCGCTGGAGCGCCACGACACCTTTGCCGGCTTCCACCCTCGAGAATTGCAGGAAGCCCCAGGTTTCCGGGCGGTGCATGTCCACAAACCCCTGAGGCGACCAGATCCAGTTGTCTTCGGGCCGGCCGGCGACCTTCCGATAGGCGCCGTCAATGATGTCGGCGACCCATTGGACCCGCGAGAAGTTGATGCGCCATTGGTCGCCGTCGTTTGGGGGACAGGGGCGGTTGGCAAACTCCTTGAGGGACTCCCAAGGGAATGCGAATTCGACCGACCAGCCCTTGTCGGTGTCGTAGGGGCGGTTGAGCGTGCCGTCGACGTGTGTGGCGTGCCGCAGGCCCGGGATTTCCCATTCATTCAGGGCGGGTCCGCCGTTTCGATACGCCTTGACGAGCCTCAGGTCCCATTCGGTGTTGAGCGCGTTGATCTCGATCTCGTAGTACTGCTGGTTGTCGCCATCGGGGTCGATGAACACCTCGAAATCGTTGTCCTGGAAGATGACCGAATCGTGCCGGGTCAGCGTGCCCCAGACGTGTGGCTCGTCCAGATAGGCCGCAACGTAAAGATACGTGTCGTCCCAGAGCATCTTGCCCCGGGTGCGGAACCGCGGAACAGTCTTCTCAAAACCCTCGATATCCACATGGTCTTCCCACCATGGCACGGCTTCCCAGGCCGGATCTCCGAGTCTGCCGTCGATGGTGATCGGGGTGGAGGTGCGGTAGGCGACGTAGCCCCGCGGCAAGACCTGGTCCGGTTTCGTCGGCTCCGCCGCCTGGGATGGCGCGAGGAGGGCGACACTTAATCCGAGGATTCGCAAACTGTTCATTGTCCGCTGCACAATGACCAAGGTGGCTGGTCCACTGCAAACACTGTTTCAACTGTCTTCGGCAAACAGACCAGGTGGGCGTCTCGAACGCGTTACTCCCGCTGAAAGCGCTCCTCACAGCCCGGATCAGGTTCAGCGCGAAGCCTGTGATCGATCCGGGCTAACGCAAGACAGACCACTACCGGCTTTCATCCCGACCCCGATCCGACAAGTCCTTTCGACCTTTCAGGCCAATGGTGTCCAGGCGCTGCTCATGGGCGGGCAAGCCTCCGTGTTCTACGGCGCGGCGCAGGTTAGCAAGGACGTGGACGTCATGACCAAGAGGTCAAACTACAATGACTGTGGGCCCTGTGGCTCTCGTTTCTGCTTTAGGCTGTGCAGCCGGGTGGTGGCACCCCTCCAACTGCCCAGGTACAGCCGCCGGGGAATCTCTCATCGTCAGTGTCGTTTCCCGGCCGTGAATGACAACGGGCCATCTCACCCTCTTACCTCTCCGCTTTTAGGTTGATACGCCCGGTGAGCAGCAGGCTGACGATAGCGGGTTCGAAAGAACCTCACTGCGCCGGCACTTCATCAAGGGCGTGCGCCCAGTCGACCCACGGTTGGGCGCTCGGGGATGATCGCCAGTCACGGAAAAGCCGCATCACGGCTTCAGCATCGGCAGTCAGTTGCCCGGACAAGTACGACTGGCCGTGCTGGCTTACCATATCGTAAAGAAACGCAGCGTCAACAACACCGGCACGAAAGCGCTGGGGCCACTCCTTGGGGCCACGACCGCGGATAGAAATCAACACCGCCAGAGCCTCGGCACGCCCGGAAAGACCCAGGCCTTTCAACGTAGATTCCGTGAGTCGACGGATCGTCGCATCTCGACCAACAGGCGAGTGCCACCCACAATACTGCTGCCAAAAGCCCGGATTAGCAGTTGAACCGAGAAAGCGCAGTGCGTCATCCGACCGACGTGCGGTCTCGCCCAGATTGATGGGCAAGAGCAGGAGAAGGTCCTCTTCTTGCGTGCTTATCTGCCGCTGCCCATATTCATTCGTGAGGGTGTTCGCAAGAGCGCTAACACTTTGATCTCCCCCACCGTACGACAAGACGAGCGCAAGATGGTATTTGTTAGTAATGCTGTCGATTGCGCGATACCGAGACAAGAGTTCGCGTTCCGCTGCCGCTCTCAGCAACGGTACTTCGCCACGGCGGGGACGATAGGAGGGGTGGCGCAGGCCATCAACGACGGTCTGAGGCAGGTCGCGCAGATCGGCGTCCAGATCGCCTACCCTGGCAGCTAAGGGCGGGTTGCTCTCTGCATCGTCAGCGGACGGCGAACGCTCGGGAGCCGGGCTCTTCCAGAGATCGGCGCTGGCCGCTATCGCCGGCCTTCGCCGTCCTGCAGCCGTCTCACCGCTGCGGCCAGCACTCCTTGTCGAGCGCAGCACCGCGCCGGCGACGATCACCAAAGCCACGATCGCAGTCAGTAGTAGGGACCTTTTCATGACAACCCTATTCGCCCCCGTTCCATAGAGCAGGCGTGAACGCCTTGTAGGCGGCACCCTCCACTGCGTTTACTTCCTTGAGCGAGGCGTTGTAAGGATCATACATGAGCGCGTTCACGTTGTTAGTATTGTGCTCTGGTCCTACGGTGTGTCCGTACTCGTGGATCGCGACGTGATGAGGAACTCCAGGTAGGCTGGAACATCATCCTGCGGGTTGCCGGGGTTGACTACCAGGAGGTCGTCGTCTTTGGCTAACAGCCGAGCACCGTCGTCGAACTTGGCCTGGACATCGACCGAAGCCGCTTGCGGGGGTCTCGACCAAGTCATCCGGACGATATGAGGGGTGCTCACGGTCGTCTGCCACATGTACCATGTGATTCCGTCGATCATGGGCGATACGTCACGGGCAGAAGGGCAGTAGCGCACGGGCAACTGCAGCATGAGTGTGCCGTCTGCATTCACGCGCTGTCCGGCGATCTTGACGTTGGTTGCTGCAGGGTCGATCGCAATCCCCATCCATCGGTCGTCCGGTTCGTTCATCGCGATTCGGCCTCCCGCGCCACGCACGGACTCGCCTTCTCGCTTGTCAATGGCCTCGCAGTGCAGGACAATCGACCGCAACGGCTTGGGCCACTCGATCCCTCCGGGATAGAGCTACTGCGTTGTGGGGAAGTGCGAGCGGGTGAACGCGCCGTTGAACGTTGGACAGTCCTCGGGCGGAGGTGTTTGGGCTGCAAAGCCAAAGCACTTCTCACATGGGATCGGGAACCCCGTCGCAGGCAAATTCGGAACGACTTGATCGGGATAGACGACTGGCTCCCCACCACCGAATTGGTTTCCTTGACCTGGCTGATCTGCGTGGTGAAGTGGTACAGCCCGGCGTTGGTCGCGTTGCGGCTGCCGACATTTATCAGGTTCGTCGTCACTTGATAGAACCGCCAGGAGGGCATCCCCGCCAGGTTCGTGTAGATGAAGCTGCTCAGCACCTGGTCGCTCCCCCCGCTGCCGGACAGTTGCGCTTGCCCCAAACCGAGGTACCCGTTGTGGTCATCCACCACCGCTGCGTTCGCGTTGGTCAATGCCACGGACTCAAAGGCATTGTCGCGCAGCGTCCATGCGCCCCCCCGCCCCGTACCGCTCCAGCATGTCCACTGCGCTCTCTGTCAAGTCGGGCGGCAGGATCAGTTGGTGCGCCGTCTCTCGGGCGATGACGTGCCCGCTCTCGGTCACCTCGAACGCCGCCCGGGCAGGAACGTAAGCCCGCTGGCCTGCATCCCATCGCCCCAAACCAGTGGCCAGCTCCGTCACCCGTCGTTCCTCGGCGCACCAGCCCCCATCCCGTCGGGGACCAATTCGGTCCGGCTCCACACCCGATGATGCGGCCCATCTCGACCACCTCCGCTTGGGGTTGCGTGAGGAGCCGCACCGGTTCCTGCGCCAGGGCGAGGCCAGGGTGGATGAGCGTGGCGGCCAGGGCCACTAGCGCGCATTTCTCGCCAACTTCTGAAGAACGCGGAGCCGATGTCATCGAAAGGTGCACTCATGCGCGCTAGCCAAGCAAAACCGCGCCGGGTTGGAGGGAGGGGCGAAGGCAACGGGGTGTCGGTTTGCGACTCCGTTCTCCCGCTCGACGAGACGCTGGTTTTCCCCTGTCCCGACGCGGTTTTGCCACAGCCCGGATAACCGACCACGCGACGCCTTGCGAAATATCCGGGCTTGGGGAAGCAGTGGTTTCATGGGCGCTGTGCGCGATGTTGGGTGATGTCGCGGTGAGTCTATAATACGGATCTGGACGCGCTTGCATGACTTGCCCCAGCCGTGGCGTGTCACCCGTTGAGGTATTCGGTCGGGAACTTCCACGGCGCCCGGTACTCGGGAACCGCCAGGCGCGCCGCCTCGGCGTCGCCGACGATGCGCTCGGCATCGGGGTCGAACCGGATCGACCGGCCCAGCTTGAGGGAGAGCAGACTCAGGACAATCGGCACGTCCACCTTGACGTGATAGAACACGCTGCACGTCGGCTGCTGACGCGACTTGATGCAGTTGAGCCATTCGCGCTCGTGTCCGGGCGAGGGCGGGATTGTCGCCGGAGGCGGTTCCTTGCTCTTGAGGCGCTTGCCCTCGGCCAGGAGCCGGTACATTCCGTAGTTCGCATAGAGCGTGGCGTCGGTGCCCTGAAAGTAGATCCCCAACCGCCGCTCGGGTTCGGCATCGCCGCGCATCGTAAAATCGTAGCTGTTGGTGAGCGAGGACATCCAGGTGAGGGTGAACTTGGGGTACTGCCAGAGCACCTCGTGGTGATCGTAGGCGTCCCCATCGTCTTGAACGATGTACCGCCCGCCCGCCGCGCTGGTCACGGTCGGAAAGCCCAGGTCCAGCGCCCAGATCGGCAGGTCGATGATGTGGGGCGCCATGCCGGGCGTCCAGCCGCCGCTGTAGTCCATCCACGATCCGTGGTTGTAGGCGTCCTGAGCCAGAATGGGATTGAAGGGACACAACCGCGCCGGGCCGCACCAGAAATCCCAATCCATGCCCTCGGGCGGCGTGGTCACCGAACTGGTCCCCACGCCCTCGGGCCCCTGGTTCATCACGTTGAATGTGCGCGCCACGCCGATCGGGCCAATCTTGCCGGAGCGGACGAACTCGACCACCCGGCGGTAGTTCTCGCCGGCGTGAATCTGGGTGCCGATCTGGCTGATCCGGTTGTGCCGTCGAACGGCGTTGCGCACGGCCAGGCTCTCGCCCACATGCAGCGTCATCGGCTTTTGCAAGTAGATGTCCTTGCCCGCCTCGCACGCGGCGACGGCGTTCAACGTGTGCCAGTGGGGCGGCGTGGCGATGATCACGGCGTCCAGGTCCGGCTGGGCCAGCATCTCGCGGAAGTCGCGATACGGCTTGCAGGTGTCTTTGAACTGCGCGCAAACGGAGTCGCGTGCGCCTGCCAGACATCGCACGCCGCGGTAACAACCACGTCGGCGTGCCTCGCGCATTCGTTGAGGTTCGCCCGGCCCATCCCACCGCAACCCAACAGACCAACATGAATCAGTCGTTGAGGCCGATGCGCCGACCTGGACAGGGCGCATCCGCGCGTAGCCGGCGCGGCAAATCCGATGGCCGTGAGAGTGGCCGCCTTCTCGATAAAGAACGGCGTGTGGGGAATCAGATGTGTTCATAGGGGAGTGGAAGTGCACGCGCCCGATTTTGAGTCCCCGAGAACGCAATTCAATCCGAAAAGCGCACGTTGAATACCGATGGCGCATCTGCTAACCTCTGCTCCATGTCATCTCCGCGTCACGCCTGGCGGCTGGGCCTTGTCGCGCTGATCTTCTGGTCCTGTTACAGGAGTGAGGCCGCCACCCTGATCGCCCCGGACTCGATGTGGCGAATGCGCAAGGGGACAAACGAGGTCTCGACGCCTCTCGAAGCGTGGCGCTCGGCGGCGTTCGACGACACCGCGTGGCCGCAGGCGCCGGCCCCGTTTCACTTCGGCGAAAGCGCCATCAACGGCGGCACGCGGCTGGGCGACATGCGGAACAACTACAATGGCATCTTTCTGCGCCGATCGTTCACAGTCACCGAGCCAGCCGAGCTGGTTGCGCTGACCCTGAGCGCCGCATGCGACGATGGCTTTGTGGCGTGGATCAACGGGACCGAGGTGGTTCGCTACAGGATCAACGCCGGAGAGGTCACCATTGCGACCCTGGCCAATTCGTCGGCGCCCGAACCGATCGAGTTCATCGACCACGCGATTGCAGACCCGTCGCGTTTCCTTGTCGAGGGAACGAATGTTCTGGCCGTCCAGGCGTTCAATCGCCTCAAAGACAACGGCGATTTCCAAATCAACGTCGGCCTCGTCTCCCACCGGCTCGACAACCAACCACCCGCCCTGGCAAGCGTGTTTCCTCCACCGGGCCTTGCGGGTGAGCTGACGACCATCGTAGTCGACTTCACCGAGCCGGTGGCGGGGGTGAACGAGGAGGATTTGCTCATGAACTCCGTGCCGGCGGAACGCGTCCGAGGCACCGGAACATCCTACACCTTTGCATTCCGTCCGCCGGCCTACGGCGTCGTAACGATGCGCTGGGCGGTTGGCCACGGCATCGTCGACCTCGCCCTGCCCCCGAATCCGTTTGTCCCAACCGGCGAAGCCGCCGAATGGACCTACACCCACACGGACTTCAATCCACCCAAAGTGCTCAGCCGGGTCCCGCCGCCGGATGCCGCCGTCCGGCGCCTCACACAGGTGGAACTCCGGTTTGACGAGCCCGTGACGGGCCTCGATGCATCCGACCTCCTCGTGAACGGGCAACCGGCCGCCGCGCTCAGCGGAATCGGCGCCGGCCCCTTTGTCTTCACGTTCTCCGAACCGCAAGCGGGAACGGTCCAGTTCTCCTGGGTCGCCGCCCACGGCATCACCGACCGGGCGGCTCCGCCCAATGACTTCGCCAGCCAGGGTTGGACCTGTGCCCTCGATCCCGCCGCCCCGCCGCCCACGGTGGTCATCAACGAACTGTGCGCGGCGAATGTGAATGGACTCAAGGACGAGGACGGCGACGCGGAGGACTGGATCGAACTGCGGAACAACGGGGCCGCGGCCGTCGATCTGACAGGCTGGGCCCTGACGGATGACCCGGACATCCCGGACAAGTGGCTCTTGCCGCCCGTGACGTTCGGGGCGGGTCAATTCCTGGTCATCTTCGCCTCCGGAAAGGACCGCGCCGCAACCGAAGCGGGCGCACGACTGCACACGAATTTCAAGCTGGCGGACGAAGGGGAGTACCTGGGGCTCTACGACGCCGGATCGCCGCGCGCTGCAGTGAGCGAGTTCGCGCCGCGCTTCCCTGAGACCCGCAACGACTACTCGTATGGTCTCGCGACCGAGGGCGCGGGACGCTACTTCAGCCCGCCCACGCCTGGCGCGGCCAACGGCTCGAGCCCCATCACCGGTGTGGTCAGCCGGGTCGAATTCAGCCTGCCGCACGGTTTCTACGACGCGCCGGTCGACCTGACTCTGTCCAGCGCCACGGCCGACTCGACCATCCGTTACACGGCAGACGGATCGGAGCCGACGGCCCTCAGCGGCTACGTCTACATCGCGCCGATCCGGGTCGCTCAGTCCATGATCGTGCGCGCCGCGGCGTTCGGTTCGAACAGCCTGCCGTCGCGCGTCGAGACGCGCACGTACCTCTTTCCCGCCACGGTCTTCGAGCAACCGGCGGCTCCTCCCGGTTTCCCGAGCGTCTGGGGCTCGAGCAAGATCACGGCTGCCGATTACGCCATGGATGGCCGCGTGACTGGCGATTCGGTTTACACGGATCGTTTGCGTCCGGGCCTGATGAGCCTCCCGACGCTCTCGCTTGTCATGCCGGTGGAGGACTGGTTCAGCGCCGCACGCGGGATCTACTCGAATGGGCAAAGGGAAGGGATCGCCTGGGAACGGCGCTGTTCGGCGGAGCTGTTGCTGCCCGAGGGACAGCAGGGATTCCAGGTCAACTGCGGGGTGCGCATCCAGGGCGGCACGAGCCCCAATCCCTGGAATGACTACAAGCTGTCGATGCGGCTGGTCTTTCGATCGGACTATGGGCCGGGCCGGCTCGAGCACGAGTGGTTTCCCGATTCGCCGGTCGACTCGTTCAACACGCTGATTCTGGACGCAGGCTACAATTACACGTGGTCCTACGCGGGGGGAACGGAACCGACAATCCAGCGCGAGCGCGCCCAGTATGTGCGGGATCAGTTTGCCTGCGACTTGCAGACTGCGAGCGGCGCGCCGGCTTCATTCGGCCGTTACGTTCATCTGTTCCTCAACGGCTTGTACTGGGGGGTCTATGACGTGCACGAGGAGCCTGAAGCCACCTGGGCCGCCGATCATTACGGCGGCGACCCTGATGAGTACGACGTGATCAAGCATACAGGCAGCAATGTCCTGGACGGGAATGGCGAGGCCTGGAACGTCATGATGAACCTCGCCCGGGCGGATCTGGCGAACCCGGACACCTACGACGCCCTCGCCCGGATGCTCGATCTGCCCGGCTTGATCGAATACCTTCTTGTCCACTTCTACATCGGCAACACCGACTGGCCACACCACAACTGGTACGCCTTCCGCCGGCGCAGCCCCAACGCCCTCTGGCGCTTCGTCAGCTACGACTCCGAACACTGTCTCAAGGAGGTCACTCACGACCGCACCGGAGTCAGTGATGCCGACACGCCCGGCGAGTTGTACTCGCGCCTCCGATCGAATGCCGAGTTTCGCCTGCTCTTCGCGGATCGGGTCCATCGCCACTTCTTCAACGGCGGCGTTTACTTCGTGGATCCGGCCAATCCGGCCTGGAACGACGTCCATCCCGAACGCAACCGGCCCGCCGCGCTCTACCACCGGCGCATCGCGGAAATCGACCCCGCCATCGTCCTCGAGTCGGCCCGATGGGGAGACAACCAGCGACCGGCCCAACCGTTCACGCGGGACGGCGAGTGGATGGCGGAATTGAACCGTCTGCGCACCGGCTATTTTCCGCAGCGCTCGGCCACCGTCCTCAACCGGTTGCGAACGCTCGGCCTCTATCCCAACGTCGCCGCCCCGACCTTCAATCGGCACGGCGGCGTTGTCCCCCGCCCCTTCGAACTGGCGATGAGCGCGCCGGCGGGAGCCATCTACCACACGCTCGACGGCACGGATCCGCGCCTGGCCGTCAGCGGCGCGGTGGCCCCGGGCGCGCAGGTCTTTGTGAGTGGCACGCCGCTCACGCTGACGCAGAGCACGCAGGTGAAAGCCCGCGCGCTTGTGGGAACCACCTGGAGCGCGCTCAGCGAAGCCACGTTCCGGGTCGGCGATCCGGGGACCCCTCTCCGGCCAACCGAAGTCATGTACAACCCGCCTGGCGGCGGCGCCTTCGAGTTCATCGAACTGCAGAACGCGAGCCCTGCGCCCCTCGACGTCAGCGGCTTCACGCTCCAAGGAATCCAGTTCGTCTTTCCGCCAGGCAGCGTGCTACGGCCATACGAAGTCATCGTGCTGGCGTCCGATGCAGATCCCGCCGGGTTCGCCGTCCGGTACCCCGGCATTATCATCTCGGGCACTTTCACAGGCTCGTTGTCCAACGCCGGGGAAGAGTTGAAACTCAGAGACGCCGGCGGACGCCTGATCTGGCTGTTCGAATACAGCGATGCGGACGGATGGCCGCCGGAAGCCGACGGCCGCGGCCATTCGATCGAAATCATGGACCTGGCCGGGGCGCTCAGTGACCCGGCCAATTGGCGCGCCAGCGAGCAATCCGGAGGTTCGCCAGGGACTCTCACCCAGGCCCCGCCGAACCCGATCGTGCGATTGAACGAGGTCATGGCGTCCAATCCCACCCGACTATCCGGAAGCCCCGCCGTTCCCGACTGGGTCGAGTTGTGCGGCACCGGATCCACGGCCATCGACCTTTCCGGGTGGAGCCTCAGCGACAGCGGAGATCCGCGCCGATTTGTCTTTCCGGCCGGAACGACCCTGACTCCTGGTTCCTTCCTGGTGGTCTGGTGCGGCCAGGCGCCTGGTCAACCCGGTCTGCACACCGGCTTCGGACTGGATCGCGAAGGCGAGACCCTCTTTCTCTACGACGCTCAAACCAACCGCGTCGATGCCATCACCTTCGGCAACCAGATTCCGGAATTCAGTCTGGGTCGTGCGCAGGACGGCTCCTGGCAGCTTGCCCACCCGACTCCGGGCGCCCCGAACGCGCCGGCCCCGAGGGCCTCCCTATCGAGCGCCGTTCTCAACGAATGGCTGGCCAACCCGCTCCCCGGAGATGACGATTGGCTGGAACTCCACAACCGCTCGACCGACCAACCGCTCGATCTGCGCGGGCTGCACCTGGCAACCGACGATGCCCTGTTCACGGTCCGCACCGCCTCGTTCATTCCGCCCGGCGGTCACCTTCGGCTCTGGTGCGCGGTCAAGTCCGGACCCGATCACGTCGAGTTCAAGCTGCCGGCTGCAGGCGGTTCGATTCGGCTCCTGGACGCAGAGGGCAGTTTGATCGACGAGGTGGTCTATGCGGAACAAGACGAGGACCAATCGAGCGGGCGCCTGCCCGACGGCAGTCCTCAGATCGTGGCCTTGGGGGCTTTGACGCCAGGGTTGCCGAACGCGTCCGATCCCGCGCGCTCCGACCGCGACGGCGACGGCTTGCCGGACGCTTGGGAGTTGGCCAATGGACTCGATCCTCGCAGCAGCCGCGGCGCCGATGGGGCGACGGGCGATCCTGATGGAGATCAGTTCGCCAATCTGTCCGAGTTTCTGGCGCTCACCAATCCCCAGGACTGGGCGAGCGCTCTGGCGATTCTCTCGATTGTTGCCGTGCCGGGGGGCGTCGAGATCGTGTTTCACGGGGTGGCAACGCGGTCTTACGCTCTCGAGTGGGCCGTGCAGTTCGCCGGCCCCTGGACGACCATCGAGAAGATCGGCCCGCTCGAGTCGAGTGGGAACGTCACGTTGACGGACCGCGAATCGGGGTCGACGGCCGCTCGGTTCTACCGTGTGGTGCTCGATACGGGTTCGATCCCCTAACCCGGAAATCTCACCAGTGGGGCGATCGCGGCATTCCGGACGGTCCGCGGGTGAGATTTCCGGGTCTGTGAAACCCGCGCCCAGCAAGAAGAATCGGCTCGTCGGCTCATCAAAGCCGGGATGCGCCCCAGCCGCTTGGGCGCGTCGGTTACGCCGACACAGTGTGATCGAGATTGGGTCCAACTCTTTTGGGGCGCGGATTTCTGAGAGCCCGCATTTCAGGTGAAATGTGACGGTGACCGGTCGGATGACATCAACAGTTGGTGAGAAATGCGGGCTAAAATCCTTGAATCCAGAAACCTGGTCGTGAACTGGCTCCGACGCATGTTCGCCGGCCTGGCCGCCTGGTGGCGCAAACTGAGCGTGCCGCGGCGCGTGGCTTACGCCGCGGCGGCAGTGCTGTTGGGCGCGGGCGTTGTCGCCTCCGGCGCGCCGATCGAGGTGACGGTCGGACTGTGGATCACCGCAAACGGTGTTTTCCTTGCGCGCCTGGCTGTGTGGGGACTCCTGCACCCGGCGGCCATCGTCCGCGCGCGCGACGCCATTCTTGGCTGGGCGCTGGCCGTGGCGGTCAGCCTGACGTTGCTGCTGCACTCCGGTTTCGCGCAACTCCTCGCGCAGGTTTCGGAAGTCTGGATTCCGAACGGCCTGCTCTTTTTCGCCGCGGTGGTCGCGCTGCTGCCGCTGCTCTTCGTGCTCGGGCTACTGACAGGCATGTTGGGGGCCGCGCTGGGCGACTTCCTGGCCCGCCGCACCCCGCACGTCGAGGCCCTGGCGCGGGTGGGCGTGAGCGGATTCTGGCTCACACTGCTGCTGGTCTTCATCGCGACGAACGCGCTGATGCGGTTCGAGGCGCCCATGCCCGCGCGCCTGGCTGTGGCGGGGGGTGTTCCGCTGCTCTCACTGTGGCTTGCCCCGCTCGCTCGTCACCTGCAAACCGAACAGGTGTCCGCCCTGCTCCACGGCTGGATGATGCGCTGGCTCATGGTCCGCCTCCCCTCGTCTCGCGGGAGCAGACTTGTGGACCTCCGGATCGTCACGTTTTCGCTGGCCGGGTTTCTTGCCGCCGCGCTGTTGTCGTGGAGCGGCTTGCTGGGGTTCCTCGAGCCGTCGGTGCTCCTCTGGATGATCCGCCAGCAGAACGGCGCGGTTCACCTCCCCTGGCTGCGGGCCGCCGCCCCGTCCATGCCCGATACCCTCGTCCTGTTGACGTGGGACAACCCTGCCGCCTTTCGGGCCTGGGAGCAAAGCTCCGAACCGGCGGTTCAGACGGAATTGCTGCGACGTCTTTCCGACTGGAGCGCCGCGCAGATCGTGGTGCCCGTGGCGAACCTGATCACCAACCTCGATGCGGCGCCAGACCCCGCCGACGCGCCTTTGGCCCCCGGCCTGAAATCGCACGACCAGGACCAAGCCGTCGACCCGAAGCTGCCCCACTTGCCTGCGCCACCGAACACAGAGGCGCGCCGGCGCTGGGAGCGATCCGTGCTCGATCTGCCCGCGTTGTTCGAGGCGGCTCGCGCCTCGGGACGCGCCATCATTGCCCTGCCGGCGCGCGAGTTCGCCCATGTCCTCAACCATACCGCCTGGCCGCCCGATTCTCCGGAATGGCGCACCGTGGCCGCCGGCCTGCCCGTAGGAACGGACCGGCTCCCGCCTTTCCGCGTGTCGCTGCTGCCCGCCGTGCCGCTGGCCTGGCCGGAGGACGCCCCCCCGCCAGTGCCGTGGCTCGTCCTCCAGGCCGCCGGCGGCGCGCCGAAGAAGCCGCTCGAACTGCGCCCCTCCGCCCGTGAATTGGCGATCGGCGACAAGCGCCTGCCGCTTCTCGCGCCCGGCGTGTTGCTCGTGGACTTCCGCCCGGCATGGCCTGGTGAGGACTTTGCGCGCCTCCCCATCTCCGCCGTGCTGAACGACCACAAGGTGCCCATCCGCGACCCCCAGGGGGTGCAAACATGGATCCCCGCGCACGAGTTCTTCAAAGGCCGAATTGTCTTCGTCGAATCCGCCCACCCGCGCCGCCGAGCCACGCCGGTGGGCGAATTGACACGCATGGAAACGCTTGTTTATGCGACGGTGACCGTGCTCGGCGAAGGTGGATTGCGCCGCGCCAACCCGCTGGTGCTCGGCTGTTGGGCGCTGTTCTGGTCCATTGTGGTGGGGTGGACGAGCGCGCGGCGCGGACTGCTGGGCGGCATTTGGCGGCTCGCAGGGGCCGCCCTGGTGATGCTGCTGTTGACAGCATCGGAGTTCCTTCAAGGAACATGGCTGGACCCGGTCTTTCCGCTCTTTGCGGCGGGCGGTTCGCTGCTGCTGGTGACGCAACTGAGCTTCGCCCTGGAACGTCGCGCCAGGGACCAAACCCGCGCGCTGCTGCAACGGTTCGTCGCACCGGAGGTTGTCGAGGAACTGCTCGAGGACCCTGACCAGAAGCTTGGCCTGGGCGGGCGTCGCGAACGGGTGGTTGTCCTCTTCGCCGACGTGCGCGGCTTCACCCGGTTCGCCGAGCAGAATTCGCCCGAGGAGGTTGTCAAGGCGGTCAATGCCTACCTGCACGTCATGACCGATGCCCTCCACCACTACGGCGGCCTCCTCGACAAATACACCGGCGACGGCCTCATGGCCCTGTTCCGCTTCGAGCAGGATGAGACCGAACCGGTGGCGCGGGCTGTTTCCGCGGCGTTGGCGATGCGCGACGCGGTGCTGGCGCTCTCGGCGGATCGGGCCGCGGGCGGGGCCCGCTCGCTGCAAGTGGGCATCGCACTCCATGTGGGCGAAGCGGTCGTGGGCCTGGTCGGAAACCCGGTGCGACAGATCAACTACACCGCCCTGGGCCACGCCGTGGTCATCGCCGCCCGCCTTCAGGGCCTGGCCCTGGGCGGCGAGGTCGTCGTCAGCCAGGACGTCAAGGCAGTCGTGGAAACCAGGTTCGAACTCGAAGCCCGCCAACCCGTGCAGGTCAAAGGCATCTCCCAGCCCGTCCTTTGCTACGCAGTCAAACGCGAGTTCAAGATGCCCGCCCAATCGACCGGCGTGGCGCACTTCCAGTAACGCCCGTCCATCCAGTCATCGACCTTGACGCTCGCCGCCGAGAGCGGTCACTCTTGTCACCGGCGAATGTCACCGGTCTCCCAATCTCTTGTCGATCACAGCACCCTCTCCCTACCCGACCTCGTCTGACCTTATGAAACCGCTCACGCGTCACCCCCTGAAGTCCAGCCTGCCCCGCCGCCGTTTTCTCGAAGCCCTTGCCTTCGCCGGCGCGACACCCCTGTTTGTCCCGGCACGCGTCTTGGGCGGCGAGGGTCAGCCGCCCCCGTCGGAGAAGATCACGCTGGGTGTGATCGGCGTCGGCGCCCAGGGCCACGTCGACATGCGAGTGTTCCTTGGCAACAAGGATGTCCGCGTGACCGCCCTCTGCGATGTCAACCAGCGCAATCTCGAAGCCGCCCGCCAAGCAATCGCCGAGACCTACGGTCGCCCCGACGTGAAGGTGCACTCCGATTTCCGCGCAATGAATGCGGACCGTTCGATTGACGCAGTCCTAATGGCGCTCCCGGTTCACTGGCACAGCCTCGCGGCGCTCGACGCCATTCTGCAAGGCAAACACATCTATCACGAGAAGCCGATGGGCCTGTCGTTTGCCGAGGCGCGTCGGGTGCGGGAAGCCGTTGAGCGCAAGAGCGTGGTGTTTCAGTTCGGCACCCAGCAGCGGTCGGACCGCCTCTTCCGATGGGCCTGTCAACTTGCCCGGAGCGGGCGATTGGGCAAGTTGCGCGAAATCCTGGTTTCGGTTCCGGGCGGAAAACACGGTCCGGTTTTCCCCGAGCAGGCGGTGCCCGACTACATCGACTGGAACCGCTGGGTCGGCCCCGCTCCGTCCACTCCGTTCCACGAGCAGAAGCTGAGCCGCGACAACCACGAAAACATGCGCGCCTTCTCGCTGGGCATGATCTCCTGCTGGGGGATTCACCACCTCGACATCGCCCAGTGGGGAAACGGGACGGACGACACCGGCCCCGCGACAGTCGAAGGCCAGGGCGAGTTCCCCAAGGCAGGGGCCTTCGACGCGCTCGAGCGGTGGCGGGTGCGGTTCGAGTTCGCGGGGGCGACCCCGTTGACTTTTGTGAGTGATGGGACGCCAGGCTTTGCCCACGGTGTGCGCTTTGTGGGCGAGAGCGCCTGGGTGCATGTCCGGCGGGGCGCTCTCGGTGGCGCCATGAACGACGGAGACACCCAGCCACCGACGGCCAATCTCGCCGACGGCATCACGGGGGCGCTTCTGAAAGACCCCGCCAATCAGCCCGAAGCCCTCCCAGTGCAATTGCCGATCAGCACGGATCACGTCCGGGACTTCCTCGATGCGATCCGACACACACAACGCGCCATCTGCGACATCGGCCCTGCCGTTCGAGGCGACACCCTCTGTCAGGTGGCGCTCATTGCGGTGCAGCAAGGCCGCAGGCTGGCCTGGGACCCGAAGGGGGAAACGTTCATCAACGACCCGGGGGCCAATGCGCTGCTCGAATCCCGGCCCTTTCGCGATCCGTGGGGATGACCCGGCATCTTTGACATCACCGCGCGCGAGGGCCGTCACTCGGAACGGACCACCCGGTAGAAACGCCTGGCCGGCAGGCCGCGGCAGTCCGTCCAACTCGAGAGCACGCCGTCGGCAACGATGATCTCGCTCACCGCCTGCCAGCCCGCTGAGACAAGGGAGTCCGCCGATTCGACCCGATAGGCGTAGCCGGGCTCGCTGCGCCATGTGAACATGACGCAGTCGCCCATCCGCTCCGCCCCGCCCTCGAGGGCAAAGGGAATGACCAAACCAATCTCGATCGGGCGTGTGCCGCCGCCGCTGCGAATGCGCAGGATGTGACTCGCCCTGCCCGGGGCCAGGCCGGTGCGATCCGCGCTCATGCCCACCATGGTCGCCTCGCCGGGACCCAACTCACCCGCCATCCGATCGAGCTTGAGCCACGCCGGCTGCGGTTCTGGGATCGCCCAGACCAAAGGGCGCCCGCCGCTGTTTTTGAGATTGACGGTCGTTGCGGTCTGATCGCCCTCGAACAGAATTGCCGAGGGGCTGACCTCGAGCCCGGGCGCCGCGCTCACCCCAACCAGGGCCGGCCCGCCGGGATCGATCAGATTGCCGTCCGCCTGCAAGTCATCATCTCCGCGCACGCCATCCACCAGGTGCAGCATCACGCGGTTGCCGTCGATCTCAGCGCCGCTCTGTCCGTCGTACATGAATTCGTGCCAACGCGGCTCGATCGAGCCTGGCACGCGCACGTATTTGTAGTAGGAGTTGAAATCGACGCCCATTGGAAACTCGAGTTCCACCAGCAACTCGCCACCCGATTCGACCGCGCCGTAGGCCTCGATCTCGAATGCCCCAAACGGCAGGAGAACGCCGTCTGGCAGACTGTCGAGGTCCGAGACTCCGCACGCGGTCACTCGGGCCATCGCGGGCCGGTTGACGACGCGCGATCGGTAGTAGTGCCTGCCCTCGTGTGTGAAACCGCTCACCACAACATCCTGCAAGTAGTCGGGCACCCCGTCGCCGTCGCCGTCGTAGAGCGGATCGTTGCCCTCCGGACCCTGCTCCTCGACATCCGGAATTCCGTCGCCGTCTTGGTCGGCCGGTCCGGCTTCACGGGTGTAAACGAAGATGTCGGAGGACCAGTTCGGATCGATGAAACCGGGCTTGATGTTCGTGGACTCCGATTCGAACGCGACGACGCGGCCGTCCCTGCTGATCGCCGCCCGACTGGCGCCCGTGTAATTGGGTTCGGTGTCTCCGCCGCAGGCGCATGCGCTCACCCGGCGCGTCTCGCCGGTTTGAACGTCATGCAGAAAGACATCCGTGGCGATGCCGGTCTTCTCCGGAACCAGAAGGGCCTTCGAGAGAAACACAACGAACCGGCCATCGCCGCTGACATCCGGTGCCCAACTCGACGCCCACAGCGGATTTGCCCACGACGGGACCGAACCTTCCGCGCCTGAGCTGGTGAGGCTCACCCGCACGGTCTGGCCCGTCTGGCGATCATGCACAAAGACGTCGCGACACCCGTTGGCATCGTCAGCCACAAGATTCGTTGCCTCCGAATCGAACGCGACGAATCGTCCGTCGGCGCTCAGAGCGGGGCGGGTGGGCAGGGGCGAGATACCGGCGCTCTTCGCCGAGTGTCCGTTCCCCTCGAGGCCGCTCGACGAAACGCTCACCCGCACGGTCTGGCCGGTTTCGCGATCGTGCACAAACACGTCGGCCGCTCTGTTGCGATCGTCCGGCACCAGGTTCGAGGCGTCGGAAGCGAACGCAAGGAATCGGCCATCGGCGCTGACCGCGGCCCCCCAGGAGGCCGCGTTCGCCTGGGTGCCGTCGCTGGCCACGCTCACGCGTCGGCGGGCCCCGTCCGGCTGGGTAACGACGAAGATATCGGCAACGCCATTGGCGTCACCGGCAACGAGGTTGTCGGCGAGCGACTCGAAGGCCACGACCGAGCCGTCGCCGCTGATGCGGGGTCGGTCGCTGTGGCCATTGGCTTCGTTGCCAACCCCCCACGCCGTCAGGCGCCTGAGGATGTTGAATCGGCGATCGCGAAAAAAGATGTCGCGCTTGCCGTTGGTGTCTGGAATCGCCAGGTCAGCCGCCGACGACATGAAGACGACGGAGAGGCCGTCGCCGCTGATGTCCGCGTCGCCACTCGATCCGGGCGGGGCGGTCTCGCCACCCGCCGGACGGGTGCTGACGCGCTCCGTGGTTCCGGCCCACCGGTCCCGAAGAAAGACGTCCGAGTGCCAGAACTGTTGGAGGCCGCCATCTTCGTAAACGATCGTCGTCACGTTGTTGCCGTCATTCGGGACCAGGTTGATGGCGATGGAATCGAACACGACGAAGCGGCCGTCGGCACTGAGGGCGGGGCGCCAACTCCTGGCCACCGTCCAATACTGTCCGTCGTCGGTCCAGCCCAGCGCCAGCGCGCCTTGGGTCGGCTCTTCCTGCGAGTTGACGCTGGCCAGTTCGAGCGCGTTCTCGCACTCGTTGGGTCCATAGACTGTCGAGGTCCTGGCACGCGGACCGCCGGTGCTCCAGTTGCCCGCGGCGTCGCCCGCCTCGATGGCGAACTCGAAAGACTGACCGGGCAAGAGGCAGCTCAGGGCCAGGTTCGTGGCGGCGCCATCGACCATAGTGAACAGCCTCGAGTCACCGCGCTCGATCAGGAACAGACTGTAGAGGGACACACCCACGTTGTCCTCGGCCGGAGTCCACCCGAGCACGAGGCGATGCGTGCCCCGTTCGACCGTGTCGAGCCGGCTCCCCAGGGGCCAGGTCGGTGGCGAAAGGTCCCGCATGGTGATGCGAAGACGGGGGCCATCGGCGCTCCACTGGTCCTGGGCATCGCTGGCCTCGACGCGGAATTCGTAGCTTTGGCCAGTGACAAGGTTGCCGACATCATGCCCGCGCTTCTGAGCGTCCAAGGTCGCCAGGACGACGCCGTTCTGGAAGACGCGATACGCCGTGACCGCCGCGTCGTCCACAGCCGCCGGCCATTCGAGCCGCAGGCTGGTCTCCCCGACGTCATGCGCGACCAGTCGGGCATCGAGCGGCCAAGTGGGAACCGCGTTGGCCTTGGCAGTCTGCACCGTGAGGGTCAGGGCGTGCTCGGTCCAGAGTTCGGCCTCGTTCCGGGCCCGCACCGAGAAGCGATACTCGGTTTCCGGCGCCAACCCCTGCACGGTGAGATCGCTCTGCTTGGGTGTCAGGGTCCCCAGCACCTGCTGGTCCGGCGCCTCCCGGCAAAACTCGTAGGCGACGATCTTGCCGCCCTGGCTCTGAGCCGTGGGCCGCACGAGGCGCAAGCTGGTCGATCGGATGGCCGTGGCGGTCAACTTCGCGTCGGCGGGCCAGTAGGGGGCTTCGGAGGGGATGTCGCGGCATGCGTCAGCGGCGGTGTTGGCTGTCAACTGCACCCGGCCCTGCCCCGTCCGCGCCACATGAAAGCCGGGTTCGGCTTCGAGAAAGCCGAAGTTGGCCACAGACGCTCCAGGAACAACATGGCTGCCATCGAGCGTCCGTTCGAGCCAGACTTGGGCAGCCTGTGCCGGGTAGCGCACAAGGCTCAGCAGGTCGCCGCACGGACTGAACTGCACTTCCGCCGTCCCTGTGATCAACCAACTGTTGATGACGTTGTGGCGGCGAGTCAGGTTCACCAGGTTCAGACTCACCCCGTTCTCGACGTTGAACAGGTAGGCCAGCGACCCATCCTCCGGGTCCGGGCTGAAGCCCCAAGTTGCCAGCCCAAACTTCTGGCCCGCTTCGCCAATCCCCGGCACGGCCCGGTAATCATGACGCCAAGCCTCGGTGAGACTGGCAACCTCGACCGCCCACAGGTGCATGCCATCGCTCGGATCGCGAGTCAGGTAGAGCAGGTATCGCCCCGACGAACTGAACACCGACACCGCATCGGCGACCGCAGTCTGGATCTGCCAGGATCTCTCCGGATCATCTTCCAGATTGTAGAGCCAGGCGTTGTGCTGCGCCGGAATGCCTGGTTCGCCAGGACGGGTGGCGTGGATCACCAGGCCCCGTTCGTCCGGGCTGAACCCCCAGCCGATTACCGACGAACTCGGTCCAAAGGACAGCACCGTGCCTCCCTCCTTCCGCACCACCAATCCGTTGCCGCCGGCAAACGGCTCGACCAGGTAGGTGCCCCGCGGGGAGCGGAGGGAGTTCCATTGGATGCTGGCTCGAGCTGGCCGCACATAAACACCCGTGCGATCACAGCCACAGTCGATGCCCAACCGCGGTATCTGACCCAACGCCGAGTTGGTGAGTGAGACCGCCAATCCCCAGAGCAGGACATCTATTCTCATAACGTACACTCTCCTCTGCGGGGAAACCCGTTCAGACCCGGCACGGTGCATCGTGCCGACACAGCTCAGGCCCATGCACCCTCCCGCCCCATGCTGCAAGGCGCGAGTCCGTGGCGTTCACCCTGTGTTGGAGTTTCGAGAGATTACGCCCTCTCCCCGGCACTGTCGACCCCCAACTGCGACACCCCCAACAGCCAAGGTCTTCAACCCGCCGAGCAGGACTGCCGACCCACGTCATCCAAAAAGATCTCTCTGACGCCTGACCTGACCCCTGACTCTGACTCGTGCGGACCCAATTGTCATTTGACGCCGCCGGTTCGTCGCCACCCGGATCAGAAACCGCAATGTCTTGAACGCGCGCCATCTGCGACATAGCACAAGATCAACTCGACACCGGCGAGGGGTGGTGGCAGATTGAAGCCGTTCCAACAGCAAAGCCGAGATATTATCTCGTTCCCTATTGAACCGGAGGCGTCTATGCAGACTGATTCCGAGCGCTCGATTCATCCCAGCCCAACCCCGCGACACCGCCGTTTGGCGCGCTGGTCCATCGGATCGGTGCTCGCCTCCATCATCCACATTGCCACTGCAAACGCGGCATCCACTCTTGGACTGTGGGAATTCGACGAAGGCAGCGGCTCGGCGGCACTGGACTCGAGCGGCAACGCCAACCACGGAACGGTCCAGGGCGCAAGCTGGGTGGCACGCGGGAACGGCTCTGCGCTGAGTTTCCGCGGACGGCCATCGGATTATGTGTCAGTGCCCCACAAAGCCAGCCTTGCCATCGCCTCGCCGTTCTACGTCGAGGCCTGGATTCGCGCCCGCGGGACCAACCACTACGGAGCCATTGTCGACAAGCATCAATGGCTGGGCAATGGGCGCGCTGCCGGGTTCACACTCTATCTCACGGGCGGACAACTGCGTTTCGGGACCTATTGCGGCGCCCACGGTGACAGTGATCTGTTTGCTGCCGGCGAACTCCGGGACAACGTTTGGCATCATGTGATGGGAGGATGGGATGGGGCCAGCGTCTACGTGTTCGTCGACGGCAGCCTCGCTGCCGAGGCGCCGTGGACGCACCCGCCAGCCTTGAGCACCGCAAACTTGGGCATCGGCAAGCGGCTCGGAGGCTGGGGAGGAACGCTCGACTTCGAGGGAGAGATCGATTCGGTGAGGCTCTATGGCTCACCCTTCGAGGGCGGCAACCTGGCCGGACGCGTCGACGCATTGGACGCCTCGGGCCGGGTTCGTGGTCCCCTCGAAGGCTGTTCGGTCTCGCTCGACGACCTCGCGCTGGCCACCACCGACGCCCGGGGCGAGTTCTACCTGCCGGCTGTGGCGGCGGGCGACCACACGCTCGCCGTGAACAAGGAGGGATACTACCCCACAAGCCGCTCCTTCACTCTCGGCACCAACGAGAGCCGTTTCGAGAGCTTCCAACTGCTCGCCCCCTCCGGAGGAACAGCACCAGTTGCCTTTGACTTTCGCTGGCCTGCTGGACGCAACTACCTGGCCGGACTGCCCGGCACACTCGAAGATCGGCTGCACCGTCGCCTGGAACGGCTCACCTGCGGGTCGGTTGCGATGCCTCGTCATGGCGATACCCCTCACGCGGCGACTCTGACCGATCTCGGCAACGGTGTGGCCCGAGCCGAACTCAAACAACTCGACATCCCCGATAGTCTCTCCGCACCGGCGGAACTGGTCCTCGAAGTGACTAACGGCGCGGGGAACCGAGTCACGATCAGTCCCGGAATCTACTTCCATCCCCTGCCTCGTCTGCTGGCACTGTGGTTTGGCGCTGCGCCGCCTTGGGCCGTTGACGACACCCAATACGATTTCTCGCAGTCTGTCAGCCTGGTCTTCTGGAAGGCCGAGGTTCCCGGCGGCATCTACGAATCCGAGGCGTCTTTGGGCCTGTCCCGGAGCCTGAGCCTGGACACCCTCGCGGGAACCGCTCATGGCTCACTTTCCGGCTTCGGTGCGTTCAGCCACTCGATGGATGTTCCCGGCGTGCCGGTCGAGGTTCTCGGCGAGGGACGCCTCGATCTCGGGGGCGCGGTGGACCTGGCCTTCCAGGGCCTGTCGCCGCTCGTCATCACGCCGTCATGGTCCGTGGCGTTCCAAGGCAAGGCCGGCTTGGGAGTTCCCGTGGTCGTGGTCGTGAACGTCGTGGCTCCGGGCCTGGGCAGCTCCCTCGCTGAAGTCCCCGGCCTCGGCGACGTGAAACTGCGCTTCTACCTCATCGGCGGCCTTGGGTTGGCGGGCGAGTACGCCGACGGACAATTCGGCGACTGCTTCCTGGGCACGACCTCGCTTGTCTTTTCCAGCACTGTGGGCCTCGAAGCCCAGCTCGTGCTGGACATGGATGAACTCAACGTCGAGGCCGGTGTCTACGTGGGCGCCACAGGCACACCCGAGTTCCTCATCTGTCCCGAATTCGCCTTCCAGGGAATCACCTTCCGCGGCTATGCCGGCGTGTTCGCGTCAGCCTGGATTTTCGAATGGGAGGAAGAAAAAGGCGTCGAGCTCCGTTTCGAGCCGAACTCTGCCAGGTCTCAAGCCAGGCGAGCGGCCGCCCCCGCGCAGCCATCTCGAGGCGCCTGGATGCCCTTGGGCACCGGCCAACTCCTCTGGGGTCCGGTTGACCGGCCGCCCATCGTCAACCTGTCCCACCGGCCCGGACGCCCTGTCGGACTCGCCGGCCCGGGACCGTCCGAAACCGCCATCGTCCGGGAGAATGTCTCCCGGCTCGCTCGCCCGGCTCTTTGGGCAGAGAACAACGAAACGCGCGTTCTCTATGTCACGTCGGACCCAGCCAAACCGTGGCACGCGTCAACGGACCTCGCACTGGCCACGCAAATCGGTCAGGAGCCGTGGTCGATCGATCCAGTCACCGGTGACTTCGCTGGGTGGCTGAGTTCAATCCCGCCGTGGCTGCCGCCTCTTGGGCGCAGCGGCGGCTTGGGGAGAGAATCGGCGGCGATGCCGCGAACCCGACTCATCCCAGAGGTCGCCCCCTGCTCGAAATCGTCGCGCGCTTTTACGACCGGGAGTCGACGCTTTGGACCGAGCCCGTCGCCTTGACGGCCAACCAGATCGTCGATCGCAAACCTGTCGCCTGGACCGACGGTGCCGCCCTGGATTCAAACCAGGGTGACGTCGGTGGGAACCGCCGCATCGGGCGATCGCGTTCGCTTCGCCGCCACGGCCGGGGCCGGCCAGCGGCAGCCGCCTGTCATCCTCTGGGAAGGTCCCCAGGAAAGTCCTCGATTCCTCCGCGGCCTCCGGTCCCGACGGCTTGCTCTATGCCGCCTGGATCGTTGACGAAGACGGCGACCTGCCACGCGTGCGGATCGCGAACTCTATTCCTGCACCGCCTTCAGCCGCATCTGGGGCCCGCCGGTCCGGTTAACCCGAGATGCGGTCGAAGACGCCGATCCAAACCTGGCGACCATAGGCACAAACCCCCTCTTCGTCTGGCGGTCTGGAGGCGTGCTGACCTACGCCACCGCAGGACAATGGAATCCGCGTCGTGTCCACCAGATCGAGGCGGAGGACGCCGATGTGCCTCCGACGCTCGCCGCCATTCCCGGCGGCGCGGCGCTGGTGTATCCCTTGCCCGGGTCGATCGGCACCGATGTCATGGTGTGCACCTACGACACGGCCCAGGATCAGTGGTCCGCTCCGCGTCCACTGACCGCGGACGCCGACGTCGAGCATTCCGTGGCGGCCGTGCACGACGGCTCGGACCTTGTCTTGGCCTGCTTGCGCACCCAGACAATTCGCGCCAACAAGACAGTCGTGATCGATGGGACGACCCACCATCTGCGCGACCTGCCACAACCGGGAAGAACCGATCTCCAGGTGTGGCGGTATCCGCTGGGGGTTGACCCGGCGGCCCAGACGGGCTCGATGCGCCTCGACCCGCCAAATCCGCTCCCGGGCGCCACCTCGATGATCCACCTGACGGTCGAGAATCGCGGGGAGCTTGCAGTGCAGGAGGTCAGGGTCACGTTCTTCGACGGCGATCCCAACGCCGGCGGCGCGGCGCGTCTCGGAGCAGTCGCCAACACGCTCCCCATCCTTCCAGGCGCAGCCGAAGCAGTGTCCATGCCTTGGGTGGTGCCGAGCAACGCCAGCGGGCATCACGTCTTTGCCCTGGTGGAGCCGATCGAGCCTATGGCAGATCGCGATCCATCGAACAACATCGCCTCGCTTTGGACGGTCCTGCCCGACCTCGTCGTCGAAGCCGTCTCGGCCACCTCGGTCGGCGCCAACCACGTCGCGCTCGAAGCGCGCGTCCGAAACACCGGGACAATCCCCACAACCAAATCAACGCTCGCGTGGCGACTCGGCCAACCGGATGGCTCGCTCATCACAAGCCAACTGCTCCCCGCCCTCAAGCCGGGAGCACTGATCGAGTTGTCCTGGCTGTGGGCGCCGCCTCAACGGGACGAGTCCGAACCGTGGGTGGCGGTCTGGGCACTTGCCGATGATGGCAACACGGTCAGAGAGATCGACGAGTCGAACAACCAGCGCCGACTCTCGACCCGAACGGTCGCCCACTGGGTGCCGCGCATCAACACCGTCCGCATCGAGGACACCGACCTGATCGCGCTGGACATACTCGCCCCCAGCGCAGTCCCCACGGAGCTCCAGGTCGAGACGACCGACGCTCTCGCCGCCACCGCTGTTTGGAACGTCGAGCCCGCGGCAAACATCAGCCCCATCGGCCCATCCGCTTTTCGGGCAACCTTGCCGCGCCCGGACGGTTCTGGCTTCTACCGCGTCAAGCTCACCCCGCATTGAACGCCGCGCACTTCGTCGTGTTGCACGCGCAATCCATCCGCAGCGGGACGGACCATGCCGACGTCCTCCTGGTCGAACACAACACCAACCCGGCGATGATGGCTTTTCAGTGAGCCCGCCGGCTGGCCAATGAAACCGACGAAGGCGTTGGAGTGGGGACGTCCTCGTCCCCGGCGATGAGAGTTGCAGACCCTGCTTGGCGGGCGACGAGGACGTCGCCCCTCCGGCAATCTCCATTCGTTGTAGGCCCGGTGCCCTACCAGCGCCGCGTCCGTCGCCTGCCTGCCTGTGCCGGCACAGGCAGGCGGCAGGCAGGCCTCACTGGGCGACAGAATACCGACAACTGTCAGATGCACCGAAGAAGCGGCTGATCGCCAATAACGGGCTTGCTTCCGGCTGACCGGCCCTTAGCCTGAGCGCGCCTGTTTTTCGATGTTGACCGCGGCTTTTGCTTGGAGCGCTTAAACACACCAGTCCGAAGGCTCGCCCCGGCTCGCTCTCCGCCACAGTGAGGGTGACGCTGTCAACGGAACCGACGACGATTTCACAGACTGACGATACTGCCATGATCAACGGCACCGATTCTACCGATTTGCCCCCCCTGCCCCTGCCCACGGAGGCCTTTGCCCATCCGGATCGTTTTGTGCGACGCCACATCGGTCCGCGCCCGAACGATGTTCGAGGCATGTTGGAAACCCTCGGGTTTGCGAGTCTCGACGATCTGACCCAGCGCGCCGTTCCGGGCGCGATTCGCCGTCGGACCGCGCTCCGCCTGCCGGAGCCGCTCTCCGAATTCGAGGCCCTGGCGCAACTGCGGGCCATTGCGGGGCAAAACCGGCTCTTCCGCTCCTTCATTGGCCAGGGCTACTACGACTGCATCACGCCGCCGGTGATTCAGCGTAACATCCTCGAGAATCCGGGCTGGTACACGCCGTACACACCCTACCAATCGGAGATCGCCCAGGGCCGGCTCAAGGGGTTGCTCAACTTTCAGACGCTGGTCTGCAGCCTGACCGGCATGGAGATCGCCAACGCCTCGCTCCTGGACGAAGCCACGGCCGCAGCCGAGGCGATGATGATGTGCCATCGGCTCAAAGGGGCTGAGGGGCGCAACGTCTTCCTCGTTGCCGCAGGAGTCTTTCCGCAAACCCTCGCCGTGGTCCAAACCCGCGCTTGCGCTCTCGGTGTCACAGTGCGCCAGGTTCAATCCGAGCAAATGACCTTCTCGCCGGAGGTGCTGGGCGTCCTGCTGCAATCCCCTTCCGCCAGCGGGGCGATCGAGGATGATGATGACCTGATCCGTCGGGCGCACGCCGCCGGGGCGCTGGCGGTCGTTGCAACGGATCTGCTGGCTCTGGCCCTGTTTCGTCCTCCCGGCGAGTCGGGAGCCGACATCGTGGTGGGCAGCGCCCAGCGACTGGGGATTCCGCTCGGCTTTGGCGGCCCGCACGCGGGGTTCTTCGCGACGCGGGATGCGTTCAAGCGACAGATGCCCGGGCGCATTGTTGGCATCTCGAAGGACTCGCGCGGACGGCCAGCGTACCGGCTTGCGTTGGGCACACGCGAGCAACACATCCGCCGCGAACGAGCCACCAGCAACATCTGCACCGCGCAGGCCTTGCTGGCCAACATCGCCGCCGCCTATGCGGTCTATCACGGCCCGGATGGCCTCAGGTCCATCGCGCGGCGTGTCCACCGCCTTACAGCCGCGCTGGCAGCAGGAATCCAGAAACTCGGACGCCGTGTGGTCAATCCGACCTTCTTCGACACGCTCACCATCGCGGTTGGCGCGGGCGGCGCCGCCGCGGTGCATCGGGCGGCCGCCGATCGGAGCGTCAACCTGCGCGCGGTGGATGCCGATCACGTCGGCATCTCGCTCGACGAAGCGACATCGACCGACGACGTCCGACTGCTGATCGAGATTCTGAATGGCGGCAAAGCTGCGCCTTTCGATGTCGCTGCGTCGCCGATCGCGGACGGGCCCCTTGCGCCCGCGCGCCAGACCCCGTTCCTCGAACATCCGGTCTTCCATCGGTATCATTCCGAGACCGAGATGCTGCGGTACCTGCGGCGCCTCGAGTCGCGGGACCTCTCGCTGTGCCAGGCCATGATCCCGCTGGGATCGTGCACGATGAAGCTGAACGCGACTTCCGAGATGCTCCCCATCACCTGGCCCGAGTTCAGCCGCATCCATCCGTTTGCGCCTCTCGACCAGACGCAAGGCTACCAGCGCCTGTTCCGGGATCTCGAAGCCTGGCTCGCCGAGATCACCGGCCTCGACGGCGTGTCGCTCCAGCCCAACGCAGGGGCCCAAGGCGAGTACACGGGTCTGCTGATCATCCGCCGCTACCATGAACAGCGGGGCGAGGGGCATCGCCATGTCTGTCTGATCCCCGCCTCCGCACATGGGACGAATCCCGCCAGCGCGGTCATGGCCGGTTTCAAGGTTGTGGCGGTGTCGTGCGACGACGAGGGGAACGTCGATCTGGCCGATCTGAGGGCGAAGGCCCAGGCGCATGCGGAGGCTTTGGCGGCGTTGATGGTCACCTACCCTTCGACGCACGGGGTGTTCGAACCCGGCATGCAGGAGATCTGCCGCATCATCCACGCGCATGGAGGGCAGGTTTACATGGACGGGGCAAACATGAACGCCCAGGTTGGACTGACAAGCCCCGGGGCAATCGGCGCCGATGTCTGCCACTTGAATCTCCACAAGACATTTTGCATTCCTCATGGCGGGGGCGGGCCCGGGGTCGGCCCCATTTGCGTGGCCAAGCACCTCGTGGATTATCTCCCCGACCATCCGTTGGCTGGGCCGAGCCGCAACCAGTCGATCGGAGCGGTGTCGGGCGCGCCGTGGGGCAGCGCGAGCATCCTGCCGATTTCGTGGGTCTACATTGCGTGCATGGGCGCGGCGGGGCTGACCGAGGCCACGCAGGTCGCGATCCTCAATGCGAACTACCTGGCCCATCGCCTGCGCGACTTCTATCCGGTGGTGTACAAGGGGCCGGGCGGCATGGTCGCCCACGAGTGCATTCTGGATTTCCGTTCTTTTGGGACGGTCACAGCCGAGGACGTCGCCAAACGGCTCATGGACTATGGGTTCCACGCGCCGACTCTGAGTTGGCCCGTGGCGGGCACGCTGATGGTCGAACCGACCGAGAGCGAGTCGAAGGAGGAACTGGACCGGTTCTGCGAGGCCATGATCGCGATTCACGCCGAAATCGCGGAGATCGAATCGGGCCGCGCGGACAAGCAGAACAACCTGCTCAAGAACGCGCCGCACACGGCCGACATGCTGGCCGCGGACTCGTGGACTCGGCCCTACACGCGCGCCCAAGCCGCCTATCCGACGCGGCACCAACTCGAGTTCAAGTTCTGGCCCGCGGTCGGGCGCGTGGACAATGTGTACGGCGATCGCAACCCGGTCTGCACCTGCGTCGGCATGGATGCCTACACGGACGCTTGAATTCCCGTCTCAACAGCCAATCCGATGAGGTCAACAGCGACGAGTCTGTGCACTACAGATCCTACACTCCAGCTTTCTGGAAGGTGACTGACCACAGGTGGGCCAAAGCATGAAAGCACGTGTAGTATCCCTCACTCTGACTATCGGCATCGTATTCGGTGCGGTGGCTACTTGGCACATCTATAGGCGGCTGAATCCGGGCACTGGCAAGTCCCACAACGTGCCGCTACAAAGCGGGACGGCTGTCAGTCCGGGGCCTGTCGCACCGGTGTGCCAGGCAGACCTGCCTCCTGCGGTCCGAGACCGACTCCATGATACTTCGTGCAAACCTCGAGAAGGTGACGTGCCTCTTCTTACGCCCTCAGCAGAGGCTATCCTCATTGAACAGTATCAACGCATTCCAAGCATAACGAACAAAGTCCACTTGGCCCGCATTCTGACTCTGGGAGGGTCAGACGCAACCGTGCGAGCGCTTTCACATACCCTGACCAATGAATACGACGGATGCATGTTGGCCAAGAGTGAGCACATGATGATGCTCGGACTGCCTGTGCTCCTCGGACGGACGGCCGCTCGGTGCGAGGCGGCGCTGGAGTTCTTAATCGCTGCGTCGAGCCTTGAGTTCTGGGAAGTTCACTGCCGATGGCGATTTGAACAAGATCGAAGTCTCGCGCTTGGCATGCTTGCGGGTTCAGCAGCCATGGGTGTTGGCATGTCCGGTCGGCCTGAGGCAATCACCATACTGCGAACCATCCGGGATCAAAAAGCGCCGAACTGGCCGCCGGAAGTTCGTGGACTCATTGTTGATGCGGCGTTCCGGCACGCGATGGTGCGCCAGCATGGCCCTGATGTCTTCTCCAGCGGACAGGACACGCTCCCACTTCTCTTCCGTTGGATGGCAACGCCGGAGGTGAGAAGGGGTCAGTTCTCACAATCGACAATCAAG
>JAXGQW010000024.1:0-65144 GCA_040766265.1 Verrucomicrobiota bacterium
AACAAATCGACAGACCGCTGGCAGCGCGTGGCCTTCTGCTCCTCCGTCAGTGGCGGCAGACCCTGCTGCGCCCGCTCGATGTTGATCGCATTGAGATACGCCGCGCGCTGCAGGGCGTGCACCGGCGGTTCCGCGGTCACCAGGACGCGACCGTCGAGGAACAGGGTGGCGGGCCACGCGTGACCCGACAGCGTCGTCCTTGCGGCCTGCTCCACCCCCGGTCCCTGGATGACGATTGCCATAATCCGGGCGCCATCATGCGCACCCGCGCCGGTTTGTCCACCCCGCCGTGAGCGGAGTGCATCCGGACAGTGCATCCGTCGGTTGTCGGTGGGAATGGAGTTTGACATGCGGAAAGCCTTTCTGGCAGCCTCGACTCATCTTAACCCGTTTGGTGTCATGGTTCAGTGATGCTCGGTTCACAGTGGTTTGAATCTGGAGAGTGAGCTTATGAAAAGAACCTACCTGCTGGTGGCGGCGATCTGCGCGCTCGGCTCGCAGTGCCTGACCCACAACATCCACGCCGCCGCCGGCGACCCCATCAAGATCGGCGCCATCTTCTCAGTCACCGGGCCGGCCTCTTTCCTGGGCGCACCGGAGGAGAAGACCGTCCGGATGTTTGTCGACAAGCTCAACGCGGCCGGCGGCATCCACGGACGCAGAGTCGAGTTGGTGCTCAAGGACAGTGGCGGCAGCCCGGAGAAAGCCGTGTCGTTCGCCAAGCAGTTGATCGAGGAGGAGAAGGTCCTGGCCATCATCGGCCCGTCGACCAGCGGCGAGACCATGCAGATCAAGGCGCTCTGCGAAGAGAACGAGATGATCCTGGTTTCCTGCGCCGCGGCGGAGGTGATCGTGAATCCGGTCGCCAGGTATGTGTTCAAGACACCGCAAAAGGACAGCCAGGCAGTCACCTGGATCTATCGGACCATGAAGAACAAAGGCCTGCGCAAGATCGCCGTCGTGAGCAGCAACGACGGCTTTGGCGCCGCCGGAAAGAAACAACTCGAGGAAATGGCCCCGGCCGAGGGCATCGAGATTCTCGCCAACGAGGTCTATGACAAACAAGCCACCGACCTGACCGACATCCTCACAAAAATCAAAGGCACGCGCGGCGTCCAGGCGATCGTCAACTGGTCAATCGTCCCGGCGCAGTCCATCGTGGCGAAGAACATGCGGCAGCTCGGCATGGAGATGCCGCTCTTCCAAAGCCATGGCTTCGGCAACCGCAAGTATGTCGAGCAGGCGGGCGTCGCAGCCGAGGGCACGCTCTTCCCGGCCGGGCGCCTTCTCGTTGTCGACGAATTGCCCGATAGTCATCCGCAGAAGGCGCTGCTGGCGGCCTACAAGAAGGACTACGAGGAGACCTACAAGGAAGATGTCAGCACGTTTGGCGGACACGCCTATGACGCGATTCTGGTTGTGACCGAGGCCCTGAAGCGGGCGGGACGGCCCGACCGCGCCAAAGTCCGTGACGCCATCGAGAACCTCAAAGGGCTGGTCGGCACGGCGGGCGTGTTCAATTTCTCGCCCACCGATCACACCGGTCTCGATTTGACCTCGTTCGAGATGCTGACGGTGAAGGACGGCAAGTTCGCGATCTACCGGAAGTAGCCGCCCTCGAAACCATCAACCCTGACTTCCGGAGCTCCGCCGGCGCATTGGATCGGGGCTGTCTCCCGACGGGATGATCGATGGAAAGCGGGAATCTGGAACTGCAATACTTCCTGTCCGGAATCACCAAGGGCAGCATCTACGCCGTGGTGGCGATCGGCTTTAACCTGATCTACAGCGCCACCGGCGTGTTGAATTTCGCACAGGGTGAGTTTGTGATGCTGGGCGGGATGGTGGCCGTGACCCTGGCCCGCTTCGTGCCCTTGCCCGTGGCATTGGCCGGGGCGGTGGCGATTGTGGCGCTGGCCGGCTGCCTGCTCGAGATCCTCTTCTTCCGGCGTTTGCAGCGGCATTCCATCCTCCACCTCGTCATCATTACCATCGGCCTGTCGATCGTCCTTCAGGAAATCGCCCTCCACCTCTGGGACGAGAAGGTCCGGTCGCTCCCCTATTTCACCGGCAACGAGATCTCTTCGTTGAAATTCCTCGGGGCCGCCATCTCGCCGCAGGTGCTCTGGGTCCTGGCGACCGTGGCGGTCACGGTGGCTCTGCTGCATGTCTTCCTCAAATACACCTTGGCGGGCCGGGCGATGCGGGCCGGTTCCTCGAACCCAAGCGCCGCAATGCTGGCCGGGATCAACATCGCAAACATGCGCACGCTCGCGTTTGGTCTGAGCGCGGCCATCGGCGCCCTGGCGGGCTGCGTGATCTCGCCCATCACCATGACGCACTACGAGATGGGCGCGCCGCTGGCCATCAAAGGATTCGCAGCCGCCATCCTCGGCGGTCTGGGGAACCCGATGGCCGCGGTGCTTGGCGGGCTGATGGTTGGTGTGCTCGAGGCCTACAGCGTGAGCCGGCTCCCGGCCGCGTACAGCGACGTGACCGTTTTCGCCGTGTTGCTGCTGGTGTTGTTCGTGCGTCCGCATGGGTTCTGGGGCCGGCCGGGCGGGGAAAGCGTGAGGGAACATTGAAGCCGAGACTCAAGCCAGGCCTCCCTTTCGTCTTGCTCGCGGCCGCGCTGGCCATTGTGCCCTGGATTCTGCGCAGGGCGGAGATGGAGTATTGCCTGACGCAGCTCACGATGTCGCTCTATTACGCCATCGTCGTTCTGGGGCTCTGTCTGGTCATGGGCTACGCCGGCCAGGTCTCGCTGGGTCACGGGGCGTTCTTTGCGATCGGTGGCTACACCTCGGCCGTGCTGACCACGTGCGACGTCTCGAAATGGCAAACGGCGGCATGGCTCGGTTGGATCAAACAGTCGCCCTTCTGCATCGCCAGGGAAGACCTGTTCGGCAACCCGATCCTGACTGTCTCGCCCTGGGCGGCGTTCTTCGCGGCGATGGCGCTGACCTTCGTCGTCGCCAACCTGATCGGCTACCCCGCGCTTCGGCTTCGAGGCCATTACCTCGCCATGGCCACACTCGGCTTCGGCATGATCGTTCATAAGGTGATCCTCGGCACCGCGTTCACCGGGGCGGCCGACGGCATCAACGGGGTGCCGGAATGGAACCTGGGCCTGGGCCTGACCGTCTCGGGCAAACGCGCCCTGCGCATCGAGAATTACTTCATCGCAAGCGGGTTGTTGTTGCTGCTGCTCGTCCTCCTGCACAACCTCGTCCGCTCCCGTGTCGGACGCGCCCTCCAGGCCATCCACGATCGCGAAACCGCCGCCAACGCGATGGGGATCAACACCGCGCTCTACAAGCTCAAGACCTTCGTCCTCAGCGCGCTGATGGCCGCGATGGCCGGCGTGTTCTTCACCCATTACACGGCCGGAATCGGCCCCTCGGAGGCAGGCGCCCTCAAGTCGGTCCGCTATGTGGCGCTGGCCGCGGCGGGCGGCATGTCCAGTCTCTGGGGCGTCACCGGCATGAGCACCCTGCTGAACTACATGTCGCTGCGCGGCCTCTTCGGAAGCTACGACAACGCGGTGTTCGGCCTGCTGCTGATCGGCATCGTGTCGCTCGCCCCGGAAGGGCCGCTCAAACCGCTGGCCCGCCTGCTCCGGCGCTTCGTCGGCGCATGCCGTCCACCCAACGCCGCCCAGCCCGATGCGGCGCGACCAAACAACGGGCTCGAGGGGAGGCCGCGCCATGGCGCTGCTTGAAGTCGACAACGTCCGCCACAGCTTCGGCGGCCTCGTCGCAATCGACCGCGTCTCGTTCGAAGTCGCGCCGGGACAGATCAAGTCGGTCATCGGACCGAACGGCGCGGGCAAGACAACGTTGTTCAATATCGTATGCGGGCTTCTGCGCCCCGAATCGGGAAACATCCGGTTCGGAGACCGCGCCATCACCGGATTCAAACCTTACCAAATCGCCCGCGCCGGCGTTTCGCGCACGTTTCAAAACCCAAGCCTGTTCCTGCAGATGAATGTGCTCGAGAATGTCATGGTGGGGCGGCACTGCGGGACACGCTGGGAGTTCCTCGGCTGCGGCGTCCGCTGGCCCGGCCAGCCGAAAGAGGAAGCCGCCATCCGTGAGGCCGCGCAGGCCCAACTCGAATACGTCGGCCTCGCGCACCTGGCGGAGTGCCCGGCAGGAGCGCTGGCCTTCGGGGAGCGTCGGATGGTCGAACTGGCCCGCGCCCTGGCCACCGAGCCGCAACTCCTGCTCCTGGACGAACCGGGCAGCGGGTTGAACACCCGCGAAAAGGCCGACCTGGGCCGAATGATCCGGCGCGTCCGCGAGCGCGGGGTCACGATTCTGCTTGTGGAACACGACATGACCTTGGTGATGGATCTGTCGGATGCCATCCTGGTGCTGCACAACGGGGCGCGCATCGCGGAGGGCACGCCGTCCGAGATCCAGAACGACGCCAACGTCGTGAGGGTCTACCTGGGCGGAGAGATGAACCATGCTGCTGCAAGTTAAAAACCTCCGCTGCGGCTACGGCAGCCTCGAAGTCGTGCATGGCATCAGCCTGCACGTTTGCGCGGGTGAAATCGTCGGCCTCCTCGGCGCCAATGGCGCCGGCAAGACCTCTCTGCTCAAATCCGTCGTCGGCCTGCTCCAGCCGTGGCAGGGCGAGATTCATGTGGATGGCCGACCCACGCGCGGCCAGGCCGCCTGGCGCAGCATCAGCCACTCGATGGTGCTCGTGCCCGAGGGCAAGATGATCTTCGCCGACCTGACCGTGCGCGAGAACCTGCTCATCGGAGGCTACCGCAATCCCGACCGGGCCATGCAGATCGAGATCGTCTTCGACCGGTTCCCGTTGCTGCGCGAGCGCGCCAGCCAGTTGGGCGGCACCTTGTCCGGCGGGGAACAACAGATGCTCGCCTTGGGCCGCGCGCTCATGGCCCGCCCCAAAATCCTCCTGCTCGACGAACCGTCCCTGGGACTCGCCCCGCTGATGGTCAAGGAGGTCTTTGACGAGATTGTCCGGATGCGCGACCAGGGTTTGACGGTGCTGCTTGTCGAGCAGAATGTGACCGCCACCCTGCAGGTTGCCGACCGGGCCTACGTCATGGAGACCGGCGACATCATCCTCGAAGGACCGGCGGCTGACCTTATGCACAACCCCGAAGTCAAACGCGCCTACCTGGGCAAAGGCGGCAAGGAGATCTGGGAATGAGCGTTTTCGACCGACGCAACGAAATGATGCCCCGCGCCGAGCTCGAGCAATTGCAGCTCGAACGCCTCCAGGCATTGCTGGTCCGCCTCAAACGCAATGTGCGCCGCTGCCGCGAAAAGCTCGGCGAGGCCCGGGTCCAATCCCTCGAGGAGATCGAACGCCTCCCGTTCACGACGCCCGAGGATCTGGCGCAGTGCTTTCCGTATGGCATGTTTGCCTTCCCGCTCCGCGAAATCATTCGCCTCCACACCGCGGTCGGGGCCGAAGGCAAACCGCTGGTCATTGGCCACACCCGCAACGATCTCCTCGAATGGGGGCGACTGGCCGGGCGCCAGCTTGTCGCCGGCGGCGTCACGGCCAATGACGTGGTTCAAATCGGCCTGGGCCCCAGCAGCTACCCCGGACTCTCGGGTTACGTTCTGGGCGCCGAACTCATCGAGGCGTCCGTGATCGCCGAAGATCCGCTCCACCTCGATTATCAACTGGCCACCCTGCAAAGCTACCGCCCCACCATCCTCATCACCACCCCAACCAACGCGCTCGAATTGACCCGCCTGCTCGAACAACGCCGCGTCGACCCCCAATCGCTCCACCTGCGCACGGTCCTGCTCTCCCGCCAGGCGGACAGCGAGACCCGCGATCTCATCGCCGCCGGGCTCTTCGCCGCCGTCAAATGCAACTTCGGCGTCCGCGAGGTCTCGGATCCGGGGCTCTGCGTCGAGTGTGAATCCGGCCGATTCCACGTCAACGAGGACCACTTCCTCGTCGAGGTCCAGGATGGCGAGTTGGTGGTCACGACCCTCTGTCGGGAGGCGATGCCCATGCTGCGCTACCGGACACGCGTTGCCTGCGAGATCAGCCGCGAGAAATGCCCGTGTGGTCGAACCGGCGCCGTGATCCATCCCGGACGCCGGCTGGATGGGCGGCGGTTGGTCAACGAGACGCCGCTCTACGAACGCCAGGTCGCCGAGGTGCTGGCCCAAACGGAGGCAGCCGGTCATCCGTTCCAGATCGAGGTCTCGGACCGGCACATCGTGGTTCGGATGGACATGTGCGAGGACCTCTTCTCGGACACAATCTGGGTGGTCGAACGCCTCACCCACGTCATCGAATCGGAATTCCTCGCCCGCCTTGGCATCGAAGCCCGGGTCGTGTTCACGAGCCCGAGACAAAAACAGAAACCCCAGACGGTGGCCTGATCGGGCAACCGCCTCTACCGCTTCTCGGAGGCGAACGGGACCGAGACAGGCGCGCTAACCCGCATGTTTCACACCCCTTCAGTGCACAGGGCGGTCCGATCTCGCATGATGTCTGCCATGCGGGTTAGCCGGTTGCGGTTCCTTGCGAAGCGTGTGGAATAACCGTTGGGCTAATCGCGGCGTACCTGCGCGGTGGCGTTCTCGATGAGTTCCCAAAAGCGCGGGTTGTCCTGCAGCGCCTCGTCTTCTCCCAGAGGCAGATTGGATCGGAACTGAAAATCCTTGAGTGTGTTCCGGCTCAGGATGCGGTGGACCACAAGACCCAGTTCGTGCCGTTCGAAATAGAGGCGGTAATCGCCCAGCCGGAATCGGTGCAGAGTCTTGCCCCCGCGTCGGAGTCTGCCGAAGCGTTCGAGGTCCGTGTGCAATGCCTCCTGGGGCAGGCCTCGAAACTCGCCGAGGATTTCCAGTTGCAGTTCCTTGGGCATCCTGGCCAGTTCCGCCGCGCTCGTCGGATTAAAGATGATCTGAAACGGCTGCATGCAAGGCGGCTCAGGTCTGGTAGCGCGTATGGGAATCGCACCCATCTTTCGGCCTTGAGAGGGCCGCGTCCTAACTGATAGACGAACGCGCCGTTGAAAAGCGGCCCATTGGATAATCGCGCTGCCCGCGATTGTCAACCCACAGTCAAAAAAAAGCGAAGGCCGCTCTCGCGAGCGGCCTTCGTGGAAGAACTATGCCGTGAGCCAGGTTAGCTGCGGCGGCGGATCAGGAACGCGCCCATCCCGAGCAGGCCCAGCGCGAGCACAGAAGGCTCAGGAATGATGACATTGAGGGTCTGCGCGCCGCCAAAGGCGAGCTTGCCAGCAGGCACGGGCGGGGCCAATTGGTTGCCACCCAGCGATGCTTCAAACGGTCCGGTGTTGCCCTTGAACTGGGCTGTTGCGTAGTCGGCGCCCTTGTATGCAGCCACGTAGAAGCTGAACGTCGAGCCTTGGTCAAAACCCGCAAGCGACCAGTCACCGCCAGCGGCAGCATACCCGCTGGTAGCCGTGAAGTTAATCACGATGGGCGTGAGAGCCCCAAGCGATCCACCCTTGGTGCCCATCACTTGAGCGCCGCTCGAATTCAGCAGCGTCAGATACCACCCGTTCGCAGTCGAGATTTCCTGCCCATCACTCGCCGTGACCTTCAGGTTGTTGGCGGCCGCGTAGTACGTGTTGAACGTGAGCAATCCGCCGTCCGCGGCCATTGCCACGCCAACCGCCACCAAGCTCGCTAACGCAAGTAACGATTTCTTCATAGTTTTGCTATTATTTCCGTTTGGTTTTTTTCAGCCTGTTTGGTTATTCCGCTATTGCACCGAGAAGGTCCGAGTCCATGCGCCGGCTGCTGCCTTCTGGATCCAGAAGGCCTCGCCCACTGCGACCGTCGGCTCACCGCCGCTCCAACCGAACAGATCGGTGAAGGTGTTGCCGTCCTTGTAGCCTCCGCCGCGATTGTGCTGATACACCGTGTCGCCGTCGGTCGCCGCATAGCCCAAGTCGGTCACCAACAGGCCCGCTTGGGGAACCTGTGACGACACCATGTTGAACCCCGCGGACAACGGAGTGGTCAGCGTGCCCTGCTTGACATCGCCAACGAACGTGATTGTCACGGCGGCGCTGCCCTCGACAAAGACGAATGCGCCCTCGCCGGGCACCAACGTCAAAGCCGGGTCGGACCAACCGAACAACGCGGTGTAACTCACAGTGTCGAGATACTTCCCGTTCGCATTGTCGAACTTGTAGACCGCCGAGCCGTCCGGCAACGCGGTGCCGAACATGACGCCGACGGTGTTCCCGTTAGCCGCTGTGTTGTCGAGCGGGTTGGCAATCAGATTCCAACCAGCCTTCAACTCGCTGTTGACGTAACCCACGACGTTGACCGAATAGACCTGCGCGGACACCGTGGCGGCACCCACAAGGCCTAACGCAGCCGTTAGTAATGCTGTTTTAGTTCTCATATGTTGTTTTTGTTGTTTCCGTGTGTGCGCGCAATGTCACAAGTCCACCAGCCCCTGTCAATGTTTTTTTGGCTTTTTTTGAACGTTGCCAGCGCCAATCCATGAAGCCGAAAAGGTCGGAGTGGGGACGGCTCGTCCCCCGCCATGTCAAGTGAAGACGGCGTGTGTCGGCGACGGGGCCGTCGCCGCTCCACTTCAATCGTGTAAGTCCAGAATGTTGGGTGATTTGGCGAAAACCAGAGCGTGGAGTCGTTGGCGCCCGCCACGAGCCAAACGGAAGCGCTTTTGAAAGCTGCGCGTGTTGGACTTGGTCTTGGGGTTGTTCTGGCGCGCTCGATTCACGGCCGCGTTGGCCAAGCTGACCACCACGTCGAATCGCCCCCAAGACCCGTGCAGCACGGGGAGTGCGCACGCGGCTTTGATCTTCCCGCAGCGTGATGTCCAGGCAGTGGTGCAGTCGACTTTCCACCACCCAGTAACCCCGTTTGAGCGCCAGCATCCCCGGGCTTGGAGTTGTTCGAGCGTCGGACTGCTCAGCAGATAAACGATCTCACGGCACCATTTGCCCTTGCGTCGGACGCGCGTCTCCAAGCGAGCGGCCAACCGGGCTCCGGGAAACCCCTACCTGCGGCGGCGTCACCTCTACCTCCAAGGAAGCGAATCTCGAGCCGACTCCGATTGTGCTCCCGCTTGAGCACCCGCGTCCGCGCCGTGGGTCGAGGGGGAAAAACCCTGTTGGCGGAACAGGTTTTCCAGGGTCGTTTCGGGGGTGGTCTGGTTGCCCTTGACCGTCAACCAGATAGTCCCCGCCTCCTCGAAGAGGATGTCCTGGGCCGTTTCATCCTGAGTGTGCATCGCGTCGGCCACCACGATCTTGTCCCGCAGCGTTTGCCGCGCAGCGAGTTGGCGGGCGGCGGGGATTTCGTTGGTCTTGGCAGGCGTGACCACGCTGCCCAGAAAGCGTCCCTGGGAATCAACGGCGTTGACGATCTCCACCACGGCGTGACGGACTTTCTTGCCATCGACGATGACCATCCGATCCTGCCGAGGGCCAAGATCTGATCCTGCCAGCGCAAGAGCGCCCGTTCCACCTGCTCGTCGTCGACCTCGATTGGCGCACTGCGTTATCGGCATTATTCGTACCGGACGGAGGAGGCGTATCGGGGTTGGGCGGAGCGATACCTGGCCCATTGCCGGAGGCGCGGTGTGGCCGTGCCCGCCGCGGGGTCGGTGCGGGGTTTCCTGGAGCATCTGGCGCTGACAGGCGGCGTGGCGGCCTCGACTCAGAACCAGGCACTCAACGCGCTCGTGTTCTTTTTCCGCGAGGGCCTAGCCTCGATTCCCATGCGGTGTTTCGGACCTAACATTTCCCCTCCGGATCCCACACTCTACCCGAAGATTAGGTTCAGCTTCTTGTTGCCGAGCCAGGGAATGGCGGGGTGTTTTTTTTCGAACCCCGCTTTGAGGAGCAGAGGATTGTGAGCGCGCTTCTGAAACCGAACGGTAAGGTCTTGCTCAGTGAGGTCGATGGTCGCGTGCGCGTCGATGAAATCCCGGAAGAGCGTTCGCGACTTGGCCCGCTCATAGCCTTGGCCCAGTTCATTGCCCAAGAGCCGGTAGAGACTGCTGCCCATCAGCGTCAACTGCAGGTCGCAGTCGACCTTCATCGGCACCGCGGAGGACAGCGCGTCCATGTGGAAGAACTCGATCCCATCCTCAATGTTGTTCTCAATGATCATCCGACGTGCATAGCGCTCGACGAGTTTGGGTGCGGAACGGCTCAGTTGGTTGGTCAACAGGAAGGTCGGCTCTTCGTGGCCCAGACCCGTGACAACGATCTGCCGAATCGCCCCCGGATAGTCCTTCAGGGCAATGCGTTGATCGAGGATTCGCGGCTCTCGATAAATGCGCGAGATCCCCTCCAAATGGATCTGCCGCCAGGCCGAACCGGGCAACGCCCAGACTTCCTGCAGCATGAGCTGCGAGCGCCGGCGCAACGTAATGAAGTCGATGCCTTGGCCTGTAAGCTTCGCCAGATTGGCGTAGGTGGTCAGCTTGGAATCGAAAATCAACTCCTGCGGTAACTTGCCCGTGCGCTCCTTCCAGAACGCCACAAACCGCAGGATTTCGTCGTTCTGGTTTTCTTTGCGGACCTGCGCGTTGCCGTAGCAGAACACATGCGTCTGGGCGTCCTGCGCGACGAAGGCCAATAACCCCTTCTGGCGGCGACTTCGCTTGGAAACATAATGCTTTTGCAGCAGCGCGTCCTCGCCATGAAAGGGGATGGTGTGGAAATCCAAATCGAAGGACTCTCCCCGTGGCAATCCCAAGGCTTTCATCGCATCAAACCAATGGCGCATCGCCTTGGGATAGGCCGCCGGGACGATGCGCGAACTGTATTCGGTCAGGAACGAGCGCTTGGGGACGCAATTCAAACCGGCAAAGAGCGCCAAGCCCGGATCGAAGACCTCGCTCATGACGTGACTGTGCCGGGCGGAGCCATAGAGTTTGAGGCCCAATAGGGAGCGGATCGCATGGGAAGCCGGAATCATTTTCGAGCCCGGGAAATCGTTGGCTTCAAAGAGTTCCTTCCAGGACATTTCGGCCAAGTAGGGGACGAAGAGAAACAGTCCGCCAAACTGAGTGCGAAGTTGGCGCGGCGTCAAATCCAACTGCTGAACATCGGCGACGGGTGCTGGATCGGGCTGCGGATGCTCGGGGCGCTCGTCATCAGCCCGCCTGGGCAGCCGGGCGAAGCCTTCCTGCCTGAGGATGATCCCAATGTAGGCCGGGCTCAGCGAGTGACCGTTATCCTGGAGCACGCGCTGGATGTCGTAGATGGAAAGGTTCTGCTTGCGGGCCTGCACGATGCGGTCGCGAACGGGATCGGATTTGGGAGCCTGCTGGGGGCCTTTGGCGGGAGCCAAGAAGAACGGCCGGGAAGGATTTTGGCGAAAGTGGCAAACCAGGACGCGAAAGCTTCCCTCCGAATAGCCGAATCGCCTGGCGGCTTCCTTGGAAGGGAGTTTGTCGACGAAGTAGGCGCGCAAGGCTTCGTATTGGCGGTGGGTGGCATTGGCGGGCTGGAGGAAGGCCTGCGCCGGATCGGTTAGCTTTTTGTGTTTATTGTTAAACACATATCCACAATGTCAACTATTTGGCCGGTGTCAACAAAAAACACAAGCTATTGTGGAAGGAGCTCGGTTTTATCGCAACATGATGGGGCCTTCTTGAATGTCCTCGAACGAGGTGGCGGTGAGCTATACGGCGGGAGAATGCCATTGTGACGCAGTGGGTAGTTAACGATTAGTATACCGTAACGATAACATTCTGCTTGACGGTTTTCGACGGAAATGCCGGCAAATCCGCCACAACGGCAGAGAACCGTTAGGGCTTGGCTAGCCGTGGGAATTCAGGCTAGAGAAGCAAAACCGCGCCAGGTTCGAGAGATCGAGAACTGCATCACACTGTTCCCATCTGAGACCATTCTCAGGACCGACAGAATGCTCCCGGTTCCCTTTCTGGGCGCGGTTTTGCCAGAGCCCGGATGCCAGACTCCGCGAAGCTCTGTGAAACATCCGGCTAGCGGGCCGCGCCGCGGGCGACAGCGAAAAAGGCCTCGATGTTCCCGATCGGCGTCTGGGGCGGGATGTCGCATCCCGAGGACAGGACATAGTTGCGGGACGTTCGTGTGCGGTCGAGCAGGGCGCGCGTGGCGGCGCGAACCTGTTCGGGCGTGGACCGGGCGAACACTCCCGAGGGGTCGAGATTGCCGGCCAGGACGACGTCCGAAGGGGCTTTGGCAAGGGCGCCTGGGAGATCCATGGGCGCGCCGAAGTGGAAAACGCGAGCGCCCGCCTGCAGGACGGCGTCGAGATGGATGAGCTTGGCGGCGCAATTGTGAAGGATCAGGGTGAAGGTGTCGTCGTCGACCGACTCGACGATCCGGCGGATGTACTTCGAGGAAAAGGCGCTCAACGCCCGCGGAGAGAGCAGGCCGGCTGTCGGTTCGGCCATCACCAGGCCGTCGGTGCCGGCCGCTTTGAAGGCCTTCGCGTACGCCGCAAGAAACGCGGCGGCCTTTTCCAGGAGCAGGTGTGTCAGATCCGTGTTCTCGATGGTCAGGCCGAGCGCTTCGCTCACGCCGTACAACCGCGCGGCCAAAGAGAACGGACCCAGCATCGACGCGAGCACCAACGGGCGACCGGGCAGGGTCCGCAGCCGCCGCGCGGTTTCCAAATACACGCGGGTCCGTCCCGCGCCCGGTTCGGGGACCGCCAGTCGCTCGGCTGCATCGCGCGTCGTCACCAGCCGCCCGACCACCGTCGGCACTTCGTGGTCGGCGAAAGCAACCTCGCACCCGAACGCCTCCGACTCGACGCTCAGATCCATGGCGGTGAGCACAACGGGTGTGGCAAACTTCCGGTGCAGGGCGGCCAGGACCTCGAACAGGGCCTGCGGATCCGTCACCATCTGCCGCACGGTGGCTCCGACCAGCGGAGCTCCGGGATACGTCAGGATGGGCATGACGAGACGTTGGTCTCGATCGAACACCAGGTCGATGAACGCGCTCATTCCGAATCGGTTTACCCGCGCAGCCCCGGCACAGCAAGCAGCGAAACAGAGGACCTCACTTCAAAACCTCAGTCCGAGGATCATAAGGCGCCGTGCCAAGGGTGACCGGACGGAAGATGCCGCCGGCCCCATACCAGTCGTAAACGCGGACGGCGATGCAGTGCGACGCGCCGGGTTGCAGGCGCGCGGTCAAGTCGTGACTGAATGTCTCGTTGAACGTGTCCTGCCGGGTTGTCGGGTCGCCGCGCTTGGCCGCCAATTGGCCGTCCACAAAGAGCTCATAGCAATCGTCCACCCCCTCGAAGGTCAAGTAGATCGGGCGGCCACGCCAGCGTTCGGGAACTTCCACATCGAGACGGTACCACGCCCAATGATCGAGCCCGGGATGGCCTTGCGACTCCCAGTGCGCGCCCACTCGGATCTCCGCCCAGCTCGAATCGTCAAGTGTCGGCGCGGCCCAACCCTCGCTCACCCCGTCCGCCCGCGGATCGGGCTTGAATCGCCACACGCGCTCGGCGAACGGCAGCGTGTCCTCGTGCAGCTTCGCCTTGAGCGCGTTCCAAAGGCCGGGCGAAACCGCATGCCGCGGCGACTCCCCTTCCGCCAAGTGGCGGACAAGCTCGCCGGCCAACCAGCGTCCCGCGGCATTCTGCGCCCCCCCGTGGCGCAACGCGCTGACCAGCAGGCGGCCTTTGCCCACGCGGCTCTCGAACACCAAACCGTGCGTCTTGACCGTGCCGTGGTCGTGCGTGTCCCACAGCAGCAACACGGGATCAACCTGATCGAGAAACGGCAGGTCGAGAATCACATCCCCCGCCAAATCGAAGTGCTGCAATTCCACAAGTAATGCCCGCGGCACCCGGCCCATCAGCGCGTGCCCCGGCACATAAGGCGCGCCGCGCAAGAACCAATGAGCCGACAACCGAAAGCTGCCGATGCCCCCGTCGGGCAGCATGAGCGCGCGCCCGCCCCTTTCGAGAAACTCCACCAGCCCGTCATCGAACCGCGCCGCGATTCGGATTTCCGAAAAGTCATCGGCCGACAACCCCTCGATGCCTGGAAAAACCTCTGCCATCGCCCCCGCGTCTCCCGATGCGCCCGCTCGAAGCGTGGTCCCCGCGGGAAGGGATTGGCGCGGTACGATCCAGACAGGCCAGTGGTTGCGAAAGCGCTGTCGACCCGCGCGCACTTCGGCCTGGACCACCGCCGCCACAGGGCGATCCGATTCCGGCAGCGCAAAATCCATGTCGAGTCCTTCAAACACGCTCCCCGGCGCCAGGCGCGGCAGTCGCGCCCGCTGCGTCGACCGCGGCCAGTCGCGTCCGTCCTCGACGGCCAGCGTGACGGCCAGTTCCGGTTCATCGAGGGCCTCGACCCCGAAATGGCTGACCCGCATGCTCCCGCGCAATCGCCCGCCCGCCTCGAAACTCCGGCAGTCGCCTTGGGTCTCGAGGAGGCAAATCGTGTCTCCCTGCCAATCCCAATCCCGCGCGGTCCACTTGGGACGATCCAGAAAGTCGATCAACCCCATCGAGGCCTTGGGAATATCGCGGATCACGCTGATCACGTAGCCGCCATGAGGCGCCTCCCGACGGAAGGACTCGACCTGATACTTGCGCATCAGCCAGGCGTAGCGCAGCGAATCCGGCAGCAATTGGTCGAGTCCTCCCGGCCCGGCCAACGCCCGCATCCGGTCCATCCAGGCCGGCTGGCGATCGAACGCGGCGGGCGTCCAGTACGGGCGCTCGCCGCGCAACCGGTTTTCGAGCGGTTGACGCGGCACCCAGGTGTCGGCCGCCATCGCCTCGCCCAGCACCAGCGGCTTGGGGCCATGCTCGGCCGCGTGGCGTCTCAGCCGCCCAACGGTCCGCACCCAGGTGTGATTGTTGCCGTACGGATGATCGTCGAAGAAATCGCTCACGCGGTTCCACTCGATCCAACTGGAATCGTCCTCGATTACCGCGCCCGGGATCATCGCGTGAGCCAGGTCGTACAGCGATTGAATCACCCCGAGGTCGGCCCCGGGCCCCGTCTCGCAGGTCAGACTCCGAAGGATCACCGAGGGGTGGTTGCGATCGAACTGGAAGAACTCGATGAACTCGCGGCGCAACGGCTCCAAAAACTCCGGCGTCAATTGCGGATGCCACGTCGGGTACTCCATCCACGCCAGCATCCCGAATTCGTCGCACATCTCGAGATAGCGCCTGGGCGGCACCCACAGACAGAACTTCATCAGGTTGAATCCGCGCTCGCGCGCGAATGCAAGGTCCCGCCGGAACCGGCCCTCGTCCGGAAACGGCGCCAGACGCGGCGGGTAATACCCCCAGTTCAACAGACCGCGCACGTTCAGCGGGACGCCATTGAGGCGCAACTGATCGCCAACCGCCTGGATCGAGCGAAAGGCCGCGCGCGTGCCGACCGCGTCGCCCTCGCGCGCCCCCCGACCGGGAAGCTGCACGCCAACCTCGTACAGCACCGGCGCCCGCGGCGACCAGAAGACCGGTGCGCCAACCGGGATCTCCGCGCGCAGGGTCGCGCCGTCCCTCCTCAAAACCCCCGGGCTGGCTTGCCCATCTCCCGCCGCCGGCTCGACCGGATGTAGCCGAAGCAGAGCCGACTGCCAGTTGCGTTCGCCCTCGAGCCGCCACTTGACATCGAGTGTGTCCACCGACTCTGCCGTCTCCCCGACCAAAGGCACATCGAGTTCCAGACACCCGGTCGATGGATTGCCCGCCGCACGCAGACTCAAGTCGTCGATCGACACCGGCGGCACCCGCAACAGTGACACCTCGCGCCATAACCCGCCGAAATGGGGCTGAACAATGGGCAGAAAACCCTGGGTGTTGTGCCCCACCTTCTCGTCCAACCGCACCCGGATCTCGTTGGTGGCGTCGGCCCCCGCACGCAGCGCCTCCGTGACGTCGAATCGGAATGGCGTCCACCCGCCAAGATGGCGTCCGACCTTCCGATCGTTCACCCACACATCGGCCTCGGTCGCCGCCGCCTCGAAGTGCAGCAGCAGGCGGTCCCCACCCGGCGGCGCCTGTCCCCTCCACGCCAGGCGATACCACCCGACGCCGTTGAAGTTCGTGCCCTCGTGGCTTTCGAAGGACGACGGCACACGGACGTGCTTCCACTGGCCGGCAGGCGCCCCGTTCGTCTGGAACAACCAGTCTCCGCAGAGACTCCGTTCGCTCCGGGTCGGCGAAGCCGCGGCGTCGACAACCGGCGCAGCAAGCAGCAGAACAAGGACGGCATGCGCAAGACGCCTCGCGACGCGCTCGCGGAGTCTCCATGGGAAACCCACCCCTTTCGAGGATGCCGGCCCACACGTCAACCGACTGTGCGCCAGCCCCGCCTTCATCGCCACCTTCATCGCCACCTTTGCCGAAACCCTTGTCGAAACCTGCCCCAGCCCGAATGTCCCACGGCCACCGTCCACACCCCACAACTTCATTCTGTTCTTCATCGGTTCTTTATCCGTGTGATCCGTGTTTCATCCGTGGCTTCCATTCAATCCCTGTTCGATCCGTGTTCGATCCGTGTTCGATCCGTGGCTTCCATAGGTTCCATTCAATCCGCGTCTCCTCTTTCATCCGCGTTTCACCCTCTTCAGCGCGGCCGCCTCCGGTTTGTCAGCGTAATACCTGTCCAGCGGATAGCATCCGCTGATCAAGCCGTTGCGCGGCGCCGTCGTGCAGTCGCTGAACGTGCGGCAGATGCGCTTGGTCTCCAACCGCCCCGCCTCGACGGCATCCGCCAGCATCCGCGGATAGCTCAACACGGCGCGGCCAACGCCCGCGACGTCAACCCATCCCGCCCGCAACACGGCCTGCGCGACCTGCGGCAGGTAATCCTGCAGGTAGCTGTAGGCCGACCCGACGATCAGCAATCCAGCCGGGGCCGCCGCCTTGAGCTGCCGCACGGCCCACAGGTGCCGCGCCACCCCGGCCAACGGGTCTTCCGGCGGTCGGTAGGCGTCGCTGGGTGGATACGCCGCCGGGCGCTGGATATGGGGAGAGTAATAGGGCGATCCGGCGGTGAGGTTGAGCACCTTGATTCCCAGCTCGCCGCACAACGCCATGAACCGAAACGCCTCCGATAGATCGGGCTTGACCGGGTCGAGCGGGTCGATCCCGAAACCGTGCCGATACGGCAGACACCCGCTGAAATCCTCGGGCACACCCGGCCCCGGCTTGCCCGGCGCCGACCCGGCCGGGTCGGGTCTGAACGGGACACAGTCAAAGGCGCTCAAGCGCACGCCCAGATCGATCCGGTTCCCGCTGGTTCGTATTGAGGCGACCAACTCGCGCAGAATGCGGGAGCGGTTCTCGAAGCTGCCGCCATACCGGCCCGGACGCGTGTGCGCGCCCAGAAACTCGTGTAGCAAATACCCGTGGCAATGCTTCAAATCCACAAAGTCGGCCCCCGCCTCAGCCGCGATCCGCGCCGCCGCAACGTACTGTCCGATCAACGACTCGACCTCGGCGTCGGTCATCACCTGGGCGTCGCTCGAGACGCCGAACTTGCGATCGAGCAACGGATGCCGATAAGCGACCCGGGGCTCGGGCGGCTGCTTCTCGCGCGTCCGGCAAAAGCGACCCGAATGAGTCAGTTGAAAGCCAATCACCAGGTCGTCCGCGCCGCCGTACTGTTCCCGGTGCGCGCGTCGGGCGATCCGGCAGAGTTCGGCCAGGCCGGCCCGGTGCGCATCGTCGATGACAAGCTGATGCGGATTCGCCCGTCCGTCGGGCCGGACAGCCATGGCCTCGCCGCCGCAGATCAGCTTGGCCCCGCTCTCCCCGAAGCGCTGCCATCGCCGCCGCACATCATCGGTGACGCCGCCATCCGCGGTGCCGTCCCATCCCTCCATCGGTTGCACGGCCCACCTGTTGGCCAGCCTCTTGCCGTTGATCGTGATGTCCGCAACGGGCTGGGCCAGGGGGGACGCCGACCCGACGAGAATCGCGTCGTCACACGGCATCTCGAGTCCCAGAGAAGCGGCGTGCCGGCGAAAGTCGTCGACGCTCTTGAGCGAAGGAATCCGGACCAGAGACAGCGGCCCTTTCATGATCGGAAAAACACCAGAGGTGGTTCCCCGCGGATTTCCCGGAGCAGCATCAGCGCCAACTCGCGCGCATGGTAATCGCCCCACATCGAACTCTCGCCGTTCGGGACATTCTGGCCCCGCGCCGTGTGGTCCCATCCGTTGGGACGATGATAGATCGAGTGGAGGATCAGGCCCTGGTGCCGTGGCCGGGTCGAGAGATACGGCTCGTCAAAGAGCGTGCGCGCCACAGTCAGACCGGCCTGGCGATACCGTCGGCCCTCGCGGGACCGCCCAGTCCGGTCGAGATGCCGTCCCAATCGCAACAGACCCTGGGCGGCGATCGCGGCCGCCGAACTGTCGACCGGTTCCCACGGGTTGTACGGGTCGGATGGCCGGTCAAGGTAATCGCCCAGCCGATGCAGGTTCGGCGCGCCCGTGTCCCACATCGGAATGCCGTCCGCGCAGCAATTCTCGAGATAGAAGTTGGCAGTGACCGTCGCGGCGCGGGTCATCCAGAAGCGGATTTCGTTTGGCGTCAGGGCCCCGACCGTGAAGAGGCGCCGCATCCTCTTCAAGCTCGCGGAAGCGCCTTCAACCGCGGGAGGCCCGCCGTGGAAATAAAGCTCCGACTCGATCGATTGGTCGGGCAGCGCGGCCAGAAACTCGAGTTGCTCGGCGAAACCGAGGATCGCCCACGCCAGGCCGCGCGTCCAGGTGCTGAACGGCGAGTAGCCCTGCTGCGAGTTGGGGCAGCGGTAAACCCCGTTGGCCGGGTTGAACACACTCTCATGCGCAACGCGCCCGCACACGTCGTACGGGCCCTCGCCCTCGCCGTAGAAAATATTGTAGGTCGCCGTGACCTGGGCGTGCCGGATCAGGCGCTCGAGCAGCGAAATCCGGGCATCTTGTTCGCCCATGAGCACGTGGCCCAGTTGATGCCCGATGGCCAGCGAACGAAGCGTTCGCATGGTGTCGATGAACAGCGAGTGCGGGCCGTTGAAGCTGTGGATGAAACCGCTGCCGTCCGCGGTCCGAGTCCAGCGCGCCGCCTGGACCGCGCCGCTGACCTTCAAGGCCAACTCATAGGCGTCGTTCTCGCGCTGGTCGAACGGGATCCTGCCCTCGCGCATGAGGCGCCAGAGATTGCCGTACGTCGAGACGTTGTTGAATCCGTGGTCATGCACGCCCACATGCGACACGTGCGTGGCCATGCGCGCCATCGTCTGCCGACGCCCCAGTTCGAGGAACTGCGCGTCGCCGCCCGCATCGAACTGCAGCAGAGCCGAGCCGAACTGAAACCCCTGCGTCCACTCCGTCCACCCCCGCGCCGTGTAACGCCCGCGCACGGTGTACACGGGCGTGCCCGCCTCCGGCCTCGATGCGCCCTCGATGGACAGGATCTTGCCGGCCGACAGTTCGAAGAGACGCTCGATGCGCGCGCGCAACGCGTGCGCCGTCAATTGGATGTCGGTCTTGAGCGGCATGGGGCTAAAGACGCCGCAGATGAAAGCCGCCGTCCACGTTCAACACCTCGCCCGTGCTGAAGGGAAAAGCGCCCTCTGCGATGGCCGCCACGGCCCGGCCCACATCCTCCGGGGCGCCCCAGCGCCGAATCGGCGTCAAGCCGCCGGCAATCAACGCGTCGTACTTGGCTTTCACGGGCGCGGTCATGTCGGTCGCAATGATGCCCGGGCGGATTTCATAGACGTTGATTCCGTGCTCGGCGAGCCGCGCCGCGAACAGCGGCGTGAGCATCGAGAGCGCCGCTTTCGCAACGCAATACTCGCCCCGGTTGACGGACGCGGTGTAAGCGCTGATCGATGAAATGAACACAATCCGCGGCGGCTCGGACGCCGGGGCGTCCGGCCCGGCCGCCTCGGCCTCGGATCGAGCCTGCTCGATCATCCAGCGCGCCGCCAGTTGCGTCAGAAAAAAAGGGCCCTTGACGTTGATCGCCAACACCCGGTCGAAACTGGCCTCGCCCGACTCGAGCAAGTCGGCCCGCACCTCGGGGGCCACACCCGCGTTGTTGACCAGCACATCGAGACGTCCGCACTGCGTCCGGGCGAAATCAATCAGGCTTTGGCGCGCGGCCGGGTCTGCAATGTCGCCCGGGCAAGGCCGCGCCCGAATCGAGTGTCCGCTGGCCGCGGCGAGCGCGACGCAATCCGCCGCCGTCTTCTGTGCCGCTCCGGCGTTCCGCGCGTAGTTGATCACCAGGTCGTGCCCCGCACGCGCCAGGGCGAGCGCAATCCCGCGCCCGATCCCGCGCGACCCGCCGGTAATCAGTGCCACTCGGTTCATGGCATCGAGGCTAACGAGGCGCGCCCCAGACCAAATCCAATCCTCTTTTTCACGAGGAGTCCCTGTGTTTCCTCGCCCCTCGCTCCCGCGCCTCGTTCCTTAGAATCCTTGACCCCCTTCAACGCAGCACAGAAACTTGACTTGTTTACAGCGAGTTTCACCGGTCAAGGATTCTAGTCCGCTGGCCCACACCCGGAAAAGCAGAAAACAGCGCGGCAGCAAGGTGAGCCGGGTCAACCCTCCATGAACCGTGGTTCCGGCCGTCCCGCGATGCGGGACGCCCACAAACCGGTTCCTGGTCTCCCGTGCGCGTTCAACCGCTGAATGTCAACGCCGCCCGTGAATGCGTCCAGAACCGCTTCGTCTAAACACAATGCCAGAAGTTCCCCCGCTCGGGGCATGGCTGCCAGCGCAGCCTCCGTCGCGGCAGGCGTGCCTGACCCGGCGTTGTGGACTCGTGGCGTTGTGTTTATCCCAAAAGCCGGACCTGTCTATGAATCATCACCGCATCACGCAACTCGCTGTTGCCAGCCTCCTTGCTCTCGTGCTGGCGGGCTGCATCTCGCACGAGCAAACCGTCTATCGCGACGAACCCCGCGCGAAGGTCGAGTTCGAGAACGAGACCGCCGGGCGCATCTTCTATGAGGCGCTCAGCAAAGCCCCCGCCCATCGCGGCCAATCCGAAAGCACCACCCGAGTCTCCATCCCGATCGTGTTCAACCATAAGGAACGCGTCGTGCGCGGCGAGAATGGGGCGTTCAATACCGCCGTCCGGGAGTGCGACACGAATGGCGACGGCCGCATCACCGAGCAGGAAGCGAGAATATTGGCCGAGAAACGATAGCCGGAAGCCAATGGGGTCGCATCTAAATAGTTGACAATTCATTCGAAGTTGAATTGGAACGACTGCAATCACCAGCAAAGGCGCGAAGGGCGCGAAGACGGAAGGCCTGTTGAAAAGGCGGGTTGCGAGATTGACAACCGGTCCGCGAGCGAAAACCCTGACACCACTCTATGAGAACTCCGGCAGGAATCGCTCTCTTGGTGCTCGGCACGGCTCTGTTGACGGCGTTCGCCGGCGAGACGGTGGTCTTTCAGGACCGGTTTGAGGCCCGGCTTGCGGACGGCTGGCGCTGGCTGCGCGAGGACGCGTCGGACTGGCGGATGCGTGAAGGGGCCCTCGAGATTCATGTCCGCCCGGGCGATGCCCACACGGTGCGCAACGCGCTGGCGCGCCCAGCGCCCGACCGCCGTCAGGGGCGCCACGCCATCGAGGTGACAGTCACCAACCTCAGGCCGCCCAGGCAGCAGTTCGAACAAGCCGGCATCACCTGGTACACCGAGGGCAAACCCGTCTTCAAACTGGTGAAGGAACTGGTGGACGGACAGCTCATGATCATCCCTGGACGCAAACCGATGACCAACGACACGGTCCAACTCCGGTTCGTTGTGTCCGGCAATGCCTGGACCGCGCAGTTCCGTCCCGACGGCAAAGGCGAGTACCAAACCGCGGCGACGGGCGAACTGCCCGCGCCGATGAACGAGGAGGTCAGCCTGCAGTGCTATCACGGGCCCGCCGACGCAGAGCATTGGATTCGATTCGACGACTTCCGCATTGTCCGGCTGACGGAGTAGCGGCTAACCAACCGCTTGGTGACCGGATGCCCCTCCTCTGTTCAGTTCCCTTGGCCCGATTCTGCGCGAGGATGCAAAGACCGACCTCGTCCCGAGGCTTGCGCGGGTCTCTCGGGCCGGATTGCTCTGAGCCGGAGTTCGATGAACACTCTCTGATCGGATCATCCATGCCGCTCTGCATAACAAGTCGAGAATCCTTGAAATACACGGCGGGGATGGTCAGGATTTCACTCGGTAGTGCTGAGTTCGGGTTTTCGAGAGTTTGAATGGCGTTGTCGCTTCCCGGAACTCAGCAAACCGATGAGGCAGACTGCATGAACCAACCGCATCGAGGAAACAAGGACGGGGCTTTCACGCTCATCGAGTTGGCGGTTGTGATAGCCATGATCGCCCTCATCGGGGCGGTTTTGCTGCCGGCGCTTGCCAAGGCGCAGTCGACGGCGCAACCCGCCAACTGCGCCAACAACCTCAAGCGGATCGGGATCGCCTTTCGGCTCTTCGCCACGGACCACGGGGGACGTTTCCCGACGTCAGTGACAACCAATGCAGGCGGCGTGTCGGATTGGCTGGGAACAAGCCCCAACATGTTGGCGGTGAATACCTTTCGCGTATTTGTAGCTTTGTCGAATGAGTTGGCTACGCCCAAGATGGTGAAATGCCCGTCTGACAGCTCACGCATTGCCCCGAGCAACTTCGTCGACATAGTCAACCTTGCCGACTTCCTAAGGGGTGCAAAGAACGGTGCTGTCAGCTACTTCGTGAATCCTGATGCGGACGAGACTCGCCCGCTCGTGATCCTCGCCGGTGACCGCAACATCACAAACACGACGCTCAATCCAGGCGTTGGCGGTGGCACGGCCTACAATAAGCAATCCCCTGGGCTCAGGTGGAACCTCATGGAGACGACGATGAAGACAACCGGTTGGTCCACGTCGATGCACAACGGCGTCGGCACCATCCTGTTGTCGGACGGGAGTGTCCGGCGCGTCAGCGCTGCCGGCCTGCGGGAGCAGGTCAAGAACTCGATGATAGACCACCTGCTGCTCTTCCCATACGTGCCGAACAAGAACAACTGACACAGCCCTCCGTCCTGCCGCTCAAGGCGCGAGCGCACTGGAACAAAACTCAGTCAACCGAAGACGGCAGCGTGCGGAGTCTGCCGATACGATCATTCAACCACGACCCGGAAGAACTCGGCGTGCTCGATACCGCTGGGCTGGACGAATATCAGAGGCAAATCGGTGCCGACGAGCGTCTCGACCGTTTCCCATTCGGTATCCGCGCCATCGAGAGTGAACGCGCTCTGAAGGGTGTAGAACAAGCCTTGCAGGCTTTCACACCGAACGGTGATTTGGGAGTCCTCAACCACAAGTATGGTTAAGCCCGGGCTGGGCGCCGGCTCAAACGTCACCTCGTCCAGCCACGCCGCGTGGCTCCCCTCCGTGCTCGCGGCTGCCCGAGTGTAACGCCAGCGCACAGTTGACGACCCCGAATGGACTGCGAGTCGTCCCGGTTCCCAGTCGGTGTTCCCAGCAAGGCGCGCGACCGTGGCGCCGTTCAGCACCAATTCGAGGGCGTCTTCGGGGTTGGCGGAAGCCGTGCGCCACCAGAAGCGCAGGCTGCCGGGGCCGCGCACGTTTGTTTCCAGCCACGATTCCCCGCCCGGCATCAAGTCGGCGCTCTGGGCCGCCAACCTCCCATCCTGTGTGACTAGCATCTGGGCTACCCAAGGGAACTGGCTGTCGGTTTGCCAGCGGAAGTCGCCGCCCTCTCCCAGGGCGCTTGCCAGCGGCCCCTCACCCACCGCCGCCAATACGAAGTAGTCACCAGCAGCGATGGCGCTGACATTTTGCAGCTCAGGAGGGATTGCGGCCTGTCCATATTCGTCATTCCCGGCAACGACAACTGTGCCATCGCCTTTCACGCCCGCTGTGTTCAGCCCGCCAGCAGCAATCGCGATGATGTTCGACCAATTGCTCACCTCGGCCGCTCCGGCCCCAACGTCGCCCCATGCGGACACACCACCATCACGTCGCAATGCCACGGTGTGAGACTTGCCGGCTCCGATCTGCACGACTTCAGAAAGACCAACCGGGACGTTACACTGTCCTGATGTGTTGGCCCCCCAACAGACAACAGTCTCGTCAGAGAGCAGCGCAACGCTGTGCTGATAACCTGCGGCGATCGCCACCACAGTTGGAAGGTTAGTCGGAACATTGCACTGCCGATATTGGTTGGTCCCCCACGCCACCAATGTTCCGTCAGCCTTTAGAGCCAGGCTATGTCCCGCGCCGCCAGCGATGGCCACCACGTCTTTGAGGGATGCAGGCACTTGACACTGGGAAGCGCTATTGTCACCCCAGGCGACGACGGTGCCGTCGCGCTGCAACGCCATGCTGTGTGAGTACTTGCCGGGAACGGCAAAGCCGGCAGCCAAAGCGACCACGTTGGATAGTCCATCTGGGACGATACACTGTCCGGCCCGGTTGTCACCCCAGGCAACAACCTCACCTCCCATGCGACGAGCCAGCGCGTGTCCTCCACCAGCAGACAGTTCGACGACGTCGTCGAGGTTCGGCGGCGGAAGCACAGTTCCACCCCAGCCCACGACATCGCCACCCGATGCCAACGCCAGGTAGAAATCGCGTCCAGCCGCTACGCCAACTGCGGGACTTCCAAACCCATTTCGGGTGACGGTGAGAATGTTGTCAGCTGTCCATGTGATGACCTCACCATCAGACGAGAGCGCCACGCAAAGCTGCCCAACTCCGGTGGCTACTGTCACGATGTTCGTCAATGGAAGCTGCACCGGTCGCCAATTGACGCCCCCACGGGGCCATGCTTTTACATAACCATCGACGCTACTCGCGTAGCTGTGCTTCAAGCCTGGAGCGATATCAAGCAACTCTCCCACATTGAGGAACCGGTTCACGCTCAACAACTGCTGAGCCAAAACGCAACGGAGGTCGCCGCTCGTAATAGGCTCGAGCGGCGGGATGTTCATCACGGGATCATTCGTCCTAGGGGAACCGCGCTGCCACCAAAGGACACAACCATCGCGTCGAAGTGCGTAACAGCTTTCGAGTCCAGCAGCGATGGCCACAATATTGGTCACTTCCGTGGGAATAACATGTACCATTCGATTCGGCCGACCCCATACCACGATGCTCCCATCTCCTTTAAGTGCCATGGTATGGGCTTCGCCAGCGGCGATTTGTGTAACATCGTTCAACGAAGATGGGATGTCGCACTGGTTCCATGTGTTGCTGCCCCACGCCTCGACCGTGCCATCCCAACGCAAAGCCAACGCATGATCGGCCAAGGCCGAAATCTGTCTCACTCCTCGCAGCGGATACGGGAGCAAGCTCTGCCCGCGGCGCTTGTCACCCCAAGCCCGGACGTTGCAGACCGAAAGATCAATGCCTGCACTTACCGCGGTCCCGTAGGCGTTCGTCGCGGACAACTGATAAATCCCGGCATGGCGAGGTTCGATCGCCTCGATCTCCAGGAGGGAGCCAGCCGTTCCACTCAGTCCGGGTTCGTCGGTCAGCGGCACGCCATTGAGCAGCCACTGAAGTGCAATCGGTTCTGCCCCTTCCACATCAGCGGCCAGAAGAACGCTCGAACCCCTCAGAAGTTCGCGTGTGTGTGCCAGCAGTCGGACTCGTGGACCAAGCGCACCGGCCAAGGTGACAGGCGCGCTTACCGCCTCGCCGAGCGCGTTCGTTACGCGCAGTGAGTAGAGACCCGGAAGCGCGGCTGCGGATCGCATCACGACTGTGGCTGTCTGGGCCCCATTGATGTTGGCGTCGTCCAGCAGGGCTTGATCGTTCCAGTACCATTGAAAACCGAAAGGTGCCTCGCCCAGCGCGAAGCCTGTCAAGCGTGTTGTCCCGCCTTGAATGGACTCGACCAGGACGGGCCGCAGAAATTCAGGTCGCCCGTCGGCTGCAACCGCCAGGCTGTGCACTCGACCAACCGAGACTGCTCTGGTGTTCCGCATGGCCGTTGGCCGGCTGCACTGCCCGCTCTGGTTCGATCCCCATGTCACCACGGAACCGTCCGCTTTCAATGCTGCGCTGTGGTGGGTCCCGGCCGCGATGGCGACGGCGTTGTTGAGGCCGGCCGGCACGTTGCACTGGCCCGAGTCGTTGAGACCCCAGGCCACTACTGTCCCGTCATCACGCAGCGCCAAGTAATGATATTCCCCGGCAGCAATACTGACGACATTCGTCAAACCCGGCGGTGCAAAGCACTCCCCGTGTCGGTTTTGCCCCCAGACCACGACCTCGCCGTCTTCCTGCATGGCCAGGGAGTGGTAGGCTCCGGCAGCGATTGCCCTCACGCTTCTCAGGTCAGGTGGTAGCACTGTTCGACCCCAGCCGACGACAGTGCCGTCAGCACGCAGTGCGAGGCTGTGGGCGCGACCGGCAGCGATTGCGACCACGTCTGTCAGGTCGGGAGGCACATCGCATTGACCAGACCGGTTTCGCCCCCATGTGATAACCGTGCCATCAGGCCGGAGTGCCAGGTTATGGAATCCGCCGGTTGCGATGGCCACTGCCGTTTCATGGGGTGAGTCTGTCTGGCCATCGCCTCCCTCGCCCCAGGCGGAAATGGACCCGTCCGTATGCAGCGCCAGGGTGTGCGAATCACCGGTTGCGAGCGTGACGACATCGCGGGTTCCCCTCGGTGCATCCACCTGCCCGAAGGCATCGTCACCCCATCCAAGAACCTCGATGACGCTTAACGCGATCGGTTCGGATGTCGCTGAGCCCAACTCATTGCTCACGGTGAGCGTGTAAACGCCTTCGTCGGCGTAGCTTACTCGATCAATCTCGAGCGTCGACTCCCGCGCCCCGGTGATACCCGATCCGTCAGTCAGAGGGCGTCCGTCTTTCAGCCAAGTGCAGGTCAGAGGGGCCGTGCCGCTTAGAGGCGCCCGAACCGTCACGTGCTCGCCGAGCACGGCTTTGCGCGACGCGGATTGACCGAGAATGGAAGGACGTCCGTCTCCCTTCAGAGCAAGGCCGTAGCCGCCGCCTGCTGATATCGCCACGGCATTGTGCAATCCCGGTGGCGGCCTCGATTCGCCAGAGTAGTTGCTGCCCCACGCAACCACAGTCCCATCGCCCATTAGGGCCGCACTGAAGCTCGGTCCGGCATCGATCTGTACCAGATTGGTCAGTCCCTCGGACACTCCTGACGGAGCAGAGAATCTCGCCAGTTCAAGGGGGTAAGCGTCCTCGATGAGCATGCGGTTGAGCACAAACAGATCACCTCCTGAGGGATCCGCTGCAAGCAGCATCTTCGTCTCTGGCCGTAAGGCGACGCCACTAAAGCGATCGGGTTCGTAGATAGAGTAGGACCGAACAAGTCCATTGAAGCTCATGCACAAAGCGTCTTGTAGCGGCACTGGATCGGATCCCTGGCCTTGGTATTCAGCCAGTGCGGCTTGAGCCGCGGCCGACAGCTTGGACGCAAGCCATACATCAACAGGTCGATTTGGCTGCTTTAGCTTGTTTGCCAGAGACGGCAACTCGACCAAATCAGCCGGCACGAGAATCGAGAGGTACCTCTTGCTCCCCCATCCAACCATGGTGCCGTCCGACTTCAAGGCAAGGCTGTGGTAGGCGCCAACCGCTACGGTTATCACATTGTTCAGACCGGGAGGCGGATCCAGGAAATCACTTTCACCCCAGGAGAATACTGTGCCGTTGGCCCTCAGCGCAATGGAATGGCGCGCTCCGGCGGCAATCCCGACGATTTCGCGCAAACCCGCCGCTACCTCGGCATTGAGCGGGTCTTTCAATCCCCAACACCGCACCGTGCCGTCCCCGCGCAGCGCGACGCTGTGTCCCATGCCAGCGGCGATGGCCGTCACGGAGTCGAGGTCAGCAGGGGCATCCAGCAGCCCCCCCTTGCCATAGCCCCAACCCACGACATTCCCGTTTCGGCGCAGGGCCAGACTGTGAAACCCGCCCGCGGCGATGGCGACCGCATCGTTAAGGTCTTCGGGAACGTCGCACTGGCCGTGGAGATTGTCGCCCCAGGCGATCACGGTGCCGTCTTCTCGAAGCGCGAGGGCATGGGCTTCCCCCGCTGCCACCTTGACCACACCAGTCAGGCCGGCGGGAATGTCCAGTTCGCCACACCAGTTCGCGCCCCAGCCGGCCACTTGCGCGACCATGACCTGGGCCACGCGGCTGGTCGCCGAGCCATGGGCGTTGGAAACCACGACTGAGTATCCACCGGCACCGCTGAAGCCCACCGACTCAATCCTCAACTCCCTGAGGGCAGTCCCCGAGATCCCCTCGCCGTCCGCGAGCGGCGTGCCGTCCTTACGCCATTGGTAGCTCAATGGCTCGGCGCCGAGCGCGGTGACCGAGAGCAGCGCAGCCGAATCGAGCGCCAGCCACTGAGGCTCGGGATTCGATTCAATACGCGGCGCGGCGAAGACGACGAGGCGTGCCTGCGGTGTGACAACCGTCCCTTCAGCATTGTTGGCCACCAGCCAATACTCGCCGGCGTCTTCGAACCGCGCTGCCCGGAGGAGCAGGCTCTGCGTTGCGGTTCCGGAGAATTCGCCGTTGTCGGCGAGCCGCTGCCCGTCCTTGTACCACTGGAAGCTCATTGGGGCGGCCCCATGCACCGCGGCTGTCATCGCAACGTCCGTCCCCAGCACTGCGTCGCGGTCATAGGCAGTGCGCACCAACCGAATCCCATCGGTGCCCACGAGTGCGACAGCCGAATCGCCGCCAGCAGCAATCGCAACCACATTTGTCAGCTCAGATGGCGGCTGCACGGCCTCTGCCTGCCCCCAGGCCACCACGGTTCCGTCAGCCCTCAGCGCAAGACAGTAGCTGGCCGCGGCACTGATTGCTGACACTGCGGTCAAGTCCGGCGGGACGTCACACTGCCCGCAACTGTTATCGCCCCAGCCGATCACGGTGCCGTCCGCGCGGAGAGCGAGGGCATGGTTGTCGCCCGCGGCCACAGCGACGACATCCCGCAGGCCTGAGGGAGGGCGGCACTGTCCGAAGAAGTTGCCTCCCCATGCCGCCACGGTGCCGTTCCTCCTGAGCGCCAGCGAGAACCTCCCGCCAGTCGCGACGGCCACGGCACGCAAGTCCTCGGGCGGGTCGCATTCGCCCTCCCCATTGTCGCCCCATCCAAGAACCGTTCCGTCTGAGCGCAATGCCAGCGAGTGACGCCGCCCTGCCGCGATCTGCGTCACGTTGGTTGCGCCGGCGGGCACTCGAGTCAACTCCAACGGCGTGTCGCAACCCCAGGCCACAAGTGAACCGTCGAACTTCAACGCCAGGCTGTGATCCTCACCCGCGGCAATCGCGACGACATTCTGCAGCCCATCAGGCACGTTGGTTTGTCCGCAGGGACTCGATCCCCAGGCGACCAACGTGCCGTCGGCTTGCAGGGCGAGGCTGTGCGCCGCCCCCGCCGCAACTGCGATCACCGGGCCGAGGTTCGGCGGAGGGTTGGTGACAACTCCCCAGCTCACGACCGTTTGGGCGGTCGCCGCCGATGCTCCGATTGTGACGACGAGAATGGCCGCCACCCACGCGCGGCCTATGGAGGGCAGGGCGAGTCGGACGTAGAACACGCCGGATCGGACCAATGCAACGCAGGACAGCGGGAGTCGATGCACAGCAACATCGAGGCAATCGTGCATCTTCATTGAAGACGAGAGTGGTCACGAAGGGACTCGCGTCAAGCCCGAACCGGCGAAGTTCAGGCCGCCAATACAAACCCGTAGCGAACGTCTGAGGGGTCAAACCATAGTTTTGGCATCGCCAACGCCGCGATCCTGAGTTCCCCGGGTCGACCGATGCAGTCTTGCCCCCGCGCTCCTCCTCGTCCCCAGTTCCAGCCGGCGTGCGGTCCATCCGACCGTCACCTCCCTGCCCCCCCAGGCAGGAGGCTCAGCATCGAGTTTCTCGACCACGAACGGGCTGTGGTCACGCGTATGTCCCGCGGACCACGCATCCGCGCCAGACCCGGTTCGAGGTGGCGCACGCCGCGGGCGGATTGGACTCCGGCGCATACGACGCCCGAGGCATAGGGAGTGTGCCGGTGGCGAAGTTGATGCGAGGTCGGAAGACATCCTCCTGACCTCACTGAAGCCCGGGGTCGGGCGGTCAGGTGTGGCTCTACTGCGGCAGGAGGTTCTGGACCCGGAGATGCCGGCCGCAGGCTTCGATTTCCGGGGTGTATCTCGCCTGCATGGCGAGCGCTTCGGTCATCAACCCCTCGAAGGCGGCGCGGATTTGGTCGGGGGTGAGGTTCTGATCGCCTCCGTAGTGGCGGTCAGCCACCTGGCCGAGCGCGTGGGTGGTGGCAAACGCGGTCCTCGCGGCGGGGTCCTTGTCGCGGTCAGAAGGGCGGCCATCGCCGAGGCATTTCCCGAGCCATCCTTGCGCCAGTCTGGTGGCATAGCCTCGGAGGACCTGGGAGGTCGTCCCGACGCCAGCCGACGCGATCAGGTCGCGAATCCGGGCGCGACCGGCGTCGACCCCGTGAATTTGAGCGATCTGCTGGATCATTTTCATCTGGGTCGGCAGCACGGCCATTGTGGCCAGGGTCTCCGGCATTCGCTCGAGAGCGCCACACAGAATGGCGTGTTCGAGGATGATGCGCTGGGGGCCGGCCAGGGGCGGGAGGTCGATCTCGGCGGAGGCCGGGGGCGGTCCTGGGGGAGCGAGCACCTGCTCCTGGAGTTGTCGGGTGGCGGTTCGAGCGGATTCAATCGACGCGCTCTCGATGCCCAAGGCGCCTTGGAGTTCGTCGAGAAACGCGCGCTCGGAGCCGTTCACCGCGTCGTCGGCTTCACAGATGCCCAGCGCCATTTCGTATGCCAGCAGGCGCAATTCAGGGCGGTTCAACGACGGTGTCAGCGCGCTCACTGAAAGAACCCCCGACGCTGCGTGGTCGTAAAGCTCGGGAACATCGAGGGGACCCATGGCCAGGCCGTCGCCGGTCCGCTCGATGCGCCGGCGTTCAGCGTCCGACTGCTCGCCGTCGGCGAAGGCGGCGATGAGCGAGATGCCGAGGAGGGCTCTCTTTTCCGCGTCGTTCATGAGCGGAACCTAGCGAGGCACGCCTCAGACGCAATCCCAGAACAAGGCGATGGGGAAGGGGAGCGCCATCGGGGAGACCATGAAGCAAAACGCGCCCCACTGAGGCCAGTACAGCCAGTCGAGCATCGGACTCTGAATCCGCCGCCCCGCCAACCGCCCGGGGCATCGGAGCTTGACGGACTCCCGTGCGGCCCTGCGTGTCGACCCCTTCAAAAGGACCTCGATGTCGGGTGGGTTGAGCCGGTTTCTTTGCGTGCAGGGGAGTCCGCCCTGGCTGCACCTTGCGCCTTTTCGAGCGCGGGTTTCAGCTCCGCGACGGCTGCTTCAGCCTCCTTGAGGCGGCGTTCGAGGTCGTCGCGTTCGAGGATCTTGCGAAGCTGATTGCCGACGTAGTTCCGGGCGGCTTCCGGCGTCATGTTCTCCGGGATGGGCACCTTGACGGGCGTTTCCTCGAGGAGCCAATCATCGCTCCGTTGCGCCGCGAGCGGCACGCCGCGGCCGTTGACGATGTTGCCCATCGGATTTCTCGCCCAAGCATAACGGCAGTGAAGTGGCTCGGGCACGAAGCGGTTGCTCAACACCAGAATGTCCCGCTGATACTGGGGCTGATTGCGGTTGTTCCTGGCGCCGCCAGAGAACCAGTCCACCTCGGCCGGATAGAACCGGCGGTCCTGGCCGGCGATGGCGAAGCCGAGCATCCGCCCGTCGCTGTCGTCGCGGGTCTTCACGTCCGTGCTCAGCGTCAGCCGCATCGTGCCGCCGACGATCTCGACCTTGTCAATCGTGGGCGGCAGCCACCAGGCCTCGGCGTCCGGCCCTCTGAACAGCCCGTAGCGCGTCGCCAGCGCCCACTTGGCGGCGCGTTCGCCGGCGGGAATCTTGATCTGCGGATGGTACCAGGCCCTGCGCAGGTCGAAACTGCTGACGAAGCCGATGTGCTGGTCGCCAGCGCGGCGCAGGTCGAGGAAGGTCTGGTAGTGCGCTTCGCGGACATAAATGCCGGCGTCATACATCGGCGCGAGAAAGTTGTCGCGGGTCTGTGGCTGGCTGTCCGTGCAAAGCGATATGATGCAGAACGGCAGTTTGGGATCGGCGAAGGTCTCGCGCCACGCGGCGATCATTTTGGCGAAGACCTGGTAGTACATCCGCGCGCCAGCGGAGCCGTGGAAGGCGTTGTTGTAGCCCTGGTGCCAAACGACGCCCGCCACAGCCAGGTCGCGCAGCGGACCCATGACGCTGGCGTAACAGCAGCCGGGGCGATTGCGGTCGGAGGCGGGCCCTGGCCGCAAATCGCCGGGCGGCTGGCTGTCGGCGGGAATGGACTGGCCCGTGGCTTGCAGGTTCTTCATCCGGATTTCGTAGGCATCCACGCGCGCCTTCAAGTCGGCTTGCGGATCGAACGCGGCGATGCGGTCGGCCCAGTCTTTGAGCATCGCCTGCGTCTCGGTGCCCTCGATCTTCTGCAGCACCTCCTCGGGCGTCCAGGTTTCGAGCGTGGTTCCGCCGATGGAGCAATCGATCAGCCCAATCGGCACGGCGCTGGCCAGATGAACGCGCCGCCCGAAGATGTAACCGATCGCGGAGAATTCCCGCACGGTCTGAGGCGAACAGGTTTCCCAGTCGCCTTTGCGAAAGTGCTGACCGAACCAATCGCTCCATTCGTGCAGGCGCTCGAAGCTGCGGACCGAGGCAAAGCCCTTGCCCTGCGGCACGGTCAGAAGCCGAATCTGGGGCAAGTTGGCCGAGACAATCTCCAACTCCCCATCGTCCACGTTGCTGATGGGAAACTCCATGTTGCTCTGGCCGCCCAGAATCCAAACATCGCCGACCAGGATGTTGTCAAGCGTCAACGTCGCGGTCCTGCCTTTCACCAGGGCTGCTCTAAAGTCGAACCGGGCGGGTGAGTAGGCGAATGACCTGTCCCGGGCGGCGACTCATCTTCGCCAGGAAGGTCGGACAGGTTCGATCTCGCTTGCGGGGTTGACGACGCGCCCAGGCCCGCGCTTCACCCTGCACCGCGCGACGGAGGATGCCCAGCGTCGTCGCGGCCACTGGATGACTCACCCGGCACCGATCTTCACCCGCGCTCACATCCAACGGATAGTGCGTGCCATTCTCGATGCTCCAGTACTGGCGCGCCAACTCCAGCAGACGCTCCAGACCGGCCTGCTCCGCCGTCAAACTCGTGACGATCCACACGGTCTCCACTTCCTGCCGACCACCCTTGAGTTCCCGAATCCGGTCAAGGCGCGCCACCTGCGCCACGTGCGGAAAACCCATCTGGGCGGGGGTCACCTCCTTGACCGCAATCCCCCGCCACTCGATCCGCCCGTGACCCCGTTCCACCGTGAGCAGTTGAGGGGGAAAAATCTTCCGGGAGGAAGTGGCGCGCTTGCTTCAGGAGGCCGTCTTGGTTGCCCTTGACGAAGAGCACGTAATCACCCCCACCCTCTTGCACCACCGATCGAGCCGTTTCCACCTGGGTGTGCATCGCGTCCATCAGCGCGATGGTCCCGTCCAGGTCCAACCGCTCCAGGAGCGTTTGCCCCGCCGGAATCTCGTTGCTCTTGTCCGCCACCGCTTCCACCCCCAGCGTCCGGCCACTCTGCGCGTTGATCGCCCCAACCAACTGCGTCTTGCCGCTGCCCCGCAACGCCTTCCCGTCCAGCACCACCACGCCCCCGTCGGCCGCCCCATGCCGCGCCTTCTGCCACGCCCAGAGCGCCGCTTGAAACGCCTGCACCGGCACGGCCTTGAGCACCCGGTACACACAGTTCTCCGTCGGCACGTCGTACTGGCGCGTGCGCCGATTGAACCAACACCGCAAGTCCGCCCGCTGCCGGGCACTCAAGTCCTGCGCGAAGAGCGCCACCCCACGGTGACCTCCCTGACCCCCGCTCAACAAATACGCAAAGGTGATCGCCAACACCGTCGCCTGCCGGTGCCGCAACCCGTGCACGTCCCGGCTCTCGGGCACCTCCCGGTGCAGCACCATCCATAAACTGGTCAACTCCTCCCCCGCCAACAAACACTGCCGCGCGATCTCCCGCTCCTGCGCACCCCAGCCTGCGGGCATCCGCCGCCTTCGCAAACCCCGCGCCGCTCCCTTCACCAGTTCCCGCACGTACAACTGCTTGGGCCGATCATGCGCCTCATAGAAATCCTCCCGCACCCGCCGGTACTTGGCCGTCGTTCCCACCGCCCGCCACCCTGTCGCCTTGTACGCCGTCCCCCGAAACAATTGCTCATCCACGAAACTCTCCACCGCCATAATCGGATGCCCGTACTGCGCCTGCCAGTCGGCCGACAACCGCTCCAGGTTCAGTGCCAGCGCCCGGCTGGCCAGGTTCGGATACTGCCCCTTGGGTCCCAACCGGCAGAACCGCGCGTTATTGGCCACCAGATGCAGTCGCGCCCGCCGTTGGTTCGCGTCCCACCCAATCCACCCATCCCGCCCCTTCAAATGATACGCCCCCGCCGCCCACCCGATCAGCGCCATCCATTGCCCCCGGTACTCGGCCACGTACCGTAATTGCTCGCCCACCATCGTCGCGCTCTTCAGATAATGGTGTTGGATCATCAGTCGGTCCCACTCCCCGACCTCCTCGGGCCGAACCAGGCGCACCACGATTTCATTGACCACCGCCGCCTCCACGGGGTCCGTCAGTACCAAGCGTGTCTTCGTCATCCGGCCCAGCAAAACAGATGGGCCGAGGAATGTTCCGCAAATTCGTTAAGTCCCTATTCTCCAATCACCCCCTCCCAGCTCAGAACCGCCCTGGCCTTTCACGGTCAGGGTCTGCGGGGTGTTGTTCACGGGCACGGGCTTGAGCGTCACCTGCCAGGCGCGATCCGTCGCGGCTGTGGCGCGGACCTCCTGTCCGGCGAACACGACCGCGACCTCCTCGCCGAGTTCGGCCCAGCCCCAGATGTTCAGCGGCTTGTCGCGCTGGAGGACCATGTTCGATTGAAAGACATTGGCGATGCACAGGCCGAGTCCGATGGCGGGCACGTCCACAACGTCTTCCTTCGGCAGGGCCCGTTCCTGCGCGGCGAACGCGGACATCCCCGCCAGCAGCAACACACCCGTCAACCACGATTTGAGCATTGGGTTCATAGAATTGTCCTCAGTGCGTCCCGAATGGTGTCGAACTCCGTCGAAAGCAGCGCGCCATGAGCACGCGCGGATGCACCGCCGTGCCGCGACCCTCGCGCAAGCCATGGTCACGATGCGGATAGGCCATGCAGCCGAACCGTATGCCCAGTTCAATCAGCCGGTCCGCCAATCCTTCGGTCGTTTGAGATTTCACCGGCTCCGCCCGCGGTCCACGGTCGCTTGCAGGGCGGACAGAAGTTCTTTGACTTTGTCCGGGTGCTGGGTGGCAAGATTCGTCGTCTCCGCGGGATCCGCGCGCAGGTTGTAAAGTTGGACCGCTGGCTCGCCGGGCTTGGGCTTGATAAAGCTCGGTTTGGTGAAGCCCCCGGAGCCGAGTCCGTTGATCAGTTTCCAATCGCCGGATCGAATCATCATCATGGACGGAGCACTGCCGGCGTGCATGACAATGGGCGGGCGAACGGGCTTGTCGGCGGGCTGCACGCCATCGAGCACCGGCACGAAGCTGAAGCTGTCCGGCCCCGCCTCGTCCGGCAGTGTGGCGCCGCAAATCTCCGCGAACGTCGCGAGCAGGTCCGTGAAGCAAATCGTCTGGTCGCTGACGGTCCCTGCCTTCACCCGCCCCGGCCAGCGCACGATGAAAGGCATCCGATGTCCTCCTTCCCAGACATCCGATTTCATGCCCCGCCAGCCGCCGGCGGAGGCGTGCCCGAGCCTTTGCTGATCAGGTTCATACCAGAGGGGACCGTTGTCCGACGTGAAAATGACCAGCGTGTTCTGGGCCAGTCCGCTCTGATCCAACGCGGTGAGAATGCGCCCGATTTCCGCATCCAGCATCATCGTGAAGTCGCCGTACATGCCGGCACCGCTCTTGCCCGCGAATTCCGGCGAAGGCAACCACGGGGTATGCGGGGCCGTGGGGGCGAAGTAGAGCAGGAACGGCTTTCGGCCGTCCCGATTGCTCCTGGCCTGAGATTCGATGACGTGAAGAGCCTCTTGGGTCAATTGGGGCAGGACATCCTCGAGTGCCAGGCCGGGCGCGATCCCGCCGCCTCGCCAGAACTCCCCCTGGTTCGACGCCCATCCCGTCGAGTGGTGTTCCTCGATGTGCTCCGTCGGCGGGGTCACGGCCCGGTCGCCCCGGATGAAGAAATACGGCGGGATGTCCGTGGAGGCGCGAAAGCCGAAATATGTGTCAAATCCGCGCGCCACCGGGCCGCCGGGCAGCGGCTTGTCGTAGCCCTCCTCCCGAAAACCGAGATGCCACTTGCCCACCATCGCGGTGCGATACCCTTGCGCCTTGAGCAGCGACGCGATGGTCATCTGTCCTTCCTCGATCAACGGCTGCTTGGGCCACCGCGAAATGTCGGTGCGAAAAGGAGAGCTTCCTGTGAGCAGCCCGTAACGCGAGGGATGACACAGCGGGCCGGGCGCATGAGCGTCGGTGAACCGCATCCCTTCCCGGGCCAGTCGGTCAATATGGGGCGTGGCGATTTTCGATTTCGGGTTGTAGCAACCGGGATCGCCATAGCCCAGGTCGTCCGCCAGCAGGATGAGGATGTTCGGTTTGCTGGCCGGCTTGGGCGCGTCGGCGGCGTGCAGGACGGCCCGTGAGACGAGCAGCAGGACGGTGATGCTCAATCTTGTGCGGTTGTTCATGTGATGATCCGTTCGTTTCTCTCACTCCAGCAGGCGAGCGGATCGCGCTCCTGATGATCGAAGAACAGCCAGCCGTCGAGGCCGGCGGCCCGTAACTCACGCTGAATCGAATCGAGGTTCATGGCTTTCCTCCCTGCTGAAGTTGTGCATCCGGCAACACGGCGAGCGCGGCCCGAAGTCGCTTGAGTTCAGCGGCGGATGCGGCGCGCAACGGGGCGCGCGGCGCGCCGACGGGATGTCCCATCAGGCCGCAGGCTGCTTTCACCCATTGCGTGTATTTGCCGCCTCCTTCCATGAGGTCGAGTGCGGGCAGCATGTCAAAGAAGAGCTTGCGCGCGGCGGCATAGTCCTTCCTCTCGACGACCAGTTCGTAGAGCTTCGCGTGGGAAGCGGGCAGGACGTTGACGACGCCGCCGACCCAGCCAATGGCGCCAACCATGAGGCTCTCCAGCGCGATGGTGTCGCAGCCGCAGAACACGCCGAGGCTGTCGCCACAGCGGCGCAGCAACTCCGTGATGCGCGGCATCTCACCAGTGCTCTCCTTGACGTACCGGAGGTTCTTCAGTTCCGACAGCCGCGCAATGAACTCCGGTGACATATCCACGCCGGTGCGGCCGGGATAGTTGTAGAGCATGATTGGCACGCCGATGGCGTTATTGACGGCGCGGAAGTGCGCGTAGAGTTCCTGCGGCCTTGGCAGCGAGTAGTAGGGCGCGGCGAGCATCACGCCCGCGCAGCCCAAATGCTCGGCCTGGCGTGAGAAGGCGATCACATCGCGGGTGGCACCCGCGTTGGTGCCCGCAATGACCGGCACGCGACCGCCGGCCGCCGCCAACACGGTGCGAAGAACGCTTTCGCGCTCGGCGGCGGACAGCGCGTAATACTCACCGGTGCTGCCGAGGGGGACAATGCCGTGAACGCCGCTGCGGATGAGATGGTCGGTGAACCCGCCGAGTTTCCCGTAGTCGATCTCTTCGTTGGCCTGCATCGGCGTGACCAACGCGACCAGGACGCCATGCAGTGTGGCTTTCATTCTTTCTCCGTGTTCAGTGTCTTGGTGGCGGTCGCCATTCCCATGACGACGGCTGCGCCCAGTGAGATGTGGTTGAGCATAGCGATGCCTTCTTCTTCCTTGTCGAAGGTGAGCACGGAGAGCACCGGTCCAAAAACCTCCTCGCGGGCAGTCTTCATGGTGGGCTTCACGTGGTCGAAGATCGTGGGCTCGACGAAATAGCCGCCCGTCTTAAGGAGCGTGCGTTTACCGCCGGCGAGGATTCTCGCAGCTTCGTTCTTGCCGCTTTCTTCGCCGCCAACCGCAGTTCAATGGCCTGTGAGGTTGGTGTGATGGATAGCCCCCCCAGCGCCGTGCAGCGCAATTCGCGCGGCATTTGTCCGGCGACTCGCTGGGCCGTCGCGATCACTTCATCGAGCGGAATGACGGGATCGTAGTTTGCCAGCGCCATGTTCGCGCAGGCCAAGGCATTGCTGGCGGCCATCACGTTCTTCCCGAGGCACGGGGCCTCAACGCGATTGGCAATCGGATCGCAAATCAGTCCCAACATGCTCTGAAACGCCATCGAAGCAGCCGCCACCGATTGCGCCAGCGTGCCTCCCGCCATGTCCACCAGCGCCGCCGCCGCCATGCAGGCCGCCGAGCCGCCCTCCGCCTGGCAGCCGCCCACTTCCGCCGCGAAGGTCCAGCGCGTCGCGATGAATACCCCGATGATCCCGCTGGCCAGCATCGATTTCGCCATCTCCTCCTCTCCCTGGCCCATTTCCTCGGCGAGTGCGACCACTGCGCCGGGCAGCGCTGCACAAGCTCCTGCGGTGGGAGCGGCGACAATCACCCCCATCGAACTCTTCACTTCCATCAGCGCCGTGACGTAGAGCACGATGCGGTTGAGCACACCGCCATCGAGCAGCCGGCCCGCCTTCATCAAGCGGTTGAACTGGCCGCTCTGGTGACCCAGCACGCGGTCGTCATACTCTGTGCCCGCGATGCCCTGGGCGATGGACCGGCGCAGGGTGCGAACGATGTCCACCATCCGGACGAGCACCTCCGCTTCGGTCAGATTGCCGCGCGCCATTTCGTACGCCACGGCCAACTTCCACAACGGCGTGTTGCGCCCCGCGTCGTGCCGGAGCATTTCCGCGCATGTGCTGAACGGCACCTGGATTCCCCGGCGCGACAGGACGGGCAACACCGGCGAGAGCCGCCTGACAGCACAGATGTCGAAAGCCCTGCTCAGTCTGGCGACGGCCTGCTCGCTGACGAAACCGGGCGCCTTCACCTCCACCATGACTTCGCCTCCGGCTTCATGCGCCAGGATGGCATCGGCGGACACCAGCGCCGCCAGTTCTTGCGCCAGTTCCGGGCCACGGCCGCGCACCCAGAGCAGGGTTTCGAAGCAGTCGCCGGACATCGACATGTCGAATGAATCGACGTTCAGCACCTCGATCATGCCGCCGCCGGTGGAGATGGCGCGCAGAAAGCGGCGTTCGCGTCCGCGACGTAACGTGAGGCGGTACGTGTTCGGATGCGGATCGCCCACGTCCACCGTCTCGATGCAGACGCGCACCCCGGATTCCTGCAGCACGTGCATGGACACCGGCAGTCGCTCGTCGTCGGCTTCCCAGCCCATCAGTCCGCCGGCCAATCCCATGTCCGAGCCTTGGGTGTCGTGCGTCGTGGGCAGCGAGCCGTTGCGGTCGAACTCGATCAGGACGTCGTCGAATGCGCCGTTCATCAACTCGCGCGCCAATCGCCCGATCCGCAGCGCGGCAGCGCAATGCGAACTGGACGGCCCGCGCATCACCGGACCGATCACGTCATTGAATATGCTTGGGCGCATGTCGCCTGTTTCCCAACGGTCTCAAGCGGTCCACGGCAAGCCCCGTGGCCCCAGCGACCCGTGAATCCGATCCAGTCTACCTTTGCTTCCCGGCTCGTCTTGGCTCATCTTGACGCAATAACGTGAAAGTCGGCACAGCGAAAGCCGTGAAGGCCATGCGGCAGGCCAACGACCTGTCGGTGGCGGTCAGCGTGTTGGCGGACCTCTTCGACCACGCTCCCGATATGGCCTTCTTCGTGAAGGACGGCGCGGGGCGGTATCTGGCGGTGAATGAATCGCTGATCAAGCGCCACGGTTACCGCCACAAGTCGCAGGTGCTGGGCCGGCGTCCCTGCGACATCTGCTCTGGGGATTTCGGCCGTCTGCCTGCCGAACAAGATGCTCAAGTATTGCGCACTGGAAAACCGCTCATCGATCATCTCGAACAGCAATGGTATCTGCCGCGGAAGCCCGTGTGGTGTCTGACCACCAAGCTACCGCTCCGTGATGCCGCCGGAGGGCTCATTGGGCTGGTCGGCATCTCGCGTGATGTGCGGGCGCGGGTGGATCCTCGCAACATCCCCGTGGAACTGGCGGCTGCGCTCGCGCGTTTTGAGAACAACCTGGCGGAGTCCGTCACGCCCGCCAACCTGGCGCGGCGTGCCGGGCTTACCCCGGCCAGGTTTGCCAGGCTCATTCACCGTTTCTTCGATCTCACTCCCAGCCAGTTCCTCACCCAGACCCGCCTGGCCGCTGCCGCGCGCTTGCTGCGCGAGACCGACCTCGGCGTCTCCGTGATTGCGCATGAATGCGGATTCTACGACCACAGCGCCTTCAGCCGGGCGTTTCACTCGGCCATGGGGGTCACCCCCAGCGCCTACCGAGAGGCCACCCGGAAGGCTCTCTCCTCGGCTGATGAATGATTGACCGTGTCGCGCACCGAAACCGAGTTCCTGGCACCCGGCTGCGATGCGCCGGTCATCCGCGGGAAGCGAGAGGCCAATGGGGTCGCATCAGTTTTGGCATCGCCAACGCCGCGAAAGGTCTATCGGGCGGTCAAGGAGACGAGAGCATCCGGCGAACCGATTGCGAACATGGTATGGATACCGACGGGGACTACCACGATGGACAGCCCGGAGAACGAAGCAGGCAATCGAACTCTCTGCGGACCCAGCCAGAGGAAGGCAGGTTCCACCACCCGGCGCCTCAGGCGAAGTTGATGTTTCCCATCAGCCCGCTCTCACCCGCACTCGCCACCAACCGCAACACGTGCCGACACTCGGCCGAACGTGTCCTCCGGCGGTTCAGAATGATCACCCCGGTTTCGGGTTCGGTCCCCGCCAGCTCAAGAAAGTCCTGTCGGTTACAGGTGACCACGATGGCTGCGGTGCGGACCGCGTGATGCCAAACGTCCACGTCATCGGTCCGCAGCCCCAAAGACTGCGTGACCAGTGCTACTTCGTAGCCCGCCTGTTCCAGACCCCGGGCCACTTCGATGGCCACGTCCTCATCAACCAGGAACCTCACTCGTCGAGGTGCGCGGTTTGCGCGGCCACCAGCGGTTCCAGTTCGGCTCTATAGTCTTCGTAGTAGGCCAGGCACTCATAGACCTGGGCCCGGGTCAGGCGAGGAAAGCTGACCACCACCTCGTCCACCGAGGCCCCCGTCTGGATCATAGCGATGACGTCATGCACGCCAATGCGGGTGCCTTCCACGATGGGATGGCCCGAACGGACGCCGGCCTTCCGGACAATGTAGCGGTAGCTCGTCGCGATCATGGAAAGACGGTATAGGCTTGTGGCCTGGAATTCAACCACGAGTGTTCACCTCGATTGCTCGCTCGTTCTTTCGGATTCGTTTCGGACATCGACATTCGGATTTCGGAACAAGGCAAAGGGGTCGCATCTAAATAGTTGATAATTCATTCGAAGTTGAATTGGAACGACTGCAAATCACCACGAAGGGCGCGAAGGGCGCGAAGGCGGAAGGCCTGTTGAAAAGGCGGCTTGCGAGACTGACAACCGGTCCGCGAGCGAAAACCCTGACACCACTCTATGAGAACTCCGGCAGGAACGCTCTCTTGGTGCTCGGCACGGTTCTGTTGACGGCGTTCGCCGGCGAGACGGTGGTCTTTCAGGACCGGTTTGAGGCCCGGCTTGCGGACGGCTGGCGCTGGCTGCGCGAGGACGCGTCGGACTGGCGGATGCGTGAAGAAGCCCTCGAGATTCATGTCCGCCCGGGAGACGCACACACGGTGCGCAACGCGCTGGCGCGCTCGGCGCCCGACCGCCGTCAGGGGCGCCACGCCATCGAGGTGACGGTCACCAACCTCAGGCCGCCCAGGAAGCAGTTCGAACAAGCCGGGATCACCTGGTACACCGACGGCAAACCCGTCTTCAGTCGGAGGGGCTACAGGTCAGAGCGTCCGGCGGCCTCAGGCTGGTAGATCACCTTCTCGACCCGCAGGCGCACAGGGCCGGCCGGGACCTCCCACTCGAACTCGTCACCCTCGCGCTGGCCGAGCATGGCAGTGCCGATGGGCGCGAGCACGGAGATGCGCCCCGCCTCGTAATCCGCCCGGTCCGGAAAGACCAGCGTGTAGGTCATCACGTCGTCGGTCAGCAGTTCGCGCAACTGCGCCGTCGAGTTCATCGTGATGATGTCCTGCGGGATCTCCTCGGGGGCGACCACCCGGGCGCGATCGAGTTCGGCGGCCAGTTTCTCGAGGGCCTCACCCGCGTTCTTCTGGCTGGTCAGCAGCGCCTGAAGGCGGGCCATGTCGGCCGTGGTTATGTAAATCGTCCGGTCGTCTGACATAATGGTGTTTAGGTCCGAGCCCTCTCGCTATCCTGGGAGTGGCTTGTAATCGTAGTGGGCATAGTAATTCCTTCCGCCTCGATTGCAAGCCAGTCTGATCGAATCCCGGATCTCGAAGATCCGTCCCGCATCCGCATTCAATACGCGGACGCGGTGATCGAGCTGGGAGCCGACGTGACGGGCTCGGCCTTGTGAGGATGGTAGCGAGCGATGACCGTGACGCGATCGGATGGCAGCGATCGGGGCATCCAGCTCAGAACCAGGCGATAGCCCGTCCCTAGCACCGTGGTGAACTCGTTATGGGCCAGCTCGGCCGGGGTGAACGTCCAGCGATGGAACGGCATCGGCAAAGCGGCTGGGCTGGGCGTGCCCTCGTAGGCAATCAGTTCGAGTGTGCCGGATCGGAGAGGCATGGCGCGCGGGCTCGATCGGCTTGTGGCAAAGAGCTTCACCACCACGCCGTCCGCACCCGGTCTGCCGTCCAGATTGACCGCGACCGGCAGGCCAAGGAGGTTCAACTCGTCGATGGCAGACGGCGAAGCCGCGCGCGGCGGCTGCCTGTCGGTCACGCAGCCGCAGAGCGCCACGGCAAGCAGGCAGGCTGCGCAGGCCAGCGAGGCTCGCCGCAGGCCGTCATGGATCTCGGATTGGATCGATATCATTCGTGAAGAATGCAGTTTCTTTTCTGAGAACGCGGGGCATGCACGAACCGAAGTTTGCCGCTCGTAATCGTAATCGTAATCGTAATCGTCATCCTCTGTCGCCGATTCGGATTACGATCAGGAGCACCTCCCGGTTCATGGAGGGTTGACGTACAAAGACTTAATGCGCATGGCGAAACACCCAACGTTCAACGCTCAACGCTCAACTCTTAACTCTCAACCATCGACCATCGACAATCAACCTTCACTGCGGAGTCTGGCTTTCGAGGGTTTTCGGGGGCAGCAGGGGATCGAGCACACGGCGCTGAAGCGGATCGCGCTGGAACTCGCCCTGGATGGTCGATCCCCGGAGTTCCTCTTCGGTGAAGGTCTGGGCGTCGACGCTTCTGCCCTCGCCTTCTCCCTTGAGCAGGATTTGCGGGGTCAGAACAACGAGGAGTTCTTTCCGGGTTTGGCCTTTGCTCTTGCTTCGGAACAGGGCCCCCAGACCCGGAATGTCGCCCAGGAGAGGCACCTTCTTGGTTCGCTCGTCATCAATGGTCCCGATCAGCCCGCCGATCAGGACCGACTGCCCGCTCTTGACGGTCACGGTCGTGGTGGCGGTGCGCTGGTTGATGATCGGCAAGTCCTCCCCCTTCGAGATGGTGACCTTCGAACTCGAGAGATCCGAGATGCTCGGCGCCACGTCCATCTTCACGTAGCCGTCGGGACTGATCCGCGGGGTGACGGTGAGCATGACACCGACGTCCCGGTACTCGATGGCACTGACCGTTCCGCCCTGCGGAGTGACCTGGGTGCTTTGGACGACCGGGACGCTTTGGCCGATGTTGATCGTGGCCTCCTGGTTGTCGGCAGTGAGAATCTGGGGGCGGCTCAACACCTCGAGCCGGCCTTGGTTCTGGAGGGCGCGCACGAGAAATCGGTAATTGCTGCCGGTGACGGAAGCCCAGTACCCGCCGTAGTCCTGGAGGAGTTCCCGCTGTCCAAAATCCGTCCCGGTGCTCACCACGGGGTCGGTGTCGGACGTGTAGTCCCATTCCACGCCCAGTTCGGTGGTCGAGTCGAGCGTGACCTCGGCAAGCAGGACCTGGATGAGCACTTGCGGCTGGGGTTGATCGAGTTCCTCGACCAGTTCCCGGACTTCCTCGAAGTAGCGCGGGCTGGCGGAGATCAGGAGGCTGTTGCTGTTGGTCTCCGACACGATGCTGACTTCGCGGTCGAGGATGTTCTGAGCGGTGCCCACGCCGGTGGGGCCGAGGATGGACATGATCCGTTGGAGATCCTGCTGGAGGAAGGTGCGCAGGGACGCCTCGACGGCCTGCGAGCGCGCGTTCTTGAGCCGGTACACCTTGGCCGTGCGCTCCTGGGCCGGCGTGGAATCGAGGGTGGTGATGATTTGCGTGGCGAGGGCGACGTAGTGTTCCGTGCCGCCCACCAGCAGGCTGTTGGTCCGGAAGTCGACGGTTACCGAAAGGGCGTCTTCCTGGGCGGATCCGACCACCGCGCCGGTGGCATCGGCCGGCGCCTCGCCCTCGAGACCGGTCGCGTCCGCCGTGGCAGGCATGACGTATTGCACCGACTGCTGGCCGGCGCCCGCGGCGCCGACCCGCTGGAGACGGAACAGGCTGGTGAGGACCTGGGCCATCTGGCGGGCATCGGCGTTTTTCAGATGAAACACCTTGATCTGCGCCATCGTGGGGGCCGTGGCGTCGAGGTGCGAGATGACCTCGCTGAGCAGCGCCATGTAATCGAGCGGGGCGGACACCACCAGCGAATTCGCCCGGGAATCGGGCACGATCAAAATGCCTTCCTTGAGCGCGCTGGTGATCAGCCGCTCCCCTTCCTCGGTCTTGGTGATGAACTGGAGCAGGGACTGCCGGTTCGGACTGGCCTCGGTCAGGGCGCGAGGATTGTTGTTCAGCACGTTGTTGAGCACCAGGGCCATCTCGACGGCACGCCCGTTCTGCAACGGGAAAATCCGGATCTCAGCCACCCGCGCCACCTGGTCCGTGTCGAGCTTCCTGACCAGCTCGGCGATGCGCTTGAGATCCGTCTCGCCCGCTGAGACGATGATGGCATTGAGGCGCTCGTCGACATCGAGCACCACCGGGGCCAGCGCGGCGCCCGGAGCCGCCCCGGCGCCCGCACTGCCCCTGAAAAGGGACTGGAGTGTCTGCTGGACGCGCCGCGCGTCGGCCTTGGCCATCTGAAACACCTGGACCTGCGCGCCACCGGCCGGCTGCTCGGTATCGAGCTTCTCGATCAGCGAGGCGACCATCGCGAGGTCGTCATCGGACGCCCCGATGATCAGGGCGTTGGCCCAGCCGTCTGCAATCACGGTCACCGGTTCGGGCGGCTGGCCCTGGATGCGCGGGGGGCGGTTGGTGAAGAGCCGCTGGAGTGTGGCCTGCAGTTTTGTGGCGGTGGTGTGGCGCAGTTCATACACCCGGAAGTTGGTGCGCGCCATCGCCGTGTCGGTGTCGAGTTGCTCGATCATCCGCTCCACAGCGTCGAAACTCTCCTTGCCGCCGGTGATCAGGAGCGTGTTGGTGCGGTCGTCGGCGGTGACGGTGACCGGGGCGGAGCGCTGGGCGGCGCCCACGGCGGTCTCGCTGGCGCGTCGGGAGCGAAAGAACTGTTCGAGCACCGTGGCCAGGTGCGAGGCGCGCGCGCGCTTGAGCGCGAAAAGGCGGATATCGCTGGCCCCGGTGAAGTCGGCGGTATCGAGTTGACGGATGAGTTCCTTGACGATCAGGAGATTCTCGGGGCTGGCCGAGACGATGAGCATGTTCGAGCGCGGATCGGTCGCCAGGGCAAGCGCGTCGCGCGGGCTGCGGCGCCCGCCCGCCACCGCCAACCCCGGGCGGTAGAGGCCCTGATCCAACAGCGACCGCATCAGGGTCGAGACACGCTGGACGTCCGCATGTTCGAGCGTGAAGGTCTCGATGAGTCCGCCGGTGGCCACCGGCTCGGCATCGAGCTTGGCCACCAACTCGCGCACCAACTCGAGGTTCGGCTTGCTGGCCGAGATGACCAGCGCGTTGCTGAGGGTGTCCGCCTCGACCTCGACGCGATCCGAAGGCGCGGGCTGCTGGCCGACGGGCGTCATGCTCCGAAGCCGGGCGGCGAACACGCTGCGGATCGTGGCCGCCATGCGGGCCGAATCGTTGTACTGCAATCCGAGGACGCTCAGTTCGACCGACGGATTCTCCGGCGGGCGGTCGAGTTTGACCAGGAGGGCGTCAATGGCCTGGTTGTCGTCCACCCCGGCGGCGACCAGGAGGCTGTTGCTGCGCGGATCGGCCAGGATGACGGGCCGGTTGCGCTGCATGTCGGGCGTCCGTGCGGCTTGATAGCGCCGGGTGAAAAGGTCGCTCAGAGTTGTTGCGAGCGTCCCCGCATCGGCGTGCTCGATGGGAATCAGCCGCACCTGGCCGACGAGCGAGGTGCCCGGCTGGTCCAACTGCGCCACCAGCGTCTGGACAAGATCGAAGCCGTCCGGACCGCCGCTGATCAGCAGGCTGTTGCTCCGGGCATCGGGAATCACGGCCACGCGCGAGGATGGGCTCATCCGGCGCCCCCCGCCCCGGGGCCGGGCCCGCTCATCGAGCAGGCGCTGGAGGGAGGACGCAATGGTTGTGGCGTCGGCATGGGTGAGGGGGAGAATGCGGATGCCGCGCAGGTCGTCGGGCAGTTCGCGATCGAGCTGCTCGACGAGTTCGGCGATGCGTTCGAGGGCCTTGGCGGTGCCCGCGGCGAGCAGCGTGTTGGTCCGCTCGTCAACCGACACGTTCGCCCGGTCCTCGGGGCGCGGGCGTCCGGCTCCCGCGGCGCGGGTGGACAGGTCATTGAGCACCTGCAGGAGACTCGATGCGTCCGCATGGGTGAGGGGAAACACGCGGAGCGATTCCGCCCCGGCGGCGGAGGGCGTGTCGAGAAGCGCGACGACCGCGGCGAGGGCCTCGAGGTTTCCGGGTGTCGAGCCGATGACCAGGCGGTTCCCACCCTCGGCGTTGGGTTGGGCCGGGTCAGCCACAATCTTGATCGGCTGGGTCAGATCCAGACCAATCGGACGCCCCTGGTCATCGACCAGTTTCAGGCGGCTGATCTGCTCCTGCAATTGGCGGGCCTCGGCGCTCAGTTCGCTCGCGGCGTCGGGACGCAAGACGTTCTTCATCAGCGCCGCCAGCGCGGGCGCCTGCGCATGCTGTAGATCGAGCGTCCGCAGCTCGATCTCGGCGAACTCGGACGACGTGTCCAACTCGTGGATCAGGGCCTCGATCCGGTCCAGCACGCTCTGCCGGCCGACCAGGAAGATGCCCCGGCTGCGCGGGTCGCCCGCAATGGCCGCCGGCTCGCCCGGACGCGCGCTGTTCAACTGGGTCAGCATCTGGCGAAGGAGCGGCAGCACCCGTTCGGGCGTCACGTGCTCGAGGGGCACGAGGCGGTGCGCCAGTTCCGCCGTCAATCCGCCTTCGTCCAGTTGCTCGATGATCGATTCGAGCAGTGGGAAATCCGCCGGACGCGCGCGCACAATGACGCTGTGCGTGCGCGACTCGGCAACAACGGCCACCTTCGGCGTCGCGGCCTGCGGCTGGCCCTGCGGCCGCCCCTGGTTGTCTGGCCGCCCCCCGCCCTGATTCTCGGCCTCTCTGCGCCCGCCCGCGCCGCGCTGGGGCGGGGCGCCGCCCGGCTGGCCCGCCTGTCCCTGGGCCTGCGCGGGAACCGGCTTGAACAATTCGTTCAGGACGCGCGCGACCACGACGGGATCGGCCTCCTTGAGGCGGAACTGGCGGATCTCGAACTCCGGCGAGGCGATCGAGGCGGAGAGTTGATAGACAAGCGAGCTGATGTGATCCAGTTCGTAGGCCGGGCCGGATGCGATCAGCGCGTTGGCCGCCTTGTCCACGGCGATGACGACCTCCGGAGGGGCCGGCGGCGACGCGGGGGCGTCCGGGGCCGCCGGCGCGTCGGGCCGCGTGGGTGTGGCGGCAGGCGCGTTGGTCGCGGGCAAGAGAGAGGGAGCCGGACGCGGTGTCGGGCTGGGCAACCGATCGACGAGCCGGACCTGTCCCTCGTTGAGCTGCGAGTAGAGGTTGGTCAGCATGGCGGCCATGCGCTCGACCGGGACGTCGGTCAGGGGGATCATCCGGACCTGGAGGCTGGTGTCGCGGGCGGCTTCATCGAGCTTCAGCACGACGCTCTCGATTTCGAGAAGATCGGCGGGCTTGGCAACGACAGTCAGCGAGTTCGAAAACGAATCGGGCTCGATCAGGGGCCGTTCGGACCGGGGTCGCTCGGCGAAGAGGGCCTCGGCCTTCAGCGCCACGTCAAAGGCCTGCGCGTTCTTCAGCCAGTAGAATTGCACCTGGCGATCCGAGTGCTGCGGCGCCTGGTCGAGCGTGACAAGAAGTTGCTCGACCAGCTTGAACGAGTCCGCCGAGCCCGACACCAGCAGCGAGTTCGTCCGCTCGTCAGCCGCAACCGTGACGGTGCTGTCCCGCTGGAACCGATTGCCGAAACGCGGGCGCGCCCGCGAAAGTCCCTCGAGCAACTGCGTGAGCACGCGGCTCAACTCGCGCGCATCGCCGTGCTCGAGCTGGAAGACCCGCGTCTCGATCTGGTCGGAAGGACTGTCCTGGTCGAGTTCCCGAATCAAGGCGGCAACCCTCTGCACTTCGGCTTCCGGGCCGCTGAGCAGCAGGCTGCGCCCGCCCGGCACGGCCGTCACGCTCACCCGCGGCGCGGTGTTGGGCGGGCTCTGCGCGGCGAGCGTCTGCGTCACCGCGGCGGCCACCGCCTCGGGCTGGGCCTTCTCGACCCGCACCGTCTGGATGCTTGCGGCGTCCTCGCTGCGGGGCGAATCGAGGGTGCGAATGAGCTGGGTGGCCAGCGCGAGCTTCTCCGGGGACGCCTGCACGACGACCGCGTTGAGCGCCGGCGCGGCCGCCACGCGGACCTCGCCCGAACCGGTCCCGCCCCGCCAGCCGCGCGAGCTGCGCCAACGCTGACTGGCGTCTCCCAAGAGCATGGACTGAAGAACCTCGACCACCTGGGCTGGATCGCCATGCTGGAGGCGGAAGGTGCGGATTTGCGACGCCGCCGCCGCGGCCCCGCGCAGGTCGTCGAGGACCTTCTCGATCCTCTCGAACTGGTCGGGCGTGGCCGCCACCATCAGCAGTTCCGAGCCGCTGTCGATCTCGAACCGCGGCGCCGGCGGCGCGGCCGACATCGGTTGATCCCAGCGGCGGCGGGATTCCGACGGGTCGGCGAAGATGCGGTTGAGGGCCTCCGCCAGCTCGACGGACCGCCCCTCCGGCAGAGCGTAGGTGCGCACCTCGATGCCCCCGAGCGTGGGCGCGACATCGAGGGCCTGCACAGTCTCACGCAGCCGATCGATCATCGACTCGCCGGCCTCGATCACCAGCGCCCGGTCGTCCGGGGCCGCCGTGAGCGCGATCCGCGTGGCCGGATCGGGACTGCGGACCTGCGGGTAGAACATCTGCGTGACCATCGCCGCGATCGACGCCGCCGAATTGCGGTCGATCGGCAGGATCTCCAGCTTGCGCCCGCCCGCGCGCCCGGCCTCGTCAAGCCGGTTGATGATGTCCTCGACCAGCTCGAGCTGGGAGTCGGGGGCCGACACAATTACGCAGTTACTCCGTTCTTCAGCGGCCGCCGCCACGAACCCTGCCCCGCCGCCGCGGCGGCGCGATTCGTACCCGCCCATCGTGCTCAGGACCATGTTGGCCACCTGACGCGCATCGGCGTTTTTCAGCTTGAAGACCCGGGTGCTTTGGGCGGCCGGGACGCTGTCGAGTTGGGCGACGAGGGTCTCGACGCGGTCGAGCGCCTCCGCCGCGCCGGCGAGCAGCAGCCGGTTCCCGACGGGCGAGGCCTGCACCTGGACCCGCCCGAACGGGCTGGCGCCCCGGCCGTCGCGCCCGAATTGGTACAGCGCCTCGTTCAACATCGGGGCCAGGGCCTGAGCCGACCCCGACTTGACCTCGACCACGCGCGTTTCAATGCCTCCGGCCGCGGCGGCCGTATCGAGTGTCCGCACCGCCTCCTCGAGCCGGGCCATCATCGACTCGTCGGCTTCGAGCACCAGGGCGCGGTCATTGGGCGCCGGAGTCAGCGCGACCCGCTGGGTGGGATCGTACGAGTTGACTTGGGGGGCGAACAGCCGCGTGAGTGTGCCGGCGACCGTGGCGGCCGAGTTGTTCGTGAGTTCGAGGATCTTCAACTGCCGCCCGCCGGCGCCGCCCACCGCTTCGAGCTGTTCGATCACCTGCTCGATCATCTTCATCTGGCCTTCCGGGGCCGCGACGATCAGCGAGTTGCTGCGATCGTCCGCGGCGGCCAGCACCGCGCCTCCGCCGCCGCGGCGGCGCCAGTCGTATCCGCCCATCGCGCCCATGATCAGGCCCGCGACGCGGTTGGCGTTCGCCTGGCGCAGCTTGAACACGCGCGTCACTTCGGCCGGCGCGCTCACCGTGTCGAGTTGCTCGATCAGGCGCAGGACGTCGTCGAGGGCGTCCGGGGCGCCGGTCAGCAGGATCCGGTTCCCCATCGGCGCGGCCTGGATCCGCACCTGGCTCATCGGGTTCGGGCCGGGTGTGTCCCGAGTCAGATCGGTCAGGGCATCGCGGAGCATCGGCGCCAAAGCCTGGGCGGATCCCGACTTGAGATCCACCACGCGCAGTTCCCGCTGCGGCGTCGAACGGTCGGGGGCCTTCTCCGCGGCCGTCTCCTGAGTGGACGGATCGAGACGGCGAATGAGCGCGGTGATGGCGTCGAGTTGCCCAATGGCCGGCGCCGTCACGATCAGCCGGTTGCTGGTCCGGTCGGTGATCACCTTGGCCCGAGTGTCGCTCTCGCGGCCTCGATCGCCTCGCCCAGCCACGCCCGGGATTGCCTGGCGGACCATTTCGGCCAGCTCCTCGACGGGCATTTGGGGGTAGAACACCTTGATCTCACTCGCGGCGGCGCCCGCATCGCTCTCGAAGCGCGCAATCAGGTCGCTGGCCATGTCGATCCGTTCCGACGGCCCGAACAGCACCAGGGTGTTCGAAGCCTCGGCAAAAATCGCCGTCACGTAATCGGTGGGGTCGGGCGGCAGTACCTCGTAGGCCTTGCGCTGCTCGTTGAACACGGTCCGCTTCGGGGCTGTGGCGATGCCGAACGTGCGGTTCAACAGGTCGCTCATCAGCGTGCCGGACACGTTGCGCAGGGCGAACGTCTTGACCTGCCGCTGGACCGGCGAGGCCGTGTCCACCTGGTCAAGCAACTGCCGGACGCGCTGGATGTTCGCAAGGCGATCCGTGATGATGAGCCCGCGCCCGCGCGAGAGCGACGCCACGGAGCCGGCTGACGAAAGCATGCCGCTGATGGGCTGCGAGAGTTCGCCCGCATCGAGGTTCTTGAGATCCAACACAACCGTGATGAGCTCGCCGGGGCGCACATCGCCCACGTTCTCGAGCCCGCGGATCAGCTTGAGCGGCATTTGGGACAATGCCTTGAAAGGAACCAGGCGCAGGTAACGGTCGTCCTCGATCAACATGACGCTCTTGGTCGCCAGGATCAGGTTCAACGTGTCCAGCGCCTCCCCGTATGTGTAGGGCTTCGGATCCGAGAACGTCAGCGCCCCATCGACAACCGTGTCGGCGATCAACGGCTTGCCGGCCATCTGGCAGAAGCGCTGGATCGCCTCGGAATAAGGCATGCCGGCGAAGTCAAACCGGATGCCGGCCGCGTCGGGCGGCGCGTTCGTCGCTGTGCCCGATGGCGGGGCGACGGAGGCCGGAGTCGCGGCGCCGGCATCGATCGGGACGGCGTCCGGCGCCGAGTTTGTGGCCGCGACAGGCGTGTCGCCGCCCGCCCCGTCGGCCGCCAGCGGTCGCATCGGCGCCAGGCTCGAGAGAGCCAAACAGACCAAACAGATGCAGTGATCGAGTCTCATGGTAGAACCGGTTGTGTGGGAATCGGGTGAAGCGTCGCCGGAAGTTCTTCCGGCGCCAGCAGGCGTCGGTCAGCCAGGGTCTGACCCGGCTCGACGGCCCAGTAGTTGGTGTCGATCCGCCAGATGAGGCGGCTGTAGCTGATCAGGCCGGCCTTGCCGGGCACGGGCTGCGGGCGGTAGTCCACCGCCGCCACCTCGCCGTCGAGCAGTTCATCGCCCGGCCGGCGGACAACCAACCGCTGTTGCTGCGCGTCGAACAGGTGCACCTCCGGTTGCCCGTCCCACGAGGAGAGCGAGACGATCCGCAAATGCGGCTGTTCCGACTCAGGCGTCGGCGCACCCGCGGGCGGCGGACTCGGGGCGTGCTCGTCGGACGAGTGCGGACGGAAGAGATCGCGCTGTGTGATCGCGTCGTAGCGCCGGCGCAGGGGGGCCTCGATGCTCAGTTCCGTCTCCGGGATCGAGGCCTCGATCTCGACAGCCGGCAGGAAGACCAATGTCACATACCGAAACCGAATCCGCGTGCGCGCGCCTTCGTTGCCGGGAGACAGCGAGAGGCCCTCGATCCGATTCAGCCGCGGCTCGCTTTGCAGCAGAAACAGCAAATCGAGCAAACGCGCCAGGGATCCCTCCCCCTGCACGGACCAACCCACCTCCTCCGCGCCCGGCAAACGGCGGCGTCCGACGGGAATGCGCGTGAAATCGGCTTCGCGCAAGCCCACGCGCACGATCTGGGCAGTCAACAAGGCGCCAAGTCGCGCCTCGGCCTCGGCGGCCTGGCTGGCGAACAGTCGGGCGGCGCAGGCCCGCACCTCGGTGTCCGCCTTCAGAAAGGCCTGTCTCTCCTTTTGCAGCGATTTCAACCGCGATTCGAGCGCGAGAATCTGGCCGTCTAGAGTCCGCAAGGGGCGATTGATCGCAGCCCTCAGCACAAAGCCCATCGCCAGCAGCCCGGCCACGCCCAAAGCCGCCCAGGCAAGAAGTCGGACCCGCTTATTCACGCGAGCCTCCTTCCGGTCGGCGTCGGCGCATTCGCGGTTCCCCGGTCTGGGATCCACGCTGCTCCCTCCAGGCGGCCGAGGCCGGGGCCGCGGACGGAACAGCGCCCGGCGGCGCGGCAGGAGGGCCGCAGCCGGGGGCGCAGGTGACAGGCCTGGGGCGCGGGAGTTGACGACGCGGCTCCGGGGGCGACGGGGGCGACGGGGGATGGCGGCGGACGCGACTCGACCGCGAGGGCATCGAGATCGTTCGTGATCGCGGTTGGGATGCCCAGTTCGAGGTTCGCCTGGAACCGAAACCCGAAGCGGTCCATGGCCGGCATGATGGCGGGCGCCTTCACCTGGTAACCTGCGGAACGCAGCGTCTCCAACAGCCGGTCCACGGTCTCACCGCCGCGGATCTTGACGGCGAGGTTGAGCGTGTTGCGCGCGCTGGTCGAAAGCGCGGTCACATAGAGCTCCCGACTGGGCGGCAGCAGGGCGCTCAGGACAGTCAGGTGATCGAGCCAGTTGCGCCCGGCGCCCGACCAATCGGCGAGAGTCCGGGCCTGGTTGCGGACATGCCGGTAGGCGGCGAGGTTCTTGGATCCGAGCGTGATCTGTTCCTGGAGTTGGGCGCGGTGACGCTCCCGGGCCCCAATCCACCGCGCCCGCAGCCCGGTAGCCGCCAGCAGAACCGCCAGAATCGCCGCCACAATGCCCAACTGCCGGACGCGCCGGTTGTCACGCGCGACCGGAGGGCGCTTGGGATTCAGAAGATCGATCGGCAACCCCTCCGGTTCGAGCGCGCCCAGGGCGAGACCGACAGCCGGCAGCGCATGGGGCGGCAACTGGGCGTTGTCGGACGCCTCATTCCACGGCCCCGCAGGATCGAGAACCTCGGCCTGCACCCCCAACTGCCTCGCCAGCGCACGCGCCAGGGCCGCCTCGGCGCCGGTCGACCCCGTCACAAGGCAACGCCCGATCGGATGGTGGTCCGCAACGCCTTCGTAGCTGTGCAGACTGCGCACAACCTCGGTCAACACCGATTCCGCCGTTGGCTCGACCACCGCATCTCGAGCTTCCAGCGCCGGCTCTGCGCCGGCCGCCAAGGCCCCAACCCGGCTGAACACCAACGCGCCCTCGAACAACACATCGAACAGGACTTCGCGTCGATGGACAGAGATCAGGGCGACACACCCGCGCGTCGTCCCAGGATCCAGGAATTGCGCTGCGCGCGCGCTCGCCAGCGACCGCAGTCCCAAGGCCGCCAGTTTCACTCCCGCCGCTTTGGCCAGCGCCTGGTAGTGCTCGACCGTGTCGCGCCGGACCACGGCGGCCAGCACGCGGACCGGGGCTGCCGCCCCTTGCGGTCCCGGGCGATCCGACCCGGTCGGCGCGGTCGGCAGCGACGCCGGGTGCTGCAGGATCCTGAAATCGATCAGGGCTTCGTCGAGACCGAACGGCAAGTCGCGCTGCAGCCGCAGATGCACCATCGCCGCGATCTCCGCCTCGCGTTCGGCCGGCGGCAAGTCGAGGGTCCGCAGCATCACCCGCGCGCGCGGCACCCCCATGACCACGGCGCCAGGGCGAATTCCAGCGCGCGCCAGCGCGGCGGCAAACATCGGACCCGAAACCGACCCCGTCTCCGAATCGGCGTCCGGCGGCCGATCCAGTGGAACAGCGGCATGCCGGATAACCCGGGGTTCTCCGCTACGCAACGCCGCCTGCACCACCTCGAGGAAGCCCCCTTCGAGATCGAGGGCCGTGATGCTGGTGCGCCGACTCCGGCGCGACGCTGCCGGCCGGTTCAAACGGGCCGCAAGACCAGTCCAGATGTGATCGAGGTTCAGCGCCATGACTCAAGACTCACCATGCCAGCCGCCCACCCGCACTCGTTGTCGACACGCCCCCCGCGCCTCCGTTTTCCAGCACCGCCAGCGGCACCGGGAATCCGAACCGCGTCAGATCCCGCAGGGCGGCGACACGCGGCGGATGCGGCGCCGTGTCCACCGTGACGCTCAACACCCGATAGCGTCCGGACGGCACGGCGTAACCCAGGCAGCGGAAGCTGAATTGGAGGCTGCGCGTGGTCAGGTGCGGAACGATCTGCTTGAACTCCTCGGCGGTCACCAGGCCGCGCCGATACAGCCACGCGGGTGTGCGCGCTTCGTCCGCCGTGAGACCGGGCCGCGTCGCGAGGATCGCGTCCGCCAGGGCCTCGCCCACAAACGGAATCGCGATCAGAACGGCGCGCGGCGCCGTGTTCACATTGATCAGCCCTTCAAGTCGCGCGGCATTGGTCGTGGTGCACTGGTCCAACACGACGGACAATTCCTCGCGTCCAATGCCCGAGCGCAGACGCTGCGGGCGGCCCTCGGCATCCTGAAACTCGCCTTCGGCTTCGAGCAATGCGGCCGCGTGGGAAAGCGCCTGGCCGGCGCGGCGCAGGGCCGCCACGTAATCGAGTGTCGCCTGAGGCAGGCCGCTCTTCGAGAGGTCGGCCTGGGCATCGTTGAGATTGATGCGCGGCTGCCCCTCGCTGTTGACGTTCAGGTCGTAGCTGATCGTCGTGAGATGCTGCTGCAAACCGCGATCCAACTGGCCGTCCGCATTGTCCAGCGGCTTGCGCGTCTCCCCGTCGTCCTCGTCCGGGTCCAACCGAAGGTTGTAGTTCGCGTCCTCCCCGTAAAGCAACTGACTGCTCAACCCCGCCGCGGCAAACCACTCCTCGATGGATGGGACCGGGCTGGCCGGCGCCGCCGGGATCGAAGGCGCAGCCTCCGACGGCTGCCCCTCCGATACCGGAGCCCCCGACAACCGGGTCTCGTCCGGCCGCGCGTCCGGCGGCAGGTCGTTCGCACCCGCCCGACCCGAGACGTCCGGGGCCCATGATGCAGCGCTCGGGCTGTTCGTCCGCGGCGCGGTTTCGGATCGCGGGACGGCGTCCGCAAGCGCCGCGGCGAGCTTCGCATCGAGCCCCGGCAGCTTCCCGAGCCATGCGGGATCGTGATGCCGCACCGACAGCTTGGCCGATTCGTCCGTCAAACCGAACCGCACCTCGGCGCCCAGAGAATCCGAGGCCGAGTACACCGTGAAAAACCACTGGTCATCGCCGTCCTGGTTCACAAACTGATGGGCAAACATCGCCGGGTTGTCCTCCCACCCCATCCAGTCGCCCCCCGGATCCGTCGCCACGGCCAGCGCCCGGGCCACCCCGCTCATGGCCGCCGCCCAGGCCTGCTCGCGCTGGACACTCGCAGTGTGGGCGGCGGCCTCGGACCGCATCGCGTAGAGAACACTCGCCGCCAGCATCGAACTGAGCAACACGACCACCAACACGATCAGCAGAACAAAGCCCCCTGACCGCCACGGCCTCGCTCGGTCTTTGCGCGGATAGCAGTGCGTCTTCACCGGCCACCCTCCGAAGTCATCTCCCCGTTCACGCTCCCCGATTCAAAGTCGTCGGCGACGGCTGGAGCCGCGCTCCAAGCGAGCCCCGCCGGAATCGCAATCACTCGCCGAAACACCTCCTCGGGCAGCGTGTCCGGGGCGGCATCCGGCGGAACCGGTTCGAGGGCGAGCGTCACCTCGATGCCGCGGGGCAGATGGGAACCGGACCACGAGTCCTGCCACTGCGCGCCATCCCAATAGCGCAGGCGCAAATAGCGAAGTTCGGGAATGGTCAGCGGCGGCGCGCCCGCGCTCGGGAACGAGGTGGTGATGCGTGTGCCCTCTTCCTCGACGCTCGCAGTCTCGACCGCCCACACGTCGTTGGTGTCAGGCGGTTCCGACGACTCCTCCACAACGCCCGTTTCCGCCGGGTCCGTTTCCACAGAGTCCGGCTCCGGTTCACCCGACCCAGGGGCGGCGGGCGTCACCACGGTCTCCGTCCGAACCAATCCCCCCGCTGCACTCGATTCCTCGGACGCGCGCATGGCATAGCGGATCCGACGGAGCAGAACCGGGGTTGACACAGGAGCGTCGTCTTCGGCCGCTGCCGCGTTGCCCGATTCGGGAAGCTCGCACTGAAGGAACTCGATCTCTTGGGAGCCGCCGCGGAGACTGTCGGGCTGTGCGCTGGCCGTCCGCAACTCCGTTCCCAGGCGGTCCATGCACAGACGCACGGCGGCCAGTCCCGTGGCCGAGTCGAGCGTGCTGTCCCGGAGCAGGGCGGCCTGCTGGTAGTAGTAAAGGACGACGATCAGCAGGCCGATGGCAATCGACAGGGCCAACAACACCTCGAGAAGCGTGAACGCCCCGGCACCCAGCAGCACAGCCCGCACACGAATCGGTCTCATCCCCACGGCGCCTCCCCTGGCTCCGAAACGAGAATCGTCGTCAGGCGTTGGACCGTGGGCGGCATCTCGCCGCGCACGATGACCGTCACCAGTTGCAATCCGGGTGCGTTCTCGGTTCCGAACGTGTACGGGCTCACCTCGATCTCCCAGGTCCATTGATCGAAGGGAGCCTCGAATGACTCCGGCCCCGCGGCCTGTGCAGCCCGCAGTCCCATCTGGATTTCGGAGATCACGGATGCGGCGAGATCCAGGGCGTGCGTCTGCGCCCGCAACCGGATCGTGCGCTCGACGGCGGCGTTCAAGCCGCCAGTGACGACCGCCGCGGCGACCACAAACAAACCGAGGGCGAGCAGGACCTCGAGGAGGACCGCCCCGCGCCCGGAGCGCGGCTCCCGCCCGGGCTGAGTCTGGTCCGCCGGTCCAGGCAACTGCATGCGCGCCCCATAGGTCAAGGAGCCGAGGGCCCGAGGATCGTATGGGCGACCGAGGCCGGCTCCAAGGGTTGCGCCTCGGCGGTTCTGCTCCCAAACAGGCCAAGGCTCTCCGGATTCACTCCCTCGCGCGCCGCGCTGCCGGAGAGTCCGTTCCACTTCACCAGCATCCGGCGCGGATCGTTGATGTCCGTCGAGCCGACGAGAATCTCCGCCGAATCGGACGATCCATCGGGATAGAACGTGATCGACGGCCATTCCTCGACCACACCAAACGCAGGAGTTCCGAGAGGTTCGGACGCCGGCGCCGACATGTCCCACGCGTCCCGAGCGGCTGGCGGGGGGGGGGACGGGGACGCCGGCTCGATCAAGCGCACATGCTCGATGCGCACGTGCTCGGTCACGGATTGGGCCAGCGCGGCGGTGGACTGGCTTTGGACGAAGACACCGGGATCTTGCAGAGGCTCGGGCTCCCAACGCACCGCGATCGCCGCGCGGCTGGCCGGCCGGGCTTCCGATGCCGCCTGGATCTGGAGTTGGTGCCGCCGCCCCTGTTGGGCGGCTTCGGCGCGGGCAAACCGGAGCAGCGTCTCGAGCTGCCCGACCCCTTCATCGAGCCGCGCTCCCTGCGCCAGCGGCGCCACATTCATCACAGCCGCGCCGGTGAACAGCAGCACCAAGAGCACCACGAGCAGCAACTCGAGGAGCGTGTAACCCGCCTGGCGATTGGTCTTTGACACGTGCGGCGGCCTATCTCGGCGTTGTCTCGAGCACACTCCGGGAGTCCAGGTTCTCGTCCGCCCCGGTTTCCAGCGCCAGATCGTCTTCGGTGTCCGCCTGGCCGTCCGGTCCGATCGAAAACAAGCGGTAAGGGAGGCCGTTGGTCTGCCCCGTGCCCGCGAGGTCCTGCAATTCGTAAACCACCTGATTGCCCCAGGCATCCAACAGTTTCGTGCCCGGCTTGATGTAGGGCCCCTGCCAGCGCTCGCCGAGTTGTTCGTTTTCGAACTGCGGTCTGACCAGCAGCGCCCCCAATCCGCCCTCCTCCTCGGTCGGATAGTGCCCCACATTCATGCGGTACGTGTCGAGCGAGGTTTGCACCTGCGTCAACAACAGCCGCGTCGTGTTCCGCTCCGCCCCCGCCTGCTGCGGCAGCACAAACGTCACCAGCGCCGCCGCCAGCATCATGATAATGACGATCACCAGCAGAACCTCGATGAGCGTGAAGCCCACCGAGGCCCGCACCGGCGCGATTCGCCCGGCCACATAGCGCGTCTTCATAGGAGCACAGTATTTAAGCGAGAATAGACGCCGTCAAACCTGTTTGCATTCAGCCCATCCTCATGTCAGGACGCCCGCCCGAGGTTGCTGGCCATCGTGAATATGGGCAGGAGCAAACCCAGCGCCAGAATCCCGATCGCCATCGCAACCAGACAGAGAATGAGCGGTTCGAGCAAGCGCACCACCTGGTCCACCTGCCGGTTGGTCCGCCGCTCGACCGTGTCCGCAATCTTCAACAACACCTTGTCCAGACGATTCGATTCCTCCGCCACCCGGATCATCGCCAGGATCTGCTCGGGAAACAGGTTGCCCACTCGCAATGGCTCCGTCAGCGGGCGCCCCCCACGCACGCTCTCCATCGCATCGGCGATGCGGTCGCCCAAGAGCCTCGACCCGGTCGCCCCGCGGCTGATCGAGAGGGCTTGCAGCAGGGGAACGCCATTGGCCAAAAGCGTGCCCAGGATCCGACAAAACCGTGTGATGCCCAGAAGCCTCAGCGCAGTGCCGACAACCGGCACGCGCAGGCGCCACTCCTCGTACCAGCGCCGCCCGCGCTCGCTCGACAGCGCCCCCCAGACCAGGGCCCCAAGGCCCGCTCCGGCCGCCAGCGCCAGATACCAATACCCGCGCAACACCCTGCTCAGCCAAAACACCAGCTCCGTCGGCAACGGCTTGCGCGCGTCGCCCAGCAGCGGCTCGAACCGCGGCACGAAGAAGAGCAGCGCGCCGACCAGGACCAGCGTGCCCACGCCGGCAAGCAACGCCGGATAAATCAGCGCACCGATCACTTTGCTGCGCAATTCGTCCAGCCGCTCGAGAAAGCCCGAGAGGCTCTGCAGAACCTCCTCGAGAAAACTCGCGCGCTCCCCGGCCTGCACCATCGCGGTGTGCAACGGCGGAAAGGCCTCCGGATGCTCCCGCAGGGCGTCCGTGAGCGACTTGCCGTCCGCGACCGCCGCCCGCACCTCCCGCAACAAACCGGCCAGACGCGCGTTGACCGTCGACTTGACCAGCGAGTCGAGCGCGCGCAGCAGCGGCACCCCGGCCCCGATCAGATCCGCCAACTGCCCGTACATGATCCCCACGTCCCGGGTGCGGACCCGCCCCCGCGCCGCCTGCCGGCCGGCCGCCCCCGAACCGCTCCGCAACGCCAGCGGAAAGAGATTCCGTTCGTCCAGGATCCGCAGGGCCGTCGCCTCGCTCTCGGCCGACAACACGCCGCTGACGGTCTCGCCCCCGGCGGTCTTGGCGGTGTACTGGAAATCGGCCATGCCCCTCCTCGATGCCTCACACCGCCGTGCAGGTCACAACCTCGTCCACCGTGGTCACCCCCTGGCGCACCTTGATCCAGCCGTCCTCCCGCAGCAGGCGCAACCCGTCCTCCCGGCCGGCCCGGATGAGTTCTGGCGGTGGACGGCGGTGCAGGATGCACTCGGCCAGCGGCTCGTTGATCGTGAGCAGTTCGTAGAGCCCCGTTCGCCCCCGGAACCCGGTGCCGCGGCAGGCTTCGCATCCGGCCCCGCGGTGCAAAACATCGCCCGGCCCCCAGCCGAGATCGTCGGGCAGGGTCCGCGGATCCGCCGGGTCGGTCGTCTTGCACTTCGGACAAATCGTCCGCACCAGGCGCTGGGCCATCGCGCCAATCAGCGTGCTGCTCACCAGATACGGCTCGACCCCCATGTCGAGCAGCCGCATCGGCGCCGACGCCGCATCGTTCGTGTGCAGGGTGGACAACACCAGGTGACCGGTCAGGGCGGCCGCAATCGCAGCCCGCGCCGTCTCGAGGTCGCGAATCTCCCCGATCATGATCACGTCCGGATCGTGACGCAGGATCGCGCGCAACCCGCGCTCGAAGGTCATCCCCACCTGCGGATCGACCGGGATCTGATTCACGCCGCGCAGATGGTACTCGACCGGATCCTCGACGGTGAGCACCTTGATCTCGGAGTTCACCAGGGCGTTCAGCGCCGCGTAGAGCGTCGTCGTCTTCCCGCTGCCGGTCGGCCCCGTCACCAGCAGGATCCCGTGCGGACGCCGGATCAGGCCCTGAAACCGGCTGAACGTGGCGTCGTCCATCCCCAGTTGCGTCAGCGTGAAGAGCACGCTCGACTTGTCGAGCAGACGCATGACGATGCCCTCCCCAAAAAGCATCGGGATCACGCTCACCCGCACATCGATCTGCCGCCCGCCCACGCTGAACTCGATGCGCCCGTCCTGCGGCACGCGCCGCTCCGCAATGTTCAGGTTGGCAAGGATCTTGAGCCGGCTGATGATCGCCGCCTGGAACCGGTGGATCTGCGGAGGCATCGAGGCCTCGTGCAGCACCCCGTCGATCCGATACCGAATCGAAAGCTCGTGCTCGTACGGCTCGATGTGGATGTCGCTCGCCCGCTCGTTCACCGCCTCGATGATGATCTCGTTCACCAGCTTGATGACGCTCGCCTCCTGCGCCATCTCGAGCAGATCCTCGCTCGTCGCCGACTCCGCCGACACCCCCCCCGCCTCCCCCGCCACCATCTCGTCAATCGTGTCGCCCCCGACCCCATAGTGCGCCTTGATCAGCTTGTCGATCTCCTCCGCCGCCGCAAGCACCGGGCGCACCTCGAGCCCGGTCAGCAGTCGCGCCTCGTCCAGCGCGCTCATGTCAAACGCGTCGCTGGTCGCCACCTCGATCGCCCCGTCCGCCTGGCCGATCGGGAACACACGCTTGCGAAACACGAGCTTCGCGGGGAGCAGCCGCAGCACCTCCTGGCCGACGCTCAACTGCGACAGGTCCGCCACCTTGAGCTTGAGATGTTCTCCCAACGCACCCAGAAGCTCCCGCTCGCTCAGGTACTCGAGCCGCACGATCGCCCGGTCCAGACGCAATCCCTCCTCCTGCTGCAAACGCAGCACGTCGGCCATTTGCTCGGCCGTCAGCAGCCCGTTTCGCACGAGGACGTCGGTGATTCGCATGGTCTCTCCCGGGTGCGCGGGGCCAAGCCGCCCCGTTGAGCCTGCACTCTGAGCGCGCCGCGGACAGTGATGTTGACGCATCCAGCGACGGCGCGATTCATCGGGGACGCCATGAACCAGACCCTTATAAACGGACCGGCATCTCGTAAATGCGCGGGCGCCACCCGCCTCCCATAGTTGACGCCATCAATGAATACCCGCGCTGTCTCCTTTGACTCCGGGCTGGCGGCCTACACCGTGCAGGATCTGTGTCACCCGGCCGAACTGAACGAAGTGATCGCCTCGAAACTCGCCACGCTCAAACCGGGGCAGTTCGCCCATGATCGCTTGACCCAAGGCGTCCGCCAGATGGTGTCCATCATCCAGGACGCCGTCTGCGGCGAGTACAGGGGGTTGACGCTGATCGCCCTGGCCGATTTCCTCAGAGCGCTCGACTACTTCATGCGTTGGGCGGATCGAATCCCCGACACCTGGGAAGGCGGCTACGTCGACGATCTGCAGGAGGTGGTGCGCGTGCTGGCCGCCCACCGGGAAACCGTCGCCGACTACCAGGCCTGGCTCTCGAAGGCGTTGGGCCTCGGCGCAGTCCCGACCCGCGAACGCGTCAGCAGAAGCCAACCCAGATTCGCGTTGCGTTAGCGCGGACATCGGATGCCGGAACCAGGACACATATGGATGGCGTTCGGGCGGACGCGACGCAACGCCGTGCCGCCCCGCAAAGCGCCGGTTTGGTGGTGTCGATTTCGTGATTGTCGGATGAAACGGACGCCGCTAATGAGAAGGCCGGCCTGAGCGCTGTCAACGCCGCACCGGCAACCCGAAGACCGCGGCGTGCCAGCAAGAGGGGCGCGGTGCCTCCGGTCTCAGGGGCGAGGCGATGGCGGGTTTCTCGAAATCGTGGGTGCGCGGCGCGCTTTGGATGGGCCTGTATCTGGCCCTCACGCTCGCCCCGTTGCTCATCGTCCTGGCGGGCGCGACACAGCCCAGGCGCGAGTTTGCGCGCGAGTTGTCGGTCGCGTTGGGTTTCATCGGTCTGGCGATGATGGGTCTGCAGTTCGTGCTGACGGCGCGCTTCAAATGGCTGAAGTCGCCTTACGGAAGCGATGTCGTCTACAGTTTCCACAGGCAGATTTCCCTGATCGCCTTCGCCTTCATCCTTGCGCATCCTGTCCTCCTGGCGCTGGTCGATTGGCCGGCTGTGCGCATTCGCTTCGATTTCATCAACCACCCCACCTATCCCCGCTTTGGCTTCTTTGCGCTCTTGCCCTCACGATCCTCATTCTCACGTCGGTCTTCCGCCAGGGCCTCCGGCTCGGTTACGACGGCTGGCGGCGCGCGCACGCGGTCTTGGGCTCCCTGGCGGTGATCTTCGGGGTGATTCACGTTTTGGAAATCGGCCACTACCTCGATCATCCGTGGAAAAAGCCCTTCTGGCTGGGTTATTCGTCGATGTGGCTTGGCCTCACCCTCTGGGTCCGCCTGGCTAAACCGTGGTGGGAACTCCGAACGCCCTATGCCGTCGAGCGGGTCCGGCCCGAGCGCGGATCCGCGTCCACCCTCAGGATCGCCCCGATCAACCACCCGGGCATCCGATTCCAACCCGGGCAGTTCGCATGGATCACCCTCGGCGATTCCCCCTTTTCCGATCGCGAGCATCCCTTCTCATTCTCGAGCAGCGCCGAAGAAGCACCGCGCCACCTCGAGTTCACGATCAAAGAGCTGGGCGATTTCACCCGGCGCATCAAGGATCTCAAACCGGGTCAAAAGGCCTATCTGGACGGGCCCTTCGGGGCGTTGAGTGCCGATCGCCACACGGGGGCCGAGGGCTTCGTGTTCATCGCCGGGGGCATCGGCATCACGCCCATGATGAGCCACCTCCGCACTTTTGCCGACCGGGGCGATCGGCGCCCCCTCGTGCTCATCTACGGCGGCCTCAACCTCGAAAGCCTCACGTTCCGTGAGGAGATCGACGCCCTCATCTCGCGCCTCGATCTCAAAGTCGTTTACGTGCTGGCCAACCCCCCACCCGATTGGCACGGGGAGAAGGGCTTCGTCAACGACGAATTGCTCGGACGCCACATCCCACGCCAGGGACAGCACGAGTATTTCATCTGCGGTCCCCAGCCGATGATGGACGCCGTCGAGCGTTCGCTGCATCGCCTGGGCGTGCCAATCGGCGACTTCCATTCCGAGCGCTTCAATCTGGTCTGATCTCGTCGCCACCCGCAACCAACCATGCGCCACAGACTGGCAACCCTCATCGCGCTGATCGTCGGCGCCTTTCTCCTCCTCATGGCCCTCGTGTTCGCCCTTCTGCGGAGCGCGTGAGACGATGGTGGGCCCAGAGGGATTTGAACCCCCGACCAAGCGATTATGAGTCGCATCCTGCCGGGTTGCACCGAGTCGCATCCGGTCGTCACAAGTTGCGAAAACCCCGCTTTTAGTGGGTTTTCCGTTGGAGGGTCGCTACCCCCCACAACCCGACACAACCACTCAGAACCGAAAAATTGGCCAAGAATTGGCCAAGCATTCGGAGGCGTCAAGCGCCGTTGAGGTTCTTTACAAGACCGCCAGTCGGAGACGCCGAGACCTGGCAGCGCGCTTTGTGTAGCTCATGCACCTATCCGTTTCCGGTGTGTGCTGAGATAACGGTTCAGAGAGGACATGTATGAGCGCCTCTGAACTGATCGAGCAGGCAGACGCGCCGACTTTCATTGCGAAGGAGCGCGAGGCGAAGCGATCGTACCCCAAGACCCACGCGAACTATTGGAAAGCTCGTCTGGAGCATCGGACGTACACGCGGGAGGGCAAGACGTACGAAGTGCCGGAATGGTCCGTCAGAATTCACTTCGGCGGCAACCGCAAAAGCTTCGATTTGGACACCGGGAGCAAAGAGGAAGCCGCCGCCAAAGCACGGGACATTTACCTGTCCCTGATCGCGAAGGGTTGGTCCGCGACTCTCGCCGATCTCAAACCCACTGCCGTTCAACCAATCGAAATCACTGCCGGGGATGCGACCATTGGCGAATTCCTGGCCGAAGTGGAAAGAACATCGAGTCTGAAGCCGAAGACATTTCGCCGCTACTCCCAATGCCTGCGAC
>JAXGQW010000025.1:0-65140 GCA_040766265.1 Verrucomicrobiota bacterium
GATCAGAGGGCCGCGCGCCAGATGAACATGCCGCCCCGCTTCTCCGGTCATCGCCGGGTGGACATTCGGACGGGCCTCGTGCGCTCCACAGTTCCAGTCGGCGGCGGTCTCTCACCTGCCGTTAGCCCGTGACGTCGCGGGCAAGTCGAACACGCACAGCAAATCGGAGCGCACCAAATGAAAACAACAACCAGAACAACGATACGAATCGGAATAGCAGTCATCGCGCTGGCTCTCGCCAGCGCGAGCTTCGCACAGCAAGCAGACAATCCACCCATCCCCGGCACGTATTATTCGGCCAAGGATTTCGAGTGGAGTCCTCCGTGGCCATTTAATCCGCACCCCGAATTGGAGGCCGCCGAGATTGCGCCGGGCATTTTCATCTTTGACGATACGGCCATTCCCGACACGCCGGAGCAAGCCGAGGCCCGCCAGAGGTGGCAGGAAGCTGACGCGCTGGCCAAGGCCATCGCCGCCGATCCGGTTCTTGCGGCGGCGGCCCGACAGGCAGCGGAGGAAGCCGCGCGTCAGGCCGAGGCGAAATGGCAAGAGAAGAAGGCGGCGCTTGCGCCGCAGACGCGGGCGCTGATCCCGGTTGGACAGGCTGCCAGTGAGCAGAAGCGGCAAGAAGGCGAAGGGGAATTCGCGGCCTTGCGCGAGCAGGCCGCTCGTTCAGAAGCGGAGCAGCCGGCCAAGGAGCGGGCGTTGGACGAGTTGGCGCGGAAGCACAATACTCAGCGTGAGATCGAGACCGGCGACGGCAGCAAACTGATTCTGATGGGGGAGTTGGCCGATTCGCCGATCTACATTGGCAGCCAGAACACCGTCGCCGGGGCAAGCATCAGTGCGGACGAGTTGTGGCCCGCCGGTGCTTGGCCCTATTCGGAGGCCAACAGCGGACTGAACCTCACGGGCACGAATGTCACGCTCGCCCTGTGGGAGACCGACGGCGGCGTGCGGACCAATCACATTGAGTTTGGCACACGCGTCCGGCAGCGCGACGGCGCGGCGCTGGACACTACCGGCCACGCGACGCAAGTGGCGGGAACGATGGCGGCAGGCGGGGTCGGCACCTTGTTCGGCAGTTTCTACGAGGCGCGGGGCGTGGCCTACCAGGCGAGGGTGTTTGCCTACGATACCGGGAATTTCAAGAGCGAGCGGGAATCGGCAGCGGCTGGCGACGCCACGAATCCGCCAGTCTTTCTTGGGAATCAATCGTGGGGGACAATCAACGGCTGGCGACAGGAGAACATCGTCTATCAGGGCAACCCGATCACGAATGCTTGGGTTTGGTATGGCCCGTCGCAAACCAACTTCGTAGAAGACTTCCAGTTCGGGTTTTACTTTCCGTCCGATCAGTTCGACACAGGCTGCACCCAGATTGACCAGTTTCATCAGGCAGAGGCGACGCGGCACTTGATGGTCTATGCCTGTGGTAACGACAGGCTGCAGGGACCGACCAATTCTCCAGGCACGTATTATCGGCGCGTTGGCACCAACTACGTCACGGATACCGCAACGCGGGACTGGCTGGACGGTGACGAGGGAGGGTATGACTCATTGGCGGCTCCGGGCACGGCCAAGATCGTGCTGACCGTCGGTGCGTGCGAGGATGTCTATTGGATCAGCAACAGCGTTGCCTTCTTCGGATTCGGCCCGGGGGCCAACGCCGTGCCGGCCGCGTTCAGTGGAGCGGGACCAACCGATGACGGCCGGCTGAAGCCCGACCTTGTGGCGGTCGGCACGACCAATGCGCCCATACGCAATGCCTTGGGGCTGGTCAGTGGCGGGCAAATCCTCGGTTTGATTTCGCCCACTTCGACGACGACCAACCAGTACACCGGCTCTGCGCGAGGCGCGAGTTTCGCCGCGCCCGGAGTGGTGGGCGAGTTGGGCTTGGTCCTTCAACGCCGCGCCCAACTGTATCCGGGCCTGACCAACGCTGCCGACGCCTGGCTCAACTCCACGCCCAAGGCCGTTGCCATTGATACTTGTGACGACGTGGGCGCGGAAGGACCGGACTACCGCTTGGGCCACGGGATCGCCAATGCCCGCTCCGCCGTCGCCCGCGTGGGCCAGGACTACGCGCTGGGACGCGGCTCGCTCATCAAGGAGTTCACGCTCTCGCCCACGCAATCGGTTTCATGGATTGTCACGTCGGCCGGGACACAGCCGCTGTCCGTGACCGCCGCATGGAGCGACCCGGCCGGTCCGGCGCTCACGAGCATCACCAACGCCGACCCGGTCAATCCGATGCTCGTGAACGACATTGACATCTGGGTGGAGCGCGTGGGCACGACCAACGTGTATCTCCCCTGGGTGTTGAGCCCCGACCTGACGAACAAGACCGCGGCGCTGCGTGGGGCTGCCGCTACACGCGGCGTGGATAACCGGAACAACGTGGAGCGCGTGTCCATTGCCTCGCCTGCGGCGGGCGACTATCGCATCACGGTGACCCACGCGGGCGGGTTGCCCGGCAATCCCGCTCCCAGCACGCAGAAGATTTCGGTCGCTCTCGGCGGGGTCACGCCGCCCGTGCCCGTCATCACGGCGCTGGAAAAAGCGCCAACGACGAACGAGTTTCTGCTGACGTTTGTGGCCGACGCCGGCGCTTATTTGACGATTCTGACTTCCACCAACGTCGCCACGCCCCTGACCAATTGGACTGCCGCCGGCTCGGTGCTGGCTGAGAGCAGCACGAACACGGTGGAGTTGACCAGTAGTGCCGACTACCGCTTCTGGCTGTTGCGGAGAGGACAATGAGCAACAGATGGCTGACTTGGATGGCGGTGGCAGCCGGGCTGTTCGGCTCAGCTGCCACTACGGCGCGGGGGCAGGGCGTGTTGGTGACGAGGCTGCCGGAGCCAACCATCATGGACAGCGAGTTTTTCACTGTCTTGTATCCAATCGATTTGAATGGAGATGCCGTAGTGGATTTTACCTTTGGCGCCGAAACATCAGGGAACGCCCTTCGCACCGAACGGGCCAATCGGCTGATTGTCAGCTTATCGCCCCCACCAAACATTGGTGGTCCGGTGGCGGATTTGCCCGAAGGCTTTGTCATCGGTTCGTCGCTCGATCCTGCGTTGGCTTGGCTTTCCAGCGACCCAGTCGGTGGCTATGTGACCCTTGGGGAGATTGCGTTCGCCACGATAGTTCAGTGTCTGGACAGCGGCTGCCTGAGCACTTGGCCGCCGGGACCGGCGACGCGTGGATTCATCGGGATTGAATTCGCGTTGGCCGATGGTCTGCACTATGGCTATTTCGACATTGTCTTGTCTGGTGACGCCGCCGGAGCGGCCCTCTTGGGTTGGGCTTACGACTCACGGCCCGGAGTGCCGATTTTTGCTGGTGCAGTGCCAGAGCCTTCCACATGGGCGTTGCTGATAGGTGGAGGTGTCTTGATGGTGTGCTTCAGACGAAAGAGAAATGAAAGGAGGGGCTAACTGACCAAAGGAATGTAGAGAACGGAGGAGGCGGGGCAAGGGCGTGATTTGGTCTGAGGGTCAAAGCGCCTCCTCCGTTCTTTACATTCCCCGGTTGAACGAAGCCGCGGCCAACCTGGAACCGGAGTCGGCGAGGATCTGTTTGAGGAAAGTGTCTGCGCCCAGTGCAGCCGGTGCGCCCGGATCAGCCGTGGCGTGGGCACGCGTTGTCGTTCCGGAAGTCCCCATCAAGGGTCTCTGGCTCGGTCTGGTCGCTTGCCCGCGCGCGCTGGGCGGAAGGCGAGGCAGAGGTTTTGGGCGGGGACTGCCGACACGCCACCGGTGGAGGGTGAGCCTCTGCCGCTGCCAGGAACGTTGGCGGGAGGGGCGTCCATGGTGGGCCGCGGACTGGGGGACGTAACTGGGGTTGCCCTGCTCGCCGGAGCCAGCAGTGGGTCGCGGGTTGGCGGCACTGCGGCAAAGCGGCTTGGATTGGGAGGTCGGGAGCGGTTCGGACGGTTCGAAGTCGGGCTGGGTGGTTGCCAGGCGGCACGCTCGGCGTGGGTGAGCGCCGGGGCCTGGCGGAGCAAGGCGCGCACCTGATTGAGCTTGGCGCGGGCGGCGGGGTGAAGCCAGCCGAAGCGACGGACGCGGTGAAGCCGGAAGGTGACGCTGGAGGAAACGGCGATCAACTCGAAGGGTTCCAGGTCCAGGTGCCTTCACGCCCCGAGGTGCTGTCGCGATAGCGCCAGCGCACCCGGCCATCGGGGAGCAGGGGCAATGCGGTCGCCCGTGGCGGTCTTGAAGACGTAGCGGCCGAGATAACGCAAGGCGGCCTCACCGAACCGGCGGGCTGGCACGGACCACCCAACGCTGCTTCCAGACGCGAGCGGCAAGGTCTTGAGCAGGTCGGGCGCATCGCGTTGGAGGGCCTGACGAAAGAGGGTGCGGTAGTGATCGGCCAGCGGATGGACATGGACGAGGAACTTGGGACGACCGGGAACCCACTGGCGTTGATCGAGGCCGGCCACCGCGGGAACCAGGTAGTGAACGTGAGGGTGGTAGATGAGGGTGCGGCTCCAGGTGTGGAGGAGGCCGAGCACGCCCAGGGAAGCCCCGAGCCGTTGGGGGTTGCGGACCAGATCCTGGAGCGCTTGAGCCGAGGTGGCGAAGAGCAGATCCAAACTTGGCGGATGCGAGCGCATCCAGGCGCAGTGGCCGCGGGATGGTGAAAGTGACTGGTGAAGCAAGGGGACTGGAGCAGCAAGCTGGTGTGGTTGGCCAGCCACTGGTCGGCGTCGGTCTGGCCGCACTGAGGGCAGTGCCGATCGTTGCAGGAGTGATAGGCGTAATGGAACGTGCCGCACGCTGGGCAGGCGAAGAGTTCGCCGCCTAGTGCGGGGGTGCGGCAGGCCAGGAGCTTTGGAGTACCTGGCGGTGCCGTTGTGCACGGCGGTGCCGAACCGTTTCAGATAAGCCGGCCCCCAGCGTTGGAGCAGCAGGTGGAAACGGATCGAGTCACCGCCGGCCCCGGCAGGCCGATCCCGGACATGAGCCGGGCTCAGAGATCGGCCATGAGGGCGTCGAGGCGTTTCTGATGCTGGGGTGTGCGACAGAGGGTGGTCGATGGGTGCAGATGACGGTGGCGGTGGGACTCTTGCGACCGAGGTTGACTTGAGTTGGCGGAGGTTCTCGCCTTGCTCAAGCAGGTGAGTTGCGCAGCTGTGACGCAACGAATGGATATGAGCGGCTTTCTTGACGCCGCTGGCCTTGAGCGCGAGACGGAAGGCGCGCTGCAGGGTGGTGCGACACATGGGTTCGGCGGCGGTGGCAGCGCCTTGGCTGCTGTGGCCCTTGGCAGGGAAGAGGAGGCGCGGATGGCGATGAGCCTTCCAGCCCTCACGGAGCAGGAGCAAGGTGCGTTGGGGCAAGGGACGTAGTCGCGGCTGCTCTTGCCGGCGCGGATGTGGAGGCAACATGCGCCCGGCATCGATGTCGCCGACTTCCAGGTTGAGCGCTTCGCCCAGGCGCAGGCCGCAGGAGTAAATGGTGGTCAGGCGCGACGCGATGATCGAGGGCGGGGGATGGAAGCGAGGATCTGGCGCACCTCGGTGAGCGGAGAGGATGACAGGGAGCTTGAACTCTGGGTGGCGCGGACCAGTTGACTTCGGCGGGCCAGGGGCGGCGGAGGGATTTCTCCCAGAACATCTTGATGGCGCAGAGGGCCTGGGTGGAGCTGGAGCGAGAAGTGACGTTCGGTTTTGAGGTGGACGAAGTACTGACGGAGTTCCTCGGGCGTGACCTCCCCGGGGGCTTTGTGGAAGTGCTCGCTCAATTGCCGGACGCAGGCCAGGTAGGCCTGTTGGGTGCGGGCAGCAGCGGGAGCAAACGCAGGTCGTCGGTGAAGCGGATTAGGCTGGCGTGAACGGTCGAGTTTTTTTATGCATACGAACGTGAGTTGAGTTTTTGGTTTGGCGCCCGGTTCGCCTTGAGGCGGCCGGGCGTCCGAACCATTCTGCTGACGAGGCGAAAACCTCTTCCACCGCGTCTTCTGTCGTAGGCTTATTCACCTCGCCAATCAGGTCCGGGTCCCTCTGACTCGGCTTGTCTCTGGCCAGGGCTCCTTCGCTCCCCGCCGGCTTGACCGACGGATCAACACTACTATGAGCCCGTCCGACTCCGCGATCCGGCCCCGCCCAGGGTTATGGCTTCCCCTCGAGGGTTGTCTCTCGACGCCGGACCGGGTCTCCCAAGTTCCCGATGGTTCTGTCCGCGCGCGCTGTCTCCTTTCACCCCGGGGAGTCCGACGAGTGCATCGGGTCGAGTCTTCCTCGCCAGTGCTGGCTTCACCATCTTCGGCAGGCTGGCCACTCCCAGTTTCGTGTATCGAGGCCGAACCGAGTTCGCGGGACGCTACGGCTCGCGCGTTCACCTTCCCCAGCTTCAACGGACAGGATCGCTCCCACCCGCTTAAGGGTCGGCTATATGGCTTTCGACCGTTTACCATGATTAACACATTGCAGTTAACAAGAACCACCAGGCTTTCTTGGCGCTTTCCGAATCACACGAATCACACCAATGGCAGAGACCGACTCTGGCGGCTCGGTGGTGGGGATTCGGCGAACCAGGCGGTCGAGGCCACGTCGACTCGATCACTCGCTTGGAGACCCGGGCCTGGTGACTGCCGTGGTGTCTGCGGTCGCCGTGCCTATATGGGCGTTAGCCCGAATCGCGCGCTCTGTGTGACATGAGCACGGACAAGGAAATCAAAGAGCTTGAGAAGCACTGGCGTCAGTCACGCCAGGCGATCCCGATTTCCGCGGTCATGCTCGTTGCGGCGGCTGGAATCATCTGGCTGCTGAGCCGGTTCTTTACCATTCCTCTCTGGGTCACGATCGTCGTCCTTGGTTTGACTGCGTTCACATTGGCTGGCGACATCATGAACTGCTTTCACTGTGCCCGGAACTTGAGGACACTGAGACATGAAACGAAGGTCTAACTGACCAAAGGAATGTAGAGAACGGAGGAGGCGGGCGATGGCGTGGTCTGGTCTGAGGGTCAAACCGCCTCCTCCGTTCTTTGCATTCCCCGTCCCGCATGGCGCGGGAGAAGCCGCGGCCAGCCTGGAACCGGAGTCGGCGAGGATCTGTTTGAGGAAAGTGTCTGCGCCCAGTATGGGTGGTGCGCCCGGATCAGCCTTGGCGTGGGGGCGTCGCCCGCGTTGCTGTGCTTCGAGGTCCCCATCAAGGGTCTCTGGTTTGGTCTGGTCGCTTGCCCGCGCGATCGGCGGAAGGTGAGGTCGAGGTTTTGGGCGGGGACTGCCGACACGCCACCGGTGGAGGGTGAGCCTCGAGGCCGCTGCCAGGGACGTTGGCGGGATGAGCGATCTCATGGCGGATCCGTGGTGGGGATTCGGCGAACCAGGCGGTGGAGGCCACGGCGACCCGATCACTCGCTTGGAGAGCCGGGCCTGGTGACTGCCGTGGTGTCTGGGGTCGCCGTGCCTCACCTGGGCGTTTGCCAAGATTGGACGCTCGCCGGGTGCAGGAAGAGGATGTGTTGTTGACTGCGTCGGTTGCGGGTCTGGGGTCGGCTGTGGGTCACCCGTGGCGTTCGTAGCCAGGTCACGGAGACTGTTGCTGCTCTGTGGCTTCTTGTGTTCGCCGAAGGGTGAGAATTGCGGGCAGCGGGCGAATTCTCGAGAGGCCGCCCGGCGGCCGATTGACGACCCGAAGTTGTCCATCGGCATCCGCCAACCCCATGATGCTGCTGCCGCCTCCGTCCATGTTGATCGCATTCCAGCAGCCGAGGCTTTGCATCACGCCGCCCAATTCGTTCAGCGTCATCCCCTCGCTGTACTTCGCCTGCCGTCCGTCAACAACGACCAGCCACAGAACCGTCCCGGTGCGGTCCGTGCCGATGGCCGTGCGCGGATGCTGCGGCCCGCCGGCCGCCGCAACAACAGCACCTTCCCTCACAACGGGCTGAAAGCCGCACATTCCTTCGCCCACCGTCTCGCCCCGCGGAACGTCGTCCAACACAACACGGCCTTCCTTGTCGAACCAGACCGACGCGCCGCCAGGCAGGGCCGGACTCCGGACGGCGCCGCCGGCCGCCGCCAATCCGTGGATGTCGACCCGTTGTCCTTCGAACCAGCTCCGATTCCTCTTGCCGGCGGCATCGGGAAAACTGTCCCACGGATTGGTATTGACGAACGCCAGGACCGACCGGTCGCGCGCGAGCTCAAGCGGATGGGTGAGAGCCGCCTCGGCTGGGCCGTCGCCGTCCGGATCGGGCGCCAGAACAACCGCCGGCCGCACTTTCCCCTGCCCCAGGTCCGCCCGCAGGATGTGCACCCGGTTCGGACGCGGCTCAGTGCGCGCCTCGAGTCGATACTCGAGTCCGAACGCGTCGAGTCCGCGCCCTTCGTCGGAGACCGCGCAGCAGGCCGCCGCCAGGAGGATCGCCGCAACGCCAGCCATTCTAGCCCGCATATTTCACACCCCCATGGTGCACAGAGCACTGAGACTTCGCAAGAGGACTGCTATGCGGGCTAGAGACACCTCGATGCCAATCATGCTCTACGATTACGACGACGATGACGGGAATGCGAGAGCGAAGAATGCGAGACGCGCCGCTGCGAGTTGGCGATCCCATCGCCGGTCTGGACACCGCCGCTGGACGCCTGATAGATTCCCACGCGAATCATGTGTGCTGACGCAACAATCCTCAGACTTCTTATGAAGCGTATTTCCATGCTCTGGGCGGCGGCCCTGATGGCCGGCGCGCTCTCCTGGTCTCCGTGCATCGCGGCCGAATCGGCCTTCAACGGCATCGAAGTGAATCTGGGCAACCTGTTCCGCATGTCGGACGCCAAAACGCGTTCGATTTCGCCGGAAAACTTCACCGGCGAAAAGGGAAAGGCCGGCATGGCGACCGAAGGCACCGGCAAGAACGCCTCGCGCGATCTCGGCCAGGGCTGGAAAGTCTCGCCTTCGGTCCGCATTCCCGCGCGAAGCACCTTCACAATGGCGGACATCGCGGGGCCCGGAGCCATTCAACAGATTTGGATGACGCCGGCGCCTCTCGACAAGACCCGGTGGTACATCCTGCGATTCTACTGGGATGACGAGAAGGAGCCGTCGATCGAGTGTCCGATGAGCGACTTCTTCGCGTGCGGCTGGGGGAAGTACGCCCAGATCAATTCCCTGGCCGTGTGCGTGAACCCGGGGAGCGCCTTCAATTGCTACTGGACGATGCCATTCCGCAAGCGGGCGCGCATCACGATGGAGAATCTCGACGACAAGGACATGGTGCTCTACTACCAGGTCAATTACGCGCTCGGGGCTGTGCCGGAGGATTCCGCTTACCTGCATGCCCAGTTCCGCCGCGAGGACCCGCTCAAACAGAAGGGGCTCTTCACCATCATCGATGGCGTCAAGGGCAAGGGCCATTACGTGGGCACCTACATGGCCTGGGAAGTGCACAGCCCGGGCTGGTGGGGCGAAGGCGAGATCAAGTTCTACATGGACGGCGACACGCTGTGGCCGACGATCTGCGGGACTGGCACGGAGGATTACTTTTGCGGGTCGTACAATTTCGACACCAAGGACGACGGGGGAAAGGCGCGTTACACCGTGTTCTCGACGCCGTACTCGGGCCTGGCCCAGGTGCTGCCGCCCGACCAGATCTATCAACCGGGCCAGCGCTTCGGCCTCTACCGATGGCACATCACGGACCCCATCCGGTTCGAGCAGGATTTGCGGGTCACGATCCAGTCGCTAGGCTGGCAGGAAGGCGGCCGGTACTTGCAGACCGAAGACGATGTCGCCGCCGCCGCTTTCTGGTACCAGGCCGAGCCCCACGCGCCGTTTCCGCCTCTGCCCCCCCGGGAGCGACTCGAACCGAAGTGAGCCGCGTCCGCGCGCCTCATTTGCTCGCCTAATTTGCTTGCGGCAACGACGGCGGACTTCACACTCTTGCGGCGCGTCTGACTATGACAGCAAAGCGCCAGCCGCAGGGACGATCGCCTCAGACCCGCGTCCGTCGACCCCAAACACGGGCGGGGACGCGGTCCATCCGTCCACACAAGCGCGCCCGAGGCGTCGGACCCCGCGCGGGCGAGATGGCGAAGCCCCCGACGCCCGTTCCCGAGGTGTCTGTGCCCCGGGACGAAGAGGCGCTGGCAGAGCGGCCCGCGGACCGTTCGGCGTACGACAGCGACACGGCGATCAAGCTCTACTTGCGCGAGATCGGACAGGTCAAGCTCCTGACACCGCAGGAGGAGATTGAACTGGCGGCGCGCATCAAGCAGGGAGACAAGAGGGCGCGCGAGCACATGATCAAGGCCAACCTGCGCCTGGTCGTCAAGATCGCCCACGACTACGACGGGCTCGGCCTGCCCCTCCTCGATTTGATCAACGAGGGCAACATCGGACTGATGAAGGCCGTCGAGCGCTTCGACCCCGCCAAGGGCGGCAAACTGTCCACCTACGCCGCCTGGTGGATCAAGCAGTCCATCAAACGCGCCCTCGCCAACCAGTCCAAGACCATCCGCCTCCCCGTCCACCTCGTGGATAAGATCTCCCGCATGCGGCGGATTGCAATGAAGCTGCACGAGGTGTACGGGCGCGAACCGACCGACGAAGAGTTGGGCGAGGAGCTGGGCGTTCCCTCGTCTCGGGTGGCCCAGCTACGAAGCGCGTCGGTCCGGCCCGCCTCGCTCGATGCCCCCATCGGCGACGAGGACTCAAACACCTACGCCGAAGTCGTCGAGGACGAGCGCGCCGAAGATCCGTACGAGCGGCTCGAGGAAAAGACGGTGAACATCATGGTCGACGATTTCGTGCAGCGGCTGGACCAACGCGAGCAGACGATCCTCCGCTACCGGTTCGGACTCGACGGCAGCAGCGAGAAAACACTCGAGGAAGTGGGCGCCAAGTTCGGTGTCACTCGAGAACGCATCCGCCAAATCCAGAACATCGCCCTCGCCAAGCTGCGCCGCATGATCCAGAAGCTCGAAGGAAAGAAACTTTGACCCGATGACACGTCTTCGATGAATCCTCCACGAAACCCTTCGCTGGCCGAACTCGAGCAGGCCATTCGCAATGTTCCGGATTTCCCCAAACCGGGCATCCAGTTCAAAGACATCACACCCTTGCTGGGCAACGCGCGCCTGTTCGCCGCCACCGTCGATGGGCTGATCGCGGGCCACCCACCCGGCTCCATCCACGCCGTCGCGGGCATCGACGCCCGAGGTTTCCTTTTCGCCTCCGCCGCCGCCCTGAAACTGGGCGCCGGCTGCGTCCCCATCCGCAAGACCGGCAAGCTCCCCTACCGCACGCTCGAAGAAAGCTACGAACTCGAATACGGGTCCAACACCATCGCCATCCACGCCGATGCCGTCCCCGAAGGCAGCCGCGTTCTGCTGATCGATGACCTGCTCGCCACGGGCGGAACCGCGCGGGCGGCGGCCAGCCTGCTGCGCCGCCTGGGCGCCGAGGTTGTCGAGATCGTGTTCCTGATCGAACTGACCGCACTCGGAGGCCGCGCCAAGCTCGAAGGCTACCCCGTGCGCTCCCTCATCCGGTTCTAGAGAGCTGGATGTCAACAGACTTCCCGAATCGCCCGTCCTCGCCCGGGCTGACACGCGTCGAGCACACCACGTTCCGCGTCCGCCCCTACGACCTGGCCGCGACGCTCAATTCCGGACAGGCCTTCCGCTGGCGTCCGGCGGGCGCGGGCTTCGAGGGCGTGGTGGGCCGGCGTTGGACACGCCTCGAGCCGTGCGCGGAGGGGATCCGCGCAGAGACGCCCGCGCCCGTCCCGGACTGGGACTGGCTCGCAACCTACCTCCAGGTCGGCGAGCGCCTCGACACCGTGCTGGCAAGTTTCCCGAATGACCCAATCCTCGCCGACGCCGTGCGGCATTTCCCCGGCCTGCGCCTCTTGCGCCAGGACCCTTGGGAATGCCTCGCCTCCTTCATCCTCTCCGCCACGAAACAGATCGTGCAGATTCGCCAAATGATCGGACTGCTCTGCGCCCGCTACGGCGAGCCGGTCCCGGTCCCCCCGGGACATGCCTCCGAGTTCGCGTTCCCCATACCCGAGCGCCTGGCGCAATGCACCGAGGCCGAGCTCCGCGCCTGCAAGCTCGGATTCCGCGCGCCCTCGCTCCGGGCCGCCGCCCAACGCGTCGCCGCAGGCCGCCCGGATCTGGTGACGCTCCCGTCCCTCGGGCTCGAAGAGGCTCGCGAGGCCCTCATGGCTCTGCCGGGAGTCGGACGCAAGATCGCGGACTGCGTGCTGCTCTTCGCGTACGGATTCCCGCAGGCCTTCCCCATCGATGTGTGGATCGAGAGAGCGCTGCGGCGGCTCTACTTCCCGCGACGCCGCGTCACGCCGTCCGGGCTCCGACGCTTTGCCGGCACGCACTTCGGGCCGCGCGCGGGCTACGCCCAACAATACCTGTTTCATTACATCCGAACCGTCGACCGACAGCGTTTACCGTAAGCCATGAACACCTCCATCGAGGTCCTCTTCACACCCGCCGAGTTCGCCGCCCTCGCACAGCGCGACTTGAGCGAGACGGCGTGCGTCGTGTTTGATGTCCTGCGCGCCACCAGTTCGATGGTCACCGCGCTGGCCCATGGCGCCCAGGCTATCGTGCCGGTCGCCACAATCCCGGAGGCCCTGGCGTGGAAGGAACGCGATCCGGATGTCCTCCTGGCGGGCGAACGCGACGGCCTCCGAATCCGGGCCGTCCTCACGGGCGGAGTCGAGTTCGATCTGGGCAACTCGCCGCGCGAGTTCGGGCCGGAGCGGGTGCGGGGACGCACGATCGTGATGACCACCACGAACGGCACGCGCGCCTTGCAGGCGTGCCGGCCGGCCGCGCACGTGTGGGTGGGAGCATTCCTCAACCTCAGTGCTGTAGTCGAAGCCCTGCGCCGCGTCCAGCCGCGCCACCTGCTGGTGGTGTGCAGCGGGACGATCGAGCAGGCCGCTTTCGAGGACGCGCTGGCCGCAGGCGCGCTGTGCGAGGCCGTCTGGGAACTCTACAGGGAGGGCGAAGTGGTCGATTCCGTCCAACTCGCTCTCGAAGCCTGGCGCAGGCACGCCAATGACCTCGCCGCCGGATTGGGCTCGGGCCGCAACGGACGCCGGCTGCTGGCTCGGCCCGAATTGCGCGATGACGTCAGCTTCTGCGCAATGCGCGATCGCTACGCCTTCGCCCCCACGCTCGATGCCAACGCCATTGTGCGCTGGCTCAAGTGAAACCGCACGCGGTCCAGACGCGTGCGCATTCGACTTTTGAATGTCAACGCCTCCACGACGCTCACCACGACCCTCCCGTCTTTTCGCTTTGAACTTTTGCCCTGCCCATTAGTCTGAATGCATCATGGCTCATGAACCGGAGAACCCGCTGGACGCCTTGTGGACCGAGCACAGCCGGGTTTTTCACGACTTCGACGATCTGACGCTGGCGCGGTGGATGGCGCAAACGCTGGGGCAGCTCCAGGGACGCGGCTGGCGGCTCTCCCACCCTCTTGTGGCGGCGTACCGACTCGCGGCGCATGTGGGACACGACCGGCAGATCTGGCTGAAACGGCTGGTAATGTCTCCCGCCACCTATCCCGACGCGCCCTGTTGCCGCGCGCCACTCGTGCCGATGCTGAGCCGTGACGTCCTCGCATCCGGCCTGGTCTGCCTGCACTGCAACAGCACGGCCGTGCCGTTCGACGACCTCCCCGAGGACCTGCGGCCCCTGATCCGCGGCTGGGCCGAGGAATACGCGCCAGTCCATGCCGTCGCGCATTGGGACGACGGAGAGCGAAAGCGCGCGGGGGATTACGATGCGGCGCTCGATGACGCCGCGGCCAAGGCGGAGACATTGCTGGCATTCGCCGGCCACCAACTTGTCCCCAAACTGCTCGAAGTCTATCCCGCAGTCGCCTGGGAGGATCAGGACGAGTGCCTCGACGTCCGCGCCGAGGATGTGAAACTGTAGCATTGCGCATTGTCGTTGCCATCACAGGCGCCTCGGGCGCGGTCTACGCCCAGCGGTTGTTGGACTGCCTGGACGTCCGCCAACACCAGGTGCATCTGCTCCTCAGCCGCTACGCCGCCGAAGTCGTCGACGAGGAGTTGCCCGATGGTCTGTGCCTCGCCGAAGGGGTGCTCTCTCACGCACTCGATGACATGAACGCCCCCTTCGCCAGCGGCTCGAACGCCCCCGACGCCATGGTCGTCATTCCGTGCAGCATGGGCACCCTCGGGCGCATCGCGCATGGACTGAGCGGCGATCTGCTGCTGCGGACGGCCGATGTGGTGCTCAAGGAACGCCGCAAGCTCATCCTCGTCCCCCGCGAAACGCCCCTGAACCTCGTTCAGATCAAGAACCTCGAACTGCTCGCCCTGGCCGGCGCGATTCTCCTGCCCGCAAACCCGTCGTTCTACAACCGGCCCCAAACCGCCCAGGACGTGGCCGACACCGTGGTCGCGCGCGTGCTCGATCACCTGGGCATTGCCCACCAACTCGTCGCACGTTGGCGCGAAGAAGCGGATTAGCGCCGATAGCAACCACGTGCAGGGCGGGAGCGTGTGGGCCGAGTATCAGGGTGAGATCTTCACCCAAGACCCGGCAGGGGGACCGGCGGGTGTGTAGGAAGAAGCTGGGCAGAGTTACTCGAAACAGCTATGGAAGGACTTGAATATGATTACAGCCATTGAAGCCCGCCGCTACCGGTGCCTGCGGTTCGTCCGGCAAGATCTGGACGCGTTCCATGTCTTGGTCGGTCCCAACGCGAGCGGGAAGTCAACCTTCCTGGACGTGGTTGGCTTTCTCGGAAAGTTGGTTGCGGACGGACTGGACGCGGCGGTGCGGGAGCGCAGCCAGAACATCGAGGACTTGATGTGGTGTCGTCACGGCGACGGGTTTGAGCTGGCCATCGAGGCGCGGATACCGCAAGCGAGACTGAGTGCTACCGCAGAGGGAAAGTCGAAGAGATTCGACACCATACGTTACGAGGTCCAGATCGGATTCGATCCGGGTACCGGGGAATACGGGATCAACCATGAGCGCGCCCTATTGAAGATGGGGACAATGAGGACCACAACCGAACGAAACGGCGTGTTCCCATTTGCCAGGGAGGAGCCGACAACCATCATGAGCGGCCGGGCGACCAGGCAGGAGAGGTCGGTGCTGATGAAGAAGAAGGGCGGAAACGACAACTTCTATTCGGAGGCGACCGAGGAATCCGGGAAGGGGTGGTTTCCTTCGATCAAGCTTGGTCCGAGAAAATCGGCCTTGGGTAACCTGCCGGAAGACGAGGCCAAGTTTCCCGTGAGCACTTGGCTGAAGGCGTTTCTGAGCCAGGGAGTTCAGCCGCTGGTTTTGAACAGCCTCCTGATCCGGCGCGCGAGCCCGCCCGGGCAGGGGAAGGTATTCCGGGCAGACGGGTCGAACCTCCCTTGGGTTGTCAGCGAGCTGCAAAGGCGGGCTCCCGAACGGGTGAAGGACTGGATCCAGCACGTTAGAACGGCGCTGCCCGATTTGACGGGTCTGAGGGTGATCGAGCGGGAGGACGACAAGCACCGGTATCTTGTGCTGCAGTACGAGGCGGGCCTGGAAGTGCCATCGTGGATGGCCTCCGACGGAACTCTGCGGCTACTAGCCCTGACTCTCCCGGCATACCTTCCAGATTTGCGTGGTGTGTTCCTGATTGAGGAGCCGGAGAATGGAATTCATCCCAAGGCGGTGGAAACGGTTTTCCAGTCGCTATCCTCAACCTACGGGGCTCAGGTCTTGCTGGCCACGCATTCCCCCGTGATTCTGAGCATCGTGGAACCTAAACAGGTGCTGTGCTTCGCCAAGACGGCGGACGGAGCTTCGGATATTGTCTCGGGCAATGAGCACCCGGCGCTCAGGGACTGGCGGGGAGAAACAAACCTGGGAGTGCTCTTTGCGGGAGGGGTACTCGGATGAACTCATCAAATGCCCAACTGGACTTGGTGGTGTTGGTTGCGGACAAGGACATAGAATACGCCATGCGGGGGCTTTTGAACCGGCAGAAGGCGCTCGGAATCAGGGTGGTGAGCGCAGAGGTGTTTGCCCACCCTGAACACGACCCCGGGTGTTACTTGCGGTCGCACACGTTTCTGAGGTCCATGGTGAACAGATACGCCAAGGCGATGGTGTTGTTTGACCGTCATGGTTGTGGTGCGGAAGGCCGGACTCGGGCGGAACTGGAAGCCGAGGTCGAAGGCAGGCTCGAAAACTCGGGATGGCAAGGAAGATGTGGCGCGGTCGTCTTGGATCCGGAGTTGGAAGTATGGGTGTGGAGCGACTCGCCGCACGTGGCGGAGATCCTGGGGTGGCGGGGGCGAACGCCCCCGACTGGAGTTTGGACATTCTGAAGACGGGTTTTGGCGGGTGGCAGTGTGAGGCGGCAAGGAGAAAATCTCAGGCGGCGGCGCTGCCGACCATCATGGGGTAGGTTGCCGGGGTCTTTGCCGTGGCGAATGGGACGGGATGGTCGGCCAGTTGCTTGCGTAGCAGTGTGACTAAGTCCAGACAGGACGGTCGCTTGGCTCCACGACGCCATTTGGGCAGGGGTTCATAGACCTCCGTACGCGTGGGGCCGTAGCACTTGAGGCCAGCTAACTGAAGCCAACTATACATGGCCACCAAAAGCGCCGGGACTTTACTCACCGAGTCCTTATTCCAGACTTGGGCTTGGCCCACGCCCAGAATGTCTTTCTCGTCGCGGTGATTGACCTCGATGCCCCACCGATCGAAGTAGGCTTGGAGTAACTCGACGGCCGGGGTCGTCAGGTCGGTGGTGAGCAGGTAGGCGGGCTGCCGATAGTACTTGCGCCCGTTCTTGCTGGTGCGATAGCCCACCGGCGCCACCACCAAGAGGCGCACGACCCGTTTGCGGGCTCCTCCTTGCCAATAGACCCGAGTGATTTCCTTGTAGCGCACTTCCCGATAAGAGCCGCCGTGGAAGATCCAGGCCTTCTGCCACCGTGCGCGGGAATCGCGGCGTCGGACCTGCTCGGGGGTGAACTTGGTGGAGCCGTAGAAGCGGCGGCCCTTACCGGGAGCGCGCCGGCATAAGACGATGTCCTTGCGGCAACGGACAATAAGCGTCACGTTCTGCGCTTCCCAATCCTGAGCGAACACGGTGCGGTTGGCGAAGGAGCCGTCAGCGACCTGGACCAAGCGCTTGGCCTGATGGCCGGTCTGGTTGAGGTGTTGGCGCACCTCTTGGGTCAAGGCGACAAACTGGACTGAGAGGTTCTTCTGCTTCTTGAGCTGTCGGTAGTGTTCGAGTTGTTGGTCCGAGGCGTGCGCGCCGGGTTTCTTGACCACCGGGGCCATCTCGAAGCGGATGGGAACCGAACGGGAGGAACTGGTTTGATCCTGAAGATAGAGTGGGAGGCTCAGGCTGCATTGGAGAAAGCGGTGTCCCCAGCGCAGGTTGACTTGGAAGGGGGGTCCCAGCGGGTCCCGATGCCATTGGGTTTGGGGCACGTGTTTGCCGGTGCGCCAAACGCGCGTGTCGTCGGTGCTGATCACGATGCGTTGGAGGCGCTGCTCCTCAATGGCCCGTTCCAGAATCGGATGGAAGAGGGCGCGCGGCTCCCACGGGGAACGGGAAAAGACCTTGTAGTCGGCCGACCAGTCCTTCTGGGTGTTGCCGTGGAAGGCGATGGCGCGGGTGAGGGTGCGTCGGCCCACGCCGCAGAGGATGCCGAAAGCCAAAGCGATGGCCCGTTGCAGGCTACGGTCCTGAGGGAAGACAGAGGCCCAGCGGGCGGTCTGTTCGAGCAGGTAGGTCAAGAGCTTCATGGGGTGGTGAGATGGGTGCGAAAGGCGGGGTGCAACGGTTTGATCCAGAGCGATTTGAGGGGGCAACGCAGGGTGCGGTGGCGATCTTGACGGGTGCGTCCGGTCGTGAATCCCAGGTGCTGCCAACCGGCGGCCTTGTAGGCCGTGGCGGCAAACCGCTCGGACTCCACGAAGGTCTCGACCAGCCACACCCGATGGCCATAGCGCGCTTGCCAGTCGGCGGACAAGCGGTGGGTGGCCAGCGCCAGAAGATGCGAGGCCAGATGGGGGACCCGCACCCAAGGCAAAACCAAGAAGCGCTGTTGGTTGGCGATGGCTCCCAGGCGTTGCTCCCGCTGGGTCACCGACCAACCGATGAACCGATCCCGGGCGGCGACTTTCCAGGCGGCTGCGCCAAAGACCATCACGGCCAGGTCCCGACCGCGAACATCCCTGGCCAGGTACTGCACGTTCTCGCCGACCGCTCCGTGGAAACCGCGGTAGTGGTAACGCCGCAGCAGGTCAGCCGCGCGGCGGCGCAAGGCGCGGGTGTGAGCCAGGTCCAGGCTCAGTGGCTGCAGCGACTCCAGGCAGTCCTGGATCCGATCCGGTGCCCAGAGCGGGAGCTGGCTCTGGAGAGCAGGAGGAGCTTGCGCGCAGGGTCGACGGGTGCGCTTCTGCGCTGGCGGTAGCCCGATCAGCCCACGGGCCTGCAGCTTGAGCAGCAACGTGCGCGCCGCCATGTCCTTGAGACGTCCGGCGGCGTTGCGCCAGTTCCACGCTTGACACAGGTACTGGGAGAGGGCCGTGCGATGCCAGGCCGGATGCTGCTCGATCAGAGCCTGCAACCACGCCAGATCATCGCCCGTGAGCGTGCGGCCCTGGACGCGGATCGGTTCCACTGCGGCCACCATTTACCCGAGTGGCCGTTCCGAGTCCAGCTAAAAATGTCCAAACTCCAGGCGGGGGCGAACGCCCCCGATGGTCCAGTGGCTTAAGGGTGAGCGACTCTGGCACGAAGGGGCACCGAAACCCCACGCGCCAAAGGAAGCGATGCAAGCCGTGCTCCGGTTGACTCAGTCACCGCGTTCGGCATCACGATACAAACAACTGGCTGAAGCGGTCAGCCTGGAACGTTGTCGCGATGCGGCATTCTTGAAGCTGAAAGGGATGCTTCAGGCTTGGTTTCCTGAATAATGCTGTCCAGAGCAGGTGTCTGCCCCGGTGAATCCGCAATTGCCCTCAGCCGGCCTGCGGATTAGAGTCTTGCGCATGACATCGACTTTTCGCAGTTCACGCCGCGCCTTTCTGCGGCGGGTGGGCGCAGCCGGATTGGCCGCGCCGTTCGTTGCCCGTTATTCCTGGTCCGCTTCCCCCAACGAAGTGCTGCAGCACGCCAGCTTCGGCGCCAGCGGCATGGCGGCCGCCGACCTCGATTCCATCACGCGTCATCCCAAGGTCCGACTGGTGGCGGTGGCTGACGTCGATCTGCCCCGCGCGGATGGGCTCAAGGCGAAGTTCCCGGAACTCAAGGTCTATCAGGATTGGCGCAAGCTCCTGGACGAGGTCAAGGGCCTGGATTCGGTCAACGTCTCGACGCCCGATCACATGCATGCGCCCATCGGCATGTCCGCGATGCAGTTGGGCAAGCACATGTACGGCGAGAAACCGTTGACCCACGACGTCTACGAGGCGCGGCAACTCACCCTCTTCGCCCGACAACAGAAGCTGGTCACCCAAATGGGCATCCAGATCCACTCGGCCTCCGAGTATCGCCTGGCGGTGCGGCTGATCCAGGACCTCGCCATCGGCAAGGTCCGCGAGGTCCACACCTGGAGCGGCAAGAAGTGGGGCGACATGGCCCCCCGACCGGACCGCACCGACCCCGTGCCGGCGGGATTCGACTGGGATCTCTGGCTGGGCGTGGCGGGGTCGCGTCCGTTCATCGGAGGCGGCTACTACCATCCGGGCAACTGGCGCAAACGCCTGGACTTCGGCACCGGCACCTTTGGTGACATGGGATGCCACATTTACGATCCGGTGTTCAAGGCGCTCGCGCTGACCGCGCCGCTCTCGGTGCGTTCGGAGGGACCGGCCCCCAACGCGTGGAACTGGTCGGTCGATGCCGTGATTCATTACGTCTTTCCCAGCACCCCGTTCAGCGAAGGCAGCACGGTCAAAGTGACCTGGTACGACGGCGACCAAAGGCCGCCCAAGGAGGTGCAGGCGCTGATCGGCCAGCAACCGGTGCCGGATCAGGGGTCGATCTTCATCGGCACCAAAGGCGTGTTGTTGCTGCCGCACATCGGGCCGCCCCAACTCCTGCCCGAGAAGCAATTCGAAGATTACCCGGTCCCCCGGGTGTCCGGCGCCAACCACTGGCATGAATGGGTCGAGGCCTGCCTGGGCAACGGCACCCCTTCGGCAAACTTCGACTACTCCGGACCGCTCACCGAGGCGGTCTTGCTGGGCGGCGTCGCCACGCACTTCCCGCGGACCACACTCGAATGGGACGCCACCAACGTGAAGTTCAAGAACGTGTCCGAGGCCAACACGTTCGTGCGGCGTCCGTACCGTGCCGGGTGGGAAGTCAAGGGCTTGTCGTGAGCGCCGAGAGCCATGCAGGGCTCGATCAACTGATCGACGCCGCCATCGGCCATCTCGAAGACCTGCGAGCCCATGGCGTCCGGTTCGTCCCGGTCCATGCCAACACATGGGCCGCCCTGAACCAATCGTGTTCGCGCCCGCCCGCACCGTCGCGGCGGGCGCCTCTGCCATCCGCTGCCATGCCCCGCTCCGCTCCACCCCCAACCCCGCCCCCGGCGCCGAAGCCGCCCGCAAACAAGCCGGGACTCGGGCAAAACCCGCTGGACCGTCCCGCGCTCTCGCCCGCCGGCAAGGAGTCCGCTCTCGAGGCGTTGCGCGCCCGCGTTCTCCCATGCCGGAAGTGCGAGCATTTGGCCAGCAGCCGGCGCACGGTGGTGTTCGGAACGGGCAGCGCCTGTGCGGAACTCATGTTTGTGGGCGAGGCGCCCGGAGCGGATGAAGATGCGCAGGGCATCCCGTTTGTGGGGAAGGCCGGCCAATTATTGACCCGCATCATCCAGACGATGGGCCTCTCGCGCGAGACGGTCTACATTGGGAACATCCTGAAATGCCGTCCGGACACCCCCGGCCAGAGCAGCGGGAATCGCAAGCCGACGCCAATCGAGATGGCCACCTGCCTGCCGCACTTGCTGGCGCAAATCGACATCATCCAGCCGAAGGTGCTGGTGGCCCTGGGCGGAACAGCCGTCGAAGGCTTGATGGGCAAGATGGAGGGCATCACGAAGCTGCGCGGCCGCTGGCTCGAGTTTCACGGCATTCCCCTGATGCCGACCTACCACCCGGCCTACCTCCTGCGCAACCAGGCCTTGTCCGAAAAGCGCAAGGTCTGGGAGGACATGCTCGAGGTGATGGCGCGTCTGGGCCTCCCGATCAGCCAGAAACAACGCAGCTTCTTCCTGCGCGGGACTTGACTTGATCACGCCACAGCCCGGACGTCAGATCACGCGCGCTAAGAAGTGTCCGGGCTGAGGATGCGAAGACTCTGAATGAAAAAAACATGCCTTTCGATCCTTGGGCTCGGGCTCGCCTTGTGCGCCGGTCTGACATCCGCGGGCGCGATGGCCGCCGAGATCAATCCGCCCATCGGGCCGCATGTGAACCTCAGGCCGGACGACTTCGCCCAGGCCGTCAGCTTCACCGCACAGGACCGGGTTGTGCTGACCTCGTATTTCTACTGGTACGATGTCTACAGCGGCGCCCACATCCTGAACGGCGACGGCAGCGACGCCCTGACCGATCATCCGCCCACGCTGACCGGCTTTTCCTACAAATCCAGCTCCTGGCATCGGCAGCAGTTGCTCGACATGATGGCCGCCGGGATCGACGTGCTGCTGCCGGTCTACTGGGGCGAACCGTCCCAACGCGCGGCCGGCAAGCCCGTTGCCGACCAACCGTGGAGCTTTGCCGGTCTGCCCCCGCTGGTCGCCGCCCTCGACGGCTTGCGCGCCGAGGGCAAACAACCGCCCCGCGTCGGCCTCTTCTACGACACCTCGACGCTCGAACACAACGCGGCCGGACGACGCATCGACCTCACGACGGATTACGGACGCCAATGGTTCTACGAGAGCATCCGCGATTTCTTCTCGCTCATCCCCCCGCGGCATTGGGCAATGATCGACGACCGCCCCGTCGTCTTCCTCTACGCCGCCAGCTTCGCCGCGGCCCACGACCAGACCTGCATCGACTTCGTCGCGGAGTCCTTCCCGCGCGATTTCGGCGGGCGGCGTCCGTACATCGTGCGCGAGATCTCGTGGAACGTCCGGGCGGACAACACCTACGCATGGGGCGGGGCGATTTCGCTCAAGAACCCGGGCGTGGCCGCCCTCGGCCCCGGCTACGACCACTCCGCCGTCCCGGGCCGCGAGCCGCTGATCGTTCCGCGCGAAGACGGCGCCTTTTTCGAACGCAACTGGACGCGTTTCCTCCGCAACCCCTCGCTGCTGGTCCATGTCGAAACGTGGAACGAATATCACGAGGGCACGGACATCGCCGCCTCGAAGGAGTACGGACGCCAATACATCGATCTCAATCGCAAGTTCGCGGACATGTTCAAAGCGGGCATCAAACCGCCCCGCCCCCGCGGCCCGTACTCGGACATTCGGTCCGTCACCACAAGTCTCGGGGCCACCAACGAGTCCCAGGGTCTGATCCAGTTCGACCATGCCGATGGCATCACGCGCCCCTCGACCGCGGGAGGTCACGAGTGCCGAGAGACCGTGTCCACGGTCCATCAGGGCAAGTACATCTACTTCCAAATCCACGACTCCTTCAAGTGGGCCGACTCGATGCTGGTGGATGTCGACGTCGAGTATTTCGACACCGGCACGGGCTCGTTCCGGATCGAATACGACGGCCCGGATCTCAACGCCCCTTTCAATGGCGCCTACACGGCAAGCAAGACGAGCGTCACCCTCAACAACACGGGACAATGGAAGAAGGCCAGGTTCCGCCTCCTCGAATCCCGCTTCCTCAATGCGCAGAACGGCGGAGCGGATTTCCGCATCGCCCTCCAGGCGCCCGCCCTCACGGTGCGACGGGTGACCGTCACCCGACTCGGCCTTCCAACCGAAGCGGGCCAGACGCTGCGCGGATGGCAGGAGGATTTCACCAGCCCGCTCGGCGCCGAGTGGTCGACCGCGGGCGGCGCTGCCGACTTCTTTCGGGTTGCCGACGGTCTCTTGCGGTTGTCTCCCGCGCCGGGCGCTCCCCGTCGACTGCTCCTCGAACAGCCGGAGACAGGCCTCGAATCGTGCGAGATCCTCGCCCGCATCCGAATGGTCGGCCCGACGCCCGACGACGGCCCGTGGGGCGGCCTTGCACTCGGTGTCGATCCTAACACGCGCACGGGCCTGGCCTGCCAACTGCATTCGAGCGCGGCGGCGGGTCAGGGCATCGAGCTGAGCGGCGAGTCGCTGCCGCAGGGCCCGAGAGGCAGGTTCGCCTGGCAGCCAAACACCTGGTACTGGCTGCGCATCCGACACGAACCGCGCGACCTCACAGGCTCGCCGGAACTCCGAGCGCGGGTCTGGCGCGCGGATGGAGACACGCCCGAGCCGGAGACCTGGCTGCTCTGGTGGGATTATTATCCGGCGTCCGCGGCGCGCCACGGATTCTCCGGGTGGGTCGCCGGATCGGTCGGGTCCGGACTCGAGAGCGATTACTTCCTGCTCAAGAGCGATGCGTTGGGCGAAATCACCGTGCGGTTGCCCGCCCTCAAACCATCCCGGCCCAACCTCGAACTGCGCGAATGGTCGCCACTGGCCGGCACAACACTCGACCTGCATGGCACCGCCGACACCACCTACGCAATCGAGTCCTCGATTGACCTCGCCGACTGGGATGCGCGAATCGCGGTCACCGACACCTCCGGACGCTCGACCTTCCGCGATGTCGCGGCGACCAATCGACCCCGCGCCTTCTATCGGGCTCGAACGACGGAATGATCCGCGGACGTTCTACTCGATCCGCAGCCACACGGTCTTCAGATGCGCGGGTTCGGCGCGGCAGATCGGGAAATCGGGCGGCTGCGGAGCGTAATGCCTGTCGAGCACGCGGCGCCGAGCCTCGCCGGCGGCCGCGGTGAGTTGGTCGAGGAAACGCCCCGGTTCGAGCCGGGCGGCGTTGGTTGACGCAAAGAGCCAGCCGCCGGGCGCGAGCACAGCAAGAGCGGCCCGGGCCAGCCGCGGCCAGTCGGCTTCAGCCCGGAATCGCCCGCCGGTCTTCGAGGTCGAAAACGTGGGCGGATCGACAAGCACCAGGTCGAACCGCCGCCCCCGTTTCGCCAGGCGCCGCAGCCAGTCGAAAGCGTCTCCATAAAGGAAATCATGCGCATCCGGGTCCAATTGGTTCCCCGCAAAATGACGCCGCCCCCAGTCGAGATACTTGCGCGCCAGATCGACGCTGGTCACCCGCGCGCCCGCCCGGGCCGCTGCGACCGAAAAGGCGCATGTGTAGGCGAACAGGTTGAGCACCTCGACGCCCTTGCAGCCGTCCGGATACGCCGAAAGCCCGCCCGCAATGTGCCCGGTCAGCAAGCGCCGCCGATTGTCGCGTTGATCGAGGAACAGACCGATCGAGTAGCCTTGGTCAAACCGCACCGCATAGCACAACCCGTTCTCGCGCACCATCACATCCCCGGGCGCCGGTTCGCCAAGCACCCGCTGCGGCGCCACATCCTCCGGCGCCGATGAACGAACCCGCCGGTCGCGCTGCTTGTGATAGACACCGCGCGCCGACATCCCGGCCATCCACCGTTCGAGCGCGGCTTTCTGGTCGCCCGTGAGCTGCCCCTCGCTTTGCGACAGCAGAAACGGACCCAGTCGATCCACGTACCATCCTGGCCAGCCGTCGGCGGCGCCGTGAATGATCCGATACGCATCCGTCTCGTCCGGGGCGATGAAGCCGCCGCGCAGCGCCTGGGCAGGATCCCGATCCCAGTCCGCCGGCGCGCAAAAGACCACGGTCTGGCTTGTGGCCGGGTGCCGCAGGGTGACGGACGCCGCGTGCAAATGCAGGCGCACGGCGGGGGTCCCGCCGTAAAGCGGGTCACCCAAAATCGGAAAACCGGCGGCCGCGGCGTGCACGCGGATCTGATGCGTTCGCCCGGTTCCAGGGAAGGCCTCGACCGTCGTGCGCTCGCCCATGCCCTCAGACCGTCGAAAAACGGTCTCCGCCGGCGTGCCCGGGCGGCCCGGGGGCTGGCTGCGATACCGATCGCCATCCCGGACCAAATGCGACGTGAACCGCAACGGCGCGGCCGGGACCGGGCGATCGGTGACCAGCAGGTATTGTTTCTTGACCTGCCGCGCGGTGAATTGGCGGGTGAGTTCGCGGTTCGCCAGGACACTCTTCGAAAACACCAGAACGCCCGAGGTCTCTTTGTCCAAACGATGAATGATCGCCAGGTCCGCCCAGCGCGGATTGCGATGTCGCAGCCAATCGTAGATGCCCTCGCCGGCGTAGGGACTCGGCGCGTGCGTGTTCCAGCCCGGCGGCTTGTTCACCACCAGCAGATGGTCATCCTCGAACAGCACACATGGAACGATGTTGGGCATCGGACAATCACGCATCAGGGCGACGTCCTCGTCGCCCGCGAACGCATTTTGCGATCCCATCCGCCAAGGACGAGGACGCCCCTACCCTCCCGCGGCCGCGCATACGCGCCAACCTTAGCCCGGATGTTTCACAAAGCTTCGCGGAGTCTCACATCCGGGCTGTGGCAAAACCGCGCCCGGAAAGGGAACCAAGAGCCTCGTGTCGGTTCTGAAGGCGTTCTGCCATGGGAACATGTTGTAGACAAGCCGAGTTTCTGTGCTGCGTCAAAGGAGTCAAGGATTCTAAGGATCGAGGCGCGGGAGGAGAGAGCCGGGAAGGCATTGGGATTGTCTTTGAGGCTGGAGATTCGGAATGGTCTGAGGCGCGCCTCGCTAGATAAAGCTCATGTCGTACGGGGCGCGCATCGCGCGGCTGAGCCAGCGGTCCGCTTCGGCGTCGTCGACGAACTGTTCGCTCGATGGATCCCAGCGCAGAGGGCGTTTCATGCGCACCGAAATGACGCCCAGATGGGCGATGCTGATCGAGCGATGCCCGATTTCCACATCGCAGATCGGGTCCTTCCGGGAGCGGACGCACTCGAAGAAATTGCCCATGTGATTGTCGCTCTTGTGCAGCCGCGTGGCGCCGGACGGCAGCGGTTCCTCGATCAGTTCCTGCTTGTTCGCCTTGATTTCGCCCCGGCTCACGTGGATCCAACCGTCCGTCCCGATGAATTGCACACCGTTGGGCGTGCTCTTGCCGCCGCCGACCACGTTGCGGTCGGTCACGGTGCCTTCGTCCACGATCGCCATCGTCACACCGTTGGCGTACTTGCAGTCGATGCGGTACTTGGCCATCGCGTCGTAACCCCCGGGAATCATCTCGACCAGCCCTTTCCCATCCACCTCGACCGGGCCGGACCGTTCGGTGCCGTTGCCCCACTGGGCGATATCGTTGTGATGCGCGCCCCAGTCGGTCATCTGCCCGCCGGAAAACTGATACCACCAGCGGAAATTCCAGTGACTGTTGTGTCCGTTGTAATCCACCTTGGGCGTCTGACCCAGGTAGTAATCCCAATCGAGTCCAGCCGGCACCGGCACGGCGGGGAACGGACCCTCGCGCGGACCGGTGGGGAGTCCGACGACCATGTGCTCGAGCCGCCCGATGCGCCCGTTGCGCACCAGTTCACACGCCAGGCGGAAACGGGCGTCGCTGCGCTGCTGGCTGCCGACTTGCAGAACGCGCTGGTGCTTGCGGATCTCCTGCACCAGCGCCTTGCCCTCCCCGATGGTGAGCGTCAGCGGCTTCTCGCTGTAGATGTCCTTGCCGGCCCGGGCGGACGCGATATTGACCAGCGTATGCCAGTGATCGGGCGTGCCGTTGATGATCACGTGTATGTCGTCCCGTTCGAGCAGCTTCCGGAAATCCTTGAACCTGTGCGGGGCGTTGAACTGCTTCTGCGCCTCCCCAGCATGCCCGTCATCCACATCCGCCACCGCAATCACCGTCCCGTAGTTCCTCGCCCAGTTGCAGTCGCCCCGCCCCTGGCCGCCGCACCCGATGAGTCCAATGCCCGGCTTGTCATTGGCAGCCAAAGGCCTGGTTTGGGCGGCCTGGCTGTGCAGCTCGTCAAGGCACCAGAGAGGCAAACCAGCCGCAACGGCCGAACGGGCGAGAAAACGACGGCGACTGATGTGGATTTGAAATGTGTTCATGGCCGGATTTGACGGCCAAGCCACCGGGCCGTCAACGGGGAATTCAACGGCACATCCTGAGATTGTCGGCGGGAATCGACTCGGGTATGCGCGTCGCTCGCGCCTGGCGGGTGGTGAAAGACACCTGCGGCGAAGCATAATCGCTTTGTGGGACACCGCACTCGTCCGCGCCGACTCGCCCCGCCAAACACACTGCTCAGCACCGACGCACCGACGCACCGATCCCCCACAAATCCGCTCGTCTCCGTCCGGATTCGCGATCATACTGAGCGTCGTAAGTCAACGACGCCGGGTCAGGGGATCCGGCCTACAGGACGTTGTAGGCCGCGTGCCCTCACGCGGCGTTACTTCCGACGTTGTTTGTAGCCTTTCGCAAAGCATGACATCGAGCCTTGTCCGCCATCGCATCCCGCTGGTCTGCGCACTTGCGATCGCGGTGACCGTGGTGGGCGTGAAGGCCCTGCGGCGCGAGGCGACCCGGCCCGCCCTCGTCTGGTACGGCAACGCCGTGCATCCGTACATCACCGAGGTGCGCAGCGGCGTCGAGGCCTTTGCCCGCGACACCGGCACGCCGGTCCACTGCACGCTGGGCCAGGAATGGACGCAGGACAACCAGAACGTCAACGTCGAGGCCCTCCTCGACGGGTCTGCGTTCAGCCTCACCCTGGTGCAGTCCGGCGGCGCCAGCGCACCGTTGCCGACTCGCCGTGGCCGTGATCAGGCGAGATCGTCGTGTACGGCGCCGAACCCGCCCTGCCCACACCGGCCCTGTTCACCGTCGCGACCGATGTCAAGAAGAGCGCCATGCTCGCCGCCGAGAACTGATCCGCCCTGATGGGAGGACGCGGGCGGATCCTGAACCTGCTCGGCGGGTGACCGATGTGAACACGCGCAAACGCGACGAAGGCCTGCGCGAGGTCGTCGCCCAACACCCGGGCGTCGAAATCGTCCAGACGCTCTCCGACATGATGCAATTGGGCAGGCCACGACAAAATCCAGAGCGCGCTCGCCGCGCGCGCCGAGCAAATCGACGGCATGATCGCCACCGGATTCAACCCAACCGTTGCGGCGGCTCTCCTGACCGAGTGGCACAAGGATCCCCGGCACAAGCCGGATCCGCTTCATCGGGATCGATACCCGCCCGACGACCCTCGATGCGATCCGCGACGGGGCCATTGACGCCACGGTCGCCCAGAACCCCTTCGGACACGGCTACGTGTCGTGCGCGCCCTGCTCGCCTGCTCGATGAGGGCTGGACGACCGGCTCGAGGAATACCAGTTCATTGACGCCGGCCTGCTGATCGTCAACAGGACCAACGTGGACACCTACGCGAACGCCGTGCGCCAAATCACCGACCGCATTCTCATCGACATGAAATCCAAATACCTCGCTCCGCCCCAGCCACGCATGCCCCGGCCATGAAGCGTACCGACGGTCTCTGCCTGTCGTTCACGGCGCTCTTCTGCGTCCTGGCCATCGCCTCGACGACCTTCTTGAGCGGGTACACGATGTTTGTCCTCTCGCGCCAGGTGGCGTTCTATGTGCTGATCGCGCTGGCCCAGGCCGTCTGCCTCGTGGTGGGCGGGATGAACCTGTCGGTCGGCGGCATCGGCAGCCTGGCAACGGTTCTCCTGGGCCTCTGTCTCGAACGGTGGCAGCTCTCGCCGTGGCTCGCGGTCCCAGTCGCGCTGGGATTCGGCTGCGCCAGCGGCTTCGCCAACGGATGGTTCATCACCCGCCTGCGCATCGACTCCTTCGTCGTCACCCTCTCGATGATGTTCCTGCTCATGGGCCTGCGCTCGGGCATCTCCGGCGGTCAGCCGTACGCCTTGCCCGAGTCCTTCACCTTCGTCGGCCAGAAGGCCCTCCTCGGCGTCCCCTGCGTTTTCTGGATCAGCCTGGCCGTCCTCGCCCTGATCGCCCTCCTGTTCGAACGCACGGTGCTCGGACGCCACCTCATCGCCACCGGAACCAACGCGGATGCCGCGCGCCTGGCAGGCATTCCGACCGACCGGATGATCGTGATCGCGAATGTGCTCTCCGGCTTCCTGGCGGCGCTGGCCGCGGTCCTTTGGGCGTCACAGCTCGGCTCAGCCACTCCGGAAACCGGCGACACCTGGCTGATCGTCTCGTTCGCCGTCGCAATCATTGGCGGCACGGGCCTCAGTGGCGGCGTGATCTCCGCCAGCGGCATTCTTTTGGGCGCGGGCATCTTCATGCTGATCAAGCACGGCCTGGTCGAGTTGAAGGCCAATCCGTACTTCGCCAATGCATTCCTGGGCGCCCTGATCCTCCTCGCGGTGACCATCGACCGCCTGCGCGATCTCTTCGGACGAACGGACCGCCAGCGCGGCGATTGATGGCGCCACTGCCAGAGGTTCCAATCCCTGCCACGCCTTTGTGCCCGGCCTCGAACCTTGCCATGGACCTGCTGGTTGAGCGTTGAGCGTTGAGCGTTGAGCGTTGAGCGTTTCCGGTTCATTGTCCGCATGCGCATTGAACCGTTGAATGTGAACGCTCTCCCATGAACCGTGAGGTGGTCCTAATCCCAATCTGAGGGCATTGGGATTGCCATCGAGACTGAGGATTGGGATTGGCTCTGCGGCGCGCCTCGCTAGACTCTCCCCTCGATGAATGTCGTGGTCACCGGCGGCGCCGGCTATATCGGGTCGATCTGTGTCGAAGAACTCCTCAATGCAGGCCACGCGGTCACGGTGTTCGACAATCTCACCGAGGGCCACCGCGCGGCCGTCGATCCGCGGGCGCGATTCATCTCCGGGTGTCTGAGCGATCGCGCCGCCATCCTGCGCACACTGCGCGAGACGCACGCCGAGGGCGTGCTCCATTTCGCCGCCAACGCCCTCGTGGGCGAGTCCATGACAAACCCGACGAAGTACTTCCGCAACAACGTGGCCTACGGACTCAACCTCCTGGACGCCGCGGTCGAGAGCCGGGTGCGCAAGTTCGTGTTCAGTTCCACCTGCGCCACCTACGGCCCGCCCGAGCGGGTTCCGATGACCGAAGATCTGCCCCAGCACCCCATCAACCCGTACGGCGAATCAAAGCTCATGTTCGAGAAGATGCTCGAATGGTTTCGGCAGATTCACGGACTCGAGTTCGTCGCGTTTCGCTATTTCAACGCCGCCGGTGCCAGCGCCCGGTTCGGCGAACATCACCGGATCGAGACCCATCTGATCCCGAATGTGCTCCGGGTGCCGCTTGGCCAATCAAGCCACTGCGAGATCTTCGGCACGGACTATCCCACCCCCGACGGCACCTGCATCCGCGACTACATCCACATCGTCGATCTTGCCGACGCCCACATCCGGGCGCTCGAACCGGGCAAGAACGGCTTCTACAATCTCGGCAACGGCGAAGGCTACTCCGTGCGCCAGGTGATCCAGGCCTGCGAAAAAGTCGTCGGCCAGTCCATCCCGGCCCTCGAGAAGCCGCGCCGGGCCGGCGATCCACCGCGTCTGGTGGCCTCGGCCGCAAAGGCCGCACTCGAGTTGGGCTGGAAACCGCGCTACCCGAAACTCGAAGACATCGTGGCCACGGCCTGGGCCTGGCATAAGGCGCATCCCAACGGCTACTCGGATTGACGCCCCATACGCCGGGGAGCCGCGCCGTTCGAGGCATTCGGCGCATCACCGCTCTCGAACGCCGATCTCCACCACAACCGCCGGGTGATCCGATGCGCCGGCATCGAGGATCGGATCAGGCGCCCTGCCGGTGCCAACAGCAGGAACACGCAGGCGACCTCGGGCGGCACCCTGGTCTCGAGCAGGCCAAGGGCGTAGATTCCTGCCACGAAATCCGTCAGCAATTGGAGAAAGCACAGGAAGAGCAGCGCGAAAAGTGAGATGTCAGCCCCGTCGCGCATGGAACAGACGACCGATGATTCGGGAAACGCCCACCAGCAGCCGGGCGGAAATGCCGAGGCGATTGCGGCATTTCATGGATGCGCCGCGGGAACGCAGTTGCTCGACCACGCGCGTGCGTCCGAACATGGCGGCAAACATGATGGGCGTCATACCGACGCCGTTATCGGCGTCGATGTCGGCCCCATGATCAAGGAGCAGGGCGACGATCTCCTCGTACCCCTTGAACGCAACACCGCCCAGCGGGGTTTGGCCGTGGACGTTGCGGCGGTCCACGTCGGCCCCGTGCTCGAGCAGCATCCTCGCCGTATCCAGCCAGCCATTGTAGGCGGCAAGCATCAGCAGGGTGTTGCCCTTCGGATCGAACAGGTTCACAGGCATTCCCGCATCGAGCATCGAGGCGAGCACCCCGGTCTCGCCCGTGCGGGCGAAATCCAGCGCCATCTGCTGCAACTCGGCGTATCGCGCCTCTTCAGCCTCGGTGAGGGTCGTTGACATGGACGCCGTCCAAGCCGCATGTCCGGGTCCGCTCTCCGGCTGCGGGCCGCAGCCCCGGGGTCGGCGCCGCTCGGGCAACGGATCGCGGCGCGAGCCGCGCCGGGCTCACTCGCCTGCCGCGCGGTTCTTCACCCCCACGGCCTTCGCGACGCCAGCCGCGTAGTGCGGATCGGCTTTGTGGAAATGGACAAGCTGGCGCTGCACAATGGCTTCGGGGACGCCGTCCATGGCGGCAGCCGTGTTCCGGAACAGCCGTTCCTGCTGGTCGGGCGTCATGAGCCGGAACAGGTTGCCGGGCTGCGTGTAGTTGTCGTTGCCGTCGTTGTGATCGTATCGGTCCGCGTCGCCGGACACCTTCAGAGGCGGCTCGGCAAAACGGGCGTCGGGCACCGGCCCGCCGAAGCTGTTCGGCTCGTAGTAGGCATCGGTGCTCTTCGGGACATCGTAACGCATCGGCCCGTCGGCATGGTACGTGTTCACGGGCGACTTGGGCCGGTTGACCGGCAGCATCTCGTAATGTGTCCCGAGGCGGTAACGATGGGCGTCGGCGTACGAGAAGATTCGCGCCTGGAGCATCTTGTCCGGCGAAAAGCCGATGCCGGGCACGATATTGGACGGGCTGAACGCCGATTGCTCGACCTCGGCAAAGTAATTCTCCGGATTGCGGTTCAACTCGAGGACGCCGACCTCGATGAGCGGGTAGTCCTTGTGCGGCCAGACCTTGGTGACATCGAACGGATGCCAGCGATAGGCCTCCGCCTCCAATTCGGGCATGATCTGGACACAGAAGCGCCACTTGGGAGACTCCCCCCGCTCGATCGCCCCGAACAGGTCGCGCTGCTGGCTCTCCCGATCCTTGGCGACGATCGCCTCCGCCTCCGCGTTCGTCAGGTATTGAATCCCTTGAAGGGTCTTGAAGTGGAACTTGACCCAATAACGCTCGTTCTTCGCGTTGATGAAGCTGTAGGTGTGGCTGCCGTAGCCGTTCATGTGGCGCAGGGTCTTGGGCAGTCCCCGGTCCGACATCAGGATCGTCACCTGGTGCAACGACTCCGGCGACAGCGACCAGAAATCCCAGGCCGCGGTGTTGCTGCGCAGGTTGCTCTTCGGATGCCGTTTCTGGGTATGGATGAAATCCGGGAACTTGTAGGGGTCGCGGACGAAAAAGACCGGCGTGTTGTTGCCCACCATGTCCCAGTTGCCTTCGTCCGTGTAAAACTTGATGGCAAAACCGCGCACGTCGCGCTCGGCATCGGCCGCCCCGCGCTCGCCGGCCACTGTCGAAAACCGCAGCAGGCAATCGGTCTTCCGGCCGACCTTGGCGAAGAGGCCCGCCTTGGTGTAACGGGTGATGTCCTGCGTGACGGTGAACACGCCGTACGCCGCCGAGCCTTTGGCATGAACCGTGCGCTCGGGAATGCGCTCGCGATTCTGGTGGGCCAGCTTCTCGATGAGCTGATAGTCCTGCATCAACAACGGCCCGCGCGGGCCGGCCGTCATCGAGTTCTGGTTGTCGGCGATCGGGTTTCCGCCGGTGGTGGTCAGTTGTGTCTTTTTCATGGGTCCTTGCAAATACTGAGCACGGCCCGCGCAACACATGCAAGCGCCTTTTTCCGGCCCGCAGCAGTAAAAATCGCAATGGGGTCGCATCTAAATAGTTGACAAATGGCTGCTTCCCGTGTTCGAGCGCGACGGGTGCAGCGGCGGGTCGAGTGGGAAGAGTTGGGGCGGCTGAAAGATGCGGCCCCATGGCCTTCTCTGCGTCCTCCGGTGATGTGGGTTCATGCGGCTTGCCCGATTTGGCCGAAAGACCGCGCGAAGACAATCGACCCGAAGTGATGGAATCGAGGGGGGCTCTGAGCCTGCCCACGTTCGCATCGAACGACATTGCATCGAACGGCTCTTGCCTTCGCCGGGGTCTCCCTGATAATCCGGCGGCCATGATGAAACCGACTGTCGCCGCCCCCATCGCCTCAGGCCTCCTCGCCGCTCTCGTTGTGGCTTCCGCCTGCGCCGAACCCTGGCCCGGCTGGCGCGGTCCGCGTGGCGACGGCACGTCGATCGAGCAGAACGTTCCCGTCAATTGGGATCCAACGAATGCCGTTTGGCAGACCGAGATACCCGGCGTTGGCCACGCCTCCCCGATCGTCTGGGGCGATCGCGTATTCACCGTGACCGCCCTGAATGACACGACGGAGCGCATTTGCCTGTGTCTCGACCGGGCTACAGGCAAAATGCTCTGGCAGCAGACAGTCGTCAAGGGACCTCTGGAAAAGCTGCACAAGGAAAACAGCTATGCCTCGGGCACGCCGGCCACGGACGGCGAGCGCGTCTATGCCGTCTTCCGCGTCGGCGATGAAATCGTTGCCGCCGCGCACGATGTCGCCAGCGGCAAGCAGCTCTGGCTCGTCCGGCCCGGCACGCACGAGGGGGGCTGGGGCTTCAGCAACGAACCGGTGCTTTACCGGGACAAAGTCATCGTGGACGGCGACAGCAAGGGCGACTCGTTCCTGGTGGCCTTAGACCGACAGAATGGCAAGGAACGGTGGCGGGTCAACCGGACCCGCAAAGGAATTAGCTACAGCGCGCCGCTGATCCGCGAACTTGCCGGACGCATGCAGATGATCCAGTGTGGCGACCGCTGTGTGACCAGTTTTGACCCAGATACGGGCGAAGCGCTGTGGACGGTCGATGGCCCGTCTGAGGAATTCGTCGCCACGCCCGTCTGCAGCGAGCGGGCAGGGCTGGTCTTCATCAGCAGCAGTTGGCCCAGGCAAGTCCTCCTGGCCATTCGGCCCGACGGTCGCGGCGACGTCACCCAAACCCACGTCGTCTGGCGCGACACCAAGGGCGCGCCTTATGTCCCTTCCATGATCGTCGCCGGCGACTGCCTGCTCAGCGTCAACAACGCGGGGGTCGCCTTCTGCTACGAGGCGGCCTCGGGCACCGTGCTCTGGCAGGAGAGATTGGGGCGCACACACGCTTCGCCGGTTTTGGTGGGCGGACTCGTCTACTTCATCAACGATGACGGCCAGGTGAACGTGATCAAACCCGGCCCGCAATTCGAGCGCGTGGCACAGCACGAACTGGGCGAGAACTGCTACGCCTCGCCCGCCATCAGCGGCGGCCAGGTCTTCCTGCGCAACTTCAAACGCATCCTCTGTTTGGCGAAGCGCTGACTCAGAGCAGTCCAAATCCCTGGCATCACGGACAGCCCCCGTGTTTCGCTTCGCTTTGTCTCAGGACAGGCTTCTCCCTCCGGCCCGAAGTCATCGGCGCTCCGCACAAACCGACAAGCAACTCGCCCGCCAGTTCCGGCCGCGCCGGTTTCAAGGGGCAAGCTCGACGATTGTGATGCCGGGGTTGGCGCGGTTGAAGTCCCGATCCGAGTGCAGCGAGGGGTGGCGGCGCAGAAGTTCCCGGCCTTCGGCGGTGTCCGACGAGAACTGTTCCCCGGGCACGACAGCCACCGCCCGGCCTTCCTTGACTCGCAGCCGGAGGGACCTCCGGATGGCCGGCCCCAGCGCGCCGCCCTCGCCGCTCGAACCCCATCCGTGGATCACCTTGAGCACGCGGATGCGGCTCTTGCGGGCGGCATCGATGGCCGCAAGCAACCGTCGCCGCGCCTCGTCGACTGTAGGCCGGCCCGCTTCAAGGTTTACCGAGCGCATCTTCGAGTCTGTTGCATGCGGATGGTCACAGGATTGCAGGCATCCGTCACCGGCATTCTCAGTGATCGGGCCATTCGGCACCTCAAGTGTGAACTGATGGTCCGCGGGGCGATGGTCATGTCAAGTCAGTGCAAGGCGGCATGCCATCGTGCGACGACCCATGGCGAAGTCTGGTGAACGGACATTGGGAAACACCCTCAGATGACCTTTGCTCTCTGAGATTCCAACATGCGCGCGATCTCGAGGGCGTTAGGAACGCGCAGCCGCAAAGTCACGTCTCCAGTGGCCCTCGGAATGAGGCCATCCGCATTGAAACTCATGGATAGACGCCTGCCATCCGCCGAAAACGTGATTCGGCCCAGGCGCGGATCATCATACGCGAGATCGAGCCACACCTTGTTGAAGCAGCTTGCACTGGCGACAAACCGGCTCTGGGACGCCGCAAAGAAACCAATGAAGGACATAGATCTCAGTCCGCAGAAGACCCCGGGAGCCCTGAAATCCTTGAGGCGGACGCTAATGACAACCCCTTCGTGAGAAAAGAGAAGTCCACCGTCGGATTGGAGTTGGCGCCGGATCGCTTGCGGGATTTGCCCGACGCGGAGAGTACGCGCGATCCTCTGTATCACGGTGTTCATGACAAGTTTCTGCTTCCTGATGCCGCATGTTTGGACGGCCGAATCATCCGTGTGATTCTGCGGTTCCGCGACTACAAAGCGACGCGCGTTTTCCAGCGGCTGAAAGGCAAAGCGATGGGAACCGCACGCGTGCATTCCCTTGCATGGTGGCAGACAACAGGGCGGTTCTGAGCTGGGAGGGGGTGATTGGAGAATAGGGACTTAACGAATTTGCGGGACATTCCTCGGCCCATCTGTTTTGCTGGGCCGGATGACGAAGACACGCTTGGTACTGACGGACCCCGTGGAGGCGGCGGTGGTCAATGAAATCGTGGTGCGCCTGGTTCGGCCCGAGGAGGTCGGGGAGTGGGACCGACTGATGATCCAACACCATTATCTGAAGAGCGCGACGATGGTGGGCGAGCAATTACGGTACGTGGCCGAGTACCGGGGGCAATGGATGGCGCTGATCGGGTGGGCGGCGGGGGCGTATCATTTGAAGGGGCGGGATGGGTGGATTGGGTGGGACGCGAACCAACGGCGGGCGCGACTGCATCTGGTGGCCAATAACGCGCGGTTCTGCCGGTTGGGACCCAAGGGGCAGTATCCGAACCTGGCCAGCCGGGCGCTGGCACTGAACCTGGAGCGGTTGTCGGCCGACTGGCAGGCGCAGTACGGGCATCCGATTATGGCGGTGGAGAGTTTCGTGGATGAGCAATTGTTTCGGGGGACGGCGTACAAGGCGACAGGGTGGCGGGCGGTGGGAACGACGGCCAAGTACCGGCGGGTGCGGGAGGATTTCTATGAGGCGCATGATCGGCCCAAGCAGTTGTACGTGCGGGAACTGGTGAAGGGAGCGGCGCGGGGTTTGCGAAGGCGGCGGATGCCCGCAGGCTGGGGTGCGCAGGAGCGGGAGATCGCGCGGCAGTGTTTGTTGGCGGGGGAGGAGTTGACCAGTTTATGGATGGTGCTGCACCGGGAGGTGCCCGAGAGCCGGGACGTGCACGGGTTGCGGCACCGGCAGGCGACGGTGTTGGCGATCACCTTTGCGTATTTGTTGAGCGGGGGTCAGGGAGGTCACCGTGGGGTGGCGCTCTTCGCGCAGGACTTGAGTGCCCGGCAGCGGGCGGACTTGCGGTGTTGGTTCAATCGGCGCACGCGCCAGTACGACGTGCCGACGGAGAACTGTGTGTACCGGGTGCTCAAGGCCGTGCCGGTGCAGGCGTTTCAAGCGGCGCTCTGGGCGTGGCAGAAGGCGCGGCATGGGGCGGCCGACGGGGGCGTGGTGGTGCTGGACGGGAAGGCGTTGCGGGGCAGCGGCAAGACGCAGTTGGTTGGGGCGATCAACGCGCAGAGTGGCCGGACGCTGGGGGTGGAAGCGGTGGCGGACAAGAGCAACGAGATTCCGGCGGGGCAAACGCTCCTGGAGCGGTTGGACCTGGACGGGACCATCGCGCTGATGGACGCGATGCACACCCAGGTGGAAACGGCTCGATCGGTGGTGCAAGAGGGTGGGGGTGATTACGTGCTCTTCGTCAAGGGCAACCAAGACGGCCTCCTGAAGCAAGCGCGCCACTTCCTCCCGGAAGATTTTTCCCCCTCAACTGCTCACGGTGGAACGGGGTCACGGGCGGATCGAGTGGCGGGGGATTGCGGTCAAGGAGGTGACCCCCGCCCAGATGGGTTTTCCGCACGTGGCGCAGGTGGCGCGCCTTGACCGGATTCGGGAACTCAAGGGTGGTCGGCAGGAAGTGGAGACCGTGTGGATCGTCACGAGTTTGACGGCGGAGCAGGCCGGTCTGGAGCGTCTGCTGGAGTTGGCGCGCCAGTACTGGAGCATCGAGAATGGCACGCACTATCCGTTGGATGTGAGCGCGGGTGAAGATCGGTGCCGGGTGAGTCATCCAGTGGCCGCGACGACGCTGGGCATCCTCCGTCGCGCGGTGCAGGGTGAAGCGCGGGCCTGGGCGCGTCGTCAACCCCGCAAGCGAGATCGAACCTGTCCGACCTTCCTGGCGAAGATGAGTCGCCGCCCGGGACAGGTCATTCGCCTACTCACCCGCCCGGTTCGACTTTAGAGCAGCCCTGTGGCAGACAATGGGGTCGCATCTAAATAGTTGACAAATGAAAAGACCGTCCAGCGCCACTTGAACGCGCTCTCGGAGATGGGTCTGATCGTGCGTGAGCGCCATAAGGTTCGGGCGCGACGCGAGGTGATTCTCGCATTCCTGCCGTTGCGGAAGACACTGGACGCACGTGTGAAGTCCAACTGAGCAGCGGCGGATCACTTCAAGGCCGAGATCACGGCATCGAATGCGGGCTTCGGCCGGCCCGTGCGGTCGAACAGGAGCGGGTGGTTGGCGCGCTCCCACGGGAAGTGGTTCAGCCAACTTTGCCCGTCGTGGAGGTTCCAGAACGACACGCGCGCGATGACATCGGCATGCTTGCGAAGCAGCCGGAACAACTGTCCGTATTGCTCGGCTTGCTTCTCGAGAATCTCCGGCGGGCAGCCGTCGCGATACGGATCGAAACGCGCCAGTTCCTCGCGCCGCTTGCCGCCGTCCGCCCACCATTGCCACCGCTGCACGACATCGATGTCCAATTCCGACACCACGACCTTGAGTCCCAATGCGCGCACCGCGCGGAGCATCTCCTCGATGTCCTCGAATGGGATCCGATCCAGCTCGTAGTGGCCCTGCAAACCGACGGCATGGACCGGAACCCGGCGTTCCCGCAGGGCCCGCAACAGCCGCATCTGTTTCTCGCGCTTGCCGGGCAGCTCGTTGTTGTAGTCGTTGTAGACGAGGAGGGCGCCGGGATCGGCCGCGTGCGCCCACTCGAACGCGCGGCTGATGAACTCCTCGCCGCATGCCGCGCTCCAACCCGAGGCCCGCAGAAAGTTCGTGCCATCGTCGAGCGCCTCGTTCACCACGTCCCACATCGCCATCCGCCCGCGGTAGCGCCCCGCCACGGTGTCGATGTGCGTCTTCATGCGGGTCAGAAGCAATTCGCGGCTGGCGGCGTTCGTCCCGTCACGAAAGAACCAGGGCGGAGTGCGGTCATCCTTGGCCCAGACCAGGCAGTGGCCCGCGACATCGAGTCGATTCGAGACGGCGAACTCCACAAACGCGTCGGCCAGAGTGAAGTTGAAGCGCCCCTCCGCGATCTGGACCGGATTGGGCTTCAGGCAGTTCTCGGGCGTCACCGCACTGAAGTGCCTGGTGAGGAGGGGCCAGTCCGCGGGGTGTTGCGGAATCCGGTCGCTGATGCCGACGCCGATCGTGAACAGATTCGCCGCGGCTTCGCGCAATGAGGCGGCGGTGTTCGGGGCCGCGCTGCTTGCAGGCGATACGCCCGCCAACAGAATTGCGACGAACGGCACGAGCACTGGCAATATGCTTTTCACGTCTCAATCAAAGCACGCCGCATGGACGACTGAAAGCGCGCGTTTGAGGAACTGCAGGAAAGCGACAGATGTTTGACGGATTGATCCGGCATCCCAGGTTCCAGGACCCGACCCGCACGATGCAGGCGGAGGCCATCTCATCTTTTGTTTAGAGTGACTTGACAACACCATGACAACCCCTCATTTTAACAGTCGTTAGCATGATGATGATAATGAGATAATAGAATGGTCGTGCGGCGGGATGGGGCTCGGCGGTTCGAGCCCGAGTCTGGCGGCCGCGACCAGTCACAAGACAAGTCAATCAATGAGCAACCTGGAAAGGAATCCTATGAACAAAATGATGAAGTTTGTGGCGGCGTTGGGCATTGCGGCGGCGGTTCCGCTGGCCGTGATTGCGGGCGAGTGCAAGACCGAGTGTGCCGAGGTCTGTGCGAAGGCCTGTCCGGCCAGTTGCGCCGAGGCGTGTCCGTGCCCGGTAAGCAGTGCCGCCAAGGCGTCGTGCGCCGACTCGAAATGCGACAAGCTAACCAAGGTCGAGTACACGCTGACGGGCCTGACGTGTCCGGACCAGGCGGCGAAGGTGACGAAGGCGGTTGCCGGTTTGGACGGCGTGGTCGAGCCGAAGGTGTGCGCCAAGTCGGGCAAGGCGGTGATGGCCATTGACGCGAAGCGGGTCAAGGACGCTCAACTGGTGGCGGCGATCGAGCAAACGGGGTTGAAGGTTCAGAAAGAGGTTCTGACCGTGAAGGTCAACGGACTGAAGTGCGAGGATTGCTCGGCGAAGGTGACCCAGGCTGTTGCCGGCGTGAAGGGCGCGAAGACGGAGGGCGTCTGTCACCAGAGCGGCCAGGCAGTTGTGTCGTTCGATCCGAAGAAAGTCTCGCGCGACCAGGTGCTCGCAGCCATCAACCGGACCGGATTCAGCGTTGTTCCATAATCAGCCAACTCAAGTTGGCGGTCCGATCAAGCCGGCGCCCGCGGGGCGTCCGGCTTTCGATTTTCTGAGGCGATGCGGTCGAGTGTGCTGCTCCTCGAGTGCGCGGGTGACGTGTCTTCGCCCGGATATTTCACAAGGCTTCGCGGGGTCTCATATCCGGGCTCTGGCAAAACCGCGCCCGCACATGGAAAAATGAAGTTTGGAGCGTTTCGAAATCTCCCGGGTCCAGCGGCACTCTGTTGCCCGGTTCTCTCCCTCCACTCGGGCGCGGTTTTGCTTTTCTAACCCGCATAGCAATCATCCTGCGAGGTCCGACAGCCCTGGGCACCGATGGGGTGTGAAAGATGCGGGTTAGAATGCGCCCTGACTCTCGCGTTTTGGCGGGCGGCGAAGAGCATCCTCGCGATCGAGAAAGCTGACCGCTTCGGCCAAAACGGCGTTGACGGTCGGGAGGTCCAAGTCGCGCGTCTTGCCCAAGTGATCCCCGTCGTACCATTGGATGGTCTTGGGTTCGCGGGCCGCCTCCTGGAGGGCACGGGCGCAATCGGGCGGAATCACTGTGTCCGCCTTGCCGTTCTGGATCAGGACCGGTCTGGGGGCGATGGCGCCGGCATATCTGACCGGATCCCAGACGCTGGTGAAGTACCAGGCTGGCAGCCACAGCAGATGGCGCCACTTCCCCGCGGCCTCGATCACGGTGGGCGAGGAGAGCAAGCAGACCATGCGTCCGCCCCCATAGACCAGCACGGCGGCGCGGATGCGCTCGTCAAAGGCGGTGGCGGTGCTCCCCGTCATGGCGCCGTAGCTCGCCCCGCAGAGGTAGATGCGGTTGGTCACGATGTCGGGCCGGGTGACCAGGCAATCGATCAGGCGCCGGGTGTCGTTGACGGTTCGCGAAGCCCGGACGCGAAAGGCCTCGAGCCCCGCGAGTCCGCCCTTCACTTTCCGCTCGCCCCGCATCAATTGGTCGAAACAGACGAACGCGAATCCGGCCTGGACGAACGGCACATCGAGCTTGTGTCGCGCCATGAACTCCTTGTCGTTGCCGATCCCGTGCAGGAACACCACGCAAGGCAACGGACCGGGGGCATTCTTTGGGGTGGCCATCACTGCCGGGACGCGATCGCCCCGCGCGCCTGCGTAGTAGAATTTCGTCCACGTGTAAGCCTGTCTTTCCTCGACCAGGGCCAGCTCGAAGTTCAAGGGTGCGTTTGGGTCGTAGCCGTCAAAGTAAGAAGCATCCAGCCACACTTTGAATGCGGCAAGACCGGCCACGCACACCAGCGCGGCAATGGCGAGGAACCTGGCGAGCCGCTTGGTTCTTTTCTTCCACATCCACATAACTCACATCGCGTTGTGGCGCCTGCCGGGCGCCTCGGCGGGCCGACGCCGGCCAAGCCGGGAAATGGCATGAGGGGACGAGGACACAGATTTCCGGCGCGCCATGCCCGGCACCGGCCAGCATGGGCCGTCGGCTCGGCCCCTGGCGAGAGTGAAATACTGTTGTCAGCCTGGATCAATGGGCGTATGGCCAGACGCAGAATTGACCATGAAGAACACCGTTTTCCTCATTGCCTGGGCGGGCGCCGTCTTGGTGCTCGACGCCGCGTGTCTCGGCCAGAACCTCATGCCCAACCCGAGCTTCGAGCGATCGCAGGAGCGCGTCGATGGATGGACTCTTTCGGGCGGCAACGGCCGCGTCGTGCGCGCTGAAGGCAACGCTGCCGACGGCCAGGTCTGCATTGCTCTCGAAGGCGACGGCAAGGAACCCAACTGGTGGCGGACGGCGGATTTGGCGCTGCAGCCCGGCGGCCTGTACTGTTTTGGCTTCATGGGACGACGCGCCGCCGAGGCGCGCGGGGGGACTGCGATGTCCGGGCCGAGCCGGGTGAACCGGGATTTCCCGCTCGGCCATCGTTGGGAACGCGAGGAGTTTATCTTCATGAACCCGCACGACAACCCGCGCGATTTCGCGCGACTCGGCCAATGGGAGGTTGGCGGACGATTGGATTTCGACTGCGTCGAACTGGTTCCGGTGTTTGCGGCGCACGCCGCAATGGCTCCGGGCATCGAATTGGGCGAGGCCGAGAGCGTTCGCGCCGGGGTGTATCAGTTCGAGCCGAACCTGAACTGGCGCGGGGCCAATTATCATCGCCCGCTGGTGACGAATCGGGCCGGATTCAACTCGAACCGCTGGGTGTTCTGGCCAGGCGCCGAGATCGTCTATCGGTTCGCCCTGCCCGGCAGTCCCCAAATGTCCGCAAGCCTGCGCGCCGCCATCAATTATCACACCGGTGGGGTGCTGCGAATCGATGCGAGCCGGGATGGACAGGCCTGGGTGGCTGTTGCTGAGTTCGACGGCCAGAAGCGGGGCGGGCGGGCTGAACTTCCAATGTCGCTGTTCCCCGCCGACCAGGTCCTTGTCCGTCTGAGCCAATCGGGCCAGGAAGCCGGATTCCAGGTGGACACCTTCGAGTACGAGGCGGCGTTGCAGAACCCGCCGCCCGACGCCGACGGCCAGACGCTGTTTGTCGAGTCGCGGGAGGCGAGTCCGGAGGTCGGCATTACGCTGGCCGGTTTGAGGTGTCGGGCCGCCGACGGGGGCTTCTGCGTCGAGATTGTCGCCACGAATCGCGCGCCGCGCGCCGTGACCTTGACTGCGTCGGCGACGTGTCTCGGCATCGGGCAGGAAGCGAGTCCAACAGTCCGCTCGATGACGGCTTCGGTGCCGCCTGGTGAGACAGGCCGCTTCGACCTGCGCCTGGGGCTTCCCGGGGTCGGGGAGAATCGGATCGCTTTGACCATCACGAACGACGCGGGCCAGAGCGTCTTTCGGGGCACGTCGATGCTCCGGCTGGGGCTGCTCGAGGACGCCAGCTACGGATCCTGGCTGGCGGACGAGGGCGGCGTGACAGCCTGGTGGTGCGAAAGCGGCTGGAAGGTGGGACGCGACCGGGTTGCGCCGGTTCCGGCGCGGATGGGAGAGCGGCGGGCGATCGAGATCGCCGCGGCCCGGAACGAATTCGAGGCTGTGCAATTGGTGTTGCGGCCAGATCGCGATGAGACGCTGCTCGAGATTCCCGCCGTGACCCTGCGTGACGGGCGCGGTGATTCGAGTCCCATTGAAGTTCGTTTCGACGAAGTGGCGTACGTGCATGTGACCCAGCCGACGGACGCCTCGTGTGTTCGGGGTTGGTATCCCGATCCGTTGCCGCCGCTCGAGACGCCGCTGAAACTGGCAGCTCATCGCAACCAGCCGCTCTGGATCACCGTCCGGGTGCCGGAGTCCGCCCGGGCCGGACGCCACCGCGGCGAGATCGAGGTCAGGACGTCGGCGGGGACGCTGCGGGCGGGGCTCGAGGTCGAGGTGTACGATTTCACCCTGCCGTCCGAGACGCATCTGCACAGCGCGTTGGGCTTGGGGACGCACGAAATCAACCGGTATCACCGCCTGAGCCAGGGGGTAGACAAGGAGGCGGTGTTCGCCAAATACCTGCGGAATTTTGCCGAGCATCGGATCAGCCCGTATTCGTTTTTCGAGTATGCACCGTTTCGTGTCCGGTTCGAGGGTGAGGGGGCGAACACGCGGGCGCGGGTGGATTTCGCCCAGTTCGATGTGGCGGCGCGGACATGGCTCGATCAGCATCATTTCAGCACGTTCCAGCTCCCGTTGCGGGGCATGGGCGGGGGCACCTTTCACAGCCGCCATCTCGGGGAACTGGAAGGATTCAAGGAGGGCACGCCCGAGCATGCGGCGCTATTCAGGGATTACCTGGGGCAGGTCGAGCGGCATCTGCGCGAGAACGGTTGGCTGGGCAAGGCGTTCACCTATTGGTTCGATGAGCCGGATCCGAAGGACTACGCGTTCGTTGCGGCGGGCCAGCAGCGGATCAAGGAAGCCGCCCCGGGCCTGCGCCGGATGCTGACCGAGCAGCCGGAGAAGGAGTTGATGGGGCATGTGGACATCTGGTGCGGCCTGACTCCGGAATGGACACGCGAGAGCGTGCGGGCGCGCAAGGAGGCCGGCGAAGACGTCTGGTGGTACATCTGCACCGGGCCCAAGGCGCCCTACGTGACCGAGTTCATCGATCATCCCGGCACCGAGCTGCGGCTCTGGCCCTGGCAGTCGTGGCAGTACGGCGTCTCGGGCATCCTGGTCTGGGCCACGGTGTACTGGAGCAGTCCGCTGGCCTATCCCGAGCCCAACGTGCAGAATCCCTGGGCCGATCCCATGAGCTGGGTCACCGGCTACGGCAACCCGGTCGGCTACCGCAGTCCCTGGGGCAACGGCGACGGCCGCTTCCTCTACCCGCCGCGGCGCGATCCCAACGCCTCGACCGCGTCGAACCTCGATGCCCCGATCAACTCGCTTCGGTGGGACAACCTGCGGGACGGCATGGAGGACTACGAGTACCTCTGGCTGCTCGAGCAGGAGGCGAAGCGCGCCGGCGATCGCGAGGCATCGAGCGCGTTGGTCCGGGAGGCTCGGAGTCTGCTCGAGGTTCCGGAGAGCGTTTCCAAGGACCTGACGCACTTCACGACCGATCCGCGGCCCATTCTTGCGCATCGCGACAAGATCGCGCGCATGATCGAGCGTTTGCGCCGGATCGAATGACGCCGTCCGATTGAGCCGTCTGTCACTTCGAGCGGAGGCGGTAGAATCGAGCCGGGAAACTCGTCCAATTCGGGTCGTTGAAAGACGAAAGACCCGTGGCGAGTGTGTTCGTGCTCACGGGCACCCAGGTCGGATTGGCCGGATCAGAGCAGGCTTCGACGATCACAATGCTCTTGGGGGTCCATGCGATGTCGAATCCGAAGCGGTTCGCGTGGACGCCGAAGTCGGCGTCGGCGGCCTCGATCTGGGGGACCCACACGGCGGTCGGACGCTCGCTGAATGTCGGGCCCCAACCGGTGCTCTCCGCCAGGTAGTAGACCGTTGCGGGGCAATCGTCGAATGCGGTGGCCGTGGCGGGGGCGTTGCCGAGGAAGCAGACGCTGGTCAGCCCGGTGCAGCCCGCGAACGCCTGCTCTCCGATGTTGCTGACTTTAGGCGGGAGCGTGATCCGCGTCAGGCCGGTGCACCCGAAGAACGCCCCATCCGCAATGCGGGTCACGGTGTCGGGGATCGTGACGCTTGTCAGGCTGGCGCAATCGGAAAACAACCACGCGTCGATGCTGGTTACCCCTTTGGGGATCGTGACGCTTGTCAGGCCGGTGCAGCTTCCGAACGCATACGGTCCAATGCTCGTGACGCGGGGCCCGATCGCGACGTCCGCCAGGCTGGTGCAGGCATAAAACGCATACCGCCCAATGCTGGTGACACGGTTCGGGATGGCGATGGCGGTGAGGCTGGCGCAGCGGCAGAACGCGTACGGCCCGATGCTCGTGACGCGGCTGGGGATAGTGATGCTCGGCAGACTGCTGCAACCGTAGAATGCATAGGCCCCGATGCGGGTGACACTCTCGGGGATCGTGACGTTCGTCAGGCTCGTGCAGCGGTAGAAGACCGCGACTCCGATGGTCGTGATGCTGCTGGGGATCGTGACGCTCGTCAGGCTCGTGCAGCCCTCGAACGCCTCGTCTCCGATGGTTGTGACCGTGTTGGGGATCGTGACGTTGGCCAGGCTGGTGCAATCCCAAAACGCCCACGCCTGGATGCTGGTGACGCTTTTGGGGATCGTGATGCCGGTCAGGCTGGCGCAGCGGCAAAACGCGTACCGCCCGATGCTGGCGACCTTGGTTCCCAGTGTGACACTGGCCAGGTTGACGCAATCTTCGAACACCTCGTTCCCCAGGCTTGTGACCGTGTTGGGAATCGTGATGCCGGTCAGGCTGGTGCAGCGCGCAAACGCGGACCGTCCGATGGTGGCGACCTTTGTCCCGAGCGTGACGCTGGCCAGGTTGGCGCAATCCTCGAATGCCCCATCGCCGATCTTCGTGACGGCGTTGGGGATCGTGATGGCGGTCAGGCCCGCGCAGCGCGCGAACGCGGAAGATCCGATGCTGGCGAGCTTGGTTCCGAGCGTGACGCCGGCCAGGCTGGCGCAATCCTCGAATGCCCCGTCCTCGATCTTCGTGACGGCGTTGGGGATCGTGATGGCGGTCAGGCCCGTGCAGGCTCGGAACGCGCCGCTCCCGACAAGGGTGACCGTGGTGGGAATCGCGACGCTGGCCAGGTTGACGCAACCCTCGAACAGCCCGGCCTCGATCTTTGTCAGGCGCTCCGAGAGCGCGACGCTCGTCAGGCCAGTGCAGCCACCGAATGCCCCGGCCCGGATGGCGGTGACATTCCTGGGAATCGTCAGGCTGGTCAGGCGAGCGCAGCCGTAGAATGCCCCTGTCTCGATGCTGGTGACGGATCCAGGGACGGCGTAGGCGCCTTCCCGCGCTCCCGGACAGGCCAGGAGTTTAGTCTGCATCTTGTTGAACAGCAGGCCTTCGACGCTGCGGAAGGCCGTGTTCGATGTGTGCACCTCGATGGCGGCCAGGCTCGTGCATCCCTTGAACACCCAGGCGCCGATGGTCGTCACCGAGGCGGGGATCGCGACGCTGGTCATGTCGATGCTCCCTTCGAACGCCTTGTCCGCGATGCCGACCACAGGCAGGCCGTTCATGGTCTCGGGAATGGTCACGGCACCACCCGGGCCGGTGTACCGGATGATCGTGATTCGGTTCCGATTGGTCGTGCAAATGAACTGAGCCTGGACGGCATCGGGCAGGATCGTCAGCGCCGCGAGCAGAGTGAGTCCCGCCAGATGTCTCCCAACCCGGCGCCCAACGATGCCGAGCCTGGCTGGCGTGTCTGAGGTCGTGATCGGTTGTTCGATGTTCATGGATTCCACTGTTTTCTTGCGCGCATGGTAACGCCGCTAAGCGGGAGCGCATAGCGCGAAATGCCGCGAAATGGACCGGCGATGCCGACGAAGGGGCCGGTCACCGCGCTGCGTTGGCGGGGGCTCAGAAACCGCACCGTCAAGGCGCGCTTCGAAGAAGCCGCGGATGTCCAACAACTTGCAGTCCTGGCCCAGGCCCGCCTTGACGAACTGCTAAGTGGGCCATTTCATAAATACGATCACGTATTGCAGAATGGACCCACTCCCGGTCATTGGTGTGGCATGTGCCATCCAAAATGCGCGTTTCTAATGACCGCTGCCTCGCTGTAGCAGGGGTGATGCAGGCCCCATGCAGTCCAAGGGCGCGCGGCCTGCAGGATTGATAATCCACAGTCAATGGTGCAGCCTGGCGTTGATGGCGACGACGACTCGAGTGCATCCCTACGACAGGACCGAGGAAGTGACGATGACGCCGGAGCAGGTGGTCAACGCGGAGCGAAGCTTCTCAGAGAGGTTCGATCCGGTGACCTTGAAGTTCCTTTCGATCAAGAGACACAGCGAGAGTTTGGAGCGCATCGCTGGACAGCCTGCGCCAGAGGCTCCGTGACCGTGGCCGCCCTAACAACTGCGCTCCGGTGCCGCAGGGGTATCTACCAACCGCGAGGGCTATTATTACTTTGTTAAGTACAAACCGGCAAAAAATCGTCAAACTCGGTCAGGCAGCAAGGACAGAAGCCGCGCGAACGCACGATCAATGGCCGCATCGCTCGCAACACCTGTTCCCACGTGAGGCCAGAAGTTTTTTTTGGCGCGGAGGTAGTCCACAACCACGAACAGGTAGGCAACCGCTGACATCACCAAGTGATGGTGAAAGCCACGCCAGTTGCGTCCCTCGTAATGGTCCAGCCCCAGGTCATCCTTGCCCCGCTGAAAATATTGCTCGATGGGCCAGCGCCCGCGGCTCAAGCGCAGGCTCCGGCCCTTGGCCGGGGGCTGCTTGAGCCAGGCGACGTAGACATGGTACGGATCGGGCTGACCTGCGGGCCAATCGACCACCAACCAGCAGGCGGGCCAGCGTCCGCTTTGCTCCTCCAGATCGCTGTTGAGGTAGATTTGTTTCCACGCCAGTCGCGTGGCGCGTTTCTCGCCGCCCGCCGCATCCCACACCGCCGGGTGCCATTCGCTCGCTTTGAAGTCCTCAGCCCACTGCCGCAGCTTACGAGCTGGGGGGGCAGTCCCAGCGACACTCCAATGCTTGGGGCCCTTGGTCAGCTTCGGACACTCATCCCAAGCCAGCCAGTGCTCCTCGCCATGGAAGAAGTACTCCAACCCCCCTTCGCGGATTTGCCGCCGCAACGCCGGGGCATTGCCGTAAACTGAGTCGCCCAGGATCGGCGCGACGCTCAGGCCGTCGGCCAGCGCCTCGGCAATCAAATCGCCGGCGAGCTCCGGCTTGGTCTTAAACACCACGGTGCTGGGAACGCCCGCTTTCTCCCGGCGTTGGGGATCCTTCGCCCAACCCTCCGGCAGATAGAGTCGGCCGCCGACCGGCGCCGCAATGTCCCCATCGCTGACGACCAATTCAACGGCGACTTGGCACTGCGCCTGTTTTCCCACCGCCCCGCAATACTGATGGCTGACTCCGACCGACTCCTTTCCCTGTTTCAGCCAGCCTGTCTCGTCCACAACCCACGCTTGGAGCGGTTCCACGATCGGAATCACTTCCCGGCGGATGGCCTGCCACACCGGCCGGTCCGACCACGGGCTGTCGCTCATGAACTGCTGGAGCTTCTGGCTATCAACCCGGAGACGCTCGGCCATCGGCTCGATCGACTTGCGCTGTCCCGGCATGAGCAGACCCTGCACGTACAACGCGGCACTCTCCCGACGCTCGCTGCGGCCGATCTCGGTGACCAGAGGTTCGATGAACGCTTGCAGTGCGGTGACTTTCCGGCGCCAGTGCGCTGAATTCCATTGCATGGCCGCAGAGTCTATCCGGCCACGAAATGGAAGTCAACTACTTAACAGAGTAATACTACGCACCGAAGGCCTTTGGTAGCCGTCCTCCGATGGGAGCGGAGCGCTGGCGCAAGATGCCGTAGCACTAAGTAGGCGTCAATGCACTCGGGAGGCAACCATGAACATTAACCCCGCACGGCCACGGCCAGCCGCCGCGCCCAACCAGGCAGTGCGTCAGGCACAAGATTCCTGCTTTCCGGGACTGACCCCTCTGCGGACTTGTACTGACCCCTCCGCGGACTTGTAGCAGTCGGGGTGACCCGGAGAGAGGCGCGAACCACAGAGAACACAAAGCGGCTTGGATGCGGCCAGCGGAATCCGCGTCTCGGTGCCAATCTGTGTTCCGCCCTGAATCGGTGTGGGGTCTCTTTGGCTCGCTCGATCCGTGTCGCGCCCTGAATCGGTGAGGCGCTCCACACAGCACCCGGCGCGCTGGATTCCGGCCTGAATGCGTCTGAAGGTGCATCCTTCTCGCGCTACGGGGTATCGGCGCTCTGTCGGGCGGCTTGGAGATCCTCGATCTTTTTCTCGAGGCGGGGTCTTAGGATCGGAAGGTCGGTGATCAGGCGGCGGGTGAGTCCGAGGGCCACATCCCATTTCTTGAGGCTCTCGGCCAGTTCGGCGGCGCTGAGGCCTGCGCGCTTGAGCCAGTACGGATCGGGCTGCTCGTCGGGCCGGAGGTTCTTGGCATAGAGGACGCGCAGGTAATGATCGAGCGCCTGCTCGGACAGGGCGGCGCGCTCGGGGGGCGGCTTGAGCTGGGCCTGCTTTTCGAGGACCACGCCGAGTTTCCACTCGGCCTGGCTCCGCAGGGAGGCGTCGGCCGGCGATTCGAGCACCCGTCGAAAGGCATTGGCGGCGCTGTCGTAGCGTTTGGGATCCAGAGTGGCGAGTTGGAAGTGGCACTCGCCGATCCGGCCCCAGGCGAGGGGGGCGAACTCGTTGGTCGGGAACCGCTCCGTGATTTTGGAGAAGGCGTTGATGGCCTCGCCGAAGCGCGCCAGACTGTTAGTCTCGGCTTCAGTCGGTTCCAGGACGAAGGTGTCGCCGCGGAACAAATAGGCCTCCGCCACGATCGGGATGGGGATGGGCGAGTTGGCCACGTGGAGCGGCCCGTTGGTGATCAGCCAATCGAAGTGGTCCCGGGCGCTGCGGTAGCTCTGGCGGGCGACGGCGGCGCGTCCGGCCATCAACCGGGCGCGATAGGTGAGTTCGCCCCAGAGGAGGTTCGTGTTCTGGATGAGCGATCGATCCAGGAAATGCAGCTCCGCTCCCGCGTAATCGCCCTGCCCGAAGGCATATTCGCCGACCAGGTATTGCGCGAGCGGGGCGTTGGTGTGATACGGATAGAGGCGGACGAAATTCGTCAGAAGCGCCAGCGCGTTGGTGTCGGGCTGGGCGCGGTAGGCGACGCGCGCCAGGTCGAACGTGGCCTGGGCGATCATGTTGGTGGAGACGGCGGGGTTGTTGCTGTAGGCGCCCAACCAGGCTGCATACGCTCGATGAGCGGCGTCCCATCCCCGCTCCAGTTCGAATGTCTCGGCGAGGGCCAGACGGATTTCCGGGAGGCGCGCCGAGTTTGTGTAACGTCGCAGGAATTCATCGTAGAGCGTCCGAGCGGCCTGGGGCTGGCCGAACTGTGCGAGGGCCTGGCCCACCAACAAAGTCGGGCGATCGGCGAGTTGTCCGGTCGGGTCCGCGCGCAACAGGTGGTTCAGGGCGGTCGAGGCGTTGGCCAGATCGCCGGCCTCGACGCCTGCGCGGACGATTTGGGCCAGGGCCTCCGCTGCCAAATCGTTGGTGGCGCCTGCGGTTGCCGGAGCGTTGGTGGCAACGATCCAATAGTTGGATATCGCTCCGGGGATGTCAGACTGCCGAAGCTGACAGTCGGCCCACTTGAACCGCGCAACACTCTGGTCAGCCGGCGAAGGCAAGTGCGCCGCGGCGTCCCGGAACGCCTTGAGGCCCTCAGCCAGGCTCTGCGGACCTTCTTCCCAATGACACCATCCCCGATTGAGCTGGGCGCGGCCGAACAGCGGGCCCGCGGGACGATTGGTTGCCACCCAGTCGAATTGGGCACGGGCCTGTGCCAAGAGGTTCGTGGCAAGCGCCAGGTTCGCCGAAGCCCCAGGCGCCGCGGCCGTCCTGGACGCGTAGTACTGCTTGAGTTTGAGTTCGCCCAGCGTCAGGCGGACCGGGGCGAGGGCTGCAGTGTTGGGGTGCGCCGCGAGCACGGCCTCGAACCGCTGAACCGGGGTCGCCATATCCGGCGCCCGCAGGCTCAGTGCGATGTAGCGCGCGATGGCCTGTTCGAGTTGCGGGCCGGCAGGGCTTTCGGCCAGAATGCGCTCGTAGGTCTGCAGCGCCGGATCCGTCTGCCCCATCCGGTCGAGCAGGTCGGCCTCGATGAGCAGCGCCGCGGCGCGCCGCTCGGGTGGAATGGACGCGGGGATCGAGGCCGTGAGGTTGGTCGAGAGGGGGTAGGCCTCCTGGATCTTGCCCGTTCCAACCTTGAGTCGGGCCATGAGAAACCCGCGCTCCCAGCCGAGTTCGGGCGGCAGGGGGCGGTCGCCGATGGCCGCGAGCGCATCCTCGGCCCCCTGAAGATCAGCACGGCTGCTGAGGATCTCGGCGAGCAGCAGCCGCCCCCGCACGGCGAATTCGTCCTCGGGATGCGCATTGGCCGTCCGCACGAAGGCGCCAGCGGGGTCCCGCAGCAAGGCCACCGCTCTATCGGTTTCGCCCAAAGTGGAACGGAAATAAGCCTCGCGGTAGGCGGCGTTCAGGGAGCGCGGCGATTGAGGGAACGTGGCCGTCAGATGTGCGAAGGCGTCGGCCGCGGGGCCGGGCTGTCCTTTTTGCACGAGAATCTCGGCGCGCCAGAACGCGAATTCATCCGCCCGCGGCCCGGCGGCCGGGGCGCGCTCGGTCAGGAGGGCGAGGGCGTCGTCGAACTGGTTGCGTTTGAGTTTGGCCTGGACCTGGACAACGACGACATCCGCGAGTCGTTCCGAGTTTGGGTAGGCGGCTGCGAACTTGGCGCATTCCCGATCCGCGAGTTCGAAGAGGCCGTCCTGGAACATCTTGATCGCCACTTCGTACGCCCGATCCTCATCCGAACTCGCGGCGCGCCCGCGCGGCCCTCCCAGCGCCAAGCCTGCGATCAGCGCGATGCCCAGAATGATCCGGAACGTATGGCCAGAGACGAGCATGACTCGATTTCTTCAAACCCCCGGCTTACGCGGGGCAAGTTCGGCCTCATTGTCGGCGCTCGGCGCGCCATTTCAAGGATTCTATGCACTGCGCCCTTTCGTGCCCGCATGAAGTTCATCCTGCGAAGCCCGAGTGCCCTATCCACCGTCCGGAGTGTACGACTCTCTGTACATTTCTTCTTTTCTTGAAAGAAGAGACTCTGGCTGCGGCTTTGCTCCGCTGCGAAAGCGCGGGCGAGCCGCCCCGCTCAGCGGGCGAGGGTCCGGCGCAGGTAGCGTCCGGTATGGCTCGCCGGATTGGCGCTGATTTGATCCGGCGTGCCGGCGGCGACCACCTCGCCCCCGCCGGCCCCGCCCTCGGGCCCGAGGTCGATGATCCAGTCCGCGCACTTGATGACGTCGAGATGATGCTCGATGACGATCAGGGTATTGCCGGCGTCACGCAGTCTGACCAGGACCTCGAGCAACTTGGCGATGTCGTGGAAGTGGAGGCCAGTGGTCGGTTCGTCGAGCAGGTAGAGGGTATGCCCCAACGATCGCCCGCTCAACTCGGTCGCCAACTTGAGCCGTTGCGCTTCGCCGCCGCTGAGGGTGGTGGCGGACTGGCCCAGGCGCAGGTAACCCAGGCCGACCTCAGCCAGCGTGACACAGGCATCGTCGATGCCGGGCAGCGCGCGGAAAAACGGAACCGCTTCATCGACCGTCAGATCGAGCACGTCCGCGATGTTGAGTCCCTTGTACGTGATCTCGAGAGTCTCGCGGTTGTACCGCCGCCCGCCGCACGCCTCGCATGGAACATAGACCGGCGGCAGAAAGTTCATCTCGATCTTGAGGACGCCGTCTCCACGGCATTTCTCGCAACGCCCGCCCCGGACGTTGAAGCTGAATCGCCCCGAGGAGTAGCCGCGGATCTTGGCCGCCGGCAGCCGCGCGAACAGGTCCCGGATTTGGTTGAAGACGCCTGTGTAGGTGGCGGGGTTGCTCCGCGGGGTGCGCCCGATCGGTGTCTGGTCGATCACGACCATCTTGCTCAGGTTCTCGATGCCTTCGATGCCGGTGTGCAGGCCCGGCCGCTCGCTGGCGCCGGTCAAACGCCTGGCCAGGGCACGCCGCAGGATGTCGTCCACCAGGGTGCTTTTGCCCGACCCGCTCACGCCCGTCACGCATGTGAGCGTCCCGAGCGGGAACCGGACGTCGATGCTCTTCAGATTGTTCTCCCGCGCCCCCACAACCGTCAGCCAGCCTTTGTCGCCCACCGGCTTTCCGCGCCGACGGGGGATCGGGATCGCCAAATCGCCCTTGAGATAACGTCCTGTCAACGACTGGGGATTGGCCATCACCTCGGCCACCGTCCCGCAAGCGACCAGTTCACCGCCCCGCACCCCGGCCCCGGGCCCCAGATCGATCAGGTAATCGGCGCGGCGGATGGTCTCCTCGTCGTGCTCAACCACGAGGACGGAATTGCCCAGGTCGCGCAGGCCTTCGAGTGTGTGCAGCAGACGGTCGTTGTCGCGCTGGTGCAGCCCGATGCTCGGCTCATCCAGGATGTAGAGCACGCCGACCAGGCCCGCGCCGATCTGCGTGGCCAAACGGATCCGCTGGGCCTCTCCGCCGCTGAGGCTGCCGCTCTCGCGGTCGAGAGTGAGGTACCCCAGACCGACGTTCTTGAGGAAACCCAGGCGCGCCCGCAACTCCTTGACGATCTCGCCGGCCACCTTCTGTTGGAATTCCGTCAGCTTCACATCCCTCAGGAATTGATCCGCCTGCTCGACCGAGAGTCGACACACATCCATGATCGAAAGACCGGGAATCGACGGGCCAGTCCCCGGGCCGGAGACCGCCGATCGAGTCGCCTCGGGCGCTCGGGGCGGCGTCGCACCCGCTTGGCCGGCGCCGTCCGCCGCGTTCAACGTCACGGCGAGGATTTCCGGCTTGAGGCGCCGCCCGCCGCAGGCGTCGCAGGTCTGATGGCTCATGAAGGCTTTGAGCCGGTTGCGCGTGAATTCGCTCTCGCTCTCGCGATAAAGGCGATCGAGATTCGGGAGGACCCCCTCGAAAGGCCGGCTCAACTTGCTCATCTTCCCCGCGCGCCAGAACGTGAACTCGATGGGGGTCTCGCCCGATCCGTGGAGCAGAACCCGCTTGAACGCCTCGGGCAGGTTCTCGAACGGAGCTTCCAGGCTGACGCCGTGATGGGCTGCCAGCCCCTTGAGCAGGCTCTTGTAGTACGTGACCATCCGCTTGCCGCCGCGTCGCCAGGCCGCCACCGCCCCCTGCGCGAGCGATTTCCCGGGATCGGGAATCACCAGGTGGTCGTCAAAGACGGGCTTCCTCCCCAGCCCGTGACAGATCGCGCACGCGCCAAACGGCGCGTTGAACGAGAAATGCTTCGCCGTCGGGGTGTCATAGCTCAGGCCCGTGGCGGGACTGTACATCCGGCTCGAATGCAGGGTCTCCGTCCAGCCCGCGGCCGCGTCGGCTCCCGGCGGTTGCTCGAGCGCCAGAACGCGCCCCTCACCCCATTTCAAGGCCGTTTCGACGGAATCGGCCAGTCGGGTCCGGACCGCGGCGTCGATCACCAATCGATCGACCACGACCTCGATTGTGTGTTTTTTTTTGGGATCGAGCCTGGCCCGCACGTTGCCGCCCAGTTCATACATCTCGCCATCGAGGCGCGCCCGGACGAACCCCTGGCGGGTCAGGCGTTCGAGGACATCGCGGAATTCGCCGCGCTGCTCGCGGACGACGGGAGCCAGGAGCATGACTCGGGTGCGAGGCGGCAACGCGGCGATTCTGTCGACGATCTCGGTCGCGGTCTGCGAGGCGATTGGGAGGCCGGTCAGGGGGCAGTGCGGCTGGCCGACGTGGGCGTAGAGGAGGCGGAGGTAGTCGTAGATCTCGGTCGTCGTCGCGATGAGCGAGCGCGGATTGGCCCCGGCGGTCCGCTGCTCGATGGCAATCGCGGGCGAAAGACCCTCGATGAAGTCCACGTCCGGCTTCTCGATCAGATCCAGGAACTGGCGGGCGTACGCGGAGAGCGACTCCATGTACTTGCGCTGTCCCTCGGCGAAGAGGGTGTCGAAGGCGAGCGACGACTTGCCCGAGCCGCTCGGCCCCGTGATCACCACCAGCCGCTCGCGCGGGATTTCGAGCGAGAGGTTCTTGAGATTGTGGACGCGCGCGCCGCCGATCCGGATGAATTCCTTAGCCATGCTGGCAAATCCTGCTCACCAATCGTCCGCCTGGAATCGTGAGCGCCGAGAACTCGGCGCGATCGGCGCAACTGTCGCACCTCTCATTTGCGCCTTTCAAGGATTCTGTTGGCCAGCCCGGGAGCGTTGACATCGCGCCCCAAAAACCGGATAACCGTCCGTATGACAAATCCTTGGTCGATGCCCCGTCGGGCTTTCCTCAAACGCGCCGGGACCGCGTCGCTCGGCGCCGCCACGCTCGTCGCCACCCCCAGCCTTTTCCTCAATCGCACCCGCGCGCAGACCGGGGCGTCGCCCAGCGAAGCCATCCGCGTCGGAATCATCGCCGTCGGCGGGCAAGGCCGCAGCAACATGATGGCGCCCACCATGGCCAAACACGTGGTCGCCGTCTGTGACGTCGACAAGAGTCACGTGGCGCAAGCCCAGAAGCAACTCAAGGAAAAGACCGGCATCGAGGCCAAGGGGTATGGGGACTACAGGGCCTTGCTCGAGAACAAGGACATCGACGCGGTCCTCATCGCCACGCCCGATCACTGGCACGCCCTCCCCGCAATCCACGCCTGCCAGGCCGGCAAGGATGTGTACGTCGAGAAGCCGCTGACCCTGACCATCCACGAAGGCTGGGCCATGGTCAAAGCTGCCCGCTATTACAACCGGATCGTCCAAACCGGCAGCCAGCAGCGCTCCTGGCGGGACGAGAAATTCCGCCGCGCCTGCGAGTACGTCCGGTCCGGGCGCATCGGCGACATCAAAGCCGTGCGCGTCGGCCTGCCGGGCGTGAATTGGACCAAGGAGCCGCTGGTGCCCGACAGCGCGCCGCCGGCCGAGCTCGACTACGACATGTGGCTGGGGCCGGCGCCGGAGCGTCCCTACAACAAGCACCGCGTCCATTACTATTTCCGCTTTTTCTGGGATTACTCGGGCGGGCAGATGACCAACTGGGGGGCCCATCACCTCGACATCACGCAGTGGGCCCTCAACATGGATGAGAGCGGCCCGGTCGAGATCAGCGCGCGCGCCGAGTACGACCCGCAGAAACGATACGAAGTGCCGGACTGGTTCGAAATCACCTACAAGTACGCCAACGGAGTCACGGTCATCTGCGGCCAGAGCCACCGCATCGGCACCACGTTCGAAGGTCAGGACGGCATCATCTATGTCGACCGCGGCAAGCTCGAATCCTCGGTCAAAGGCGCCATCGAAGAACCGCTCGGGCAGGACGAAGTCCATCTCACCGTCAGCCGCGACCATCACCAGAACTGGTTCGACGCTATCAAGAGCCGCAAGCCCCCCATCTGCGATGTCGCCATCGGCCATCGCTCAGCCACCGTGTGTCACCTGGGCAACATCGCCGTCCAGACCGGCAAGCCCCTCAAGTGGGATCCGGCCAAAGAGCAGATCGTCGGCGACCCCGTCCAGGTCAAGCAATACAGCTACGAGTACCGCAAACCGTGGGAACTGCCCAAAATCGGATAACCCCGTCGGCTCGAGCGCGCTTTGGGAGCGGGGTGAGATGAGACGGAGAGCCTGCGTCTCAAACCGCGCGCGGCCGTGTTGGCGAGCTATGAAATCACGATCCATTCTGCTCTGCTCTCTTGCCGCCGTCACCGGCTTCCTCGGCGCCGCCCCAGTCCGCGGACAGCCCCTGCTTCAGCAAGCGGACGTCTTTGCCTCGGGAACGCAGGGGTACGCCGGATACCGCATCCCGGCCATCGAGACGGCCCCGGACGGCACACTGCTCGCCTTCGCCGAAGCCCGCAAACACAACCTGGGCGACCCGGGCTACGACGACAACGACATCGATCTGGTCTGCAGGCGCAGCACGGACGCCGGCGTAACCTGGTCGCCCATGAAGATCATCGAAGACCCCGGCGATCGCTGGTCAGCCGCCAATCCGGCGACTCTGGTCGACAGGCAGAAGCAACATATCTGGCTCTTCTACCTTCGCTGCAAACCGGGCCGAAACACCTCGACGGCGCGCCCCGGAACCGACGACAGCCAGATTCTGGCGCGCACCAGCGACGACAACGGCGCCTCCTGGTCCGAACCAATCGACCTCACGCGCGTGACGCGCGACCTGGCGGATCCCAAGTGGCGATGCAGCGTCGTGGGGCCGGGCGGCGGCATTGAGACCCGCGATGGACGACTCGTCATACCGGTCTGGATGTTCGAGCCTTACGGAGTTTTTGCTGTTTTCAGCACGGACCGCGGCCGCACGTGGCAGCGAGGCCAAAGGGTGCCGGTCATCTCGGGCGACGAGTGCCAACTCGTCGAGTTGCACGACGGCCGGCTGATGATCGACATCCGACAGCAATCCGGCCCCCGTCGCTGGCTCTCAACCAGCAGTGACGGAGGGCAGACTTGGTCTCCAGCCCGCCCGGGCGAGAAGGTCACACCGGTGTGTTGCGCTATCGAGCGTTACCCGGCGCCGGTCGGTGGAGAGGGTGGCGACTGGATCCTATGGACCGGCCCCAAAGGCCCCGACCGGGCGAATCTCGTCGTTCGGATCAGCCGGGACGAGGGGTTGACCTTCCCACGGGAACGGGCGGTCGCACCCGGGCTGGCGGCGTACTCCGACCTGGCGGTCCTCCGGGATGGGACCGTTGGCGTTCTGTGGGAACGGGGCGCCGAGCGGGGATACCAGTTCATCACATTCACACGGTTCAATCGGGAGTGGCTGACCGGCCCGACGTCGGAGAAAGATTCGCGCCCATGAGCACCCCCGTCACGGAATTCCGACGCAACGCGCTGGCTGCGATGGTCGACCGGGCGGTCAGCTCGACACCCGTCATCGATATCCACACCCATCTGTACGATCCCTTGCTGGGCGGGCTGCTCCTGTGGGGGATCGACGAGTTGCTCGTCTACCATTACCTGATGGCGGAAGCCAACCGCCGCCAGGAACTCCTGCCCGAAAGCTTCCTGACCCTGCGCAAAAGCCGCCAGGCCGAGATCATCTGGAACGCCCTCTTCATCCAACATTCGCCCCTCTCCGAAGCCTGCCGCGGCGTCCTGACGACGCTCCATCGGCTTGGATTGGATGTGAAGCGGCGCGACCTGCCGGCGCTGCGCGATTGGTTCGCGCAATGGAATGCTGAAACCTACGTCACGCGCTGCATGGAACTCGCCAATGTCAAATCGATCTACATGACCAACTCGCCCTTCGACGACGAAGAGCGAGCCGCTTGGCAGAAGGGTTTCCTGCGCGACGAACGGTTCGTCGCGGCGCTCCGGGTCGATCCCCTCCTGGTCGACTGGCCCCGAGCCGCCCTCCGCCTCGCCGAGTGGGGCTACGAGGTGGGCGAAGGCCTCTCGACTCACACGCTCAATGAAGTCCGCCGCTTCCTTGCGGATTGGACCCTGCGGATGGAGGCGCGCTACCTGATGGTTTCTCTGCCGCCAGAGTTCTCCTGCGGCGGCGAAAACGAGTGCGCCCAGTTGATGAAAGGGGCCGTCCTGCCCCACTGCCTCGAGTTCGGGCAGCCGTTCGCGCTGATGATGGGCGTGCGGCGCGCGGTCAATCCGCAACTCGGTCTTGCCGGAGACGGGCTCGGGCGCAGCGACCTCGGGACGTTGGCCCACCTGTGCGCCGCCTACCCGGAGAACCGGTTCCTCGTCACCGTGCTGTCCCGCGAGAACCAGCACGAGTTGTGTGTCCTGGCCCGCAAGTTCGCCAACCTGCATCCCTTCGGCTGCTGGTGGTTCAACAACGTCCCTTACCTGATCGACGAGACGCTGCGGCTCGGCTCGAATTGCTCGGGACAAGCTTCACCGCCCAGCACTCCGACGCGCGGGTGCTCGACCAGATCATCTACAAGTGGGACCATACCCGGCGCAGCCTTTCGAGTGCCCTGACCGACAAGTACGCCGACCTGGCCTTGACGGGCTGGGAACCGACAGCGGCGGAGGTCGAACGGGATGTTCGACGCCTCTGGGCGGCGCCTTCGAACTGGTGCAAGATGTGGTCAATGCGGATCCTGCGCAAGTCAGACACACGCCCTGTCATCGTCTGTAGGAAAGCGATCTGATCTCTGGTCTGGGCGTTGCTGATGTACGGATACCCCTGCGCGCCACCGAGTTGGTCTCGGGGCCGACGATCGAGACACTCACGACCACCGGGGCCGTCGTGCGTTGGACGACGGACCATGGCCGGCGCTCGCGTCGATTACGGCACCGCGCCCGGCGAAGCAGTCGGCGCGCCAGCGGCGGCGTGAGCAAGAAGACCATGCGCTCACCTTGACGAACCATCGAGCCCGCCACCCGGTACTTCTACCATTGGCACCTCGAGATACGCCCTGGCCTCGGCTTCCTTCCAGACCCCGAGCGCGTCGGCGTCCTCCGATGCGACCGCACGCGAGCCGAACGGGCACAGGACACCGCCGCGACGGTGGGGCCGCCGCGCCCGGCTGGTCAGACGGCCTGGACCCCGCCGCCGGCGCCGCCCGCGCGAAAGACCTGGGGCTACTACGCCACCCTCCAGGACCACTTCGATCGTCATGGGAGTGACTTCAAGGCCGGCAGCCCGGAGGAATATGCGGCGATGGCCTGGCGGTTCTTCCAACGTGCCAAGGCCCAGGACCTGCCGATGAAGCAGGACGAGGACGGCGTGTTGCGCGTGTTCGACCCGAAGACCGGCGCCTTCGCCGCCTACAACCGGGATGGGACGACCAAGACCTACTTCAAGCCCCGGAGCCGCGACTACTTCAAGCGGCAGCCGGGGAGAACAGTCAAAGCCAAGGACCTCCGCTAACATGTGCCACACTTGCCCCGTCTGCGGGTACCCGAGCCTTGCCGAACCGCCTCGAGGAAAGAGCGGGGGCGGTTCGTACGAGATTTGCCCGTCGTGCGGATTCCAGTTTGGCGTTTCGGACGAGGATGCCGGTCAGAGCTACGCCCAGTGGCGCAGCGCATGGCGCAAGGCCGGCATGCAGTGGTCAAGCCGCGCGATCGCCCCGCCGCCCGGCTGGGATCCCGAGACCCAACTCCGCCGCCTCGCCTCCCCCGGCTCGCGCCCCTCGGCCCGACGGCAGCGGCGCCGTTGAGCGGCTGGGGCCGGGAGCCGGCGCGGATACTGGACCCGACGAAATGCTGGCTCGGGTGCCGGCTTGTGTTCGAGTTCCTCTTTTCGTGCTGTTCATTGCCGAGCGTCCGTTCTACACTGCGTGCCAATCGACTGAGTGATCGCACATAAGGAACACACGACTATGGCCAATTCTCTCAACCGACGCCGCTTCATTCAGGTCTCCGCCCTCGGCGCCGCCGCTTTGCCTGCTGTGTCGCGGGCCCAACAGGATGCCGCCCCGGCGGCGTCCGCTTCCCAAGTCGGCCCTCTGGCGTCCCCGAAGAACACGCTGCCGACTGGGCGGATTGGCGACGTCGCTTACAGCCGGCTCATGCTCGGAGGGAACCTGCTTAGCGGCTATGCCCATTCCCGCGATCTCGCGTACGTGGCCGAGTTGATGCGGCGTTACAACACCGACGCCAAGATTCTCGAGACCCTCGAACTGGCCGAATCGCACGGAATCAACGTGATCAATAGTTGGGTCCGCGACGGCATCAGCCAGTTGCAGGCGCATTGGAAACGCGGCGGCAAGATGAAATGGATCGCCCAGGCGCGCGTGAACCCCAACGGCGATCTCGATCAGTTCAAGCAGGCGGCCGACCAGGGCGCCTCGGCCATTCACATCACCGGCGACGGCGCCGATGCGCTCGTCCAGCAGGGGAAGATGGACACCCTGGTGCGGATTCTCGATCTGGTGCGCAGCTACAAGCTCAGCGCGGGCATCGGCGCACACGGGTTGCGCACGATCGTCGAGTGCGAGAAGGCCAAGATCAACCCCGATTTCTACGTCAAGACCCTTCACACGCACGATTACCACACCGCGCCCAAGCCGGGCGAGACGGATGATCTGGGACGCTACGACAACTCCTGGTGCAGCAATCCCGAAGAGGTCGTCGACGCCATGTTCAACGTCACCAAGCCCTGGATCGCCTTCAAAGTGCTGGCCGCCGGCGCCATCCCGCCCCAGCGCGGCTTCCGTTACGCCTTCGAGAACGGCGCCGATTTTATTCTCGTGGGCATGTTCGACTGGCAGATCGCGGAAGATGCGCAGATCACCAAGCAGGTCCTCACCGGTCTGCAGCGCCTTCGCCCCTGGAGAAGTTAGCAAGAGGGCCGACTGCCGCAACGAACGCCGGCCCAAGGGCTTGGACGACCACGACGGCGCTGCTCCCAGGAACAGCGCGGGAGATCTCATGAGGTTGACGCGTCTGCGCGGCCGCGGGATCGTCCCTCCGAGCATGTTGCATGGACCCAATGCCTTCTTCAAAACAGGAACCTCCCAAAAAGGAACTTCACTTCCTATGAACCACGCCAGACTTTCCACACCGCTTTTCCTTCTCCTCGCCTGGCTGGCATGGGCTGCCGCGGCCCAAGCCCTGAGTTCGGAGGTCATCCCCGCGCCGTCCGATCCAGCGGGTCTGCAGGCGCGGTTCGCGGCGCACGTCAACCAGGATCGCTTTCGCCACGCGCATTGGGGCGTGCGGATCGTCTCGGTCGACTCCGGCCAACCGGTGTTCGAACACAACGCCGATGATCTGCTGGTTCCGGCGTCGAACACCAAGCTGTTCACCGGCGCGTTGGCCCTGGATCGACTCGGACCCGAGTTCCGCATTCGCACTTCGGTCTGCAGCCAGGAGCGTCCGACTCGACGCGGAACGCTCAAGGGCGACTTGATCCTCTACGGTCGGGGCGATCCGACATTCGCCGCCCGGTTTCATGGAGGGCGGCTCGATCGGGCGCTCGAGCCTCTGCTCGGGGTGGTCGCCGCGACCGGCATCAAGCGCGTGCGTGGCGACCTCGTGGTCGATGCCAGCTACTTCGCCAGCCCGGCACTCGGGTCGGGATGGGACTGGGACGACCTCCAGTACGCCTACGGGGCCGAGGTGTCAGCGCTCACGATCAATGACAACACCGTCGATGTCGTGGTCAAGCCGGCCGAGGCGCCGGGACGCCCGGCGTCGGTTCAACTCGTGCCCGGCTCCGGCTTCATCCCCGTAGACAACCGATGTGTCACGGCGCCGACTGGCGTCCGGCGCGCCGTTCAGGTCGAGCGCCCGCTGAGCCACAGCCTGATCGTCGTGACCGGCCACATCCCCGTCGGCGACACGGGGATCACCGAAACGGTTTCGGTGCATGCGCCCGCGGCGTGGTTCGGCCACTTGTTCAAGGCAGCCCTCGAACAGCGCGGCATTCGCGTGGCCGGCAACGTCCGCATGACCGATCCAGCCGGCGCATCCGCCGATTCGGCGTCTGGAGCGGGTCGAGTGGAATTGGCCGCCGTGGAATCGCCTCCCCTCCGCGACCTGCTGGCGCGAATGATGAAGCCGTCGCAAAACCTCTACGCCCAGTTGCTGCTGCTGCAAGTCGGCGCCGCGGAACTGGCGGCTTCGAGTCAGACCAACGCCAGCCGGAGCGCCTGGCCGCCCGCGGGCGTGTTCCCGCACACGGCTGAAGCGGCTGGGATCAGGGCGCTCGAAGCCTTCCTGGGCCGCGCAGACATTCCCGCCGAACAGGTGCTGTTCGAGGAGGGCTCCGGCTTGAGCCGCCGCCATTTGGTCACGCCAGCCGCCATCGTCCAATTGCTCCGTTTCATGGACCGGCATCCTCAGGCGGCGGTGTTCCGCGACGCACTGCCCGTGGCGGGTATTGACGGCACATTGCGGAATCGGATGCTGGAGACGCCTGCGGCGGGCAACGCCCGGGCCAAGACCGGCACATTGCGGTACGTCAATGCCCTGTCCGGTTACGTCACCTCCAAGGCCGGCGAGCGATTCGCCTTCGCCCTGCTCCTCAACAATTTCCACAACCCCGACTCGAGCCGATCCCCGCGCGCCGACCTCGACGAATTCGTCACAACGCTGGCCGCTCTGGAATGGCGGACAGATCGCCAATGAGCGGGCTCAAGAGGCGATCATGCCCGTCTTGCGGGCATAGTTGAAGAGGCCGCCGGCGTCCACCACCGGGCGCACATCGCCCAACGGTTTGAGCCGGAAGACCCGCCCGCCCGCCGCACAGGTCACCGTGCCCGCATCGAGATCGACTGTTGCCACATCGCCGGTCTTGAGCACTTCGCACAGGCGCTCCGCGCATTCGCACGGATACAACTCACCCGTGGCCACCGAGTTGCGAAAAAAGATGCGGGCGAAGCTTTCCGCCACCACGATCCGGCACCCGGCGGACCCGAGGGCAATCGGCGCATGCTCGCGCGAACTGCCGCAGCCGAAGTTGCGCCCCGCCACTATGATCGGATACTCCGCATCGAGCTGGCCGGAAGAGACGAATCGGATCGGATAAAGCGCGTCGGGAAGGCCGCACAGGGCGTACGAACCGAGCTTCTCGTACTCTTCGGCAATCGTCGGCACCAGATTCAAATACTGCGCCGGAATGATCTGGTCGGTGTCGATGTTGTCGCGCACCACATAGACGGGACCGGTGACACTTTGCATGGGCCGGACGATGCGGCATCCACGCGGCGGATTCAAGCTTGGCGAGGCTCCGTCTCAGACGTGTGCGCCGCGCACCTTCGATGTTGCAGGGGCAAAGGCCTCGCGAGCCAAGAGAGCGATCGAAAAGAGTTGTCGGGGCGCGTGGCTTGCGGCATGAAGCGCCCCATGCTTTATCTCTATGCGGGTTTGATTGGACTGATCGGCGGCGTGACCAGCGGGCTGTTCGGCGTGGGCGGCGGGGTTGTGATGGTGCCCGCCATGATGCTCCTGCTCAAGCTCGATATCAAATCCGCAATCGGCACCTCCCTGGCGGTGATCGTGCCGACGGCGCTCATCGGGACTTTCAAGCATCACGGGCTGGGGCATGTCGACTGGCGCCTTGCGTTGGCGCTGGCACCCACGGCCCTGGTGGGCGGTTTTTTCGGATCCTGGCTTACGAAGTTCATCGCCTCGGCCGATCTCAAGCGCGCCTTCGGCGGCTTCCTCATCCTTGTCGGCGCCCGACTCCTCCTGTTCAAATGAAATGAGCCGAGTGCCCATGGATCCCGTCCCACAATCTGGATGCAGCGATCCGGCTGGCCGTCGCTGCGGAATCGAGAGCGCAGGCCGGCACCTTCCGGCATCTCTTCCGCCGCCGTGCCTCAACCGCGTCGGCCGCCCCGCCTCGCGGTTCTTGAACACATTACCCGTCGATGATGTCTTTTCCGTATGCAGCGCACTCATGTCGCCGCCGGATTGCTCGGCGCAATCATTGCGATCATCGTTGCGGTGAGCGTCATCTACCTCAGTTCATCGAGTCACCCTCCCCGGCATGTCGATGCGGCGAAGCTCCTGGTTGCGGCCAAGACGTATGCTGACGATTTGAAGGCCCAGAACCTGCCTGTGCCGTCATCGGTCTCGTTGCACGACTTGATTGCGCGGAAGTTGGTGACCGAAGCCGATGTGAGCGGATTCGCCGGCATGGAAGTCACAGTGAGCCTGACAGCCGACGGGAGTCGCCCCCAGGAGGTGCTGGTTCGGGCGCGCATGGCCGATGGGCACGAAGTGGTAGGGCTGGCGGACGGAAGCGTTCACTCACGATGAGGCTCCTGGCAGCCGATGCCAGGAGAGAGCCTCGGCTTCAATCGGCTCACACAAACAGAGGTCTCAGCAAACGGCCACCTTTTCGCGGTTTTTACGAGAATCTGTGCAGAGCGGGCTACTGATTAAGATTGAGTGACAGGTTCTTC
>JAXGQW010000026.1:0-62141 GCA_040766265.1 Verrucomicrobiota bacterium
ACTCCAGCTCACCCGCCAGCCGCGCCCCCTCCCCGCCATGAAGCTCAATCCCGCCGTCAAAGACATCCACAGCTTCCGGTACGAGGACTTCGATCTGACCGGTTACACCCCCCATCCTCCCATCAAGGCTCCCATCGCCGTCTGAGAGGGCACCGCATGAGCGTTTCGACCCAGAGGGCAACGGTCCGATCTCGAGCGCTCCGAAACTACGCCTCGCTGGGCCTCCTGCTGGGCGGCATTCTCATCGGCGCAGCCGCGGGAGCGCTGCTGCACCAGCGGGCGGCGGTCCTCAAGCCGCTCGGGGACGTCTTCCTGAACCTGCTTTTCACCGCCGTCGTGCCCCTGGTCTTCTTCTCGATCGCCTCGAACATCGCCGCCATGCGCGACGCCCGGCGCCTCGTCCGCATCCTCGGTTGGACCATGTTCTTCTTCGTGCTCACCGGCCTGATCGCCTCGGCTTCGATGATCGCCGTGGTGCAGGTCTTCCCGCCTTTGGTCGGCGAGCCGCCGGCACTCCCCGGGACTGCCGTCGCGGAGTCGATGACGGCCGGCGATGCCATCGCGCGCGCGTTCACGGTCGACGACTTCTCCGGCCTCCTCTCGAAGAAAAACATGCTGGCGTTGATCGTGTTCGCCGCGCTGGTCGGGTTCGCCGCGTCTCGCTCCGGAGAGAAGGGAGCCCCTTTCGTGCGCTTTCTGGAATCCGGCAACACGGTGATGGAACGGGTGATTGGCCTGGTCATGCTCTATGCGCCGATTGGCTTGGGCGCTTATTTCGCTTGCCTGATCGGCGTGTCCGGGCCCCAGTTGATCGGCTCCTGCCTCCGCGTGGTGCAGATCTATTACCCGAGCGTCCTGCTCTACTTCGCTCTGGCGTTCTCCGCCTATGTCCTCTGGGCCGGCGGGCGGACCGGTCTGCGGGCGTTCTGGCGCGCCATTCCCTCGACGGCCATCACCGCCTTCCTCACCAGCAGCAGCGTGGCCACAATCCCGGTCAACCTCGCCGCCGCCAAACGAATCGGCACGCCCGAGGACATCCGCGAGATGGTCATCCCGTTGGGCGCAACCATCCACATGGAAGGCTCCTGCCTGTCCGCCATCGTGAAAATCGCCTTTCTGTTCGGCGTCTACCGGATGCCGTTCCATGGCCTCGAAGTGTGGGCAACCGCCGCTGTCATCGCCGTGCTCTGCGGCACCGTCATGAGCGGCATTCCCTCGGGCGGCATGCTGGGCGAACTCCTGATCGTGACGCTCTACGGTTTTCCGCCTGAGGCGTTGCCCCTGATCATGATGATCGGAACCGTTGTCGACCCGGCGGCGACCATGGTCAACGCGGTCGGCGACAACGTGACCGCCATGATGGTGGCGCGCCAGGTGCGCGGGACAACACCCACGCCTCACCCCGCAACCGCTCCCCCGATCAACGCATGAAGGACACCCGCGCAACCCGGCTGCTTCGTGCCGCGGCGACAGTCCTGTCACTTTCCCTCTCCGCGTGCGCCACACCCCGCCACGCCGCTGAACCGCCACCCGATCACATTCCCGCTCGGGCGCGACAAGCGATTGTGGTCCGCCCGACACGTGGATTCCACACCACGCTCACCGCCTGGGAACGGTCGGCCAATGGCTGGCGTCGGACCGCCGGGCCTTGGCCCGCGGTGATCGGGCGGAACGGCTTCGCCCCGTCGGGCGAGAAACGCGAGGGCGATGGCCGCACTCCGTCGGGTGTGTTTCGGCTCGGCCTGGCCTTTGGGCGGCCATCCGCGCTGCCGACAGGCCTCGAGTACCGTCAGGCGACCGACAACGACTACTGGGTCGATGACCCCGCGTCGCCAGTGTACAACCGCTGGGTCCAGGGCAGGCCGGCGGGGGTGTCTTGCGAAAAAATGCTCCTGAACAACGGGCTTTACGATGCAGGCATCGTCATCGAATACAACACCGCGCCGATTGTGCCGGGCCGCGGCAGCGCGATCTTCGTCCACGTCTGGGACGGCGACGGCCAGAACGCCACAGCCGGTTGCGTGGCGCTCGATCGGGCCCGCTTGATGGCGCTGCTTCGCTGGCTCGACGCCAATGCCAATCCGGTCATCGTCCTTGGATCAGCGCTGCTCTGCCAGCCCGCGCGCGGTAGTGAGAACGCGTTGGACCAGGTCGGGCAATGCCCGCTGGAGAGGCGGTGTCATCTCGGTGCTCAAGAAGTGCGGTTCCTCGACCTCGATCGCGAGGATGCGGATCGAGTCGGGCATTGGCAGCCCCAGCTCCCGCCCCAGGGCCAGCGTTTCGCCTATCCCCAAGAAATGCGGCGCGGAGTACGACAGCGTCCGGAGGTCGTCAGCCCGGATCTCGTGGATCTCACCCGCGGGAAGAGTCCCCCGCTGGATCGAGTCGACCAGAACCAGTCCGCGATAGCCGCTGATGTAATCCAGCAGGCACAATCCCATCTCCTCGGTTTCCTCGACGTCAATCGCCTCATCGGGGCGGAGTTGGCGCCGGACCTCGCGCGTCACACGCAGCCCGATCGCATCGTCGCAGAGAATGTCATTCCCCAAACCAAGAACCAGAATGCGCTGCCCGGTCTCCTCGGTTCCCGGCGCCGCAAATGATGCGGGGTTGTCCATGATGTAAGGGATTGACATACAAGGGTCAGATCGCCATGTCGGCCCAGCCCGGATCGTTCACGGGCCCCGCGCCGAGCCGGATCCGGTCTCCGGCGCGGAGACAGGCCGGGCCATGTGGCTTCCCGCGCCTCGGCAGGCAGCCCCCCCGGCCTCGATCTCCCAGCGAGATCGAACTTGGGACCAACGATTGACCGGGGCGCGCTGACTGGCCGCGCCATCGGCAGACGCCTCAGGCTTGTTCGAGCCGGCGCACCAGCGTTCGATCGCGGTCGTAGATGTTGACCGACAGGGGCAGATGACCCGGGAGCGAATGGGTGGCGCAGCCAATGCACGGATCGTACGCGCGAAACGCCATCTCGATCTTGTTCAGGAGGCCTTCGGTGACCTTGCCGCCCTTGATGAGGCCCTTGGCGGCGCGCTCGACGCTCATCGCGATCCGCGCGGCGTTGTTCTGCGTGGCGACAATCATGTTCGCCATCGTGATCAAACCCCGTTCGTCGGTCTGGTAGTGATGGAAGAGCGTGCCGCGCGGGGCTTCGACGACGCCGATGCCCTCCTTGGGGACGCTGGTCGGGACGCGCCGGACATCCGGGCTGGTGATCTCCGGGTCGTTCACGAGTTGTTCCATCCGCTCGGCGGCGAAGATCATCTCGATGGCGCGCGCGAGATGGTTGGCGAGGGTGTGATGGACCGGTTTGCCGCCCAGGGTCTTGAAGAACTCCTCGTAAGCGGCCTGGGCTTTGGGCGTGGCCAGGCCATCGGCCGCGTTCAGGCGCGCGAGCGGCGCCACCGAATAGACACTGGTATCGGGCCCCTCCGCAAAATCCATCCAGCCGCGCGGCTTGAGGAAGGTGAACTTCATGTAGCTCCACGGCTCGACGTGTTCGGCCACATAGTCGCGATACTGATGCGTCGCGAACTTGCAGATCTCCTTCCCGTTGCAGTCCACAACCCGCAGCTTGCCGTCGTAGAAATTGACCCGGTTCTGCTCGTCGACCATCCCCATGTAGCAGGTCTTGTGGGTGTAGGCGTCGGATGTGATCATCTTCACGTACTCCGGATTCCCGAGCACGATCTTCTTGAGCACTTCCACTGTCCATTCGGCAAATTCGACGGCGTCCTTGGCCAATTGCTTGAATTTGGGCAAATCCGCCGGATCGAGCGCCTTGCTGACGCCGCCGGGCAACCCGAGCACCGGGTGCACCACCTTCCCGCCAAAATAGGCGATCAACTCCCGCACCCGACGCCGCGTGGTAAGGACTCTCTTGCCGGCCTCGAGGCCGACCTTGCCAATCACGCCGACAATGTTCCGCTCCGCTGGCGGCGCTTCCGGGCCGACGATGAAATCCGGACCGCCAAGGACGAAGACGTGCAGGGCGTGGTCTTCGAGCATGAAGGCGTTGTAGACCAGCTCGCGGATCTTCCGTCCGGGCGACGTGGGCTCGACCTTGTAGAGGTCGTCCAGGCACTTGGTCGCGGCCATGTGATGGGCGGTGGGACACACACCGCAGATGCGGCTGGTGATCTGCGGCATGTCCTCCGCCGGCCTGCCAATGCTGAACACCTCGAAACCGCGCAGCTCGGGCACCTGCATGTAGGCGCGCTCGACATCCCCATCCCCATCAAGAAAAATGTCGATCTTCGCGTGCCCTTCGAGGCGGGTAATCGGATTGACGGTGAACCGCCGCCGCCCCATCTCATAGGCCGCGTTGGCGCGCGCCGCCCCCTGGTTGAATGCGTCTTTGACAGCTTGTTCCATAGCGGGTGACCTTATTTGACCGGCAAATTGACTTTACGGCGCATCAAGCTCTTCGCAAGTCCGTAGCGGTAGAACGTACCCACCGGATCGGGAATCCCCTCGAGCACCTTGTTGATCTCGCCCTCTTCCTTCGGCGCAACGTTCGAACAGAGGGACGACAGGATCTTCAGCCCCTGGTCGCGCACGCGCGAGGTCGGGCCAAAACACCCGGTGCAGGGCATTCCTCCCCGAATGCAAGCGGCCTCGCAACCGCTGCGCGTGCTGGGCCCCATGCAGACGATGCCCTGAGCCAGCAGGCACAGGTTGGGATCCATCAGCTTCTGATGGGGCCGCTTGAACTCGGTGAAGCTCGTGTTCACCGGCTTCGAGGCCTTCCGCGGGCACTCGTCGCACAGCGCGATGTCCGGCGCGATCACCGAGCCTTTGGGCGGCAGCCGGTTCTCGAGCAGGGCCGTCACCGCCGCCTTCGTCAGCTTGGGCGTGGGCGGACACCCCGGCACGTAGTAGTCGACCTCGACCACCTGGTCCAGGGCGCGGACGACGTTGTGCAGTTCGGGCAGAATCGGCTCGCGACCGCCGTCGGCAAACTTCAATTGCGGGCGCGTCTTCTTGGGATTCGCCATGCTCGGGGCGTCCTCGTAGTTGAACTTGAGCATGTGCTCGCGCGAGAACTGATTGCCCAGACCGGGGATGCCGCCCAGATGGGCGCAGGCCCCGTAGGCGATCAAGTACTGGCTCTTCCGGCGCAGCATGTGAGCCATCTCCTCCTGCTCGGTGGTGCGAATGGCCCCGTTGAGCAGGGTGGCCACAATGGACTTGTCGGGCATAGCCTCGATGTCCTTGTACTTGAAATCCATCGCCACAGGCCAGAGGACAATGTCCACCTTCTCGACAACGCCCAGGATGTCCTCGGCCAGGTCGACCACGGTCTCTTCGCAGCCTCCGCACGAGGCGCACCAGTAAAACGCGACTTTCGGTTTAGACATGAGCCACCTCCGATTTCGGGGCTGCAGCGGGCTTCTGGAGCTTCGCAGCGCAGGCGCATCCCGCCCCCGCAGCGTCCCCGCCGCGGATCTCCTCCTCCAGACGGGTGACCTCCTTGTCCCATTCTTCAAAACGCTCCGGCAAGCCGAGCGGGCCGACCTTCAGCAGTTGCTCGGTCATTTCATTGATGACCGCCTTGACCTTGTCCCCTTCGGCGGCCGAAATCCACTCGAGGCGCACCCGTTCCTCCTCGATTCCCATGTCCCGGAGCAGGCGCTTGAGCAGTTGGAACCGACGCAACATCTTGTAGTTCCCCTCGGCGTAGTGGCAGTCCCCGGGATGACACCCGCCGATCAGCACGCCGTCCGCCCCGCGCGTCAGCGCGTCCAGAACAAACTGCGGGTCGACCCGCCCGGAACACATGAGCCGGATCACGCGGACATTCGAAGCGTACTTCATGCGCGACACCCCGGCCAGATCGGCCGCCGTGTAGGTGCACCAATTGCAGAAAAACGCCACAATCCGCGGTCGCCATTCCTTAGTCATAAGCCAGTACTCCTTGAATCTCGCTGAAAATCTGCTCGTCCTCGAACAGGTTCTGCACAATCGAGCCGGACGGACACGCTCCGACACATGTGCCGCAGCCCTTGCACAAGGCCTCGTTGATGTGGGCCTTCTTCCGCGTTTCGTCGTACAGGATCGCCGAGTACGGACAGAGCGGAACGCACGATTTGCAGCCCGAGCATTCCTCGTCGAGAATGAACGCCGTGTTGGGCTCTTGCTCGACAAAGCCCTTGTCGATCAACACAAGCGCCTCCGCCGCCGCCGCGCCCGCCTGCGCCACGGTGTCCGGAATGTCCCGCGGCCCCTGACACGCCCCGGCGATGAAGATGCCGTCGGTGAACGTGTTGACCGGAGCGAGCTTCGGGTGGCGTTCGAGGAAGAAGCCCTCGGTGCCGCAGCTCATGTTGAACAGACGCCTCACGTCCTGGGCGTCGGCCTGCGGTTCGAGACCGCTGGACAACACCACCATGTCGACCGGGATGCGCCGCACGTAGCCGGCCAGCGTGTCCTCGACGCGGATCACAAGCTTGCCCTCTTCCTCGGGCGTCATGGCCCAGTCGGTCACCTCGCCCACGCGTCCCCGGATGAAGTGCACACCCTCGTCCAGGAGCTTGTTGTAGAACTCCTCGTAGCCTTTGCCCGGCGCCCGGATGTCGATGTAGAAGTTGTAGACCTCCGCGTCCGTGTGCTCCTTGAGCAAATGCGCCAGCTTCATCGAGTACATGCAGCACACCCGCGAGCACCAGACGTTGGTCTTCTTGTCGCGCGAGCCGACGCAATGGATGATGCCGATGCTCTTCGGATGCTTGGGCGACCCGTCGGGATTCTTGCCCTCGCGCAGGATCACTTCGCCGCCGGTCGGCCCGGACGCGTTGACCAGCCGCTCGATCTCGAGCGCCGTGTACACGTTCTTGTAGATGCCGTATCCGTACGCCGGAACGCGCTTGGAATCGAACGTCTTGAAGCCCGTGGCCACGATGATCGTGCCGACCTCGATCTCTTTGATCTCCTCTTTCTGCGTGAAATCGATCGCGTTCTTGTCGCCGCACGCCTCGACGCACGTCTTCTTGCACTTGTCCGAGACGATCGGCGTGCCGTCCGGGCCCTTGGTCCGCTTGAAGTTCAGGCAGACGTTGGGATCGATCACGACGATCTGGGGCGTCGCCTGCGGGAAGGGAATGTAGACCGGCTTGCGCTTGCCCAGGCCCTCGTTGAACTCGTCCTCGAACTTCGGCTCCTTGAAAACGCACTGCGAGATGCAATCCATGCACCCGATGCACCGCTCCTCGCTGATGTAGCGGGGCTTGCGCTTCACCCGCACCTTGTAGTTGCCCACGTAGCCGTCCACCTGCGCCACCTCCGAGTAGCTCCACAGGGTGATGTTCGGGTGCGCCCCCACCTCGGACATCTTCGGCGTCAGAATGCACGCGGCGCAATCGAGCGTCGGGAACGTCTTGTCGAACTTGGCCATGTGCCCGCCGATCGACGGCTCCCGTTCCACCAGGTAGACCTTCTTGCCCGCATTGGCCAGCGTCATCGCCGCATGGATGCCCGCGATCCCGCCGCCGACCACCAAGGCATCGGGGTTGATCTTGACCGTCTTGGTCTCGAGCGCCTTGTGGAATGCCACCCGGTCGATCGCCGCATGGGCCAGGGCCTTGGCCTTCGCCGTCGCTTCCCCACGATCGGTGTGCACCCAGGAATCGTGTTCCCGGATGTTCACCATGTGAAAGTAGTACGGGTTCAGGCCGCCGGCCGCCGTCGCGCTGCGGAAGGTGTGTTCGTGAAGCAGAGGCGAGCAGGACGCCACCACCACGCGGTTCAGTTTGTACTCCCGGATGTCCTTCTGGATCAGTTCCTGGCCGGGATCGGAGCACATGTACTTGTAGTCGCGCGAAAGCACCACGTTGGGAAGCCCCTTGACGTACTTGGCGACATCGGCGCAATCCACCATCGCGGCGATGTTGTGCCCGCAATGGCAAACGTAGAAACCGATCCGAATGTTTTCCTTCGTCCTTTGCATGTCGGTCTTCTTTCGATTCGAGAAATCGTTTCGGGCCGCTCAGGTCGCCGCCGCCGGGGTCCGCGCCGCGCAACAGGCCGGCGCCGACGCCAGCGGCTTCATGGGCACCAAACCGCGTTGGAGCCCCATCTGCTTGGCCGTCATGCCAAAGGCCAAACCCATGAGCTGGCTGAAGTACACGGTGGGAATCCGGGCGGATTCCCATTTCGCGGCGATCTTGCCATGGAACGAGTCCAGATTGAACAGGCAGAGGGGACACACCGTGGCGATCACATCCGCGCCGCGCTTGATGGCTTCCTTCAAAATGATGTAGGAGAGCCGCAGCCCCGCCTCGGGCAGCGTGCCGGTCAGGCTCCCGCCGCAGCACTTGGTCTTGAGCGGGAACTGGACCACCGTCGCGCCCAGCGCTTCGAGAACCCGGTCCATCGAGGTCGGATTGAACTGGTCGTCGAACGTCGCATACGGACGAACGATCTGGCACCCGTAGTAAGGCGCCACTTTCAGCCCCTTGAGCGGGTGCGTCACCTTCTGCTTGATCGCATCCACCCCGACGTCGCTGATCAGCACGTCGAGCGGATGCCGCACCGGGATGTCGGTCGAGTACTTGAGATTGACGGCCGTCATCGCGCGATCCACCGCAGACTTGATCTGGGGGTAATCGTGGATGAGGTGCTGCGTCTTGTTGAGCACCAGGTAACACGCGCTGCACGGCGCCAACACCTGCTGCAAACCAGCCTTCTCCGCAATCGCCAGATTCCGGGAAGCCGCCACGCACGCCTTGCCTTCGTCCACCGCCATGTAGGCCGTCGCGCCGCAGCAGTTCCAATCCGGCAACTCTTCGAGTTCGATGCCGAGGTGCCGCATCACGGGCAGGAGCGACTCCTCGTAGGCCCGTCCTTGCCCCTTCAGCGAACAGCCAGGATAATACGAGTACTTCATGCGTCGGCCTTTCACTTTCCTTCGTCCACCGTCTCGAGCATCCGCGCCAAGTCAGCCCGGCCCCGGATCTTCTCCTGGATCATCGAGAAGCGCCCCGTCTTGATCATGCCCAACCCCAGTGTGGACATCCCCATGGCAGCCAACGGGTTGGTCTTCATGTACATCTTGGTGGCCAGCAGAATCTCGTTCACCCGCCCGTAGTCGTGCACCATCTTCGTAAACTCCTGCGCCAACACCGGAGTCGGCAGGCCGCGCGGATAGACCTTCTCCTTGATGGCCCTCTGCTTGAGCTCGTACATGATGTCCGTGATCCCAATCTGCCGCGGACACTCGACCGTGCAGGCGTAACACGAGGCGCACAGCCAGATGGTCTTGCTCCCCAGAACCTCGTTCTTGAAGTCGAACCGCGTCATCTCGATCACCTGCCGCGGCGTGAAATCCATGTAAATGCTCAGCGGGCATACCCCCGAACAGGTGCCGCACTGGATGCAGTCCTTCAACTCCTCGCACCCAGGCACGCTCATGACTTCCTCGCCGAAGCCTTTGACCCGGTCCGCCTCGTACTTGATTGTGCGCGTCATCTCCATAAAAAACCCGCCTTCCCATCAGCCAATCAGGCCCGTCTCCCCCAGCCGTCAGGACGCACCTGTTCGCCCTCGACGCCTGCATCGCCGCCATCCTGATAAGATGCGTTCATTCCTCTAGCCCCCCCACAGGCCGGGTGCTAACCGAGATTTGTTGAAAAAGCATCTTTTTTTGGTTTGCCCGGCCGCCAGCCGCCTGAGAGGAGCCCGCTGCGTACCCCGCAAACGGCGGAAAACTCCCGGTGTTTTGAGTGTTTTGAGTTGACGCCGCGGGCAGGCTGCGCGCACATTGCAGGTCAGCCATTGGGGCAGGAACTGACTCGAACCATGAACGCCATGACACTTCACCGCCGAATTCTGCCTGCGACCTCGATCCTCACAACCGCCGCGGCGCTCATGGCTTGCACCCCGCTCGCCGGAGCCGCCACCGTCGCCCACTGGCGATTCGAGGAAGGCCCGGCCGACGCGCAAATGCCCCATGTCTCCGGCGCCAACGGGGTTTGGTCGGCAGATGTCGCCGATGCCTCCGGCAACGGCAACGCCCTGTCGGTCTGGACCGGGGAGGATTGGGCGGGTTACGCGTACAAGGCCGATGTCGCCGCCCCGATCGTCCCGCCCGCGGGCCTCGAGAACAGTTTCAGTGTCAAGAATACCGGCGGCTACCCTGGAATGTGGAACAACACCCTCCGGACCTGGACGCCCTCGGCGTTCACAATCGAGGCGACGTTCAAGCCCGAAACCGGCGGTTGGCGGACAATCGTCGGCCGCGACAGCCTCGGGGCCGGCACACAGCCGGGGGCCGATCCGCTCGCATCCGCCCTCTATTTCCAGGTCCAACCCGACAACAATGTCGCCATCACGTTCCAGGACGTGATGGGCTTTCAGTACACCGCCGTGTCCGCCCCGAATGCGGTGCAGGGATTTGCCTTCAGCACGGATCCCGATGGCCTCACGGGCAAATGGTACAGCCTGGCGGGCGTCAGCGACGGCGAAACACTCTCCCTTTACCTCAACGAAATCGCGACCGGCACAGGCTATCACCTGGTCGCCCAGACCGATTTGACCGCCCAGGGCAGCGCAAACACGGCCCTGACGGCAGGTCTGGGCAGCGGCGGCGACTGGACCGCGGGCGATTTCACAGTGGGTCGTGGCATGTACAACGGCGGCCACGGCGACCGCGCTTACGGCTTTATCGACGAAGTGCGGCTCTCGGACGGCGCGTTGACCCCTGACCAGTTCCTCTTCGCAATTCCCGAACCGAGCACCTTCGCCCTCGTCCTCCTGGGCGGCCTGACACTCTTGTTCCGCCGCCGCATGGCGCGCTGAGCCGAGACCAGTATCATTCGGGCCGAAGCGGTGCCTGTTTCGCGGCTACCAAGCCCTGCTTGCGGCGCAACAACTCGAACCGCTGGCTATCGCCGAGCGCGTTGTCCGCGATCTGCCGGTTCACCTGCACGATCTCCCGGTCCAGGGCCGTGTCCCGCAACCGCCTCAACACGTCGTGTAAAAGCCTCTCGGGATCCGCCGTTCCAAGGGTTTCGGACACCGCCTCGGTGATGAGTTGCCGACTCTGCGCATCCTCGAATTGCCCGAGGAAGACGGCAACTCCGCGCCACGTCCCACCCGCCTCCGCCTCGAGACGGCGCCTGATCAAGTCGCGCACCGCGGCATGCTGCAGCCAATTCAAGTCCAGGCGATCAGCCGCCAGCGGGACCAAAGCGTCGTTGCCCAAAAGCAGTCGGAGCAGCCACGATTCCTGCGGAGCCGGACGAGCCGCCGCCGGCTCGGACAATGGCGACGCGTCGGTTGCCTCGCGCCGCGCGGGCAAAGGTCTGGGGCCCTTTCGGAATTCGGCCCGCACCGCCTCGATGCTGACGCCCAGGCGCTGCGCGGTCTTCTGAGCGTAGGTGTCGAGGAGCACGGCGTTGCCGGTCTTGTGGAGGTTTTCGGCCATGCCGCGCACGATCGCCATGCGGCCGCGGTCCGTGGCCCCATCATTGGTTGCCACCAGACGGTCGAGCAGGTAATCGAAAAAACCCTGGGCGCTCTCGATCAGGTTCCGGAACGCCTCGGCCCCTCGATCTCTGATGAAGCTGTCCGGATCGTGAGGGGCGGGGATGGTGGCGACACGGATGGCCAGGCCTGACTGCAGCAAATCGTCCAACGCCCGCAACGCCGCGTTCTGGCCAGCAACGTCCGAATCGAAGCACAGCACGGCTTCGTCGACGTACCGCTTGAGAACGTGGCAATGGTCGCCGGTCAAGGCCGTGCCCTGAGGCGCCACGACGTTTTGAACCCCGGCCATGTAGCAGGCCATCAAATCCAACTGCCCCTCGCACACGATGACCCGCCCGGCGTCCAAAATCGCCCGCTTCGATTTGTCGAGCCCAAAGAGCACCCGTCCCTTGGTGAAGATCGGCGTCTCGGGAGAGTTGACGTACTTCGCCGTCTTCTCATCCCCGCTCAAGATGCGTCCGCTGAACGCAATCACCCGCCCCTGCTCGTCGCAAATCGGAAACATCAACCGCCCGCGGAACCGGTCGTAATGCCGCCCGAACGTCCCTCCTTCGCCCGGCTTGCGGGTGATCAGGCCCGCCTCCTCGACGAGCGCCGGATCGTAACCCTTGCTCTTGGCCCAGTTGACGGTGTCATCCCAGGCGTCCGGAGCGTACCCGAGGCGGAAGAGCCGGACGGCCTCGTCCGTCACACCGCGCCGGACCAGATAGTCCCGCGCGACCTGGCCTGCGGCGTCGTTGTTCAGAACCGCCTGCCAGCGCTGGGTGATCTGCTCGTGCATCTCGAGCAGGGTGTCCTTGCGAAACCGCCTCTGGCGCTCGCCCGGCTCCTGCTCGAACTCGATCGGTATCCGCGCCCGCTCCGCCAACCGGCGCACAGCCTCGACAAAGCTCAGACTCTCGTATTCGCGCACAAACGTGAATACGTCTCCCCCCTTCTGGCAGCCGAAACAATGGAAGATCTGCCGCTGCGGGTTGACGTGAAAACTCGGCGTCTTCTCCCGGTGAAACGGACACAAAGCCACGAAATTCGCCCCGGCCCGCTTCAACGGCAGATACCCGCCGACCACATCGACGATGTCGCTGGCGGCGCGGATCTGCTCGATCAACTGCGGCGAGATCAGACCAGTCATGGACCTCTCAACCCGAGCGGCCACGCCGCCGCCCTTTATGCGCGCATGTGCCCCGGGCCCCGAACTCGACACACGCCCCGGTCAGATGAAGCTTTTGACCGGTCACCGCAAACCCCAGCCTCCGGCCAATGTCCTCGGCCAGCCGGGCGATTTCCTCGCTCTCGAACTCGATGATCCGATCGCAGTTCTCGCAGATGAGATGGTTGTGGTTCGGATGATCCGCGTAGTTGGGATCGAACACCTTGCAGTTCTTCCCCAGATCCAGCGCCCGCACCAGCCCGCTCTCGGTCAACAAGGGCAGCATCCGATACACTGTGGCCCGGGACACCGACCGATCCAACGCCCGCGCCCAAACCAGCAACTGATCGGCTGTAAAGTGCTGGTGCGTCCCGAACACCGCATCGAGAATCGCGCGGCGCTGGGCGGTCAGTCGAAGCCCTCTTTGGGCCAGGAACGCCACAAAACGCCCGATCGCACATGATTTCCCGGTGGCGGCCATGTCCGCACTATAAAGAGAGGCTGTCCCAAGTCAACGCGCCGCCTCAATCGGACGGTCCAAAACGCGGCCTGCAGCGGGAGTCTCCATCCGTTGCTGGCCCGGTGCCCTCACCGGGCGAGAGAATGCCGACACCTGTCAGAGGCACCGACCCGCCAGCAATCACGGCGACACGAGTCGATAGAACCGAACGCTCGCTCCGGGCTGCACGGGGTCGATGAGTTCAATCGTCCGGGCCACCGGTTCGGGGGGTGCCGCGGCAGCGACTTCCCAGGGACCGCTCAGGGTGTCGGTCGACGCGAGCAGCCGGTAGGGCTGGTCGGCACGAGCTTCGAAGCGCACGACCAGTTGGCCCGTCACAATGCTCGCCGAGGCGATCAGCGGTTGGACGAATTCGGGTTGGCCGGGCGAACCGCCCATGCCCGGGCTGGCCCGCCAATTGCCCGGCTCCGACGGATCTGCAAATGGACCAATGTTCTCGAGCGACCGGCCCGAGCCATCCGCCTCGAATGGCCAATCCCCCTCGTCGTCGTAGGCAAACTCCTGGATCACGAATCCGTGGCGGTCGATGAGGCGCAGGGTCTCGCCGGCGTTGTCGAGGGCGCCGGCGTAATTGCCGGCGACAGGCAGACTCGCCCCGTAACGGCAACGCGCGGCGTCGGCGTCGCGTGTCACCACCACCCGCCCTCCGGCGGGCAGGGTTCGGATGGCCGAAGCGCTGAAGTCGAACCAGACACCAACATCCAAACGCACCCCTTCGAGAGAGACCTCGTCCGGGCCGAGGTTTGCCACTTCGATGAACTCGAACAGATCGGCGTCGCCAAAGCCGGCCTGGATCTCGACCGGCGTCGGGGGGGCGGGGTGATACATGATCTCCGTGATGCGGAGCGCGACGCGCTGGGGGTTGTCGTTCGCCGTGGTGCTGACGTTGATGGCATCCTGGCCCACGATTTCCCCGCGGCGGTTGAAGGCTTCGAGGGCGATGCGGTTGAGTCCGGTCGCCAACGGAACAGCCACCTGCCAGCGGGCGGCGTCCCGCCATGAGAGGGGCAGCGGCGCGGATTGGCCGGCGAGGCGGATCTCGCGCACGTCGATCCAGGCGCGGCCTTCGAGTTGAACCGAGAGGTTGGTGACTGTGAAGTCGGCGCCGCCGTTGCTGGTGATGGCGAAGGGAATGGCCGCGGGCAGCCGGCTGCGCACGTACTGAGCGCGGGCGCGCACACGATCGAGCACCGAGCCGTAGTCTTCGTCCGCCACGGCGCCGTAGTGGGCGACCCACGGAGCCATCTCATCGGTCTGGAAGGTGGTCTCCATCAAGTCGAGCAGGTGTCCATAGAAGCAGCGCATGTAAACGGGCCGGCTGATGATGCGGGAGAGGTTCTGGTTGCCCCAGAGCGGCGCCGTGACCTCGAGTGCGAAGAGGAAATCCCAGTCGTAAGGCAGGGCGAGCACACGCTGGTCGGCTGGGCGGACGTAGAAGTTGAGGTTGTGCGGGTTGCCCTGCGTGTAGGTGTCGCCGATGCCAAACAGGGAGAGCAGCGCGAACACGCGCATCCACTCGTCCACATCCATGAGGTCCGGCACGGCGCGTTCGAGGGCGGTGCCGGTCAGGCTGAAGGCTCTGGCCAGGGCGATGTAGGGCGCATAGTCGTCACGAGCCCGGTTATTGCGGATCATGGTGGACCAACGGTATTGCTCGGGGTCCTCGCCCAGATCCGCGATGTCATAGTTGGCGACCCAGTCGATGGGGAATGGGAGCTTGACGCCTTGGGGCGAGCCGTCCTCGGTGGCGAGGGCGACGCGGATGCCTTCCATATTGAACAGGGTGCCTGCGGCGCCGTCCTCGTATTGCGAGTCGAGGTAGATGTCATTGTAGTGCGCCAGCGACATCCGGGCCGGGCCGGCGTTGCCGGGGCGATGCGAGAAGAGGTGGACGATGTCGTCGTACATCCCCGGAACGCCGGACTGGTTCTGGACGTGCTTGGCGATGATCTCCTGGATGACGCGCCGTTTGAGCTGAACCGTGCGATGAACGCCCCGGAACAGGCGGTCGGCGGGGAACCGGACATTGTAAGCCGCGGCATCGGGATTGTTGCGGCTGTACATGCTGCCGTGCAGGTGCACGCCGCAGTCGTAGAAGACCTCACGCCCGTCCCACACGACGGTCGCTCCGAGCCGATCGTCGCTCATCATGTTCCGGAAATCGTCGAGCAGACGGCCGTCGCGCGCTGCGAGGATCATGTGGAACGACCGCCGTTTCGGGCCGGGACTCCGATTGTCCACCCGGATCAAGACCCGCGAATCAGGGCCCGCCGACGGGCCGCACGAGACCGCGCCGCGCCCGTCGCGTCCCTCGACATAGAACTGGATCACGGTGCCGGACACCGCTTGCGCCGGCAGCGAGGCGGTGAAGACGGCGGGCGTGTCCGGCCCGTCCGCCGGGTCACCCGATTCGCGGCCCATCGGCGTCTCGATCCAGGAGCCTTCATTGATGGCGTAATGCAGGGTCAGCGAATCGACTCGATCGGGGTCCTGGGCGGTGACGCGGATGCCGATGGTCTGGCCGGTGCGGGGAACGGGCGGATCATGGGTCAGGCCCGAGTAGGTGGGGCCCAGGTTGGCGGAGGCCATCGAGTTTGGTTGTCCCGGCGTGCCCCAGGCGTCCGGTTGCTCGAGGACGATCGTGCGGGCGACGCGGTTGTAGTAGAGCTCGACATGGAGTTGCGGCGAACCCCGAAGCCACTTGGCATCGAAGGCGATCGCGTACTCGCGGCCGGCGACGACGGGAACAACGGCGCCCCCGGACATGAGCGTCGTTTCGATCTGGTTGTGGAGGTAACCGCGGGCGTCGGTGGCGACCAGGTGGAGCAGCAGATTGCCAGGGCGCTCGGCGTCCGCCTCGACTCGCGAATGGGAATGGTTGCCCAAAAGACGCCACGTCGCGACGCCGTCGGCGAAAGTGCCATTCCCGAGCACGAGGCGGGCGGCGCCGCGGGGATCCTCGATCACCGCGATGTTGTCCAACAGGCATTCGCCGTCATCGAGCAAGCCCAGCCTCAGCTCGGAGAACCCGTGCAACGGCGGGCCAAGCACAGGCTCGACGGCCCGGGCGATCACGGTGTAGCGCCGCCACGAGGCGCGCGACGCGGTGTCGCTGGCCGCCCACGCGGCTGCCGACCCGTTGGCCGCCCGGGCATCCGCCAGTTCGAGGCTCGATCCGCCCCCGTCGGCTTCCGCCGGCCACGGACGATCGTCTCCGTAATGGACCGCGTCCACGGGATTGCCCACATCATCCCGCAGCGCGACCCGATCCGAGCGGCGAGACAGGCGTCGGCTGAAATCGCCGACCACGCGCAGGCCCGGATACCGTGCCCGCAGGGCCGCGGCGTTGCGGGCCACAACCAGCAGTTCGCCAGACCCAAGCACGCAATCGTCAGAAAAGGCATAATCGACCGCGTCGCTCAAGCGCCAGCCCGCCAGGTCGACCGCGCGATCCGAGCGGTTGAGAAGCTCGATCCATTGCTCGTCGTTTTCCGCATAGGGTGTGCCGGGCTGACGGTAGGTCGGTGGGGCGTGATAGAAGATTTCGTTGATCACGATCTCGTCGCGGAGGCTGAAGACATTCGCGCTCCCCGGCGTGGGTGCGGAAGGGGTGAGAAACGGTTCATCCGCGGCGGGACTGGCGCGGGCTTGGGGTTCGGACGCGACGCGCGCGGCATCGGCCAACAGCGATCCGCCCGCGCTGAACAGGAAGAGGCGGTCGCCCTCGCGCGCGGTCGGAGCGTCTGGCGGCAGGGACGCGATCTCGAACTCGCCCGGATCGAGAACGCGGCTGGCAAGCGGAACGATCCACCGCGGGAATGGCTCAGACGGTAGCCCGACAGGGCAATCGGAGCGGAGCCGGCGTTCCGCAGTTCGCACCAGAACGGCGATGTCTCCGCGGACGGGAACTCGCTGAAGACCAGCCCAGGCGCGTCGGCCGGAATCACGCCCCGGCGCGCCACCATCTCGGTCTGGGCAAGAAACGTATCGTCGTCGAGGGCACGATTCAGGCCCTGGAGGGCCAGCACGTTGAGGCCGGAGCGCAGGAGGCCGATCTGGGCGGAGAGGTCAATCGTCTCGGGCACGGCGGATTCGCCCGGCGTGCGCCCGGCGGTTGCGGCGGAACCCCATTCGATCGTGTCCGGGGCGTTGCGGCGCGCGACTTCGACGCCATTGAGCCAGGCGACAACACCGTCGTTGTAGCGCAGGCGGAGCAGGAGTTGATCGTGGAAGACGCCAGCGGATTTGGTGAAGGGCAACCGCAGCCAGACGCTGCTGTTCCGACGCCACATCGAATCCGCGAGGTCGGTGGCAAACAAGCCCTCGAGTCCGCCGGCGTTCGTTGGCGAGCCGCCGCCGGCGACTGTGGCGATCTGGGCAGCGGGGATGGCGGTGTGCCAGATGGCGACTTCATCCAGCCAGCCGTCCAGGAAGTGGGGTGTGTGGCCCGAATTGCAGCCCAGCATCCAACGGTCTCCCGCCGTCCAGAGCGATCCGATCCGATCGGGAGTCCCTTCCTCGATTCCATTGACGAAAAGCCGTGTGAACCCGCCGTTCTGGGCCGTGGCTGCGACGTGGTACCAACGTCCTGGTTGGGCCACTGTGTGTCCGGTGACCAGGTTCCATCCGCCATCGTATGCGTAGTGTTCGAACTGTCCGGAGCTGTTCAGTCGAATCTGGTGAGACCAGTGGGTCGTTGGGCCCGCCTCGGAAGTCAGCACGAGGAGACTGCACGACCTGACCGTGGCGAGCTTGACCCAGAGACAAAGCGTGTAGGCGCTCGGGACGACCGGTTCGGGCATCGTGACCGAGTCGTTAAGACCGTCCAAGCGCAGGGACGCATTCGAGTCGGCGGCCGGCGGCGGCCGGTCAGCGACAAAGGCGGGACTGCTTTGCGCCTGGCCATCGAGGGCGTCGCCGGCGACATCCCGAAAGTCCTTCTCGAGTGGGTAGAACCGGGCGGGACGCGTCATCGGCGGCCTGTTCGAACGATCGAAGCCGAAGCCGTTCGTGCCCGCTGACCATGCGCCGTCATCGTGCTCAGGCGCGGTCCAGTTCACGCCCGCGCCGGACACGTCTGGCACCAGCCACCGGCCACGCGCGGTCGGACCGACCAGCGCATCGACCACCGGCTGGTCCTCCGGGCCGAGGTCGGGGAAGTTCGCGCCTCCGGGCGTGCCGCCGACTTGACGGCTGGTCCGCCAGTTCTCGGGCGGACTGCTGGGCGAACCGGGACGGCGTTTCGCGAGGGACGCGCCCGAACCGTCGGCGCCGACGGGCCACGGAGCACGGTCGCCGTAGGCTAGATCGTCCATGACGCGCCCGTTGAGGTTGCGGAGGACCAATCGTTCCCCTTCGTTGGCGAGCGATCCGGTGAACGGCCCCAGAACCGAGTCCAGACCCGTGGCCGCCTGCAGCGCGGCAGGATCCGCGGCGATCACCACCACCGCGCCGCCGCGGATCACGGCCCCCGGCGGAAAGCGATACGCCGCGCCGCCCCCGATCGTCCAAGCGGAAAGGTCGACATCGACGGACATCTGGTTGTGGAGTTCGATCCACTCGACACGCGAGCCGTCGTCGGACGGGTGGTACATGACCTCGTTGAACGTGACGACGCAATCGGCGGCTGTGGTCGAGTTGAAGAAGACGGGCGGCTGGGCGGTTCCGACCTCGAAACACAAGGGAAGGAGAAGGCAGGCCAGGGCGCCGGCCAGCGAGGCGCAGTGGCCGCGCGGAGGGAGGCGATCCCGGTGGAGCGCGGCCCGAGGTCGCGACGGGAGGAGCGACACGCTCGCGCGCGGTGTCATCGTGGGCTTACAATGGGCGAGGATCGACCCCAGTTCAAGCCCGAGCGCAACCGGCCAGGTGCGGTCTTGGGAGGCCGGGAATCTTGATCGTCGCGAGGATTCCAGGGCGCGAGAATTTTTGGGAGAATTTTGGTTTGCCGTGCCTGCTGACGCGGGTAGAGTGCCTGCGTACTTCCCAAATATGGCACAGGCCGGGCCGAGGGTATCGGATTTCCGGAGCTTGCCTGTTTTGGGGAATGAACCTCCCAGCAGAAAGTCGAGCCGGTCTATGAGGAACCAATCACTCACCATCTCGTTGTCACTCTTGCGCCGATGGGCCTTGGCGGTATGCGGCCTGGGTGTGTTCCTGGTCGCCATGCCCAGTCCCCATGCGGCAACTGTCGGCGCCTTCACCGGAGGCGATCCCGGAGAGGGCCTCGATTTGCAGGGCTACTTCACGTACGCCGTCAACGTCGGCCCGAGCGGCTTCGGCGGACGGGTTGGCGACGCCGTGTTTACGGGCGACAGCACGCCGGGTGTCAGCATCAGCGCCGTCAACGAGATCGCCGCCTGGCATACGGCAGCCTACGGAGGCACGGCGAATGACAAGAGTCTCGAGTTCGTGATGCGCTCCATCCGCTGGAGCGCGCCGCCCGACATGGTCACCGTGCGCCTCGCCGTCGAAACCGGCGTCCAGTACAAGCTCCAACTGTTGTTTGCCGACAACTCGGCCAACCGCGGCTTTGACTTCTATGTCGAGGGCAACATCGAGGAATACGCTTTCTGCCCGGGCGCATACCAGGAAGAACCGCCCGGCGCCAAGGGCGCGGCAGGGCTGCTCTAAAGTCGAACCGGGCGGGTGAGTAGGCGAATGACCTGTCCCGGGCGGCGACTCATCTTCGCCAGGAAGGTCGGACAGGTTCGATCTCGCTTGCGGGGTTGACGACGCGCCCAGGCCCGCGCTTCACCCTGCACCGCGCGACGGAGGATGCCCAGCGTCGTCGCGGCCACTGGATGACTCACCCGGCACCGATCTTCACCCGCGCTCACATCCAACGGATAGTGCGTGCCATTCTCGATGCTCCAGTACTGGCGCGCCAACTCCAGCAGACGCTCCAGACCGGCCTGCTCCGCCGTCAAACTCGTCACGATCCACACGGTCTCCACTTCCTGCCGACCACCCTTGAGTTCCCGAATCCGGTCAAGGCGCGCCACCTGCGCCACGTGCGGAAAACCCATCTGGGCGGGGGTCACCTCCTTGACCGCAATCCCCCGCCACTCGATCCGCCCGTGACCCCGTTCCACCGTGAGCAGTTGAGGGGGAAAAATCTTCCGGGAGGAAGTGGCGCGCTTGCTTCAGGAGGCCGTCTTGGTTGCCCTTGACGAAGAGCACGTAATCACCCCCACCCTCTTGCACCACCGATCGAGCCGTTTCCACCTGGGTGTGCATCGCGTCCATCAGCGCGATGGTCCCGTCCAGGTCCAACCGCTCCAGGAGCGTTTGCCCCGCCGGAATCTCGTTGCTCTTGTCCGCCACCGCTTCCACCCCCAGCGTCCGGCCACTCTGCGCGTTGATCGCCCCAACCAACTGCGTCTTGCCGCTGCCCCGCAACGCCTTCCCGTCCAGCACCACCACGCCCCCGTCGGCCGCCCCATGCCGCGCCTTCTGCCACGCCCAGAGCGCCGCTTGAAACGCCTGCACCGGCACGGCCTTGAGCACCCGGTACACACAGTTCTCCGTCGGCACGTCGTACTGGCGCGTGCGCCGATTGAACCAACACCGCAAGTCCGCCCGCTGCCGGGCACTCAAGTCCTGCGCGAAGAGCGCCACCCCACGGTGACCTCCCTGACCCCCGCTCAACAAATACGCAAAGGTGATCGCCAACACCGTCGCCTGCCGGTGCCGCAACCCGTGCACGTCCCGGCTCTCGGGCACCTCCCGGTGCAGCACCATCCATAAACTGGTCAACTCCTCCCCCGCCAACAAACACTGCCGCGCGATCTCCCGCTCCTGCGCACCCCAGCCTGCGGGCATCCGCCGCCTTCGCAAACCCCGCGCCGCTCCCTTCACCAGTTCCCGCACGTACAACTGCTTGGGCCGATCATGCGCCTCATAGAAATCCTCCCGCACCCGCCGGTACTTGGCCGTCGTTCCCACCGCCCGCCACCCTGTCGCCTTGTACGCCGTCCCCCGAAACAATTGCTCATCCACGAAACTCTCCACCGCCATAATCGGATGCCCGTACTGCGCCTGCCAGTCGGCCGACAACCGCTCCAGGTTCAGTGCCAGCGCCCGGCTGGCCAGGTTCGGATACTGCCCCTTGGGTCCCAACCGGCAGAACCGCGCGTTATTGGCCACCAGATGCAGTCGCGCCCGCCGTTGGTTCGCGTCCCACCCAATCCACCCATCCCGCCCCTTCAAATGATACGCCCCCGCCGCCCACCCGATCAGCGCCATCCATTGCCCCCGGTACTCGGCCACGTACCGTAATTGCTCGCCCACCATCGTCGCGCTCTTCAGATAATGGTGTTGGATCATCAGTCGGTCCCACTCCCCGACCTCCTCGGGCCGAACCAGGCGCACCACGATTTCATTGACCACCGCCGCCTCCACGGGGTCCGTCAGTACCAAGCGTGTCTTCGTCATCCGGCCCAGCAAAACAGATGGGCCGAGGAATGTCCCGCAAATTCGTTAAGTCCCTATTCTCCAATCACCCCCTCCCAGCTCAGAACCGCCCTGAGGGCGCGGTGATCACCTACGAGTTCACCGCCGCGGACACCGAACTTGAACTCGTTCTCGACGGGGCCACGGCCGGCTATCCCGATCCCAACCCGATCCTCAACGGCCTCACGCTCGAACGCCTGACCGCCACCGTCGACAGCGACGCCGACAACCTCCCCGATGATTGGGAACTGCGCCATTTCGGCACCCTCGATCAGGGGGCGGCAGGCGACCCGGACAACGACACGCTCAACAACGCCGAAGAACTGGCCGCAGGCACATCGCCGGTGGCTGCCGACACCGACGGCGACACGCTGAGCGACGGTGCCGAGGTCAGCATCCACAAGAGCGATCCAGCCCGGCGGGACACCGACGCCGACACTCTGTCCGATGCCGACGAAGTGAACATCTACCAGACCGACCCTGCGAAAGCGGACACGGACGGCGACACCTTCGAGGATCCCATCGAGTTGCTCAGCGGGAGCGACCCCAAAGACGGGCTGAGCCGGCCCATCAAGCTTCTGGTGCGTTGGTTCAGCGGCGGCGACGCTGGCGAAGGCCTCGACCTGGACGGCACGTTCCTATACGCCTTTTCCGTGGGCACCGAGGTCGCTGCCGGCCCGGTGCGCGATGCCGAGTTCACCGGCGAGAACACCCCGGGCGTCACCATCTCCCTGCCCAACGCGATCGCCGGCTGGAACAACCCGAACTACGGCGACACCGTCAATGACAACAACCTCGAAGTGGCCATGCAGAGCATCCGGCACGTCGGGAACCCGAGCGCGGGCAACGTTACACTCGAGAACCTCAAGCCGGGCGGTGCTTACAAGGTGCAGATGCTCTTCCTCGAACAATGCTGCACGCGCGGCTTCGACGTGTTCGTCAATGGTGTCCAGATCGTCGATGAGTTCGCGCCTTACGTGATTCACGGCGGGATCAACAACCAGCGGAGCGGCGCGGTCATCGCCTACAGCTTCATCGCCACCACCGACACGCTCCTCCTCACCGTCAATGGCGCAGGAACGACCACCCCGGCCTATACGGACCACAACGCCATCCTGAGCGCCGTCACACTCGAAGAGGTCGCCGAAGCCACGGACAGCGACGGCGACGGCCTGTCCGATCCGTGGGAGGTCGAGTACTTTGGAGACATTGCCTCCCAGACAGGGACGGGGGATCCGGATGGGGACGGCTTGGACAACCTGGGCGAGTTCAATGCCCAAAGCGATCCCACCAAACCCGACACCGACAACGACGGCCTCAACGACAAGGAGGAAGTGACCGCCGGCAGCAGTCCCGCCAATCCCGACACCGATGGCGATGGACTGGGCGACGCCGCCGAGGTCAAAACCTATGGGACGAACCCGGCCTCGACCGACACCGACGGCGACCGCCTCAGTGACGCCAAGGAAATCAACGTGGTCAAAACCGACCCTCTCAAGGCCGACACCGACGGCGATGGCGTCAACGACTACGATGAGCTCACTCTGCTCACCGACCCGCTCGATAAAGACAGCGTCAACAACGCCACCCAAATTCGCATGTTCACCGGCGGCGATGCCGGGGAAGGCCTCGATCTCGATGGCACCTTCCTCTATGCGATCCACCTCGGCACAGCCGACCCCGTCGGCCCGATTCGCGACGCCAACTTCATGCCGGACCTCGATTACTACAGCGCGGAAGACCCGCTTCCCCCGTACGTCGAGGGCGTCAACATCAAGGCCCAAAACCGGGCCGTCGACTGGCATCCGAACCCGGACTTCGGCGACAGCATGAACGACGACCTGATCGAGTTGTTCATCAACACGATCCGCTGGAGTGACGCCGCCGACGCCACCCAGCCGAATGTTGTCGTGGAACTCGGCCTGCTCGAAGTGGGCGGTGTGTACAAGCTCCAGCTCATCAGTGCCGAGGAAGGTTGGGCCCGCGGCTGGGACCTCTTCGTCGACAGCCGTCAAGTCCTCGACGACTTCAACCTGCCCCTCTACCAAGGCGGCTACACCAAGACCTCGGGCGTCGTGGTCGCCCACACATTCGTCGCCCGCAGCAACCTCGTCACCGCCGTGCTCGACGGGCGCGGCGTCACTGCACCCGAAATCACCGACCATAACGCCCTCCTCCAGGCCGCTACGCTCGAAGTGATCGCCGCCGCCTCCGACACCGACGGCGATGGCCTGCCGGATGCCTGGGAGATCGACGCCTTCGGCAACCTGACCCAGGACGGCAATGGCGACCCCGACGCAGACACCCTCACCAACACCGAGGAGTTCATCAGCTACACCAACCCGACACAGGCCGATCCCGACAAGGACGGTCTTACGGACGCCGAGGAGGTCAAGACTTACGGCACGGACCCCGGCCGAGCGGACACCGATGGCGACGGCCTCAAGGACGGCGACGAGGTCAAGATCCACAAAACCAACCCGTTCAAGCGTGACACGGACGACGATGGTGTCAGCGACGCCGACGAGGTGGCGGCCGGAACGAACCCGATCGACCCGCCGGCGACATTTAGCAACGTCAAAATCGAACGGTTTACCGGCGGCGATCCGGGCGAGGGCCTGGACGCGATGGGGAACCCGACCGACGGCGTGGATCTCCAGGGGAACTTCCTCTACGCGGTTAACGCCAGCACCGCCGGCGCGGCGGGCAAGGCGTATGACGCCGACTTCACAGCGGAGACGGCGGCGGGCGTCACCATCACGGCCGCCTACGAACTGCCCAATTGGGACACCCCCAACTACGGGGACAGCCCCGCCGATAATGTGCTCGAGAAAGTCACCCAGTCGATCCGTTACGCGCCGGTCGTCACGGTCCGATTGACCGGTTTGGTTCCCGGAAGCACCTACAAGATGCAGATGTTCTTCTACGAGCAGTGCTGCGCCCCCCGCGGTTTCAATGTCTACGCGGACGGCCTCCTGATCGCCGAGAACTTCGTTCCCAACGAAATCCAGGGCGGCGTCAACTACACCGCTGCCGGGGCGATGGTGTCTTTCGAATTCACCACGCCGCGCGACAGCCTCTGGGTCGCCCTCGATGCCGCCGCCGCACCGCGTCCGGATCTGACCGACGCGAACGCCATCCTCGACGGGTTCACGCTCGAAGTGCTCAAGCTGGCGGCGCCGCCGACGATTAGCCTGACGAGGGCGCCCAACGGGCAGTTGACCATCACCACAGACGGCACGCTCGAAGTGGCGGATGTTGTCACCGGTCCGTTCACCCGCCTGCCCGAGAACACGATTACCGTCGACCCGCTTGCGGCAGGCGGTCCCAGGTTCTATCGAGGCTCGAGGTAATCGCCGTCCCATCGGCGCGGGCGCACTCCTCCATTGCGCCCGCGCCAAGTGAATCGGGGACGGCCTGCTATGAGCCAGTCCGCATACTCAACACACCTTGCCAGGAACCGCAACCGGGCGAGTTCGCCTGCGAAACTGTTCCCTCTTGTCCTGTGAGTGGGTGCGACTCGTGCAGTATAGCCGAAAGCCCCCGTGTTCCGTTTCCATGAACCGGACCAGTTGAGAGTCGAGAGTTGAGAGTTGAAAGCTCCCGTTCACGGTCTCCGTGCGCATTCGACCGTTGAATGTCAGCGCTCCCCATGAATTACGCCCTGCTTTCGAACAGGTCCAACTGCGGCGGCGGTTCGAGCGCCTGCAGGGTCTCGCGCTCGATCCGGTGGCGCGCGGGCCGGCGCACGTTGCCCTCGGGCGTCAACTCCGATTCCTCGAGGTTTCTCAGAATGGCCTTGGCGCGATCCAGCACGTCCTTGGGCACACCCGCCAGACGCGCCACCTGGATGCCGTAGCTCTTGTCCGTGCCCCCCGGCACGATCTTGCGCAGGAACACGACCTGATCGTTCCATTCGCGCACGGCGACGTTGTAGTTCCGCAGGCGCTTGAGCCGGCCCGCAAGCTCGGTCAGTTCGTGATAATGCGTGGCGAAGAGGGTCTTGGCGCCGACCTGGTTATGCAGGTATTCGACGATGCTCCAAGCCAGGCTCAGGCCATCGAAGGTGCTCGTCCCGCGCCCGATCTCATCCAGGATCACCAGGCTGCGCGCCGTGGCGTTGTTGAGGATGTTCGCCGTCTCACTCATCTCGACCATGAACGTCGATTGGCCCCGCGCCAGATCGTCGCTCGCGCCAATGCGCGTGAAGATGCGGTCGACCAGATCGATGCGCGCCGAGGCGGCGGGGACGAACGAGCCGGCATGGGCCAACAGGGTGAGGAGCGCCACCTGCCGGATGTAGGTGCTCTTTCCGGCCATGTTCGGACCGGTGATCAGACCGATCTGCTGCGTCTCACCGCCCAATTCCGTGTCGTTGGGCACGAACCGCTCATCCGCCAGGCTCTGGTCCAACACCGGGTGCCGCCCGTCGCGAATGGCCAAGTGCCCCGCGTCGCCCACTTCGGGACAGCAGTAATTGTGCAGACGCGCAGTCTCGGCCAGCCCGGCGAGCACATCCAGTTCGCCCAGCGCCGTCGCGGTCTGCTGGATCTCCGCGACGCGCCCAAGCACCCGTTCCCGCACCCGGAGAAAGAGCTCGTACTCGAGCTTCACACCCCGCTCCTCGGCGCCGAGGATCTTGCTTTCCATCTCTTTCAAGTCCGGGGTGATGAACCGCTCCCCGTTGGCAATGGTCTGCTTGCGGACATAGTCGCCGGGGACCTTGTCGAGGTTGGCCTTCGTGACCTCGATGTAATAGCCGAACACCGAGTTGAACCTGATCTTGAGCGAGCCGATGCCAGTCCGCTCAATTTCCTTCTGCTGAAGCTGCGCGATCCAATCCTTGCCCTCACGGGCGGCGCGGCGGAGTTCATCGAGCGCCGCATCGAAGCCGTCCCGAATCAGCCCCCCTTCCTTCAACGCCAACGGCGCTTCGTCCACGATCGCGCGTCCGATGAGGTCGACAACCTCCGGACAGTCCGAGAGTCGCCCCGCCAACTCGATGAGGCGAGGCCCTTCCTCACCGTCCGGGGCAGCCTGGGCGGAGTCGGACACGGCCAGTTCCTTGAACACAGGGGCCGCCGCCGGAAGCTCCTCGAGTGCCGTCATCAGGGTCTCACGCACGCGCGGCACCTGCTCGAGGCCAAGGCGCAGCGCCACAAGATCGCGCGCGTTGCCCGTTCCCACGCTCAGCCGGCTGAGCGTCCGCTCGAGATCGCGCACCTCGACGAGCGCACGTCGAAACGACTCGAGTTGCGCGGGGTGATCCACCCACGCCTGAATCGCCTGCTGACGCCGCCGGATCGGGCGCGCGGCTGCCAGCGGCTGCGAAAGCCATTCCCGCAGTCGGCGCGCCCCCATCGGAGTCACCGTCCGGTTGAGGGCGCCGTAAAGCGAGGCGTCGCGCGGGGCATCGCGATGCAGCGGTTCGAGCACTTCGAGGTTCCGAAGCGTCGCCGTATCGAGCACGAGGTAGTCGCTGGTCTGATAGAAACTCAGCCGCGTCAGGTGGGCCACGTCGCGGCGGAGCTGCTGGCTCAGATAATGCAGCACCGCGCCGGCCGCACCCATCGCCGCGGCGCGTCCGCGCAGGCCGAAGCCGTCCAGCGAAGCCACTTTGAAATGATCGCGCAGCGTGAACTGGGCGGTCTCCGGCGCGAACACCCAATCGTCGTAACGGCTCAGGACCCAGCCGAATTCCGTCCTCGTACCCGACGCGGCAGGCGGCTGTCCCGGGGTGGCGGAGGGCCTCGCCCTCGATCGGCTGCTCAGAAGCGCAGCCAGGTCCGCGGCTTCCGAAGGGAGGAGAACCTCGGAGGGCCGCAGCCGCTCGAGTTCCGCCAGCAACGATGTCTCCGTGTCCAGTTCGGTCGTCCGGAAATCGGCGGTCGTCAGATCGACCAGCGCCAGGCCGAACGTCTTGCCGACACGGCAGACGGTGGCGAGGTAATTCGGACGCTCGGCGGCGAGCATGCGCTCGTCGAAATGCGCGCCCGGGCTGAGGATCTGGGTCACTTCGCGCTTGACGAGCCTGCCGGGCCTCGCATCTTCCAGTTGGTCGCAAATCGCCACCTTCCGCCCGGCCTTGAGGATGCGCCCGATGTAGCCCGCGGCGGCATGATACGGAAGCCCGCACATCGGCACCCCGTTCCGGCTGGTGAGCGCCAGGTTCAGGAGTTGCGAGCCCGCCTGGGCGTCCTCGAAGAACATCTCGTAGAAGTCCCCCAGCCGAAACAACAACAGCGCATCCGCCGGCAGTTCCCCTTTGATCCGGCGATACTGCGCCATCATGGGAGTCAGTTGCGGGTCACCCATAGCGTTCCCCGCGGCAGCAAGAGCAATCCGGTCCCTCCGACAATCCAGTCATGCCCCCAAAGTCAATGTCCCTCCCCCGCATTGTCAACTCCAAGAACGCCGGAGATGAAGGGGACGAGTATTCTTCTTTCGCTGAGTGATCGGCACCGGGCGATGGAACGATGTGGCATGGCGAAGCTCCGGTCGGTGAACGCATGGTCACCCGGCGCGGCCCAGAAAACAGAGCTATTCTAACTTCCCTGCCCCCTTCGCGCTGACAGGACAGCAGATGATCGACAGACCCCGCGGCGTCGCCCAGGTGCAGCCGCACCGCAACCGCACGAATACCAGTGGGCCGGCCAACGACTCCTGCGCAAGCACAGAGGGCGGAAATCTACCCGTCATTCGAAACGCCACAACAGATTGAATTGCACCGGATTGCATCAAAATGCACCTAAATCGTGTCGCGATCGCGACAAGGAATCTGCACAGCGCGCACGTGACGGTGTGGGGACCGAGGAACCAGGAAGGCGGAGCGGGCAGCTTCGACCAGCGTCGGATGGAAGTCGGACTTCTCCGGGTCTTCCTGGCCCGATGTGCGCCGGCGCTGCCAGCGCCCCTCCCACACACATCCCCCTCCAACCACCGTTCAAGCACCGCTGCAAATGGAAAGACCGTGTCGTCAGACACGCGGCAGCGCTTGACGCCATGACTGTCAGCCATTAGCGTCTGACAGCGATGAAAACGGTCTCTTTGCGCACTCTGGTTCGGGAACCGCTCAAGGTCAAACGAATGACGCGGACCGGCCTGCCGGTGCAGGTCACTGACAACGGCCAGCCCTTGTGGGTGATCCAGGCGGCTCCGACACAGGATGACACGCCGCGGCGACGGAGCGAAATCGAGGCCGAACTCGCCGAGGTCCTGCGGGAGCCGCCATCCGGTCTTCCACTTTCGACGATCGTCCTGGCATCCCGGCGATGAAGGTCTACGCGGATACCAGTTTCCTCGTCAAACTGGCGACGCACGAGGCCGGTTCGGAGCAGGCGATGGCCGTGTTTCGCAGGCTCGGTTTCCCCCGGTTGGTCTTCCTGCCGCTGCACGCCCTGGAAGTCACCAACGCCATCCGCCAACGGGCCTTTCATCAGGGGCAAACCGCCACCGGCGCCGCACGCAGCGCCATTCGACGCGACCGCGACGCCGCCTTGGGCCGCCTCGAACGTTGGCTGGAACGCGGCTGGCTTGTCGATGCCGTGTGCGACGCTGACGCTGCCTTCGCGCGCGCCCGAAAACTCTCGGAATGCCACACGGAACGACTTGGCTGTCGCGCCTTTGATCTCCTGCACGTCGCGTTCGCTCTGCATCTCGAAGCCGAGGCGTTCCTGACCGCCGACCGCATTCAGGGTGAGGCGGCCCGAGCCGAGGGTCTCAAGGTCACGGTCACTCCCTCCTGACACCTTCCGCCAGCGCCGGCTCGTCGAAGCGGTTGTTGCGGGGTTCGCGCGCTGGACGTCACGATCCGGAACGCGCGACGTGTCGGACGACCTCACAATCTGTCCACCGGGCGAGACAACACCGACAACAACCAGACACACCGCTCTCGAGGGTCGGCCACACGCCAGGCTTTGACTCGCAGGGCCTCTCTGGTAGCGTTTGGCTGCGATGGGCGAAGCAGGACCTGCAACAAGGGGCAAGACGCCAGCGGCCAAGAGCGTCCAATGCTCAGGTTCAAATCCTGCTGTCCCCGGTTGTTCCGCTGACCCGCATATTGACACATCATCAGCGGACGTCGCGGTCGCACCCCGCAAGATGACTGCCGTGCCGGTGAGGAGACTGTCTTCCTTCTTTTGCGCATCCGTCCGACTGAGCGCGGGCCTGGTCTTCGCCGCGCTCTTTCTGAGTCCGCCGGCGGCGTCGCCCGCCACCCTGTCGAGCGAATCTGTATTGATCGGGGCACGCGTGGGCAACGAGCACGAGCGCGGCCCGCATCACCAGGTGATCGACAGCCTTGCCACCTGGCGCACTCGGGACGGCGCGCTGATCACGACGACCAACCGCATAACCGTGCTCGCCACCGGCCTGTTCTATCGCGACGCCGAACGGTGGCTCCCATCCAGAGAAGAGATCGTGTTCACTCCGCGTGCCGCGGTGGCCCAGACCGGTCCGCACCGCATCGAGTGCCCGCTGAATCTCGGGTTGGATCGGGTCCACGCGCTCGAGACATGCGACGGACAGAAGTTCCGCTGGCAGGTGTTGGGACTGCGATACTGCGACCCTGAAAGCGGACGCAGAGTCTGGATCGCCAGGACTCGCTCTGCCCATGCCGAACTGGCCGCGCCCAACAAGCTTGTGTATCGGGACGCTTTCGACGGGGTGAGAGCCGATTTGCTCTTCGAGTACGCGAAGGCCTCGTTTGCCCAGGATGTGGTGCTGCGGACCCAGTTGCCGGATCCCGCGCGGTGGGGCCTCGAGTCCGACCGCCTGCGTCTCGAGGTCGTCACCGAGTTTCTCACGGCGCCCGAGCCGCGGATCGATCGGGTGCAGGTCTGGCGGGAATCGGATCCAATCCGGGCCGCGCGCATGCGCGAGCCGGTTCTTACGCACGATCGACTCGTTTTTGGCGCCTACGGGATGGCGGCGGGACAAGTCTTCTGGGTGGAAGGGACGGACGCCGACAGCGAGCTCGGGCTCGAGCTGCCGGTGCTGCATCGATGGGCCATGATGGACGGGCGCACCATGCTGTTCGAGAGCGTCGAGTTCGATGCGATCCGCATCCTGCTCGAGCCATTGCCTCCGCATGAGCCGCCCCCCGGCTTCGATCAGGCCGATCCGGCGGTCGCGTCCGATGCGCCTCCCCCACCCCTAACGCGGGGTCTGGTGCTTGATTGGACCATGGCCAATGGGAGCCAGACAGACGTCACATTCCGGGGCGGCTCGACGTACCTGGTGGCGGGCGTGGTCAACCTGAGCGGGACGACGACCATTGAAGGGGGCGCGGTGGTCAAGTACACCAACAACGGCCTCGCGCGGCTGAACGTTCAAGGCGACCTGGTCTGCGACACGGCGCCGTATCGCCCGGCTGTTTTCACCGCCAACGCCGATGACAGCGTCGGCGACATCACGCCTCGGGGCGCGGCGACGGATTACTACGCGGCGGTGGCCCTTCAGATGCCGGCGGATGGGGCGGCCATTTCCAACGTGCGGATTCTGCGCGCTCGAACCGCGCTGTATTTCCCGCCGACCATCAACAGCCTGCCAACGGACCGGGTCGAGCATGTGCAAGTGGTGAACTGCCAGAACGGGATCGTTGCGTCGGGCATCCGGTATTACAACATGGTCTTGAGGCGGACCCTCCACCTCGGCAACGGGCTGTTCGCGCGCGAGGCCGGCCTGAGGGGGACCAGCAAAGCCATTGTCGGCGCCTATCTCCGAGGCACAGCCGAGCATCTGACCCTGGACGGTTGGACCTACATGGCCCAGGCCACCGGCGAATCCTCGAGTTCGCTGGTCGTCCGGAACTCCGTCCTCGCCAACGTGGTCAACACGAGCCCGACGCCGCGTCTGCGTCTGCAGGGCAGCGGGTGGAATGGGTTCTATGCCACGCCGAACTTCGGCGACCAGTGCATCGAGATCCATAGCAATCCGTTCACACGGGCCGGCGCCGGCCGCTACTACCTGGGGGCCGGGAGCCCATTCCTGGATCGGGGGACCGACGAGATCGACCCCGAACTGATGAGGGAACTCGAACAGCGGACGGTCTGGCCCCCGCTGGCGCGGACCGCCGCGAAGCCGGTCGCACTCGATACGACGCTCGGCCCGACCGCGCTGCGGGACAACGACGGGCGGCCGGACCTGGGGTGGCACTATGCCCCGCTGGACTGGTGCTGGACGGACCTGACGGTGGCGGGCACCAACGGGCCGGCGACGCTGCTGCTCACCAACGGCGTTGCCGTGGGCATCCACGACAGCGTCGGCACCATCCTGCTCGATGGAGCCCGTTTTTTGAGTGAAGGCTCGCCATCGCGCCACAACCGCCTGGTGCGGTGCGAAACGGTCCAGGAACAGCCCGCGCCCCGTAACGAGACGGGACGCACGGCCGCCCTGTTCTCGGCTGCGGGCACCCGGTCCATCTCGAAAGAGGTTCACCTCCGGTTCACAGAGGTTGCGGTTCTTCCCGGGAAGCGGGCGCTGTTTGACAACACGACTTTCCTCCCGCTGGGGTTTCTGTCTCTGCGCGACTCTCGGTTCGACGGGGTGAGCCTGGACTTGTCGCTGTATCCGCCCGGTGCGGCAGGGCCTGCGACCCTTGGACTGACCAACAACCTGTTTCATCGGTCGAGTTTGAGTCTGGATCAGGACACGGAGTTGCAGCGTCCATTGCTGGTTGTCCATTTGCGCAACAACCTGTTCGAGGGCGGCTGGCTCAGGCTGGCGGATTACTCGGGATCGGGTTCGTGGGGGGCATACGACAACACGTTTGACACGTTGGAAAGCGTCGCATCCGAAGGGGTGCCCAACGCGCACAACGGCTACAGCGGGGAGGTTGCCCTTTCGGGATCCGCCGGAGGGGATGTCACACATCTTGCGCTCAGCACCCGGACCGCCGGGTCGACCCGCGGCGCGTCACTCGCGGGGCTCGTCAATCCGGCCCCGCTGGTCGATGCGGGCAGCCGGAGTGCGGCGGACGCGGGGCTCTACCATCACGCCACGGTGAACGGGGCCTCGAAAGAAGCCGACTCTCAGGTTGACATCGGGCACCACGAGGTCGCCGCAATTTACGGGCGTCCGTATGACTCGGATTCGGACGGTTTGCCGGATTACGTCGAGGACGCCAATGGCAACGGCGTGGCTGATGACCGGACAGACTGGACGGAGGCCGCCACGGAACCGGACGCGGCGGGCTACACCGATCTGCAGCGGCTCGAGTTGGCGTCGAACATTCTTGTGAACGATTCGGCCCAGGATTACGCCAACGAACAGAACACCCAATACCAGCCTGGGGTCGTGGTCCTCGAAAACACGGTGGTCGTCGGCTATTGGGACAGCAACCGGGGGATTTACGGACTGGCCAGCCTCGACGATCCGCCCGATCTGTGCCGCATGGTCTCGTATTCGGTCTCTCACGATGGCGGTCGGACCTTTGTGGATCGGGACGTGCTGCCGTTGCCCGAGGGCGCCACGAGCGGAGACGCCGGCGATCCCGTGCTGGCCGTGGACCGGGTGTCAGGGGTGATCTACTACGCGGCCACTTCGGAAAGGAAGGCCGGCACGTTCAAGGGAATCCCTCTCTGGAAGTCGGTCGATCGCGGCGCGCGTTTTGTTCGCTGCCCGCCTCTGGCCGAGGAGATCGAGGGGTCGGACTACCCGTGGATTGCGGTCGATGACTGGCCGGGCTCCGGCCAGCACGACGTGTACGCGGTCATTCAGGGAAGCGTCGCCGGGTCGCGACGGCGCCAGTGGCTGACAGTGTCCAGGGACGGCGATGTCAGGGCTTGGTCCCGACCGGTGGCATTGGGCACCGTGCTCTCGATGATGCCGCAGATGGCGGTGGGGACCGACCATGTCGCCTATGTGGCGTGGAACGAACGGGGCACGCCGCAGTCACTCGAGATCTGTGCCGTGGCGGAACGCGGCGCCAGGATCGGCCCCACGCACACCATCTGCAGGCTCAGGGCGCCGGTCTCGCCCATCCCGCTTCGAAGGAGCAATGCGATTTCGGATCCGGGCGACTGGTTCAAGGCCTTTTGCCTGGCGACGCTGGCGGTGAATCCTGATCCGGCCCGGTCGAACCACCTCTACGTCACCTACGCCGACCAGGGGGTCGCCCAGGGCGATCGGGCCGACGTCTTTTTTGTGCAGTCGACCGATGGCGGCGTTCATTGGACCACGAAACCAATCCGTGTGAACCTCGACACCGGCCTGAATGATCAGTGGATGCCCGCTCTCGCCGTTCGGCCCGACGGCGCAATGCTGTTCGTCGGATGGCACGACCGCCGGAACGATCCGGACAACTCGCTCATCGAGGTGTGCGGACGCTGGGGCGCGATTGGAGCGGATGGCGTGGTTTCATTCTTCACGAACGACTTCACGATCACATCCGAGTCGTTTCCGCCGGCCTTCTCCGGCTCCCTGCCCGAGCAGACTCAGCCGGGCCATTACGACCCGGTCTGGGCGCCAGGCGGGGTGAACCTCCACTGGTGGTACCCGTGGTATCCTGAATTCGACGATTGGGGCCAGGAGGTTTTGACTTCGGACATCTACTCGCACGAGAGTGGCGAGCACAATCAGGCTGACGCCGACGCGCACTATGCCTACATGGTGTGGCCCGACAACCGCAGCCGCTCCCAGGCCACACGGCATCCACCCAGGAACCAAGCCGATATTCGTCTGGCGCGTCTGCCCTGGCCGCAGCCCTGATGCTTCACATGTGCCCGATGATGTTGTCTCCGAACTGCGAGCACCGGATTTCCGTCGCCCCTTCCATGAGCCGCGCGAAATCGTAGGTCACGCGCTTGCTGGCAATGGCCCCTTCGAGCCCTCGGATGATCAGGTCCGCCGCTTCTGTCCAGCCCAGATACCGGAACATCATCTCGCCGCTGAGAACCACGCTGCCCGGATTGACCTTGTCCTGGTTGGCGTACTTGGGCGCGGTGCCGTGCGTTGCCTCGAAGAGGGCGTGGCCGCTGATGAAGTTGACATTGCCGCCGGGCGCGATGCCGATGCCGCCCACCTGGGCTGCGAGCGCGTCGCTCAGGTAATCGCCGTTCAGGTTCAGCGTGGCGATGACATCGAAATCCTCGGGCCGGGTCAGCACCTGCTGGAGCGTGATGTCGGCGATGGCATCCTTGATGACGATGCCGGCCCCGGGCCGGCCCTCGGGGATGCGGCACCAGGGACCGCCGTCGATCTCGACGGCGCCGAACAACTCCTTGGCGGCGCGGTAGCCCCAGTCGCGGAACGCGCCCTCGGTGTACTTCATGATGTTGCCCTTGTGGACAAGGGTGACACTCTTGCGCCCGAATCGGATGGCGTGGGCGATCGCGCTCTGGACCAGGCGAACGCTGCCGGACCGGCTGACCGGCTTGATCCCGAGGCCAACGCAGACGTCCGACGGGAGCGCGGCGCCGGCCCGCCGCCAGAACTCATCGGCTTGGGCGCGGGTTCCGAACCGGATCTTCTCGAAGGCCTGAGGAAACTCCCGGGCGAGGAACTCGAGCATCTTGCCGGCTTCGGCCGAGCCGCCCGGGTACTCGATGCCCGCGTAGATGTCCTCCGTGTTCTCCCGGAAAATCACCATGTCGACCTTTTCCGGATGTTTCACGGGAGAGGGCACGCCGCGGAAGTAGCGCACCGGACGCAGACAGACGTAAAGATCCAGTTGTTGGCGCAGAGCGACATTGAGCGATCGAATGCCCCCGCCGACAGGCGTGGTCAGAGGCCCCTTGATGCCCACCAGAAAGTCCTGGAACGCGGTGATGGTGTCCTCGGGCAGCCAATCGCCGAACTTGTCCTTGGCCGCCTGGCCGGCGAAGACCTCGAACCACGCGACTTTGCGCTTGCCGCCGTAGGCCCGCTCGACGGCGGCGTCGAAGACCCGCTGGCTGGCCGCCCAGATGTCCGGGCCCGTTCCATCGCCGCGTATGAACGGCACGATCGGGTCGTCGGGGACCGCCAAGGCGCCGTTTCGTATGCCGATACTCGAACCGCGAGGCGGAGTCATATTCGAAGAGAGGTCAGGCCAGAGCGGCCACGGCGGTCGCGGGCAGGCGCTGCTGCAACTTGGCTTTCACCTCGGCAACGGCGCGCTCGGCAGTCAGCCCGTACTGCTCGCGAAGATGGTCCGCGGTCGAGGCATGCTCGATAAACTGGTCCGGCCAGCCGATCCGGACGACCGGAGTCGTGACACCGTGATTGCAGTACAACTCGATAATGCTGCTGCCGTAGCCGCCGGCGAGGACATGATCCTCGAATGTGACCACGGCATCGGCCGCCCGGCCCAAAAACAGCGTGGTCGCCTCATCGAGTGGCTTGATGAAACGCGGATTGACGATGGCGACGTCGCACCCGGCGGCCTTGAGACCCGCAGCCGTGTCGCGTGCCAGGCGCTGCAGATTCCCAAGGGCGAACAGGGCCACTTTCCGCCCGCCGGACTGGCTGAAGTGCTGGGTGATCTCGGCCTGGCCGATCGTGAGCAAGCGCGGCTGGTCCTTGATGGCCACGCCTTCGCCGGCGCCGCGCGGGTAGCGGATGAAGACCGGATGGTTCTGGTGGGTGGCGGTGAAGAGCATGTCGACCAGTTCGTCTTCGTCCTTGGGCGCCATGGCGATGATGTTGGGCACACAGCGCAGGAAGGCGATGTCGAACAGGCCGTGGTGGGTTGGGCCGTCATTGGCCGCGAGGCCGGAACGGTCCATGGCAAAAATCACGGGCAGATCCTGGAGGGCGATATCGTGGATGATGCCATCGTAGGACCGCTGGAGGAAAGTCGAGTAAATGGCGACGACGGGGTGAAAGCCCAGTGTGGCCATGCCGGCGGCGAACAACACCGCGTGGCCCTCGGCAATCCCAACGTCGTAGTAGCGCTGGGGCATGGCCTGTTCGAGGAACTTCAAGCCGGTCCCGGCGGGCATCGCCGCGGTGATGCCGACCAGGGTGCTATCGCGCTGGCAGAACCGGACGAGCGCCTGGCCGAACACGTCCTGGTAATTCTTGGGTGTGCCCGGCGCGGCGGCGATCGGATCGCCAGTGACCAGGTCGTAGGGACCGACCCCGTGGAACTTCTCCGGCGACTTGAGCGCGGCCTCGTACCCCTGTCCCTTGCGCGTGACCACGTGGAGGACGACCGGCCGATCGCACTCCTTGGCGTAGGTGAGGGAATCGATCAGGAGCGGCAGATTATGTCCGTCGATGGGCCCGAGGTAATGGAGGCCCATTTCCTCGAAGATCAGGCTGCTGCCGTAGCCTCCACGCCCCTCGGTGCCAGGCTGGCGGGTGCCCGGTTCGAGGGCGACACCCGAAACCGCTCCCTTGAGCGCTTCCTCGGCCTTGTGGCCGAGCTTGATGGCCAGCTCCCCTTTGGGCATGCGCCGTAAAAGACGCTCGAAATCCCTCTGCAGCCGACCGTAACGCGGATGCCGGATCAACTGGTTGAGGTAAGAGGCGATGGCGCCGACGTTTTTGGCGATGCTCCATTCGTTGTCGTTGAGGATGCCGATGAACCGGCGCGTTGTGTGGCTGATATTGTTCAGCGCCTCGAAGGACATCCCGTTGGTGAGCGCCGCATCGCCAAAGATGCAGACCACGTGCTCGTCACTGCCCCGCTGATCCCGCGCCGCGCAGATGCCCAGGGCGGCCGACAGCGCGGTCCCGGCGTGGCCGGCGCCGTAGGCGTCATGCTCGCTCTCGGCCCGCATGGCGAACCCGCTCAACCCGCCGGTCGTGCGAATGGTATGAAACCGGTCCTTCCGCCCGGTGAGCAGCTTGTGGGCATAGCATTGGTGGCTGACATCCCAGACGAACTTGTCCTTGGGTGTCGAGAAGACCCGGTGCAAGGCGATGGTCAATTCCACCACGCCGAGGTTGGGGCCCAAATGTCCGCCGTTCTTCGAGAGCACGGTGATCATCTCGTGGCGGATTTCCTCGGCCAACAGGTTGAGCTGATCGAGCGTCAGTTTCTTCACGTGGTCCGGACTGTCGACCATGTCCAGGTAGCGACTCATGGTGTTTGCGTGTGTGTGTCTCTGCCCGTCACTCGGTGTCCTTGCCGCCCTCCGGAGTCATTGGGGTCAGCGCCGACGGGCCGGAGGCGCTTTGTTCGAGCTGGCTGATTTTGACTTCGGCAGCGGCAAGCTTGACCTGACAGGCTTCGAGCAGCCTGACGCCCTCCTCATACCGCGCGAGGAGGGTCTCCAGGGGAAGATCGTCCGACTCCATCGCTTCCACGACGGATTCGAGGTGCTGCAGGGCTTGCTCGAAGGGCATCTCGCTCAGGGCATCGCCCGACGCCTCCGGTTTCTTGGCCGCTTTCGACATCAGGCGGGCAGGATAGGACAAGTCGGGCGGGCCGTCCAGCGCGTTGCTTGGCCGGCATATCCGCGAACGACGATTTGACTTGCGTCGGAAGGGATGATGGTGAATAGGTAACAGCGTTCTCGCTGTCCAATTGACGGCATGCAAGTTGAGCCGACAACGCATGAATGAGCTTCAACCGGGGAGGGCTTCTTGAGCCGTCCCTTCTCCTCGCATCGTTACCCTCCCTCTGCAGGTTCCTTCGTCCGGATCAATGGAAAGATACGTGCCCGCGAGGTTCGTGTCATCGGTCCTGACGGCCAGCAAGTGGGTGTCGTTTCCCTGCACGAAGCGATCAATCTCGCCCGCCGCAGCGCCATGGATCTTGTCGAGGTCGCCCCCAACGCGACGCCGCCGGTCTGCCGGGTGGTCGACTACGGCAAGTACCGATACGAGCAAGCCAAGAAAGAGAAGGAATCCAAGAAGCACCAGCACGCCAACCGCGTGAAGGAGATCCAGCTCACCGCCACGATCGACGACAACGATTTCGGCGTGAAGCTGGGGCATGCGACGGGGTTCCTGTGCGAGGACATGCGGGTGAAGGTCAGCTTGCGATTCCGGGGCCGCGAGATGGCCCATCAGGAATTTGGCATGCAGGTCATGGAGCGCTTCGTCAAGGAGCTGGCCGCTTACGGGCAGGCGGTCGAGGTGCCCAAACTCGTCGGACGCAACCTGCACGTCATGCTCACGCCGCTGCCCAGGAGCAAACGCGCCAAGAATCCGTTCGAGACCGAGCCCGCCGCCGCCCCGAACACGGAAGCCCGCCGCACGGAAAGGCCGGCCCCGCCCGACACAGACGACCGTGTCGTCGATTTCCCCGCTCCGGATGGCGCGGCGGACGAGAGCGGGCCCTCCGGTTTCACCAACAGTCCTTTCTCCCAATTGAGCGCCCAGAGCGAGGAGAAGTCCGGCGCCTGACAGCCCATGACCAATTCAGTGCCAGGCGGCCCGCCGTCGCCTGAGGAGTTTCAGCGTCAACTGGCGGAGTTGATGCGACAGACTTTTCCGGCGGGGACCAGCGGCTTCACACAGCCCAATCGGGCTCGCGGCGGGAGCGGTGAGGGTGATTCCGCGGAGGAGGTCGAGTTCGCATTCAACCAGAAGCCGCGCGAGGTCAAGGCCTACCTGGACCGGTTTGTCATCCGGCAGGAGGAGGCGAAGAAGGTGCTGAGTGTGGCCCTGTGCGATCACTATCACCATGTGCGCCTGGCCCTCGAGGGACAGGACCAACCCAACTACGCCAAACAGAATGTCATTCTCGTCGGGCCTACGGGGGTCGGCAAGACCTACCTCGTCCGGAGCATCGCCGATCTCATTGGGGTGCCCTTCGTCAAGGGCGACGCCACCAAGTTCTCCGAGACCGGGTATGTGGGGGCCGACGTCGAGGATCTGGTGCGCGAGTTGTTCCGGCGCGCCAACGGCGACGTGAAGCGGGCCCAGTACGGCATCATCTATATCGACGAGATCGACAAGATCGCGGCGTCCGTGAACCATGCCGGGCGCGACGTGAGCGGGCGCGGCGTTCAGACCAACCTGCTCAAACTCATGGAGGAGACGGACGTTGCGGCGCGATCGCCCAACGACATTGCCGGCCAATTGCAGGCGATGATGGAGATGACGCAGCGGGGCAGGAAACCCGTGGACGTCATCAACACCAAGCATATCCTCTTCATCGTCAGCGGCGCTTTCCCCGGCTTCGACAAAGTGGTCCGCAAACGCCTGCGCGAGGCGACCATCGGTTTCGCGGCCCGCACCGCATCGGTCGAGGAGAGCAACGAGGTGATGGCGTGCGCCCAAACGCGCGATTTCATCGAGTTCGGCTTCGAACCCGAGTTCATCGGGCGCCTGCCGGTGCGCGTCTACTGCCATCCGCTCTCCGTCGACGACCTCTTCACCATCCTGAAAACATCCGAGGGCAGCATCATCCGGCAGTACGAACAGACCTTCGCCGCCTATGGCATCGAGGTGCTGTTTCGCGATGACGGGCTGCGACGCATTGCGGAACTGGCAAACGAGGAACAGACCGGCGCGCGCGGCTTGATGACGGTGTGCGAGCGCGTTTTCCGCGAGTTCAAGTACGAGTTGCCCTCCACCCCCGTCAAACGGTTCGTCGTCACCCGGGACCTGGTCGACCAACCGATGCCGGCCCTGGCGAAACTGCTGGCCGAGCACGCCCAGGACGAACGGGCCGTGCTGCGGCAGTTGGTGAATGACTTCGCCGAACGGTTCACCAAGGATCACGGGATTCAGATCGCCTTCACGCCAGCCGCCGCCGACCGCCTCGTCGCGCTCGCCACGGAAACAGGCCGTCCGGTGCGCGATCTCTGCGCCGAGCGCTTCCGCGATTACCAGTTCGGGCTCAAGTTGATCACTCAAAACACCGGCCAGCGCGAATTCCAGCTCGACCTCGATGCGGTGGAAAGCCCCGACGAGACCCTCAGCAAGTGGGTCGTCGCCAGCTACCGCCCCGCGGCATCCGAACACGCCTGACGCGGGTTTCTCACCAACTTCTGAAGGATCCCAAGCCAATGTCACCGAAAAGCGCACTCATGCGCGCGAGCACGCTTGCACTCTGTCTGTGCATATGACGATGAGACTTCGCAGGATGCGAGATGAATGCTATGCAGGCTAGAAAGACCATAACCGCCCCGCGCACGAACCCGACCCGTCCGCATCCCCCCCAGTCAATCGAGTCACGGTCAGCAGACCGCATCGCCCGGATCGCCGCCGCCGTCATTGCCCGGGCGGATCGGGATCATCCGGCCGACGCGGTGCTCAGAGCGGCTCTGCGCGAGGCGCGCGGACTGCCCCGCGCCGAGGGGCGAATGGTGAGTCGGGCAGTCTTCGCCTACTACAGGTGGCTGGGTTGGCACGATCCGGCCCTGGGCGCGATGCGCGGCATCGAGTCCGCCTCGATGCTGGCGGAGCGATACCGCCGTGATCCGGAGAGTTTCCCGATCGAAGAATTGCGCGCCCGCGCCGTCCCCGCCTGGACGGGCGGGGAGGCGGATGTGACAGGCGCCTGGCTGCAATCGCTCCAGGCAGAACCGGCCTTGTGGATTCGGGCGCGCCCCGGCCAGGGCCAACTGCTGGCCAAGCAAATCGGGAATTGCCGTCCTGCCGGCGATGGCCCGGCTGGCGACGCCTTGCGGTATGTCGGGCGAATCGACCTGCATCGAACGCGTGAATTCAACGAGGGGCGTTTCGAGATCCAGGATCTTCATTCCCAGGCCGTCGGCTGGCTGTGCGCGCCGCGCCCGGGGGAGACCTGGTGGGATGCGTGCGCCGGCGAAGGCGGGAAGACGCTTCATCTGGCCGATCTGATGCAGAATCGCGGGCTTGTCTGGGCATCGGACAGGGCCGCGTGGCGTCTGGCGCAGCTCAAGCGGCGGGCGGCGCGGGCGGGCCTTTTCAACTACCGCGCACGCCTCTGGGAAGGCGGCGCAGCGCTCCCGACCAAGACGCGTTTTGACGGAGTGCTGGTCGATGCGTCGTGCAGCAATCTTGGGACGTGGCATCGCAATCCACATGCCCGCTGGACGATGCGTCCGGAGGATGTGACGGAGCTTGCCCGGATCCAACTCCGTCTGCTGCGTCACGCCGCTTCGGCTCTGAAACCCGGGGGCCGCCTGGTCTACGCCGTCTGCACCTTGACGCGAGCCGAAACCACGGCGGTCGCGGATGCGCTCACGCATGAGCGTCCGGAACTCGACCGTCTGCCTCTGCCCTCCGTCCTGCCGTCGGCGCGATGCACGCCGGCCGGCCTTTGGCTTGACGGGGCGCCAGAGGGGGGGAACGGCATGTTTGTCGCGGCATGGCGGCGGCGCGCTTCGATCACCACGCTTGCCAACGAGGGGGGTCCGCCTCTTTAATGGCCGCGTGGTCCAACAACAAACTCTGCGCGAGCCGGTGCGACTGAGCGGCATCGGCTTGCATAGCGGCAACCGGGTCACCATGGGGCTGCTGCCCGCCCCGCCCCACTCCGGGATCCGCTTTCGCCGCATCGACCTCGAAGGCCAGCCCGAAATCGAGGCCCACATCGACAACGTGGTCGAGACCACCCGCTCGACCACTCTGGGCAAGGGGAATGTCCGGGTCCACACCGTCGAGCACATCCTGGCGGCCCTGACCGGATGCGGGGTCGACAACGCGCTGGTCGAACTCGATGCGGGCGAACCGCCGGTCACCGACGGGAGCGCGCGGGAGTACTCGCGCGTGATCGAGGCGGCCGGCATTGTTCCCCAGGGCGAGGCGCGTGAGATCTACTCGGTCAACGAGCCCCTCGAGATGTCCAGCGGAGACACGTTCATGGCGGTGTTTCCCCATGACCGCCTGAAGGTGACATGCACCAGTTCGGATCGGCAAGGCCGCCACACCCAGTGCCGTTCGATCGAACTCTCGGCGGAGACGTGGGCCCGCGAGATCGCGCCGGCGCGGACCTTCTGCTTCTTCGAAGAGATCGAGTACCTGATCAAAAACGGCCTGATCAAGGGCGGCGGCCTGGAAAACGCCGTGGTGATCCGCGATGACGCCGTCCTGACAACCGAACCCCTGCGGTTTGCCGATGAATTCGTGAGGCACAAGATCCTGGACGTCGTGGGCGACCTCAGCCTGGTGGGCCGGCCGGTGGCAGGCCACGTGGTGGCCGTCCGCCCGAGCCACGCCGCCAATTGTGAACTGGCCCGCCTCATCAGCACCCAGATGCGCAAGGTTCTGGCGGCCACCCAGGCCTTCGCCCCGCCGCCGCATCCGCGGGATGCGGCCCCGGCAACGGGCGGCAAACCTCTGGCGCCGCTCACCGATGGCTCTACGCTCGATGCCGACGAGTTGCTCAAGATCCTCCCCCACCGCTATCCGTTTCTCATGGTGGATCGGGTGACACGGATCGAGGGCAACACGATCACCGGCGTGAAGAACGTGACGGTCAACGAACCGTTCTTCGCCGGGCATTTCCCCGGACACCCGATCATGCCGGGCGTGCTCCAACTCGAAGCGATCGCCCAGGTGGCAGGAATCCTGATGCTGCGTCAGGCCGAGTATTCCCGCAAACTCGCCTACTTCATGTCGGCCGAGGTGGTCAAGTGGCGCCGCCCGGTCCGGCCCGGCGACACCTTGATCATCCAGGTTGAACTCACCAAGTGGCGCGGGAAGATCGGGCGGGCAAAAGGGGTGTGTTTGGTGGGAGAGGACGTCGTCAGCGAGGCGGAGGTGACGTTCATGCTCGTCGATGCCTGACACTTCGGAAACATCACTTCATGCAGACTGACAACCCACCCCATATCTCGAAGAAGCCGCGCCCCCGCATCAAGCGCCCGCCCGTGCTCTTCAATCGCACCCAGAAGATCGTCGAGCGGATCGAGCGCCAGGTCGGACGGTGCTTCCTGACTTACTGGAACTCGAACAACGGGTCGGTCTGCCAGAACGACGTCATCGCGATCTACGGCTTGCTGCGCCGACTGGGGCCCCAGCCGCAAATCACCCTCTTCGTCAAGTCCGACGGCGGATCCGGCCAGGCCTCCCTGATGATGGTGAATCTGCTGCGCCAATTCACCAAACGCCTGGTCGTGCTCGTCCCGCTCGAATGCCAGTCGGCCGCAACCATGCTCGCCCTCGGCGCCGACGCCATCGAGATGGGTCCTCTGGCCCACCTCTCGGCCGTCGACACCTCGCTCGCCCACGCCCTCTCCCCGCTCGACCGGGACAACGAACGCGTCAGTGTCAGCCAGGACGAACTCATGCGCGTCATCCGCCTCTGGCAAAAGGAGGTCAAGGCCGACGCCGTGAATCCGTACCAGGCGGTCTTCCCCTACATCCACCCCCTGGTCATCGGGGCAGTCCACCGGATCAGCTCGCTCTCGGTCAAACTCTGCATGGAGATCCTCTCCTATCACATGAAGGATCGGAAGAAGGCCGCGGCGATCAGCCAATGCCTCAACTCGAGCTACCCCTCCCACAGCTACCCCATCACCCTGCGCGAGGCCCAGCGGATCGGACTGGCCGCCCGCCCACTCGACAACGCGCTCAACGACCTGTTGCTCGAACTCAACGAGCTCTACTCCGAGATGGGTCAGAGGGCGGTCACCGACTTCGACGCCCTGAACAATCACGACAGCCAGATCTGCAACATCATCGAAGGGCACGGACTCCAGGCTTTCTACCAATCCGACCGCGACTGGCATTACCGCAAGGAAGAGCGCCGCTGGGTCACCCTCAACGACCACAGCGCCTGGCGCAAAGTGGAGAAAGTCCGCGGACGCACCGTGTCATCCGTGTTCCACATCAGTTGACGAGAGTGTTCCATGACCCATCTGAAGGGTAGAACGGCTCTCTTGACCGGGGCCGATGGCGGGATGGGAGGCCATCTCGCCACCGCTCTGGCAGTCGAAGGCGTCAATCTCTTCCTGGTCGGGTTCGAGGAGCACGGTTTGGCTGCTCTCGTCGATGCCGTCAGGGCCCGAGGCGTGTGCGCGAAATCCATCCACGCCGATCTCCGGGATTCGTCGCAACGCCGGGATGTCGTAGCCGCCGCGCGGCGGGAGTTCGGCGACATCGACCTGCTCGTCAACAACGCCGGTGTCGAGTACTCGTGCCCCTATCACGAACTGACACCTGCACAGATCAAGGATGTGATCGAGGTCAATCTCACCGCGTCGATGATGCTCACTCACCTCGTCCTGCCAGACATGCTCCGCCGCCGCTCGGGCCACATCATCAACATGTCGTCCCTCGCCGGCAAGTCCGGCCCTGCATTCCAGGAACCGTATGCAGCCACCAAAGCGGCCCTGACAGCCTTCACCTATTCTCTGCGCGCCACCTACCGGTCTACAGGGGTCAGCGCCTCGGTCATCACGCCAGGTTTCGTGGACACGGGGATCTACGCCCGTCTCAAGGACCGAACACACTGCAGCGCGCCATTTCTGCTCAGTCCCGTGAGCCCGGACCGGGTGGCCCGGGCGCTTCTGCGAGCGATCCGGAATGACCTGCCGGAGGTGCTGGTCAGTCGCTACCCGGTTCAGCCGATCCTGATGATTCTGGCCCTCATGCCCCGGCTGGGCCTGTGGATGATCGCTCGGCTTGGCACTCATGAGTTCTTTCGCCGAGTGGTGGCAGCGCAGGACAAGAAGCCATGTTGATTCCCCCCTGTTGTCGTTGTCGGACCACTGGCTGCCTCCCACCCGGCCAAATGACGCGAACTTCGAAATCCGATCCTGAGCAGCGCCAGCCGCGGGGCTGCAGCGGCAGGCTTGACCTTGGCAAAGAACAGGCTAAAAAGCACCCGATGAATCCCGTCCACCACTCTGTGGTCTCCCTCTGCTTCGCAACCATGCTGGTCATGGCAACCATTCCATCTCTGGCCACGGGTTTTCGCCTGCCTGATCAAGATGCATTTGCGACAGGGAGGGGCGAAGCCTTCGTGGCCACGGCGGACAACCCCTCGGCCATTTACTACAACCCCGCAGGCATCAGCCAACTGGACGGCCATCATCTGCGTGGAGGCGTGTATGGCCTTCACCTTGGCGTCGAGTACGATTCGCCCGCGGGCCGATCGTTCGACAACGAGAATCCCTGGCACGCCGTCCCGCAGGTCTTCTACACCTACGGCCCCCAGAAACTGCCTCTGACGTTCGGGTTGGGCGTCTTTTCGCCTTTTGGCCTCAGCATGGAATGGCCGCAGGACACCGGCTTCCGGACCGTGGCCACCGAAGGCAGCCTGACCTACATGACGGTCAACCCGGTCGTGGCCTGGGCGATCCGCCCGAATCTCTCGATTGCCGCCGGTCTGACTGTCAACTACGCCGAAATCGATCTGCGCCAGGGATTGCTCTGGCCGAGCCAATCCTATGATGCGTTTCGGGTAAAGGGTGACGGATGGGATCTGGGCTACAACCTCGGCGTGCTCTGGAAACCGTGCGAAAAACTCTCGTTCGGCGCGTCTTTCCGCAGCATCACAACCCCCAACCTCGAAGGCCGCACGTCGTTCCGAAATAGCGTCGCCCTGCCCCTGCCCGGCGGCGCAGCCATCCCTTCGTTTGCCCAGCAGAAGGTCGATGCCCAGGCCGATTTCCCGTTCCCCCTCAAGACCATTGTCGGTGTCTCCTACCGCCCTAATCCGCGCTGGAACTTCGAGTTCAACGCGGACTACACGGACTGGAACCGCCTCAACACCGTGACCATCAAGCAAGCCGCGGCCTTCCCGCCACTGCTCCCCCAGAACATCCCTCTGACATTCGACTGGGAATCGAGCTGGTATTTCGAATGGGGCGCCACTCGCTACTTCGACAATGGCTGGCATGTGAGCGGCGGCTATATCTTCAACCAGAATTCGGTCCCGGACGCCCACTACACCCCCCTTGTCTCCGACCTGGACCGACACTTCTTCAGCCTCGGTTTCGGCCGCAAGGGGAAACAGCTCAGCTTCGATCTGGCCTATCAATTCGGGTACGGACCCACCCGGACCGTCAGAGGCAGCGCGCCGTCCGCAACTGGCCAGACGGCCGACGGAGACTACACGTTCCTGAGCCATGCTTTGATGCTGACGCTGGGATACCATTTTTAGCGAGGCACACGTCAGACCGACGAGGCATGTCACCAGTTCGCTCGGGTGCGGGCTTGGCCCTGGCCACCGGCCGTCGACGCCTCGCTGAAAAGCGCCGCGGCGCGGCGCCCAAAAGTGACTCATTGAGTGCAGATCGTAGAAAGAAAGTCACTCTTGCCCGGGTTTCTCACCATCGGGAAGATGACAAAGAAATCCGGGCTGTGGCAAAACCGCGCCGGTCCGGGGAATCCGCCGCACGGCGTGGGCGGACTCTGTTTTCCTGGAAGTTTCTATGAAAACGCCTTCTTTCCGTTCTCTCTGCTTCTGGTCTTTCCTGTGGTCTCTGCTCGCCGGCGTGGCGAGTGCGCCCGAAGGTCGGGCTCAGATCCTGTTGAACGTCGATTTCGGCCCCGGTTCGGCGAGTGGCAAGGTTGGCTTCGCCGCGGCCGGCCAGCAGACAAATGACTTCTGGAATGCCTATGGCCACTACCAGCCGAAGTACCAGCCTGGCACCGCCCCCGTCCCAGACGGGCGTTTGGAAGGCCTGAGATACGCCGACGGCTCGACATCGCCCGTCGCCGTGGCTGTCGGCAATGCGCCGGGTGTCTGGGGCAACGCCACGGGCGATCCGATGCTCGACTCGTATATGTTCGCCCCGAACGGGTCGAACATGGTCGTCACGCTCACCGGCCTCGACGCCGGTCGGTATCACTTCTACCTCTATGGTTGGGCCGCGCCCGATGTTGCGAGCGAACAAGCCTCGAGTTTCATCCTGCGCTCGGGGACGAATAGGCTCGGGCCTTTAAGGGCTCCGGCGCAGGAGGAGGCACCCGTGCTGCTCCCGAGCCGCGTGCGGATGCCGGTGGTTGTCCAACGCGACTTTCCGGTTGAAGCAAGCCAGCCCGTTGTGATTGAGGTCGTCCCGGCGCCGGGAGGCGTGGCGGTGCTCAACGGGCTGCAGGTGCTTTCCCGCGGCACGGGTCCTCCCAGGCTGGCCATGCCCGAGGCGGGTCCGTCCGCGGTCGGTCTCACCAACCTGCTGGTCCATTCGATCGCCTACACCGGCGAGGTCGCGGCCGCCAGCGCGCGGTTCCTGGTTTCGATCCATGCGACATCCCCGACCACGAATCATGTCATGGCGCCGCTGTTCGAGGGCGAGCTGGCTCTGCTGGATCCGCAATTGCCCGATGGCTGGCAAATCGTCAGGCTGGGCCGCCAATTCACCCTGCACACGGACGCTCCCGGCAGCAATCGGATTGACCTGACGCTGGTCGCCCGCGTTACCCGGGAAGAACCATGGAATGTCGTCCGCTTCACCGGGCCTCCGGCGGCGGCGGCGACACTCTCCGTCAGGTCCGCCGACCCGCACGTGGACCTCCAGCTTGTGAGCGGTGTCCCCCTCGATGGGAACGACACACCTCAACCGGAGGTTCGCGGCGTGGTGGGAGCAAACCGCCAGGTTGCCATCCGCTGGCAAGCGAAGGCCGCCGAGACGGCGCGCGAGGCTTTGGTCACCGTGGACACTCGATGCGCTGTGGACGCCACGCCCGCGGCCATCCGTCTGTCAACCAGCTTTGCGTGCGAAGTCCTGCAAGGTCGATGCTCGCGGATCCGGATCGCCTTGCCGCCCGGCCAGACGCTCACCAAGGTGAGCGGCGACCTGATCAAAGACTGGCAGGCGACGTCCGAAGAGGGCGTTTCGATCATCATCGTCGATTTCATCCGCCCGCTCGAAGGCGTAACCGCTTTGGATCTGGTGTCGGAACAACCGCTGCCCGGTTTGCCGGGCGCCGCTGAACTGCGTCCACCGCAGCCCCTGGGAATCCAGCGCGAGACCGGTCGCCTCGGCGTGCGGACTGAGGACCTGGTGGCGCGGGTGGACCGGAGCGAGGCGCTGTGGCAGGTCAATGCCGCTGCCGGCGAGTTCGCGGCCTTTCAGTTCAATCTGCGTCCCGCGGCGCTCCACTTGCATCTCTCACCCGTCGAGCCGCTGGTGACGGCGAGCACGCGGGTGCAGGCCGCGGTCGAGGAAACGCGGCTGCTGGTCGATCATCAAGTCGATCTGAATGTCTCGCGAGCTGGCATCTACGGCGTCGAATGGAGTCTGCCGCCCGACTTGACGGTTGCGCGCGTCGAAGGCGAAGGGATCGAGGACTGGCAATCGAGCGCGGGCAAGCTGCGGTTGCGATTCGCCCAACGCTTGCTGGGCCAGCGCGCCCTCACGATCTGCCTCGAACAGGCGCTCAACCCCCTGCCATCGGAGATCATCCTGACCCCTTTGCGCCTGACCAACACCGCGCGGGAAACCGCGCTGATCGGCGCGGGTGCCAGCGCGGGCATTCAACTGAAAACCGGCCCCCTGAGCGGCGCCCGGGAAATCCCGGTCAGCGGCTTGCCCGAGCGGCGAAATGAGTTGCTCGCCTTCCGTGCGGACGCCGGGGATTGGCGCATCAACCTGGCGGTCGAACGTCTGAGCGCGCGCATTGTGGCTGAGGTGTTCAACCTGATCACGATCGGCGACGGTCTGGTCGGCGGCGGCGCCACGATCCGGTTTGGCATCGTCAACCAGGGGGTCCAGCAATTCCGCGTCCGGCTCCCGGCCCACTGGCGGAATGTCGAGTTCACCGGCGCCAACATACGCCGCAAAGATCGCGAGGGCGACGTCTGGACAATCACCCTGCAGGACAAGGTCTGGGGCGGCTACACCCTGGTCGTGACCTATGACCACGGCTTCGATCCGCAGAAAGCGACGCTGGACGCCGGGGGCGCCCACCCGCTCGACGTCGAGCGGGAGACCGGCGCGGTCGCCATCACGAGCGCGGCCAACTTGGCCCTCGAACCGGCGCCGATCGCCGAGCCTTTGAGGCGCATCGACCCCTCGGAACTGGCGGCAACCGATCGCGCGCTGGTGGCCCGGCCGGTGCTGTTGGCCTACCGCTACGAAGGTCCCGCCTATGCGCTCGAACTCCACCTCACACGTCACGAAGAGGTCCCGGTGCTCGATGCGGTCGCCGACCGCGCCCAATTCACAAGCGTGCTGACCGACACAGGCGAGATGCTGACGCAGGCGAGCTTCCTGGTGAAGAACAACGAGCGCGCGCACCAGCGCTTCGAACTCGCCCCCGGCGCGACTCTCTGGGGCGTAACCGTCAATGGCGAACCGGTGCGCGCCGACAGGGACGGCGATTGGGTGGTGGTGGCGCTGCCGCGCGGCGAGAACCGCGACCAGATCTATGCCATCGATCTCAAGTACGCCCAACAGGTCGGCACCCTCGGCGGCCTGTGGCCCAGACGCCTCGAACTCGCTGCCCCCAAGACCGACGTGCCCGGCACCTATGCCGAGTGGGTGCTCCACGTGCCCACCACCCGCCACGTCTACGGCTTCGGAGGCACCCTCGATGTCACCGGCGGCACCACCTACGGTTGGCGCGACGGCTGGGACCAGTTCATCGCAACGTATCGCGGACTCTGGCACGAGTATGGCGCCGTGCTGATCTTCGGCACCGGCCTCCTGGCATTCGTGATCGCCCTGGTCTGGCACGGCAACAGGAAGGGCTTTGGCGGCGTCGTCACCGTCCTGGTCGTCTTCTGTTTCCTCGCCATCCTCGCCGGGATGCTGCTGCCGGCCCTCTCGAAGGCCAAGAGCAAAGCCCAGCGCATCAATTCGCTCAACAACCTCAAACAAATCGGCCTCGCCGCCCGCCTTTACGCGGGTGACAACCACGAGCGAATGCCCGACAGCTTCGAGGCGATGAGGAACGAACTGGGCACCGACAAGGTGCTCATCGACCCTGAGACCGGCCAACGGTACACCTACGTCGGCGCCGGCAAGTCCGAAGCCGATCCGAATGCCATCATCGCCTACTCGCCCGAACGCCCCGGCGGACGCCGCGAGGTCGTGTTCGCCGACGGCAGCGTGCAGATCATGTCGGCCGACAAGTTCCTCGAAGCCACCGCCCGGGACCAGAGCGTGCCGATGGATCAGCGGATGCTCGAGCGTTACGGCCTTGCCGGGCGTCCACAGGTCGCCCCAGCCCCTGCCGCGGCCCAGACCGGCCCGGCGGTTCCCCAGCCGGCACCGCCCCAGCAGGTCCCAGTGGCCACTCCGATTCAAGCGCCGACCGAGGCCGCCGCGGACGCTCCCGAGGCGATGCCGGTCTTCGACGCGACCGGGCCCACGGCGGCCGGCATCAAGTCGATCCGATTCGACCTTCCCAAGGCGGGACGGGCCTACACGTTCACGCGTGTCCTGAGCGTCGAGGAAAAGGCCCCTCGGATCAGTGTCGGCCTGGTGTCGAGCCGACTCTTCACATTTGTCCGTGCCGCCGTCCAGGTGCTGGCTTTCCTGGCGGGCCTGATGCTTGTGCTGGTCCAGTGGCGGTCGGCCCATCCCAAAGCCCTCTGGTTGACGGTCGGGCTGATGCTCGCGGGTCTGGCAACCGCCGATCTCTTGATCGCCTGGCGTGTTCTACACCTGGCCCTCACCCTGGCCGTCCCTGCCCTCCTGGCCTTGCTGCCCGCCTGGCTGCTTCTGCGCTGGCGTCAACGCGCCAAAAGCAATCGCCCGACTCCAGCGTCCCCGCCCGATGCTCCGCTGGGAACCGACATCGCCGGGACAACCTCGGCCGCCGGGACGGCTGTGCTGGCGCTGGTTTTGCTGACCCGAGGTCCGGAGGCCCTCGCCGCCTCGTCGCCGCAGCCGCTTTCGAGCTCTGTGACGATCACACGCCTCGATCTGACCGGCAGCGCCAGCCCGAGGGCCGCCCAATTCGACGCCACGCTCCTGATCGTGGCCAACAGCACCAATGCGTCTGCTCAATTGTTCGGCGCGGACGTGGCGGTCCAGGAATCGACCGTCATCACCGGCGAGGCGCAGTTCTGGCGCAACGGCAACGCATGGAGCGTGTTCATGCCGCACCCCGGCTCCGCCACGCTGCGATTGAAACTGCTGGCGCCCTTGGGCGGCGACCTGGCCAAACCGGAACTCGATCTGGCGCTGCCGCCCGCCTTGGGCGGGCAGTTGGTGCTTGTGCTTTCGGAGCCGGACGCCGATGTCGAGTATCCCGACGCGCTCGGTTTCGTGCGGCGGCTCGAGGGAGAGACGACCGTGATCGAGGCCGTTCTGGGCGGCGGCGATCGGCTGAACGTGCGCTGGACACCCAAACGCAAACGGGCCGACGAGGTCGAGGCGACGGTCTTCGCCGATCAGACCGCGCTCATCACGCTTGGCAACGGAGCCATTCACACACGCACCGTGATCGATTGGCAAGTGAGCCAGGGCGAACTGCGCCAGGTGTGCGTCCGGCTCCCGTCTGGCAGTCGGCTCCTCAAGGTCCAAGGCCCGCACGTTCGTTCCTGGCAGTTGACGCCGACAAACGCCGACACGCTCGTGGTCGACCTTCTCAAGCCCGTCGCCCCCGGCTTGCGACTCACCCTCGAACTGGAACAGACTCTGGATGCCCTCCCGGTCAGCGCGCGGATTGCCGTGCCAGAGGCGCTCGATGTGAAGCGCCAGACCGGCAGCATCGGCGTCCGGGCCGCGGCGGAACTGGGTCTGAGCGTCGAGCGCGCACGCGGCCTCGACCGGGTGGACAACGCCGAGTTCGCCAAGGCGGCCGAAGACGCCCAATTGACTGTCTTCAGTGCGTGGCGGTTTCTCCGACCCGACTTCGATCTCGAGGTGAGGGCCGAGTTGCTGCAACCGCGCATCGAGGTGCTGCAGCGCCAGCATTTCACCGTCGGCCTCGAACAAACGGATCTCGCCAGCCAGATCGATTACACCATCACCCGCCTGGGCGTGTTCGCCCTCCGCCTGCGCCTGCCCGCTGAAGGGCGCCTCGACGCAGTCGCCAGCGAGGTCATCCAGAGCTGGACTGAACACACCGAGGGAACGGAGCGTTTCCTGGACCTCACGCTCAAGGAACGCACGATTGGCCGCGTCCAGGTCGAGGTCCGCTGGCATCGCCCCTTGACGAACCTGCCGCCCGTGTTGGCCCTGGCCGGCGTGCATCCGCTCAAGGTGGCCAAACTCGACGGCTCCATGACCGTTTCCGCCGGCCCCGGCGTCGGACTCAAGACGGCCAACCTGGTCGGGGTGGTCGAAATCCCGGCGGCGACTGTGCCCGGGTTCACGCCGGCGAACGCCGGTGCGCTGGCCTTCAAACACCTGACTGGCGAGCCTTCCGCCGAGCCGACCTGGTCGATCGCGCTCGCGACCGAGCAGCTCGAATCCTGGATCCGCGCCGAGATTGTCACGTTCGCGAGCGTCGGCGAGACACGCGTCAGCGGCCAAACCCTCATCCGGTACGAAATCCAAAACGCCCCAACACGCGAGTTCCGCCTCAAAACACCCCCCGCCTGGCGCAATGTGGAACTGCTGGGAGCCGGCATCCGCCGCCGCGACCACACCGATGGCGAGTGGCGAATCGAGTTGCAGAACAAAGTCATGGGCCTTTACCGGCTGACCGTGCCTTGGGAAATGCCGCGCGGCGACTCGAACACGCTGGTGCTCGCCGGCCTCGAGGCGGTCGGTGTCGAGCGCGAAGCCGGCGCCGTGGGGTTGCTGACGCAGGGCCAGTTGCAGTTGGCCAGTGACACCCCCGATCAGTTGCTGCGCATCGACGCCCGCGAGTTGCCAGCCTGGGCAACCTCGTCCCACCCGGGACTTCCAGTGCTCTGCTACCGCTACCTGCGCCCCGGTTGGACACTGCCCCTGGACGTGCGCCGGTTTCAAGACGCCGCCGTCCTGCAAGGCCTCGTCGATAGCGCGCGACTCCGCACGGTCCTGGCCGACGACGGCCAGCAGATGACCCAGATGGAACTGAGCATCCGCAACAACGGGCGCCAGAACCTCGCAGTCGCCCTCCCGAATGACGCCCGGCTCTGGTCCGCCTTCGTGGACGGCCAGCCCGTCCGCCCCGCCCGGCGCGACGACCGGCTCCTGCTGCCGCTCGAACGTCCCACCACCGACGACGCCCCCATCGCCGTCGAAGTCGTCTACGTCGGACGCGTCGATTTCCCGCGTGTGGCGGGCCCGGTCCGGCTCGATTCGCCCTGGCTCGACCTGCCTCTCAAAGACGCGCGTTGGGAATTGTTCGTCCCGCCGGACTACTCGTACCGGAGATTCGCGGGCACCATGAGTTACGAAAGCGCCGAGTTGGTCGCCGTCAGCCAGGATTTCACCTTCGCCGAATACCAGCGCCAGGAACTCTCGAAGCAGGCCAGCTTCGAGGCGCGCGCCGTGGATTTCCTCCAACGCGCCCGGACCGAATTCGCCACCGGCAATCTCGACAAGGCCACGCAGCTCAAGGGATTCAAGGGCGCCCAGATCCGCGATCAACAGGCCGCCGCCGAGTTCAAACGCCTCGAAGCCGACGTCAACCGGGCCCAAAGCACCCAGCTTATCGAGGCCCAGCGCAACTACGTGTTCCTCAATAACGCGCGCCTCGGTCTGGAACGGAGCGACGTCGCCGCCGAACAAGCCCCCGACGCGTCCAAGGACTACGACACCCGCGTCGCCGAGCAGCAAGTGGCCCAGTTGCAGAAAGTCCAGGCCCTGGCCGAAACTCAGGTCGCTCCGCTGCGCGTCAACCTCCCCACACGCGGGCTGCGCTTCTCCTTCGTCCAGGCGCTCCAGACCGAACCCAACAAACCCCTCACCATTCGCCTGCACGCTCGGAGCGAACACGACCGCGGCTGGTTCCGGACCGCCGCGCTCTGGCTTGGCGGTCTTGTCCTCCTGTGGGGTTTCGCCTCCGTGGCCCTCGCCTTGCGAAACTCGGCTCGGCATGCGCGGACCGCCCGCATGGAAACGCCCCAGAATCCCTGACCGGTGAAAAGTGTTGCAGACAAATCAAGTTTCCGTGCTGCATTGAAGGGGTCGAGGATTCTGATGAGCGAGGCGCGGGAGAGAGGCGGTCGGGAAACACGTGCACTCCCCATGAAGACGAGGACTGGATTTGGTCTGAGGCGCGCCTCGCTAAGGCTTGCGAAGCCTGTAGAAAACCGCGGCACCCGACGTCGCGTTCGTCACGACGAATTGGTCGTGGTGGACCGTGGGCGGCGGGGCAGCCTCGCGCCACCGCACCGGCGGCAGTTCAGTCGCGTATTCGAGCGCGAAGCCCGCCGCGTGGCTGGGCCAGGCGAGCACGATCTCGCCGTCCTGCCTGCTCGCACTGAGAGTGGGCGGCGGCGGCGCAGGCACAGTGGCATAGGCCACAACCAGGCCAGCCGCGGAACCCCGGACAACCGTGCCGTCCAGATCGATGGCCAGATCGGGGAGGTTGATGGCGTAGGTCAGCTTGCGCCTCAGGCCGTCCAGGGCCGTGATCGTGCCGCCGGCGGCATTGGTCACAATCGTCGGAGCCATTTCCGCGTGCAGAAGATCTGGGAGGGGTTGACCGAGCCCCAAAGGCAGGGCAAGGCCGTCCAGGTCCGCCCAGGCGCTCGAAATGCCGATGCGGGTCGTGTTGGGCCCGAATGCGCCGTCGGCAATGCCGATGGCGCCAGGCGCGGCGTTCGTGATGTCGAGATGAACGTTCCGAAACGCGAGGAAAGCCGTGTCGAAGGTGAGGAGCAGCGTCGCCCGCACCCGCCCGCCCAAGGCCGCCGGTGCGGTCTTCGTGCTGGCATAGTTGGTGGTCCCCGCATCCCAGTCCGCCGGGTTCGGACGCAGGCTTGCAGCCTCGACGGCATAGAGGTTGTGGGCGCCGCCGCGAAATGAGATCGAGGCGGCATCCGCGTACTCCGTGACAATCTCCCCATCGAGCGCAGCGCGCCGGCCGCCGGCGTCAGTCCACTGGCTGTCACTCGATGCGTCGCGAATGCGAAACGTGACGTCGCCCACATCGGGCACGGGGACGGCCTGATCGGGGATCGTCAGCCGAATGGAACTCTCCGCGGGATCAACATCCCAGGTGACCACGCCCGCTTCCACTGGAAGCCAACTCGGCAGCGCGGTCGCCAGGACCGCTGTCAGACACGCAAACCGACAGGGCCAAAACGGAGTCATAACTTTGCATCTCACTTTCTGCTGAACTGCTCTGATCGGGAACATCGCGCTGGGATGGGCCAACGGATTCCCGACCTTGCCAGCCCGCATCGCGGCCACCGCGCGGAGTCTCACCGCGATGTGGAGTGACGGCTTGTGTCATACCCGGGCGATCGAGGGGCGCGCAATGCTTTTTCCCATTCGCGCCTTCCCTTGCGGCGATTCTTCGTGTAGGTCCTTTGGGCCTGATGACCAAGACGGCGCTGTTGTTTGCCGGCCAGGGTGCCCAATGCGTCGGCATGGGAAAAGACCTGGCCGAACGATTTGACCAGGCGCGCATGCTGTTCGATCGCGCGGACGCGGACCTGGGGTGTTCTTTGAGCCGGCTCTGCTTTGAAGGCCCCGAGGCGGAACTCACCAAGAGCGAGTTCGCCCAGCCGGCCATTTTCCTGGTGAGTTGGATCGCGTTTCGATTGCTGCGGGAGACTGTCCCTGGGTTCGAGTTCCAGGCCGCGGCAGGTCTTTCGCTGGGCGAATTCACCGCCTTGACGGCCGCCGGCGCCCTGGATTTCGGGGACGGTCTGCGGATCGTCCGCGAGCGCGGCAGATTCATGCAGGAGGCGTGCGATGCTACGCGCGGAGGCATGGCGGCCGTCCTTGGGTTGGACGAACCCTCGACCCGCGCCGTCTGCGCCGAGGCCGGCGTCCAACTGGCGAATCTGAACTGTCCCGGACAACTCGTCATCTCAGGCGAAGCCGACGCCGTGGCTCGGGCCTGCGACCTGGCCAAGGCGCGCGGAGCGCGCCGGGCCGTGCGGTTGCCGGTGGCGGGCGCATTCCACTCGCGGTTGATGGCCAGCGCGCAACCGAAGCTCGCCGCCGTGCTGGCGGCGGCTGCCGTGGCCCCGACCACCGTGCCGGTCATCGCAAATGTCACGGCGCAGCCTCATGGCGATCCGGCCGCGATTCGCTCCCGCCTGATCGAGCAGGTCACGGGATCCGTCCTCTGGGAGAAGTCGATCCGATGCCTCCTGGATGCAGGCTTCACGCAGTTCATCGAGCTGGGTCCCGGGACTGCCTTGACCGGCTTTCTGCGCCGCATCGACGCGCAGGCGCGGATCCTGAACGTTGCCGACGTCCCGAGCCTGGAAGCAGCCGCAAAGGCGTTGACCGCCTGACAAGCCTGACAATTCACCAGAAACGAACACAACCGTCACATGAGCCTTCTTGCCAACCAACTCGCCGTCGTCACCGGTGCCGGACGTGGCATCGGACGCGCCATCGCGCTCGCCCTGGCAAACGCCGGCGCCGATGTCGTCTGCATCTCCCGCACCGCCGAGAATGCCGAGAAGGCGGCGGGCGACGTGCGCGCCCTGGGACGCCGCGGTTGGGCGTGCGGACTCGATGTCAGCGACGGGGCGGCCGTGGCGGCGACTGCCGAGAGCCTTCTGGCCGAGACGTCTCGCATCGACATCCTCGTCAACAACGCCGGCGTGACCCGCGACGGATTGCTGATGCGAATGAGCGACGAGGACTGGGACACCGTGCTCGATACGAACCTCAAGGGCGCGTTCAACGTGACCAAGGCGTTCGTGCGCGCCTTCATCCGGCAGCGGGCCGGACGGATCATCAACATCGCCTCGGTGATCGGCCTGATGGGCAACGCCGGCCAGTGCAACTACGCCGCAAGCAAGGCGGGCTTGATTGGTTTCACCAAGTCGCTGGCGCGCGAATTGGCCTCGCGCAGCATCACCGCCAATGTCATCGCGCCCGGTTTCATCGACACCGACATGACCTCGAAACTGACTGAGGAGCAGCGGGTGCAGGTGCTCCGGCAAATCCCGATGGGATCCATCGGCAAGGCGGAGGATATCGCAGGGGCGGTCGTCTTCCTCGCCAGCCCAGCCGCGCGCTACATCACCGGACAAGTGCTGACCGTCGACGGCGGGATGGTCATGTGAGCCGGTCAGGCCTTGGTATCTGAGTTCGCCGGCATGGCCGATGCGGCTGGCGCGGCGGGGGCGGACGCGGGCGCCGGCGGGGCCTGCTGGATGACCGACAACGCCTGGTTGACGATGAACTTGCTCATCTCCGTCCCGGTCTGATTGAGGTTGGCCAGGAATTGCAGCGTCGCCAGCGCCGGGCCGCCGAATTCCCATCGGCAATCCTCGAACCGGCAGGCATCGATGGTCACCGAGGAGTACCCGCAGAAGACCAGCCGGCACTTGCGGAAGGTGCAGTGGCGATACTCGTGAAAGTCCATGAGGACCGGCTCAGCCTCGAACGTGTATTTCTTGATGACCATAACGTGGGCGCAGGCTACCGAGTCGTCCCGGCAAGAGCAAGGAAAGCCGGGCGCCTCCGCTGCCCCAATGCGCTCGCCCCGACCGCCTCCCCGGGATGGCGCCGCGGTCAGCCTGGGGGCTCGGATCCCGACTGCAACTCGTAGGACAGGAACGAGAGGCAGTAGAACGCCGCGGTCTCGCTGCGCAGCACCAGAGGCCCCAGCGTGATCGGCAGCGCGCCGGCGCTCTGAATCGATTGCAGTTCGGCGGGCGTGAAATCCCCCTCCGGCCCGACCCAAACAGCCACATCATCGGGAGGCATCCGGCCGTCCTGTCGCGCGGCGCGCAGATGCTCGCGAGGGTGGCGCGCGCCCGGCTGCAACGAGGCCAGCAGCATGAGCGGGAAACGAGGTCGCGTGGCCAGGAACGCGGACGGCGTCGCGGGAGCCTCGATTTCCGGCAGCCAGGGAGCGCCGCATTGCTTGAGGGACTCGATGGCCACGGCCCGCCACTTGTCCGCCACGCGCGCCGATTCCTCCGCCTCGGGCCGGGCGACACTGCGCTCGGAGAGAATGGGAACAATGCGGGCGGCCCCAAGTTCCGTCGCTTTCTGGATGATGAGGTCCATGCTCCTGGCCTTGGCAATGGCCTGGATCAGGGTCAGCCGGTAGGGGAGGCGCGGCAAGTCGCTGCTCTGACGCAGGGCAAGATCAACGTGATGGCGCCCGGTGCCCGTCACGTCGCACAGCAGCTCATGACCCGCGCCGTCCATGACAATCACGCGCTCGCCAATCCGCACGCGCACGACGTGCAGCGCATGGTGCGCCTCGGCGTCGCACAACCGCAACCGGCCTTCCCGAATCGCTTGGGGCGGAAGATAGAATCGGTGCATTATCGGAAGAAGTCCTTGGCCCGCTCGAAGAAGCTGCGGCTCCGCGGGTTGACATTCGCGTCGCACAGCGAGGCAAACTCGTCGAGCTTGGCGCGCTGCGCCGCGTTCAGCTTCGTCGGCACTTCGATCTGGACGCGCACATGCAGGTCTCCGCTGCCATAGCCTTGCACGCTGCGCACCCCGCGCCCCCGGAGCCGGAAAACAGTGCCGTTCTGCGTGCCGGGCGGCACTTTGATGTGCGCCGCGCCCTCGAGCGTGGGCACCTCGAGTTCGGCCCCGAGGGCCGCCTGCACGAAACTGATCGGGACCTCGCACAACAAATCGTCGCCGTCCCGCTGAAAGATGTCGTGCGGCTGCACGTGCAGAACGACATAGAGATCCCCCGGCGGCCCGCCGCGTCCGCCCGCCTCCCCGTTGCCGGCCGAGCGGAGACGCGTTCCCGTGTCGACCCCGGCCGGAATCCGGAGTTTGACCGGCACGGTGGCTTTGCGTTGACCGCTGCCGCGGCAAGCGCGACAGGGCTTCTCGACCACGCGCCCGGCGCCCTGACAGCGGGGGCAGATCTGCCGCACGCGCATGAAGCCGCCGAGAACCTGTTCAACCTGGCCGCGTCCGCCGCATGTTGTGCAGTTCTTGTGTCCCGATCCGCTCTCCGCGCCGCTGCCGTGGCAGTGATCGCACCGGTCCGGCTTGGTGATCGTGATCTCCTTCTCGCAGCCCAGCGCCGCTTCCTCGAATGTGATCTCGAGGTCATACCGCAAATCCGCCCCGCGCTGGGGGGCCGTGGGATCGCGCCGCTCGCCACCGCCAAAGAGCTCCTCGAAGATCCCGCCGCCGCCGCCGCCAAACACCTCGCGGAAGATCTCGAAGGGATCGTGGAACCCGCCGCCCCCCCAGCGTCCCCCCGCCTCCGCGCGCTGACGCGGGTCGAAGGCGGCGTGGCCGTACTGGTCGTAGGCCGCGCGCTTCTGGGGGTCGCTCAGAACGTCATACGCCTCGCCCAACTCCTTGAACCGCTCTTCCGCCGCCTTGTCGCCGGGATTCCGGTCCGGGTGGTACTTGAGGGCGAGCTTGCGGTAGGCCTTCTTCAGGTCCTCCTCGGTGACGGCCCGCTCCACACCGAGCACCTCGTAGTAATCGCGTTTGGCCATCGCCTTGCCGTGGAAGAAACACTCAGTCGGCGGATGCCGGCGGGGCCGGCGCCTTGGCCACAACAACCGAGGCGGGTCGCAGGAGACGGTCCCGATACTTGTAGCCCTTGCGCATCTGCTGCAGCACATGCCCGTCCGAAACCTCGGATGACTCGCGCTGCGCAACCGCCTCGTGCAGGTTCGGATCGAACGGCTGCCCGGCGGCGTCCACCTCCTCGAGACCGGCCTCCACCAGCACGTTCCGAAGCTGGCTCTGGATCAGCGCCACACCCGCCCGAAACGACTCCCCCGAACCACCGGCCAGGCTCGCCTCGGAGGCCAGCGCAATCTCGAAGTTGTCCAGCACAGAGATCAGCTTGCCCAGAAGAGCCTCGTTCGCGTACCGAACCGATTCCTGCCGCTCCCTCGCAGCCCGCTTCTTGAAGTTCTCGAAGTCCGCGGCCGTGCGCAGGTAAAGATCCCGATTCTCGTCGGCTTTGGCCGCCCGCGCCTGCAAGGCCTCGATCTCCGCCGCGCTCAGCGCCAAACCGGTCGCTGGGGCCGCGGTGTCCGCACCATCCGCCCCGCTGGCGGCAACCGCCGGCTCCGCTGCCATCGCGGGTTCGCACGGCGGCAGCGCCTCGGTGTCAGGCGCGGCTTCATCCTTCGGGCTCTCAGTCATTGGACTCGTTTCTTTGCTCATGACCGTAAATCAAAGACCCTGAGATTACACCAAGCGCGGGCGGTGGGCAACTGTTCGAAAAAGGCATGTCGAAAAAGGCACTGCGCGCTTCCTGTCAGCCGTGGTTCCCCAGCCGCCCCGCAACGCGGGAGGGCTACGGATCGGTTCATGATCTCCGTGCGCATCCGGGTTGCGCATCCGGGTTTGACGGCTGGGCGGGCGCGTGGTAACAATGCTCGAACTCCATAACTGCTATGCAAAACCCGATGCCTTCGAAACGGGTGTTCGGTCTGTTGGGCGGATCCATCGACCCACGATCGAGGCGCGCGGCCCGAGTCGGACACAGGCGCGCCTTCACCCTCATCGAGCTGCTGGTGGTGATCGCCATCATCGCGATTCTCGCCGGCATGCTCCTGCCGGCTCTGAGCGGGGCGAAAGCCAAGGCCGATCGCTCCCTCTGTTCAAGCAACTGCCGCCAGTGGGGCGTGGCGCTGCAGATGTACGCGGTCGACAACAACGATTACTTCCCCGACAACCGCGACGGCTACGACCTGAGCTGGGTCGGCACCAACGTGGTCAAGTTCTGGGACACCTACTTGATCAAGTCCCACAAGACCAAGGAGGAGAAAAACAAGTTCCATGTAGCCTTCTGTCCGACCGACAAGTGGCATCGGTTTGCCGATCTCTGGCGCAACAGCGACCCCAGCTCCGAGACCAAACCAATTCTGACAGGTTACTTCTTCCTGCCCCACCGCAACATCTCTGGAGGGTGGCCCTACAATTCGGCCGGCATTCAGGAGTGGCATGCCCGCACAAAGATGGGCGGCCCCTATCGGAACGCCCCCGTGCTGGTCGATCGCCTGCAGGCGATCGGGTCCTGGAGCATCTCGGCCAATAAAGGGAGCGTCAAGTGGACGACCGTATCGGATGGCAAGACGGTGCCCACAGCGTGCCATCGGGTCACCGGGGGCAAACCCAGCGGCGGCAATTTCCTGTTCGAGGACGGCCATGTCCAATGGCGTCCCTTCAACCTCGACAATGCCCGTGCCACCATCGATGTCGGCTCATCCAGCGGCGATTGGGTGCTGTTTTACAAAATCCCCATCACCACCGACACCGGAATGTAGCACACATCCCAGCGAGAGCAGTAGTCCCGCGCCTGCCATGCCATCCGGCAAAGAGCCCTCGGCTTGGCGCCCCCCGAACTGCTTGAGAAGCACGAGCGCCAGGTGCGTGCCGGCCAGGCGCTTTACGTGGACCAGAACTTCGCGCTCCGCCAGCCCAACACCTATTGGGCGCTCTACACAACTGACGAATTCGTCTGGTGCGACAGCGAGCGGATGAACTGGTGGAAGAACCAGACGCCACCGGGGCGCGAAGCGGCGATCGCGAGCGCCCGACATAAGATCGCCGAGGGGAAACAGCTCGGCTTCGACATTCAGCCGCTCATCGAAGCGGCCGGAAAGCGAAACTGGATTGCGTCACGCGATGTCTCCTTCGGTTCCCGGCGACGGCCCCAAGGTTGGCGAACAACGTTACCGAGGCCGAATCGTGCGTCTGAGGCTGTTCAGGAAAGGATCGAGGGGCTGATGAAGCCGATCCCCTCCAGCTTCTACTTCACCCCAAACACGCCCCGGACCGCTTCAAGGTACTTGAAACG
>JAXGQW010000027.1:0-60440 GCA_040766265.1 Verrucomicrobiota bacterium
ACCTCGATCACCGAGGTCGCGACCAGGACCGCGATGCGCCCGGCCCGGAACCCTTCCATCACACGGTCCTTCTCCTGCGAAGGCAACCGCCCGTGCAGCAGCCCCACCGCATGCGGCGCAAACAGGGTCCGGACCCGATCGAACTCATCGCGCACCGTCTTCACGGCCGCCGGGCCGTCCCCCTCCTCGATCCGCGGGCAGACGATGTAGGCCTGCCGCCCTTCGCCGAGCTTCTCACGGACAAAATCCCATACCTTCGGCAAACTCGATTCGGAGCGGAGATGCGTGCGCACCCGCCCTCGACCGGCAGGCATTTGGTTGATCACCGAAATGTCCAAATCCCCGTAAAGCGTCAGCCCGAGCGTGCGCGGGATTGGCGTGGCGGTCATGACAAGCAAATGAGGATAGCGCCCCTTGCGCACCAACCGCTCCCGCTGCGCCACGCCGAACTTGTGCTGCTCGTCGATAATAACCAGGCCGAGAGCGTCCGGACAATAGCCCGCCTCGAGCAGGGCATGCGTGCCGACCGTCACAGCCGGACCGGCCAACGCGGCGCCTGGCTCGGACGGGTCTTTGGCGTCGCCTGGGCCGGCCAGGGAAACGGCGATCTGGCCTGCTGGCGCTGTCAGAAATGACTTCTGACTCCCGGTCTGCAGGGCCACCTCCAGACCCAACGGACCGAACCACCGCGCGAAAACGCATCCGTGCTGTTCCGCAAGAATCTCGGTGGGGGCCATCAGCGCCACATTGAACCCGCTCTCGAGCGTCATCAGCGCCGCACAGGCCGCCACAACCGTCTTTCCTGACCCGACGTCCCCCTGCAACAGGCGCCGCATCGGATGGCTCCCCGCCAGGTCCCGCCGAATCTCACGCAATACTCCCGTCTGCGCCTCGGTGAGCTTGAATCCCAACGACCCAAGAAACCGCTTCATCAAACGGTTGTCTCCGCCGCATGGCAGGGCGCGCGCATGTTCATGAAGCCGTCGACGGCGCCTTTGGATGGCCAGTTGCAGATCGGTCAATTCGTCCAACGCCAGCCGCCCACGCGCGGCCTCGGCATCATGCATCTCGTCGGGAAAATGGAGATGCCGCACGGCAACGGCCCGCGTCGGGAGATTGCCCCGATTCAGGCCCGGCCAGGGCTCCTCGAACGCGCTCCCGCACGCTTCAAGCGCGCGCCAAATCAAACCGCGGAACCAGCGTTGCGTCAGCCCTTCGGTCAGCGGATAGATCGGCACGATCCGATGCATGTGAATGGACCGATCCTCCCCGCCCTCGATCGTCTCGGTCTCCGGATGATCGATTGCGCGCGGTTTGAGTGACCGCACCTTGCCATACACGAGAACTTCGTCTCCCACCTTGAAGTAGTTCTCCATGAACGGGAGGTTCCACCAGCGGCAGTGCAGCCGCCCGGTGCCGTCATCGAGCACGCACTCGAAGAGCGACTTCCGCCGCTGTTTCCAATACTTGACTCCTTGCGCGACAATGCGCCCCTGTGTGCTGGCCGATTCGTTCAACTTGAGTTCGGCAATGCGCTCGAGGCGCCGACGGTCTTCATAGCGCCGAGGCCGGTGAAGGAGCAAATCGCCCACCGTCCGGATTTCCAGCCGCGCCAGCAGCGCGGCCCGCTCCGGCCCCACGCCGCGGAGCCCAGTGACCGGCTGTTCAATTGGGAGCAGCGGCGCGTTGCCTATCCCCATAGCCTCGGATTCCCGCCAGTCTCCCAATTACCAATCCTCCGGTTTCGAGCCTCGGGCCGTGATGTCCCGAACAGCCTGGTCCGGCCGTTTGTCCCCGTAAAGCATCGCGTACACCTCGTCGATGATCGGCGTGCTGACACCGTGCCGACGGGCCTGCTGCCAGGCTGCGCGGGCGGTCGGATAACCTTCGGCAACCGAGACCGAACGCGCCAAAATGTCATCGAGTCTGTCCCCCCGCCCAAGGCGTTCGCCAAGGGCGCGATTCCGACTCAGCGGCGAGAAACACGTCACCACGAGGTCGCCCAGACCGCTCAAGCCGGCGAACGTGTCGGCTTGCGCCCCGCAAGCGACGCCCAAACGCCGGATTTCGACAATCGCGCGTGTCACCAGGGCCGCCTTCGAGTTCTCGCCGAATCCCAGCCCGTCGCACACGCCGGCCGCAACCGCAATCACGTTCTTCAATGCGCCCCCCAACTCGACGCCGACCACATCACGGCTGGTATAGACCCGCATGCTCGGGCGATGAAACAACGCCTGCACCCGCTCGGCAACCGACGGATCGCTGCTGGCAACCACGGCCGCCGTCGGAACACCGCGAGCCACTTCAAGGGCCAGCGTGGGACCGGACAGCACCGCGCGCTGCGCCCCGGGTGCGGTCTGGGCAAGCACTCCGCTCATGGTCAGGCCGGAGTCAAATTCGATCCCCTTGGTCACACTCAACACGACCCCTTTGAAGGAGTCCAGCCGGCGGCTCACCGCACGGAAAGCCCTCGATGGCACGGCCAGCACCACCAGGTCGCTGCCCGGCCATGCCCGATCGAGATCCGGTTCCACCCGCCAATCGCACGGCAGATCCACACCAGCCAAATACTTCTCATTCCGGCCTTCGGCCGCAAGCCGCGCGAGATTGGGCGTATCGTGGTCCCACACGGTGATCTCGTTGCCGCCCCCGGTCAGGTGATTGGCCAGCGCGGTGCCCCACGCGCCAACGCCAAGAACAGCGATCTTCATGCGGGTGGAGCGCCGTTCGTGCGCGACCGCCTGAAGCGATGCTCGGTGCCGGCACGCAGACGCTGGATATTCGAGCGGTGCTTGTAGATCGCCAGGGCGCCAAGCACGGCCGCCACGGTGATTAGTGTCGCGCTGCCCCCGGTCAGCCACACGATGAACGGCAGCGCGAACGCGGCCACAACCGATGCCAACGAGACGTAGCCGGACACGAGAAAGACCAGAACCCAGACCAGCAACGCCAGGCCAAGAGCCGCCGGCATCCAGACCAGCAGCACCCCCGCCGATGTGGCAATCCCCTTTCCGCCCTTGAACCGCAGCCAACAGGTGTAATTGTGGCCGAGAATGGCCGCCAAACCGGCCACAATCCGCAGGCCCTCAACCTCGGGCGCGGCTCCGGCCCCCGCCAACGCAATCGCTGCGGCCGGAAGCAGCCAACAGGCCAGCGCGCCTTTGAGCGCATCGATCGCCAGAACAAGGATGCCGGCCGGCTTGCCCAGCACCCGCAGGACATTCGTCGCCCCAATGTTCCCGCTGCCCGCCTTGCGGATGTCCACATCCCGACTGCGCGCCACGAGGTATCCCGTCGGAACCGACCCCATCAGGTACCCGGCAACAGCGACGGCGACATGCCACGCAATGGACATGGGTCGACTCTAGTGCGGCGGCAAGACAAAGGCACTCTCTTTCTGCCCCGGCCGGGTTTGCCGGGCTTTACTCCATCCAGCCAAGCCGCTAGAATTCTTGACCGGTAAAACATGTTGCAGACAAGTCAAGTTTCTGTGCTGCGTTCAAGGGGTCAAGGATTCTAATGAGCGAGGCGCGGGAGAGAAGGGCGGGGAAACACCGGGACTCCTCATGGGAAGGAAGACTGGATTTGGTCTGAGGCGCGCCTCGCTAGCTTCACCCCCGTGACGGACCACACCCTATGATCGAGGTCGAAGGTCTCACAAAACTGTATGGCGACTTCGCCGCCGTCAGCGACCTTTCGTTTGTGGTGCGCCCAGGCGAAGTGCTGGGATTGGTCGGTCCGAACGGAGCCGGCAAGACAACGACCCTCCGGTGCCTGGCCGGCGTCATGCCTCCCGCCAAGGGAGCGGTCCGGATCGCCGGGCACGACCTGGCGACCGCCCCGCTCGCGGCGAAACAGGCCCTTGCCTATTTCCCGGATGAACCCCGCCTGTTCGAGTATCTCACAGTCCGCCAGCACCTCGATTTCACGGCCAGGCTTTACCAGGTGGCCGACGCCGAGCGTGCGGGCGAAGAACTTCTCCGCGAACTCGAGATCGTCGACAAGGCCGACGCCCTGCCTGGCGAATTGTCGCGCGGCATGAAACAGAAACTCGCGATCGCCTGCGGCTTGCTCCATGCCCCCCAAGTCGCGTTCTTCGACGAACCGCTCACCGGCCTGGACCCGTACGGCATCCGCCGCATGAAAGACACGATCCTCGAACGCGCCCGCGGGGGTATGGCGCTCTTGATCAGTTCGCACCTGCTCCACCTCGTGGACGAGATCTGCACGCACCTTTTGATCCTCAAACAGGGCAGACGCGTGGCCCACGGGACGATCGACGACGTCCGGCGCCAGTTCGCCGAGTCGGCCCCCGATGCCAGCCTCGAGGATGTGTTCTTCCGCGCGACTGGAGGCAGTTGAGGACAAGGCCCATCGGGCGGCGAATCGAAGCCATGGGGAGTCAGGCGACAGAGGCGGTGGTTTGAGTATGTTCACAGCACTCGTCTTTCTTCAGACGCGCCTGTTCTGGAATCGGGTCCGGGTCCAGATCCGCAGGCTGCGCCAGCCCAAGTACCTGGCCGGCACCCTCGCCGCAGCCGCCTACGTCTACTTCTTCCTCATCCGCGGATTCCTCTCGAACAACCGATCGACGGGAACGCAGGATCCGCAACTCGCCGGTCTCGGACCCGAGTGGGCCGCGCTGATCGAGGTCGGCGCGGCCCTGATGTTGGTCACCGTGGCGGCCGCGGCGTGGTTGTTTCCGACCAAGCGGGCGTCCCTCGAGTTCACGGAGGCCGAAATCGCCTTTCTGTTCCCCGCGCCCATCAGCCGCACCGCGCTCATCCACTACCGCATCGCGCGAGCCCAGATTCCACTGCTCTTCGGATCGCTCATCATGACGCTCTTCTCCGGACGGCTGCTTCAGGGAGGTCAGGCTTGGATGCACTGGATAGGCTGGTGGCTCATCCTCGAGACCCTCGAACTGCATCGGCTCGGCGCCGCCTTTGCGCGGACGCGCCTGATGGATCGGGGCGTCACCCCGGCGCGGCGCCGCCTGCTGGTGCTCGGCGCGCTGGCCCTGCTGGCGGTCGCATTTTGGACCTGGGCCAGACTCAGCCTCACCGCGCCAACGTCCGAGGACTTGGCCGATCTGCCACGATTGGCCGGCTACCTCGAACAAACCGCCCAGAGCGGACCGTGGTTCTGGCTGTTGCTCCTCCCGCGCTGCATCCTCCACCCGATGCTCGCGAGTTCGGCCGGCACTTTCGCGCTTGCGCTTCTGCCCGCGGCGGGATTGGTCGCGGCCCTCTACGTCTGGGTGGTGCGATCCCAAGTCGCCTTCGAGGAAGCGACCATCGAACAGGCCCGGGCCAGGGCAAAAGCCCTGGCGTCACTCCGGTCGGGGCACTGGCAGACCGCGGCCCGCGTGAAGAAGCGAGGGGCGCCGTTCCACCTGGCGCCTCTGGGCAGCCGGCCAATTGCACTGCTCTGGAAGAACCTGATCTCGATGGGAATGGCGTTCACGCCCCGGTTCTGGATGGCCATGGCGGCAATGGCAGTGATCGGAACGATCTTCATGAAACAGTTCATGCCCCAGTCCGTCGGCCTGAAGATCGTCGGCTTGCTCCCGGTCGCGCTGGTCCCAATGCTGTTCCTGGTCGTGCCCCAGATACTGACGATGGACCTCCGGCAGGACCTCGCCATGATCGATGCGCTCAAGACTTACCCGCTGCCCGGCTGGCACCTGGTGCTGGGCGAGGTGCTTGCCCCGGTGGTCGTGCTCACCACTGTCCAGTGCCTCTGCCTGGCCTGGGGCGTGGCGTTCTTCCCCGACTTCGAGCCGAGCCAGGGGCCGTCGCTCTCAGACAGGCTTGCGATCGGAATCGCTCTCGCCATCGCGGCCCCGGGCCTCAACATGATCTCGCTCCTCATCCATAATGCCGCCATCCTCCTGTTCCCTGGCTGGGCGCGGGTCGGCCCCGGACAGGCCCGCGGATTCGAGGCGATGGGACGCGGCATCCTCCTGATGATCGCCCAAATCACGGCTCTGGGACTGGCCCTGGTGTTGCCAGCCGGCGCGTTCGCGGCACTGTTCTTCGTCGGGCAGCTCTGGGCCCACTGGACAATCGTGTTGCCCGTCGGTGCCCTGGCGGTCCTGGTCCTCCTGGCAATCGAAGCCTACGCCGCGTTGCGAATGCTCGGCGACTGGTTCGAACGGATGGACATCTCGACCGAACTCCTGACATTCGAAACGACCGCCGCCTAACCCGCATGTTTCACATCCCGTCTGTGCACAAGGCAGTCAGACTTCGCAAGTGGACTCCAATGCGGGTTAGAAAAGCAAAACCGCGCCAACTCTGAGACATCGAGGAATGCAACACACTGGTCCCATGACAGAACGCCCTCAGAGCCGACAAAACGCTCCCGGTCCCCTCTCTGGGCGCGGTTTTGCCAGAGCCCGGATATGAGACCCCGCGAAGCCTTATGAAATGTCCAGGCTGACCCGCCGACGAGCGCAAGACTGAGTCACCTCACCGCCCCGAGTGGCCGGCCCAACCGACGAAGTTGCGAAGCAGCCGCAGCCCAATCTCCTGGCTCTTCTCGGGATGAAATTGCGTCGCGAAGACATTCCCGCGCCACACGGCCGAGGCAAACGTCTCCCCATAGGTCGTCCAGGAGGCCACAATCGACTCGTCAAGCGGCTGGGGATAGTAGCTGTGCACGAAATAGACGTAGCTTCCGCTCGGAATGCCCTCGAAGAGCGGACACTTGGGCCCCGCGATCTCGATCTGGTTCCACCCAATCTGCGGCACCTTCAGCCCGTTCGCCCCGGAAAACCGAACCACCCGCCCGGCAAAAACACCCAGCCCTGCCGCGCGGCTGTTGAATTCCTCGCTGCGCTCGAACAACGCCTGGTAACCGACGCAAATGCCAAGGAAAGGGCGCCCGCTCCCCACGAAGTCCCGCAACCCCGCCAGCAACTCCTGGCCCTGCAATGCGTTGAGGCAATCATCAAATGCCCCCACCCCAGGCAGGACCACCGCATCCGCATCCCGCAGATCCTCGGGCTTCGCCGCGCGACGCACTTCCCCCCCGACGTGCACCAGGGCCTTGTGCACGCTGCGGATGTTGCCCGCGCCATAGTCAACCAACGCAATCACACGCCCAGCATAAAGGGGAGCGCTCGCATTTCAACTCCCGAGCACACCCGCATGCTCAGACGGCGATCCAGTCGAGCACCATCTCCTCGAACCATGCAAGAGCGCCCAGCCTCGGGGCTTCTAACCCGCATAGCGGTCCTCTTGCGAAGTCTCAGTGCCCTGTGCATCATCGGGATGTGAAATATGCGGGTTAGGGCCATTCCGCTTGACAAACCGAGCGCGCTCGATTTCCCCTTTCGTAACTTTATTAAGTATTGTGGTTGTCGTTCCGGCCAAGATGGGGCGTCTGAACCGTCGCGCGTTGTTGACGCGACTGCAGCATCTTGGTGTGGCGTCCCGGGCCGATCTCGCCAAGTCGCTCGGCATGAGCCAACCCACCGCGGGGAAAATCGCCGAGGAATTGCTCGAGTTGGGTGTGCTCGAGGAGATCGATGGAGCGGAGCCGACACCCGCCTCGCCCAAAGGCCGGGTCAAGCTCGGGCGTCCCGGCCGGCTCCTGCGACTCAACCGCACGGTGCCGCGCTTCGTCGCGCTTCAACTGGGCGTGTCCGAAACATGCGTCAGCACCCTCTGCCTGGGCGTGAGCTTTTCGGACAATTGGCAGCACCGGTTCAAGACCCCCGGCTCCGCGGAGCTCTGGACCCACCGCCTTCAGGCAATTGCCTCGCGCCTGCCCCCGGCCGCCTACTGGGGCGTTCTGGTCAGCGTGCCGGGGATCGTGGACGACCTGGCTGGCCGAGTCCTCTTCTCGCCCAATCTGCATTGGACGGAGAAGGTCGACTTGTGCCGTCTGGTGCAGGAGGTCTGGGCCGTTCCCGTCGTCCTCGTCCAGGAGGAACGAGCCCTGGCCCTCGGATACCAGCACTTGCACCCGCAGGCCCGGGACTTCCTCCTCGTGGATTTCGGTGAAGGCGTGGGCGCATCGCTCGTCGTCAGCGGACAGCTCTACGACAATCTCCTCCCCATCTGCGGCGAACTTGGCCATGTCCCCGTGCTGGGCAATGAACGACCGTGCGGTTGCGGAGCCCTGGGATGCCTGGAAACGCTCGTGTCGACCCGCGGGCTGCTCCAGAGCTTCGCCGCCGCCCATGGCGGCCTCGCCCCGACCTGGGAGATCATGATCGAGAAACTGGCCATTCGCGGCGTCGAGCCCTGGTTGGCCACGACGCTCGATGCGACCTCCGTGGTCATCGCCGGCGCGCTCAATGTCCTCGGTGTCCGCACCGTGGTCGTGACCGGCAGCCTGTCCGACCTCCCAACAGCGGTCATGGCCCACCTGTCCTCCGCCATCCGCAAGGGGTCCATCTACGCGCGGTTCGGCCAGATCGATATCGAGACAGCGCCTCGCCACCGCACGGCGGGTCTCGTCGCGGCCGGGATCGACCGTCTCGTCGTGCCGATGAGCAACCGCGATCCAGCAGCCCGCGGTGTCCCTTCGTCGCCCGCATGCGACCGACACCCAGGCCATTCGACACCCAAACGCTCTGTCCCTGCAAACTCATGAGCCTGTCTTCAATCCACTCCCCCGATCCTCTCTACATTCCATGAGCACCCAATACACCATCGGACTGGACTACGGCACCAACTCGGTGCGCACCCTGATCGTCAACACCGCCAATGGCAAGGAACTCGCCACTGCCGTCTGGGGCTACGAACACGGCAACGCAGGGGTCATCCTCGGACGCGATCCGAACCTGGCCCGGCAACACCCGGTCGACTACGTCAGAGGCGCTGAAGTCACCATCAAGAAGGCCCTGGCCGAGGCCCGGAGAGTGGCGCGCGGATTCACCCCCAGCCAAATCGTCGGCATCGGGGTCGACACAACCGGCAGCACGCCTCTTCCAGTTGATGCCAACGGCCAGCCGCTGGCCTTTCAGAAGAAGTTCGCGAAGAACCCGGACGCGATGGCCTGGCTCTGGAAGGACCACACGGGCGTCGCCGAGGCCGCCGAGATCACCCGGATGGCTGCCAGCATCCGCCCCCAGTACCTGGCCAAGTGCGGCGGCACCTACTCGAGCGAGTGGTTCTTCAGCAAGATCCTTCGCTGCCTGCGGACCGCCCCCGCCGTGTTCGATGCCGCGCACACCTGGGTCGAGTGCGCCGACTGGGTTCCTGCGATGCTCACCGGCACAGAGGCGCCGGACAAGCTCACGGTGGGCGTCTGCGCCGCCGGTCACAAGGCCATGTACAGCGATGACTGGGGCGGTTACCCCGACGCCGAATTCCTGGGCCAACTCGAACCCAAACTGGGCGAACTGCGCGGGCGGCTCCGCCCCAAAGCCCACACGATCGACCGGGCGGTGGGCGGCCTCACGCCAGCCTGGGCGGCGCGCACCGGGCTGCCCGCAGGCATCCCCGTGGCCGTCGGCGCCTTCGACGCCCATCTGGGCGGCGTCGGCTCGGGCATCGCTCCGGGCACTCTGGTCAAGATCATCGGCACCAGCACCTGCGACATGATGGTCGTGCCCGTGGGCCAGAGTCTGGCCGACGTGCCCGGGCTCTGCGGCATCGTCAACGGCAGCATCCTGCCCGGCTACTACGGGCTCGAAGCGGGGCAATCGGCCGTGGGCGACATCTTCAACTGGTTCGTCAATTACCTCCAACCCGGCGGCGCGAAGCTCGGATCGCACGAGGCCCTCTCGACCGCAGCCGCCAAGCTCGCGCCCGGTGAAAGCGGCCTGCTCGCGCTCGACTGGAACAACGGCAACCGCACCGTGCTGGTCGATCAGCGCCTCACCGGACTCCTGCTCGGCCAGACGCTCTACACCACGCCGCCCGAAATCTACCGCGCCTTGATCGAGGCGACGGCATTCGGCGCACTCACGATCATCAATCGGTTCGAGGAATACGGGGTGAAGGTGGACCAGATCGTAAACTGCGGCGGGATTGCCGAGAAGAACCCGCTGGTCATGCAGATCTATGCGGATGTCACAGGCCGCCCGATGAAGGTGAGCCGCTCCGGCCAAACGTGCGCCCTGGGCGCTGCCATCGCCGGCGCCGTCGTCGGCGGCGCCCACCCGGATTACGCCGCGGCCCAGAAGGCGATGACCGGCCTCAAACCGCGTGTCTACAAACCCAAGGCCAGGAACCACCAGACTTATAAGGCCCTCTACGCGCTCTATCGCCAACTCCACGACGCGTTCGGAACGACGTCCTGGACGGGCAACCTCCATCGCGTGATGAAACAACTGATCGAAATACGCGGCCAGGCGCGGCAGTAATTGTCCGGACCACAGTCATTGTTGCTGACCACCGAACACGCGGAACACACGAAAGAGGCGCAAAAGGCACGGCATGGAACTGCTGTACGAGGAAGAGACTTACAGGATTATATGCTCGATCGACTGAAAGAAATCGTTTGCCGCGCCAATCTCGATTTGGTGGACGCCGGCCTCGTGATCCAGACCTGGGGCAACGTGAGCGGCATTGACCGCGACCGCGCCCTGGTCGTCATCAAGCCATCCGGTGTGCCGTACGCCGACATGCGGCCAAACGACATGGTGGTGGTGTCTCTCGAGACCGGAGACGTCGTCGAGGGCAGACTCAAGCCCAGCTCCGACACCCCAACGCACCTGGTGCTGTACCGCGCGTTCCGGCAGATCGGCGGGATCGTCCACACCCACAGTCTCTACGCCACCGCCTGGGCCCAGGCGCGCATGCCGATTCCCTGCTGGGGCACCACGCAGGCGGATGATTGGCACGGACAGATCCCCTGCACACGACTGCTCAAACCGTCCGAAATCAAAACCGACTACGAAGCCAACACCGGGCGCGTCATCGTCGAAACCTTCCGTCACCTGGACCCCCGACACTCTCCGGCTGTGCTGGTGGCCAGCCATGGCCCGTTCGCGTGGGGCGCCGACGCGCGGGACGCAGTCCACAACGCCGTGGTCCTCGAGTACGTCGCCCGCCTCGCCAGTCAGACGCTGCGCCTGAACCCAAAGGTCCGCCCGATTGCGCCCGCCCTGCTCGACAAGCATTTTCTCCGGAAACATGGCCCCGGAGCGTACTACGGTCAGAACTCGAAACGCTAACCCAAGAAAGAACCCGCAACATGCATTGGCTCGACTGGATCGTGATCGCACTCTACTTCGGCCTGATCGGCTGGGTCGCCTGGTGGTACGGACGCCATCAGAAGGACAGCGTGGATTACTTCCTCGCAGGCCGTAACGCCGGCTGGATTGTCATCGGCGCCTCGATCTTCACCTCGAACATCGGGTCCGAGCACATTGTTGGACTGGCCGGCCAGGGGGCCTCGACGGGCATGGCGATGGCGCATTATGAAATGCACGCCTGGTGTCTGATCGTGCTGGCGGGGCTCTTTGTGCCTTTCTACTACAAATCCGGCGTGCAGACGATTCCCGAGTTTCTCGAGAAGCGCTTCAATGCCCGGGCCCGTTGGGTGCTCTCGTGCGTCTCCCTGGTCTTGTACGTCTTTACCAAGGTCAGCGTCACCGTCTACGCCGGAGCCATCGTCTTTCAGGCCCTGCTGCCAGACACCTTCGGCTCCCCCCAGAACGCCTTCTGGATCGGCGCCTTCGCCACGGTCATCATCACCGGCATCTACACGGTGTTCGGCGGCATGCGCGCCATCATGTCCACCGCCACACCCCAAGCCGTCATCATCCTGCTCGGCTCGTTCATCATCACCGGCATTGGCCTGGCCAGGCTGGGCGGCTGGGGCGAACTGGTGCGCATGTGCAAGGAGAACGCGGACAACTTCGCTCTCTGGCGCCCGTTGTCCGATCCCGGTTTCCCCTGGCTCGGCATCCTGATCGCCTCGCCCATCGTCGGCCTCTGGTATTGGTGCACCGACCAGTACATCGTCCAGCGCACTCTGTCGGCGAAGGATTTGGCAACCGCCCGCCGCGGCGCCATGTTCGGCGGATTGCTCAAGGTCTGGCCGGTGCTGATCTTCCTGATCCCGGGTATGATCGGCTGGGCCATGCACCAGAAAGGCCTCATCCAGCTCCCCATGAAGCTGGTCGATGGCACTTCGACAATCGACGGCGACCTGGTCTTCCCCACCCTGGTCAAACTGCTCCTCCCGATCGGCGTCCGCGGACTGATCGTCGCCTGTCTGCTCGCGGCGCTGATGAGTTCGCTGGCCTCCCTCTTCAACTCGAGCGCCTCCTTGTTCACGGTCGATATCTATGAGAAACTCCGGCCCGGCCAATCGGAACGCCACCTCCTGACCGTCGGACGCATCGCCACGGCCGTCGTCGTGGCCTTGGGCATCATCTGGATTCCCGTGATGGCCAAAGTCTCGAAAGGCGGCCTCTACCAATACCTCCAAAACGTCCAGAGTTACCTGGCCCCCTCGATCACGGCCGTCTTCTTCCTCGGCCTGTTCTGGAAACGCATCAACGCAACAGGCGCCGTCTGGGCCCTCTCCGGCGGTTTCATCCTCGGCATGGCCAAGCTGACCATCCAGACCTTCTTCGGCAAGGGCAAGATCGAGTCGCCCGCCTTTCTGGCACAGATCGGCGACTACAACTACCTCTACGCAACCGGCCTGCTCTTTCTGGCCAGCGCGATCATCATGGTCGTCGCCTCCCTTCTGACCGCACCGCCGCCGCCCGAGAAACTCAAAGGCCTGACCTACGGCTCCATCCACCACGAAGCAGCCGACGAGATCAAGCGAAGCTGGGATACGGGCAACAAGGTCCTGGCAGCCGCCATCCTGCTCGCCGTGCTCTCGATGTACGTCTACTTCAGCTTCTGGCTGCGGTAAAAGGACCGGAGCACCGAAAATGAAGGGCGCTCTGGCGGCCAGTGCCTCCGGGGCGTCAGCCCTTTGCCGCTATGAAAACGCCCTCGATTGGGTGCACTCGAGGGCGCTGATTGGACGCTGATCGGACCTCCCCTTCAGGGGACGGTTCCGCCAGGGCGCTTACTTCTTGGCCGCCTTCTCCTGATACTTCTTCAGGTTGGCGACAAAATCGCTCTTCATCGCCTCATCGTCGCACAACTCGATCGCCTTCTTCTCGTGCTCGATGGCTTCGCTGACCTTGCCGGTCTCGAACAGCGCCCGGGCATAGGTGTCCACAACCGATGCGTCCTTGCCCTCCGTGGCGTCGTAGGCCGCCTTGGCCAGCTTCGATGCCAGCCCGACATCTCGTTGCTTGATCTTCTCGTCCGTCAGCAACGTCCAGGCAATCTGGTTGAGAATGCCCGGATTCTTGGTCTTCAGCCCGCCCAGTTTGGCGGCGGCCTCAGCCAGCTTCTCCGCCTCCCCTTCGCTCTGCGCGAGCTGCATATACTCCCGAAAAACCACCGACGCCTGCAACTGCTCACGATACTCTCCAAACTCGAATCCCGCAGGCTTGAACGGCTCGGCCTTCTTCTCGAGTTCCGCCAGCGAAGCGTCGTCTTTGCCCGCCATGATCGCTTGGCCGTACTCGCGCATGGCCTCTGAGAAACGAATCTGGTTCCGGACCTCCCGCGGATCGAATTTCTCGCCGGACACGATGCCGCCGATCTCGGTGTCGAGGGCCACCAGTTTCTTCTCGAGTTCCTCCGCGCGGTCCTTCTTGCTGTCGTCAGCCGCCACTTCGTAATACTCTTCGAGCAACGCCTGGGCCTCGGCGCGTTTCCTGGCCTTGCTCATGTCGTACTTGCCGTCCAAGATCTGCCAGATCGTCTCGTCCAATTCCGCCATCGGATGCCCCTGCCACACAATCCGCCCCTCCTTGTCGACCACGAATGCATGCGGAATCCCGTTGATCCCAAAAGCCTTCATGTACCCCGCCGAGGTCTTCCGCTCTTTGTCGATCGCCACCACGTAGTCCATCTTATCCCCCTGCTTCTCGACAAACGGCTTCACAACGCCCGGCTTCTCGTCTGAGACGCCAATAAAAACCACCCCGTCCGCCTTGTACTTCTTCTGCAGCTCTGTCAGATGCGGAATGCTCGTCCGACACGGCGGACACCACGTCGCCCAAAACTCGACGACAAAGATCTTCTTTCCTTTGCCAGCCGCCAGGTCGACCGGACCTCCCTTCACCCACTCCGCAATCTCGAGCGCGGGGGCGGGGTCGCCGAGATTCGCGCTCGCCGCCTGACCGGTTGCGCCAACCGACACGCCAGCCGCCAAAGCGGCCGCCAATAGATGAGTTGATTTCATGTTTACGATTTGCTCTGCGCGGCGGAAAGTGCTGCATAAAGGGCGCGCCGTCAACCGCGGCTTTGAATGATGTATCGCACCCCCCGGGCCGGGAGGGTAATCTGTCCGCCGCATGAATCGCATCCGCCTGTTGCCCGAGCAGGTGGCGAACCAAATCGCCGCCGGCGAGGTCGTCGAACGCCCGGCCAGCGTGGTCAAGGAACTGGTCGAGAACGCCCTCGACGCCCAGGCCGAGCGCATCCAGGTCGAAGTCCAGGCGGGCGGGCGAAGCCTGATCCGAGTCACCGACGACGGCATCGGCATGAGCCGCGACGATGCCTTGCTCTGCTTCGATCGTCATGCGACGAGCAAGATCCGGCGCGCGGAGGATCTCGACGCGATTTCCACGATGGGGTTTCGCGGTGAGGCACTCCCGAGCATTGCCAGCGTCAGCCGGCTGACCTTGACCACGCGCGAGCGAACCGGCGAGTCGATCGAGGCCACCCAAGTCCTCATTCATGGGGGCAAGATCATCGGCGTGCCCACAGCCAGCGGGCCGCCCGGCACCTCGGTCGAGGTGCGCAACCTCTTTTTCAACCTGCCGGCACGACGCAAGTTCTTGAAGAGCGAGGAGACCGAGAGGTCTCATATCCATCACTACCTCCTCCTGGCCGCCCTCGCACATCCCGAGGTGGGTTTCACCTTCACCCATGATCAACGGCTGGTCTGGCAGTTGCCGCCAATCACGTCGGCCCAAACCGCGTCCGACCGCCACGCCGCCCTCCGTGAGCGCTTGCGCGCCGTCTACGGTTCCGATCTCAACCTCGTCGCCGTGGACGCCTCGGCTCCCCCAGCCCCGTCCGCCCCTCTCTCCGACTCCAACACAGGCACCGACAGCGAATCGCCCGAAAACGAACCCGACGCCCCCTCCGCCATCCGCCTCTGGGGCTTCATCGGCGCCCCGGGAGTCTCCCGGGCAACACGCGAAGATGAACACCTGTTCGTGAACCGGCGCCCCGTTGACAATCGCACCCTCCACTACGCCCTGCTCGAAGGCTACCACACCAGCCTGATGAAAGGCCGCTACCCGGTCTGTTGCCTGTTCCTCGAAATCGAGCCGCATCTGGTCGACGTCAACGTCCATCCCACCAAACGCGAGGTGAAGTTCCGAGACGACTGGATGGTCCGACGCTTTGTCACAAACTCCGTCCGCCAGGCGTTGTTGGCCTATCACACGCCCGCCGCACCTGGCCCTCTAACCCATCCCGATCAGATCGGCTCGAATGCCCACCCGACGGCCAACTCCCCGCTGGAACAGGGCTGGATCGACTATGGCGCGCCGCCACCAAACTCGCCCCCGCCAACGCCGCCCGCAGCCCCAGCGCCCACCCCCGCCCTTCCGCCGCCCACAGCAGCGCCCCCGTCACCCCCGGCAGTCAATGCGGGGTCCCCCGCGATGGCCGTTTCCTCGATCGGACCAGGCCTGGAATCGACACCGCACGTCCTTCGCCCGAACGCATCTTCTCTAACCGGGCCGACCCTCGACGCGGCCCCGCCTGAGGCGCCGCCTCCGCCGTTGCTGAGTGTCCCCCTGCGTTTCGTGGGCGTCATCGGCCGCCTTTACGTCGTGCTGGAATCGGATCGGGGACTCGTCCTGATGGACCAGCATGCCGCCCACGAACGGCTTCTGTTCGAGCAAATGCTCGAACGCCTCGAACGCGGCAACGCACCCAGCCAGCGCCTCTTGCTGCCTGAAACAGTCGAGCTTTCTCCCCGCGACGCCGTCTTCCTGCGCGAGCACCTGCCGACACTGAGCCGCTTAGGGGTCGGCCTGAGCGAGTTCGGCGAACGCACGTTCCTCCTGGACGCTCTCCCGCCCTTCGTCCGCACGCCGGACCCGCGTCAGTTCGTCCTCGAGTTGATTGACGGACTCAAGGCCGCCGGCCACGACGTCAATTCCATGCGTCTTGGAGAGGACATGGTGGCCAAGACCGTCTGCCGCCACGCGGTCAAGGCCCACGACCCGCTGGTGGGCGTCGAACTCGAAAAACTCGTCGAGGATCTGCGCCGCTGCGCGATGCCATACACATGCCCCCACGGGCGCCCAACTCTCCTCGAGTTCAGTTACCGCGAACTCGAGAAGAAGTTCGGACGCAGCCAATAGAATCCTTGACCGGTGAAACGCGTTGGAGACAGGTCAAGTTGTTCTGCCGCGGTGACAGGGTCAAGGATTCTTCGGAGCGAGGCGCGGACCAGAAGGACGACGAGACACGGGAACTCCGCATGGTAAGGAGGGCTGGATTTGGTCTGAGGCGCGCCTCGCTCGCCCGCAGTCTTCATCGAGTTGTGACTTCGGCGAAGCCGACCACTCCCCAACGTGCACCACTGCGGGCTGGAAAAGCAAAACCGCGCGGGCTCGGAGAGTTCAACAAATGCAACACGCCCTTCCCATGACAGAACGCTTTCAGAACCCACGGGAGGTTCCTGGTTCCCTTTCCAGGCGCGGTCTTGCTTCCTGGCCCGCACGGCAGAGCGTCTGCGGGCGCCATGACTTTCAGCGAGTCTTCGAGTGGCGAAATGCCGGACCTGGCTCTCAGTCCCTACTTCAGCACAGGTCGAAGCACGATGTTGCGGTAGTCCACAGCCTCGTGATCGCCCTGCAAATAGATGGGGCCCGGGCGAAACTCATCGGACCACATCGCCCCTCCGGTGCAGCCCAGGACCGGTTGGTTGTCGATGACCTTCGTGCCGTTAAGAATCACCGTCAGATGGCGATCGACCAGCGTGATATCGAACGTCTGCCACTCGCCCGCCGGCTTGCAGGCGTTCACGGTGGGAGTGATGCGGCTGTAGAGACCGCCCATGTTGTGCGAATCGGTCGGCCGTCCGTGCGAGTCGGCGACCTGCACCTCGTAGATCCCACGCAAGTAAATGCCGCTGTTGCCGCGCTTGGGCACATTGACTTCGAGCGTGAGGTTGAAGTCCTCGAACTCGCCATCGGTCCGCAGGTTGCCGTAGTTCTTGTGCGGCTTGCCCTCCTCTTGCACCGGTCGGTTGATCAGCAGCCCATCCTTCACACTCCACCCGTTGACCGACCCCGGATCGAGCAGCCGCCAGCCCGTCAGGTCCCGCCCGTTGAACAGGGCGACCGGCTCGCCGTACTTTACCTTGGCCAAGTCGGGCCGAGGCGGCAGCGGCGGAATGCGCTTGCCCGTAAAGGCAGCCTGGCTCATCCCCTCCCCGTTGTCGCGCGGATTTGTCTGGTCCAGACGCAGATCATCCCCGTACACCCGCCCCGTGATCAGCTCCGTGAACTGATGCGTCCGCACCGTCTGCCCCGCGGCGTTCTTGCGCTTCACCTCCCGCGTCCGCATGACAAACAGCGTGTCGTCATCGAAAAACACCCCCGACACGGGCACCACGCTGCCCCCGCCCCACAGGATGCTGCCGTCGTAGTAGCCCTTCTCCTTTGTGATTTCGAGCCAGCCCGCGCCGCCCCCCGGTATGGTTAAGGCCCAGCGGCCCAGGTAGGGATTCTCGTCCGCCGACACGGCCTGCAAAGTGAACGCAGTGAGCGCCAGCACGAGCGTCTGGCGCAATCCGACAATGGAATTCGCATGCATATTCGTGGCCGGTCTTTATGCGAACTCGCCGCCCCCGCCGCAAGGAGAATCCAACGAGAATCCAACGTGAGTCATGGCCTGTTCCTCCTTGAACTGCTCGGGGAACACGAACTCAAAGCGCCGGTAAACCGGCGCACTCGAGACGCTTCGCGAGGTTCGAAGCCGCACACCACGCCGCGCAAGCGCTTGGACTGCGGCGCTTCAGCGCCGCTTTCCATGTCGAGGTTCATGGGAAGCCTCGGCATTCAACGGTTGAATGCGCACGGGGACCATGAACCGGTGCGGAGCGGCGACGGCCTCGTCGCCCCAAACCCCTTTGAAGACACCCTTCGGCGGGGGACGAGCCGTCCCCCCTCCAAGGGTCGGATCATGGAAAGCCCGCCACTGTCTGAACCGCCGCTTTCTCCATTCTCCCTTTTCCATTCTCCCTTTTCCCCTCTACCCTGCCCGCGCTATGGCATTCGATTCTTTTCGTGATTGGGTGACCGCCCTCGACCGGGCAGGCGAGTTGACTCGGGTTTCCGCGCCCCTCGCCACCGAACTCGAAATCACCGAGTTGGCCAATCGCGAGATGAAGAAGCCGGGCGGCGGCAAGGCCCTGCTCATCGAACACCCGACCGTCAATGGCCGGATCAGTCCATTCCCCGTCGCTATCAACACCCTGGGATCCTGGAACCGCCTTGCTTTGAGCATGGGCGCACGGTCCGTCGACGACGTTGCAGCCGAACTGGCCTCGCTGCTCAAGGCCAAGCCACCCGCCGGTTTCCGGGACACCCTGAAACTGCTCGGCACCGCGCTCGAACTGCGCCACGCCAAACCCAGACTCGTCAAGAACGGCCCGTGCAAGGAGGTCATCCACCGATTCGAAGCCGCTCCTCGACGCGACCAGCCGTGGCCAACCGCGCCAACGATCCAAGATCTCGAACCGCAAATCTCGAATCCTGCCGCTGCGGGCGCGTCAAACACCGAAGTCGAACGAAGCCACCCCCCATCCCCCATCTCCGATCCCCGATCTCCGATCTCCGATCCCCGATCTCCCATCTCCCATCTCCCATCTCCCATCTCCCATCTCCCATCTCCCATCTCGGATCCCCCCACGCTCCTGGACCTCCCCATTCTCAAATGCTGGCCTCTCGACGGCGGACGCTTCATCACCCTGCCCTGCGTCGTCACCCAGGATCCCATCACGGGCGAGCGAAACGTCGGGATGTACCGAATCCAGGTTTACGACGACCGCACGACCGGTCTGCATTGGCAACTGCACAAGGTCGGCGCGCGACACGGACGCCACTATTTCGAGACGGGGGCGCGCATGCCCGTGAGCGTCTTTCTCGGCGGCGATCCGATGCTGGCCTTTGCCGCGACGGCGCCTCTGCCCGACGGTCTGGACGAGTATCTTCTGGCCGGCTATTTGCGAAAAAAGTCCGTCGAGTTGGTCAAATGCGAGACCAACGACCTCGAGGTGCCTGCGCACGCCGACGTCGTCATCGAGGGCTATGTCGATCCGCTCGAACCGCTGCGCGACGAAGGCCCCTTCGGCGATCACACCGGCTTCTACACCCTGCCCGAGCCCTATCCCGTCTTCCACGTCACCGCCATCACCCACCGACAGAACGCCGTCTACCCCGCCACAATCGTCGGCATCCCGCCCATGGAGGATTTCTACATCGGCGCGGCGTCGGTGAAGCTCTTTCTGCCCGTCTTCAGGATGAACTTTCCCGAGATTGTGGACATCGCGTTGCCGCCGGAGGGCGTCTTCCACAATCTGGTGTTCGTCAGCATCCGGAAGACCTACCCGATGCAGGCCTACAAGATCATGCACGGCCTCTGGGGCATGGGACAAATGATGTTCACGAAATACATCGTCGTCGTGGACCACGACGTCGACGTGCATAACGCCAGCGACGTCCTCTTCCGCCTCTGCGCCAACACCGATCCGCAACGGGACACCATCGTCACCCGGGGGCCGGCGGACGTCCTCGACCACGCCACGCCCGAAATCGGGATCGGCGCGAAAATGGGAATCGACGCCACCCGCAAGCTGCCGGGCGAAGGCTTCAAACGCCCCTGGCCGCCCCTCATCGCGATGGACGCCGCGGTCAAAGCCAGGGTGGACACGCTCTTTGCATCCAGACCGCTCGATGCTACAAACGCGTCGTGAACCCCGCTCGACCGAGGCGGCCAATTCACCTTTGGCCGGATCGCCGCGAACCGCGATGCGGGGCGCGGGGCTTCGCGCGAAGGAGAATCCTATGAAACGCTATGGCATGGTGCTGGGACTCAAGCCCGAGAAAGTGGACGAGTACAAGAAGCTGCACGCCGCCGTCTGGCCCGACGTGCTCAGGATGATCGCGGATTGCCACATCCGAAACTACTCGATCTACCTGCGGCGACTCGACGACGGACAGCCCTATCTGTTCAGCTACTTCGAGTACACGGGCGATGACTTCGCGGCGGACATGGCAAAGATGGCGGCGGACCCGACGACCCGGCGATGGTGGTCCTTTTGCGAGCCATGCCAGAAACCGCTCGCCGATCGCGCCCCCGGCGAATGGTGGTCAGCGATGGAGGAGGTGTTTCACGCAGATTAGCGGCGCAGCGCTTTGCGCAGGTGCGGCTCGAGCCCCCGGGCGTTGAAATAAAAGCCGAGCGAGTTGCAGTGCACCCCGTCCACAAGCCCGATCGCCTGGCTCCGATCGAGCATCTCGAGACCATCCACGAACGCGATCGCCCGATCGCCCGCCTTCCGCCGCACACGGACAAACTCCTTGGCGGTCCGCCGCTTGGCGGCTTGTGTGGACGCGACACCGCCGCCCGCCGTCTCCGCGGCGAAGTAGAACGGGCCGGTCACCAGGATGGGCACGCGCGGCAACTTTTGGCGGAGGATGTCCACAAAGGCGGGCAGTGCAGCGGCGTACTGTTCAGGGCCGGGGTTGGCCCAGAAATCAAGAACCACGCACGACGGTTCGAGTTCAGCAATGGCCTCCGCCACCGGCGGATCTCCCAATCCATTCCCGCTGAAACCCAGATTGACGAAATCCGCGTCGAGCCAGCGTTCGAGGAGGGCCTGACACGATCCTCCCGGATTCGAGGCGCAACCGCCCTGCGTGATGCTCGAACCGTAGTACACCACCGGGCGCCGTATCGCATAAGGGGTCGCCGCGGTGCATGAGGCCTTGGCGTCCAAGCTGACCTCGATCACCTTCACCGGTTTGTAAAGCGGCAGGTAAAGGGTCACATCGCGCGGCTTCGGGTCCGTCCCGATCCGCCATTCCTTCGCGATCTTGCCGTGCGCATCAGGCCAGGCGCTGCCGATGTATTCGCCCTCGACATACAGGTCGAAGCCGTTCTCACCCACGCTGGCCATGTGATGCATGTTCGAGAACCCCGGGTTCTCGGCAACCAGTCCGACGGTGGTCGAATCGGTCTGAAACCGGATGCGCCCGCCGCTCGGGTGCTGGGCGAGGTTCCATACCGCCGGGCGCAACTGGCTTTCGAGACGCATCGGCAGACGGCGCAAAGCGGGCGTGTCCTCGGCGAACCACGGCAGCCCATGCACCGCCAACCGCTCATCCGGGAAGGCGATCCGCAGGCGCTCCGCGGGCGTCTCGCCCGCCGCCACTCCGGGCCCGCATGCGATGGCAGCAAGTGCGATTACCAGCCAGGCCGTCGCCTTGGTCGGAGGCCGCCACGACCTCGCGGAGGCACGCCACCCGAAACGGGGCGGACAGGAAGAGAGGAGAGACGCAAAACAGTTCATGCGAAGCCTCAATAGCAGACGGTGCAACGCACATCAAGACCAGCGAACGATCTCGGCCCACAAGGGAACGCAAAGCCTCAAAGAATGGGCGCGGACTGATCCCGCGTCGCGGAACGGCTACGGAACCAACCGTTCAGGGGAAGGCGCGCCAACCGGGATGACCGAGCACTTGCGCCGCGGCCAGGGCCGGGGGAGGCCCGCTCCTCCCCCGGCCCGGTCTCTTCTCATCGGCTGACCTCCCCTCGAAGGCTTCTGCCGAATCGCTCCCCACCTCGCCTTTGCCCAGGTCCAGCCCCGCGACGACCTCGACGACCACACCCAAGTCGTTCGTCACGTCGACCTGTGTCCTGTAAAAAGCACGCTCTGCGGGCACGCTCACCAAGTTCGTGCCGAAACCACTCGCGCCAAACCGGAACGTCCGGAGATCGAGGTTCGGGCTCAATTGCTGCGCAACCCTTCCAAGTCTTCCTGGCCCAATGCGCACCGGCGCTGCCAGCAACCCTCCCACACACATCCACGTCCCCCTCCAACCACCGCTTAAGCACCGCTGCAAATGAAAAGACCGTGCGCGCCGGCGCGCAGCACATTCGACATTGACCCCGGGTGTGGTTCGAGTTGACTGGTCCGCCTATGAAACACGCTGGGTCCCGACGCGCCTTTCTGCGCTCCTCGTTCTTGGGTGGAACCGGTCTCTTGATCCTGTCCAATCCCAAGCTGGCCTTTGGCACGACAGCCAACAGCAAACTCAACATTGCCGGCATCGGCGTTGGCGGCCAGGGCCGGTCCAATCTCGATGCCCTCGCCGGCCTTGGCGAGAATCTCGTGGCCCTGTGCGACGTCGATCAGGTCCGCGCCGGCGATATCTACCAGAAGCATCCGAAGGCCCGGCGCTTCACCGACTTCCGGCGAATGCTCGATGAGGCGGACACCGACATCGATGCCGTCATGGTTGCGACGCCCGACCACACCCATGCGGTTGCCGCCGTCGACGCCATGCTGCGAAAGAAGCATGTCTATTGCGAGAAGCCGCTGACTCGCACCGTCCGCGAAGCGAGGCTCATGCGCGAAACCGCGCTCAAGATGAAAGTGGCCACCCAAATGGGGAACCAAGGATCGGCAAGCGACGGCTTGCGACGCGGCGCCGAACTGGTCCTGGGCGGCGCCATCGGCGAGGTCCGCGAGGCGCATGTCTGGTTCGATGGCGGCAACGGCCCGCTCGAGCGTCCCGCCGAAACACCGCCCGTCCCGGCCACGTTGAGTTGGGATCTGTGGCTCGGCCCGGCCGAGACTCGCCCCTACCATCCCAGCTACCTGCCCGGGAGTTGGCGCGGTTGGCGCGCGTTCGGCAGCGGCATCGTGGGCGACTTCGGCTGTCACACGGCCAACCTCATGTTCCGCGCCTTGCGTCTGAGTGAGCTATGGAATGCGCCACACGCCGCGTCCCCCGCGCGTCTCGTCGTGCATGTCGAGGCCCATCCCTCGGAGCGGAACATCGAAGGCTACCCGAGGTCTTCCCGCATCACCCTCGACCTGCCCGCTCGTGGTGAACTGCCTCCGGTCAAACTCACGCTTTGGGCCAAGGAGAAGCCGCCGGTCGACTTGATGCTGGGGTATCCGCAGCAGGGTTGGGGCGATCTCCTGGTCGGCGCCAGAGGCTCGATCTACTCCGAGTGTCCATGGAACACCCGGTTCACCCTGTTGCCTGAAAACCGATTCGCGGATCTGAAAGCCGGGCCGCCCCAGATCCTGCCCAAGTCGACCGGCCATCACCGCGAATGGGTCCAGGCCTGCAAGGGAGAGGGAACACCCTTCTCGCCGTTCGAGATCGGCGGTCCGATGACCGAACTCATGCAACTGGCCAATCTCGCCACCCTCGTCGAAGGCCCGCTCGATTACGACATCGTCTCCGGACGCATCCTGAACAACGAGCGCGCCCAGCAACTCACACATCGCGAGTACCGCGAGGGCTGGCGCCTTGGCGAAGGCTGAACTCGGTGGCGCTTGAGCCCGCTCCAGACAGTCGTTCGGTCCACCCCCAAACGCCGGGCGCCCTCCTCGCGAGTCAAGCGCAGCGGCGCACTTCAACTGTGACATGCACCAGTTCCTCATGCTCAAGGAGCATTTCCCGGCAGGCCGCCGCCGGCCTTGGATTGTATCCCGCAATGCACACGATGGCGGCGAACTTCCCCGCGGCCACGTGCGTGCTCATGTGCCAACCGTCGGCCAGCAGCGCCATCGAGCCGAACATGACGCCGGCGGCAATCTCGACCACCATCATCGTCGCGGTGATGGCGATCACGATGCGAGTGCGCCGCTCGGCCGCCGAGGTGTCAATGGTGTAATCGTGCGAGTGCTGCCAGCGGGGTGGATCAGTATGGTGCATACGGTATCAGCAAGGAGAACGTTGACGATGAGCGGCTTTCGACGACGAAAAAAGTCACTCATCGCACCCGAGAAGACCTTCACGTCCTGAAGTCGCGCTCAGATAGCACCTCATTGAAAACTCTTCACTTCGCCCCACGCCTGCATCACCTCTCGCAGCGACTCCAGGTAGCTCAATTGCACCCCCGCCCAATCCCGGCGCACGGGCAGGAGTTCCGTGAGGCTGATGTCGCCCGCCGCATAGCGGGCTTCCGCTGTCTTCAGCACCGTGTCTGCCTTTCCCAGGATTTCCGTCTTCAACGTCCGACTGCTGGCCAGGGCGGACGTCAGTTGCAGATGGGACTCGCGGAGGCGAGCGCTCAGTTCGTTCTGCGTCGTCCTTGCCCGTGCTTCGGCTGCCGCCTGTTCGGCTCGCGCTTCGCGCAGTTTCCCCTGGTTGCGATTGAACAGCGGCAGCGGGATGCTCAGTCCGACGTCAAACGTATTGGCGCTGCTCGCCTCCAGGCGATGGTAGAGCAACTCCACCTTTACGTCTGGAATCCGCTCCGACTTCGCCACGTCCACCCGCGCGGCGCGCGCGCGAAGGTCCGCATCGGCCAATGCCGTCTCAGGCTGGGCCGTCAAAGTCGCAACCAGGCTTTCCAGTGTCGGAATCTCGAAGGCTGCATCCAGCGTGCCCGCGAGTGACTTCACGGTCAGCGTGGCATCGCCGATGGCTGCTATCAGTGCGACCAACGCCTGCGCGCGCAACGACTCGGTGCGCTGCAATTCGATCTTGGCCCGGGCGAGTTCCATCTCCACCCGCGCCAGATCGTCTTTCAACGCATCACCCGCCTCGACGCGTGCTTGGGTGGCGGCCACCGCCTTTTCGGCATTGTGCTGAATGTCGCTTTGCGCCCGATACGCCTTTTCCTGGTAGAGCGCGGTCGCGAAGGCGTTGTGAACGCGCTTCCGAATCTCCCGCCGCTTCACTTCCAGGCCTCGCGCCCGAACCTCCCGGTCCAGGAGTTCCGCCTCGCGTGCTTTGCCGAGTCGTCCGCTGAGCGGAACGGTTTGTCCCACGCCGGCCACATATTCCCTCTCGTTTGGTTGGTTGCCGCTGAGTGGGAGTTGTTGTGCGCCGACGATGGCTTCAGGATTGGGAAACGTGCCCGCCTGTCTGGCCCGCCCTTCGGCGGCCTCAATCATGGCTTTGGCCTCGGCGATCTGCGGCTGGAGGTCTTCCGCCATCTCGAGCGCCTGTTCGAGCGTCAGGTTCTCGACGGCTTTCGCGGTTCTCGTGGTTGCATCCGCCGCCACCAGAGCGGTGACACAGCCCAACGCAAGCACCACAAACACAACTGCGAGTTGCTTCTTCATAAACACCTCATTCATTTCAGTTCCACCCGCCGTCCAAACCGCACGTAAAGCGCCGGGACGACAATCATGTTCAACAGCATCGATGTCAGCAGGCCAAACAGGATGACAATGGCCATGGGAGTTTGAATCTCGTTGCCCGGCGTGCCGCCGGACAAAGCCAGCGGGATCAGCGCCAGCCCGGCCGCCAGGGCCGTCATCAGAATCGGCGCCAGCCGCTCCATCGCCCCCTGATAGACCGCCTCGCGCAAATCCGTGATGCCCTCCTCCCCCTGCAAGTGCCGGATGTGGGAGACGAGCATGATGCCGTTGCGCGTGGCGATGCCGAACACCGTGATGAAACCGATCAGCGAGGCCACGCTCAACACGCCGCCTCCGACGAATACGCCCGCCACGCCGCCGATCAACGCCAGCGGCAGGTTGAGCATCACCAGCGCGGCGTCGCGCCCCGAACCAAACGCGAGATGCAGCAGGAATCCGATGCCTATCACAACAGCGATCCCCAGCAGCAGAAGAATGCGGCTGGCTTCCGCGGCGCTCTCAAACTGGCCGCCGTAGTCCACGCGGTAACCCGACTGTGCCTCGACCAGGGGATTCACCCGTTGCTGAATGTCCCGCACGACGGATGTGACATCGCGTCCTGCCACGTTGGCCGAAGCAACGATCTTCCGTTCCACCTGCTCGCGACTGATGGTGTTTGGACCGGTGTCCTTGATTACCTGGCCGAGCGCGGCCAACGGCACTTTCGCTCCGCTCGGGATGTCAATGAGCAGGTCGCCTAGCGTCTCCGTGCTCCAGGGCGGCGTGATTGGCCCCGACGCCGGAAGCGGCGGATCGGCGAGGCGAACCACCAGACTAAAGGCGTTCTGTCCCTCCAGGATGCTGCTCACGTGCAGTCCCTGGATCGCCGCCTGCAGCGCGCTGTCCACCTCGCGCACGTGCAAGCCGTGTCGCGCCAGCGCCTGCCGGTCGAACTGCACGCGCAACGCCGGCACGTCCACCTGTGGTTCGAGGCTCAAGTCTGCCACGCCAGGCACCGTGCTCATTGCCTGACGCACCTGTTCACCAAGCGTGCGCAGCTTGTAGAGGTCCGGTCCAAAGAGCTTCACGGCAATGCTGGACCGGGTGCCCGACAGCATGTGGTCAATTCGATGAGAGATCGGTTGGCCGATGTTGATGGTCAGGCCAGGAATGCCGGCCAGGTCCTCTCGCAGGGCCGCGATGAACTCCTCCTTGCTGCGGTCCTTCATTTGCAGAGACACCTCTATTTCCGAGGCTTCCACGCCCAACGAATGCTCGTCCAATTCTGCCCGACCTGTGCGCCGGCCAACGTTCACGACCTCCGGATGCCGCAGCAACGCCTCATCCACCAGGTGGGCCAATTTCTGCGACTCGGGCAATGCCGTCCCGGGCAGCGTCTTGGTGGTCAACGTGAGCGATCCTTCGTTGAACTCCGGGAGAAACGAGCGCCCCATGAACGGGGTCGAGCCAAGCGCTAGAAGGAACAAGCCGAGAGCGGGTATCGCCACGCGCCACGGATGATTCAAGGCCGGCCCGAGCAACCGTCCGTAATGTTCCTTGAGCCAATGGACCAGTCGCGGCTCGGCGCCGCGCTGCACCGCCTTGCTGTTCGGCAGCAGCAGCGAACAGAGGGCGGGCGTGACGGTCACCGCCACGACCAGCGACGCCAGCAAAGCCACCAGATAGGCCTCGCCCAGCGGCTTGAGCAACCGGCCCTCGACACCCGACAGGAAAAAGATCGGTGTGAACACCAGCGCGATGATGAGCGTGGCAAACACGATCGAGCGCCGGATTTCCACGCTGGCAGCGAGGACAACTGCCAGCGAGGGTTTGCGTTGCGCTTCGGGCAGCAGCCTGTTTTCACGAAGTCGCCGGAACACGTTTTCCACGTCAATCACCGCATCGTCCACCAGTGCTCCGATGGCGATGGCCATGCCGCCCAGCGTCATGGTGTTCACCGTCTGTCCCAGCGCCCGCAGAGCGAGCACGGCGGCCACCAGCGAGAGCGGGATGGCCAGCACCGTGATGAACGACGCACGGAAGTTTGCCAGGAACAACGCCACGATCACGACGACCAGCACGATGCCCTCGAGCAACGCCTTCTTCACGTTGTGGATCGCGACTTCGATGAAGGTCGCCTGCCGGAAGATGTGCCGGTTGAGTTTCATTCCTTCGGGCATCTTCTTCTCCAAATCGTCTAAAGCCTTGTCCAACTCGCGGGTCAGAGTCAGCGTGTTTACCCCCGGCTGCTTCGACAGCCCAAGCAGCACGGCAGGTTGTCCGTTCGCGCACGCTTCGCCTCGGCGCGGCGACTCGCCCACCCGCACGTCACCCAGGTCAGCGATGAGCACCGGCACGCCGTCGCGCAGGCTGACCACGGTCTCGCCAATGTCCGCCAGCGAGCGGAACCGGCCCACGCCCGTTACCAGGTACTCCGAGCCCCGCTCGTTGATGAACCCGGCGGAGATATTCTCGTTCGAGTCGCGCAGCGCCTCCACCACCTCATTCATGGACACGGCCTGGGCGCTCATCCGCGTCGGAGAGAGCACCACCTGAAACTGCTTTTCCCCGCCCCCGGTGGGCGTCACCTTGGCGATGCCGGGCACCGCCAGCACCCGCCGCCGCAGAACGGTGTCCGCCCAAGTGTGCATTTCGGTGGGCGTCTGCCGGTCGGAAGTCAGCGCCAGGAACATGACTTCACCCATGATGGACGTTTCCGGCATGAGCATCGGCAGTTCCACCTCCGGCGGCAGCGTGGCCACCACGGCCTGGATCTTTTCGCCAATGATTTGCCGCGCGCGATACGGGTCCGTGCCCCAATCGAACTCGGCCCAGATGACCGAGACGCCTACCGATGTCGAGGAGCGCACCCGCCGCACACCGGGCGCGCCGTTGACGGCCGATTCCAGGGGCAGAGTAACCTGGCTCTCCACTTCCAGCGGGGCCATGCCGTGCGCCTCGGTAATGACCGCCACCGTCGGCGCCGTCAGGTCCGGGACCACGTCCACCTGCATCCGCAACGCCGTGTGCGTGCCCAGGACCAGCATCAACACGGCCGCCACCAGCACCAGCGCCCGGTTGCGCAGCGCAAATTGAATAAGTCGGTCGGTCATAGGCTCCTCAATGCGCGTGGCCGTGCGAAGGAATCGCGTTCGAAACGGATGCCAGCCGCACCGCGTAGGCTCCCTGGGTGACCACCCGTTCGCCTTCCCGAATACCTGAGAGGATTTGAACCCAGTTTCCATCCTGGATGCCCAACGTCAGGTCGCGCTTCTGGAATGTCTCTCCGCCCACCTGCACAAACGCGATCGGACGCCCTCCTTCCTCGACAATGGCCTCGTTCGGAATCGCCAGCGCGCTTTCGGCACGATCCGTTTCCACATACAAATTCACCGACTGGCCTACTCGGAGGCGCTGGTCCGTATTGCGCGCCTCGTAAACCAGCGGCACCGTCCGCGTCGCCGGGTCCACTTGAATGCCCAGGATGACCAGGCGGCCCAGGCCGTCGCCGGTGATGGCCGTGAACTGGCCCGTGCGGCCAGGCAACTCATAGGAGGCGCCCTTGGTGGCGGCCAGCCGCCCAACGCTGATCTCAGGCACCCTGGCCTCGATGAATACGGTCGCGGCATCCAGCACCGTGAACACTGCTTTATCGGTGGTGATGTATTCTCCCACCGCCGCGCCCGACTGGGCCGTGATCGTCCCTGTGATCGGTGATCGCAGTTCAACCACCGGCTGTGACATTGCGCCGCTGTGCGCGCTGAGATTCGTGCTGGCTTGACGATAGGTGCTTTGCAGTGCCAACGCCGCGTCATACCTGGCTTGCGCCGTCTTCAGCGCAAACTCGGCTTCTTGCAATTCGCGCCCGGACTTCGCTTCCACTTTCGCCAGCGTCTGGATTCGCTTGAAGGCGGCGTCCGCCTGTTCCAGGGCGAGCCTGGCTCGCACCACTTCGCCTTCCGCTTCCACAAGTCGCGCGCCGGCTTCCGAGAGCGAGGGTTGAATCAACGCCAATACCTGCCCTGCTTCGACCTCGTCCCCGACGAGCGGCATGGGTTTGCCCGGCGGCAGAAGCAGGCGGCCCGCGAGCGGCGTTGTCACTTGCGCCAACGCACCAGGACGCGCCGCCACATTCGCGGGCAGCCGCAACTGTTCCACCAGCTTGCGCGGGCCAACGATCTCGGTTCCAGCCCGCACGCGCCACTGCTGTTCCTTCAGAAAGCTGATGCCCTCTGGCGGTTCCGGCGTCTCGGCATGCTCCACCGCGTGAGCGTCGGCGAAGACTTTCACCGGCGGAAACCTGATCGTTTTCTCACCCTCGTCGCTGGGCACGACCAGCGCCACGTTCCAGTCACCGGGCTTGGGGAAAGTCAGCATGGCCTCGTAGATGCCCGCGCGCGTGGGCGTCTTTTCCACGAGCTCAATGTGGGCCTCCTGGCCAAGCCGCAGTTGGAACCGCACCGCCCCCTCGCGCCGTGGCTCGAGCGTCTTCAAGTCGGTCACATGCGTCACAAACCTGGCAGGCGTGCCCGCCACCACCAGACGATGCTCGGCAAAGATTTCGTGGCTCTCGCCAAACACGGTGATTTGCGCCATCTTCGCTTCGCCGTTTTCACCGTGATCATGGCCGGTATGTTCTCCTGTCTCAGCCGCGTGGTCATGGCGCGAACACCCGCCAACCGCGCTGAGAATCGCGCCCGCCACGACAAGGCTGGCGGACTGCTGTATCCAATTCATCTTCATTTTCAAAATGCTCTCTGCGCGCTCCAATGAGTGACCCAACAGGGTGGCCGCGGAAGCGCATAACGCGGCGGTTCATAGGGGAAGTGAATCGTCAGGCGCGCCAGACCTCACCTGACGCCGAAGCCAGTCCAGGAGGGACTGTCAGGAAAGAAGAGAAGGCGCGCGGACAGGAAGCGCCGCGCGGAAGATGAACTGCCAGGTGCGAGCGAGTTCCGGCGGCGAGAGCCCCGAGAAATCGAAGAACTCCGGCTGCGAAAAGCCCTGGTCCGTCTTGACCCACTCCGCCGCCTGCACAGACACCATCTCGACAACCATCGCCCGCGTCGGTTGTGTCACCTTGAACTTGTGCTGGGCGGCTGGATGCCGGTCGTGGTGGTCATCCCCATGATGCGTCTCGTCAACGATGCAGTCGGCGCTGTGTGGAAGTCCCGCTCCATGCCCTGCCTGCCAGTCCTCGCAGTGCGGGTGGATGTGAAGATGGATCGGGGTATGGGCGATATGGAACACCATCCACAGTGCGACGCAGATCCTCAACGCACCCCCAGCCACCTGGCCGGTGCGCCTGGTCCAACGCAGTCCCAGTGCTTCGCTCATCCCCATCATTAACAAAACGCCTGCTTCAATATAGCGGCGGTCGGCCGGCTCGGCAAATTCCGGAAGATCGCCCTGGAATAGGGCGACGATTTGGGTCCAACCTCAAAACCACCAGGGCCGCACCCTCCGCTTCTGTCGCCCCAAGGGCCCGCTCGAACCCGCGCCCGTTCAATGCTGCACCGACACGGCGATCGCAATGGACTAAAGAAAAGCATGCGTGCTTTGTCGAGGACATGTCCCCAGCGGCGCGACTTCACCTGGATCGGACGGCCGGTCGCAATCGCCATCATCGCGGGGTTGTTCATGGCACCGTGCTCACGCGGCGCGGAGCCGATGCTCACGCTGGTCGACGGCGCAAATCCATGGCGCGGCCTCATCTTTGGCGAGACCGCCCGGTTCCCTCACTCCGGCGACCCGCGCGCCCTCTGGCGGGCGGGGGACGATTTCGGCATTCAGGGCACGGAGTTCCTGCCGTTCTTCCTGCCGGATTGCCCGGTGAAAACCGATCATGCCGATGTCCTGGCCACGGCGTACCGCGGGCCAGGTCGCACTCTCCTGGCCCTGGGGAGTTGGGCCAAAACGCAAACCCCCGTTCGTTTGAGGATCGACTGGCAAGCGCTGGATCTCGACGCGGCACGCGCAAGTCTCTACGCACCACCCATCACAGGGATGCAGTCCGAACGGATTTGGAAGCCCGACCAGCCGATTCCGGTCGAGCCCCAACGCGGCTGGTTCTTTGTGCTCGACGAGGTGAAACGCGAGGTCACGCCCGCCGCCCCTGCCCCGCCGCCCGAACCAGGGTCCTGAGCAGGACCATGCCGTTGATTCAACTACGGGGAATGAGATGTATCCGCGAATGCAAGACCCAGAGGATCTGAAGCATGGCGGCTTGGATATTGGCCTCGCTCCCGTACGCGCGCGCCAGGAAATGGAGCGTCATTCACGCGAGGCCGTCCAGGTGTGGTCGGGGTCGTAGGTCGTCATCGCCGCTGCGATTCGGGCGGTGTTTGGCCCCAGATCCTTCTGATAGACCCGACCCTGCTGGTTGACAATGAAGGTCATGATGCCGCTCTCGCCGTATTCGGCCGGCCAGGCCACGAGGGCAAAGCCGCCGATCATGTTGCCGTTGATCCGGTAGTCGTACTTGCCACCGGGGGCGGACTTAGCCTGCCGGGTGAGGACCTTGAAGAAGTAGCCGTGGAACGGCTCGCGCGAGGCGCCTTTTTCGCGGATGTGCTGGTAGCCTTCAGCGTGGGCCTGGGCGGCGAGCGGACCCAGCGGACTCATCTCGCCATCGAGTTCCGGCGGCCAAAAAAGCCCGTCTTTCTGACCGGGCGCGCTGCCAAACTTCTGCGCGAACTCGAGCACGTCGTCACCGTCACGGTCCTTCATGGCGTATTCGCGCTGGGCCTGGACGCAGGCGCGCACCGATTCAAGCGTGGCGAGTTCGTTTCTGCCGATGCGGCGGTTGAGCAACTCGTCCTTGCCTGCCGCGGTGTCGAAGAGCCAGCGGCCGTCCTGCTTCACGAGGGGAACCGGGAAAGGCCAGAACTCGCGGCCCACTTCGAGCACGCACTTCGAGTCCGATTCTCGGACGATCCGATTGGTTTGGCCAAACGCCGTTGCGAACGCCCGCAGATCATTGGTGGCCTGAACACGATCCGGGTTCTCGATCTCCGCCGTTCTCGGGCCAAAGATGAGCCGGAGCGCGTTCGTGTCCTGCGTGCCGGCGGCGGTCGCCAGGGCCGACACGGCCGCCTCAGGCGTGTCGAAGGTTTGACCGATTTCAGCGGCGCCGACAGCGAGAGATGTGCCACAGGCCAGAGCCAGAGCGAGATAACGCCTGGAGATAAGTGCAAGGGAGCCTTTTCGAACGGCCTGGGGGGAGCTGTGCAATAATGTCTTCACGGCATTGAAAAAGAGGTGAGTGGTTTGGATCCAAATCTACCGACGGCCCCCGCCACGTCCGCCACTGAACGCGGCCCCGCCACCCAAGCTGCGGCTCGAGGCGCCGCGGCTGCTGAAATCACGGTCGCTCGCACCGCTGTGCGCACCGCCAAACGCGCTGCTCGAAAACGAAGAACGGCTCGCGGAAGGACTGGGCCGGGCTGGGGAAGCGCTCGGCGATGGACTTGGACGACCGGCGGGGGGAGAAACGGCGGGTCGGCTCGCGGCAGGCGCGCCTGTCGAGGGCCTCGCCCCAGCCCCACCGGTCGAAGCGGTGGGGCGAGATGCCGGGCCCGGCTGGGTGGAAGGGCGGCTCGCCCCAGAACTCCAGCCCCGCGCCTCCGGGCTGGTCGCCGAAGCAGTGGCGGTGGGCGTGCCGCTCCTGCCCAGCCGGTTCTGGTCGGGTTGCCACTTCTGTTGCGTGCCGGTTTGCCCGGCGCTGGCGGACCGGTTGCCGGTGACGTTCGCGTTCCGGTTGGCGTTGACATTCTGGTTCACGTTGACGTTGCGGTTGACATCGATGTCGACGTCGCCGTGAAAGCTGCCGCCGCCCCAGACCACCATGCCGCCGCCCCCGATGTAGACACCACCGCCGTGCCAGTCGCAGTTGTTGGCGATGATGGCGCCCACGGCCACGCCGGCGGCGAAGGTCAGCACGGGCGGCGGGCCGACATAGGCCGGAGGCAGCGGGTAATAGACGACGGCCGGATTGTACGTCGGCACATACACCACTTGCGGATTGGCAGGCTGGATTTGGACGACGGTATTGGTCACAACAACGACACGCTGCTCGACTCTGGTTTCCACGACCATGTTCGTGACGACAACGACCTGTTGCGGCGTTGTCTTGAGCGTCCCCAGCTTCTGGGCCTTGCCGCGCAGGGTCTGAATGGCGTCCAGCAGATCCTTGTCCTGCGCCAAAAATGCCTCGCCCAGCTCCATCGTCCACGCGAGGTCCTCGTTCATCGTCTGGATCACCGCAGGCACGCGCGCCACAGCCTTCACGTTTGCGTCCCACGGCTGCGCGTCGAGCTTGGCGAGGTTGTTCGTGTCCGCCACAAAGCGCGCTGCCTGGACAATCTCAAGCGGATAGACGGACGCAGGCAGGATGGTCGCAATGAGCGGGTCGGGATAGAGCGCGATCGGCTCGACCAGTTTCTCCAGCTCCGCCGCGCCACGACGAGGCGGGGTCGAGGGTGGGGGCGCCGGTGTGGCCGGAGAGGTTGTTGGCGCAGGCGTGTCCGCAGCGAAGGCGGAGCACAACCAGACTGTCAGGAGCAACAGACACGGTGTCTTCATAACTGATGAATAGCTGCATTCAATGCTCGAACGCACAGGGACTCTGCCAGGCGGAGCGGCGCTCCCCCTGCCGGTCATCTCGCGGCACTTCTTCAAGAGATCGAGCCACGCCAGTTACTTTGGGATGAGTTGCCCGATCATGGCATTGGCGGCTCCCTCGTCAAGGGCGCTGTTGGCCAGGTGCCCGCCAAACGTCCGCGAGTCATCAGCCGCAATGGCCGGCATTCGATAGGCCGGCTGAGTCAAAGACCCGCCGCGGCGCGTTTGAGCAGCCTATGTGCTGCGGCTGGCGCCGCGAACTCAGCCGCGCTCGCGGAAATGACTCGAGTTAGTCCAAAGGGTGGGGCTCGAAGTCGGAGTCGTTGACCCAACCTGCCTTGAGCTCTTCACCACGGAGAAAGCGCTCGTAGAAGTTCCGGTGGCCTGCGTTCGCATAGGGATACTGATCGAACACGGCGCCCCGACCAGACATCCGCGGGTCTTGCTGCGCTTCGAGTGCGCGGACCATCTCCTGTTCGAGCTGCTGCACCCTGCTGGCATGCGCCGGGTCTCGCGCCAGGTTTGTCAGGCAGTCCGGATCCCGCCGCAGATCGTAGAGCTCGATGCCCGGACGCCTGCCAAAGCAGAGGGCCCAATGGCGATCGGTTGGGTTCTTCCGGCGGGCGTCCAGGATGAATGACTTCGTCGCGCCGCCGTCACAGTTGAGGTAACCGGTCTCGGGATTGCCGGCGGGCCAGCGCGTCGCTTCGTAGTTGCGCAGGAAGAGATGATGCCCACGCAGGATGCCGCGGATGGGATAGCCCCCATCGTTGGGCCGGCCGACATCGTGTCGTTCCTTGCCCACGAGCACCCGGTCGCGTTGCGGGCCCGCCCGTCCCGCCTGTTCGGAGAAGAGCACGTCCGTCAGACTGCGTCCCGGTGTGGATGCCATCCCGGTCTCTTCCCATTGCATGTCGGCCAACTCGATAAACGTGGGCGCGAGGTCGATGAAGCTGACGCAGGCATCAACGACTCGTCCGGGCTGACCGAGCCTGTTCCGCCACATCAGGGCCAGTGGAACGTGGTTGGACGCGTCATAGGCCTGGCCTTTCGCGCGCGGGAAGGGCATCCCGTGGTCCGAGGTCACCGCCACCAGCGTTTGGTCCAGAAGACCGCGCCTTTCGAGTTCGTCGAGCATCCGTCCGAGATGCCGGTCGAAATGCTCGACCTCGAAGGCGTAGTCGAGGAGATCGTTGCGCACCACGTCGTTGTCGGGCCAATAGGCGGGCACGCGATCGATGTCGGTCGTCTTCTTGCCCCCCTTGGCCACTCCGGAGCCGTATTCGTAACCCCGATGCGGTTCGAGGGCACCGTACCAGAAACACCAGGACTGGTCGCCGGGAACCGCGTCGAGAAAATCCGAGAAGTTGGCCGCGTAATCGTTTGCGGCAATGCCACTGGCGGGCGGTTGGGACTTGCGCGCGTTGAAGGGGCGGCCCGTCATCGCCCGTTCTTGTCCCATCGCGTTCGTGGCGATCCCGGGCGCCCAGCCTTTCGCCGTGTACCCGACGAACCAGCCGTTCTCGGCGAGCGCCTCGCAGAATGTCTTGTATTCCGGCGGGAAGAACGGGACATGGTTGGCCGCCGCCCTCAACTGCCAGGAATTGCGCCCGGTGAGAATGCAGGCGCGCGACGGCGCGCACTTGGCGTTGGGCGTGTAGGCGCGCGAAAAGAGGAGCCCTTCCTTCGCCACGCGATCGAAGGCCGGGGTCTTGATCCAGCGGCAGCCGTACGCCCCCGCATGGCCGTAACCCCAGTCATCGGCGATGGCGAACAGGATGTTCCGTGGCCGGGGCGTCGCCGGCGGCCCGGAAGCAGCCGACAATCCCGGCCCATACTCGTCGGCGCCAATCTCCCATCCCGCACCTCGAGGCCGCTTCTCGGCGTCGATGTCCGTGTCAAAACCCAGAGCCGGCAGACCGCGGTCGATCGCTCGGGTTGCGTTCGCGCAGAGATGCAGGTCGCCCTGCGGCAGGTCGCGAAACCACCCGGCCTCGGCGGCTTCCAGGTTCTTTTCGAGGATGGCGTCGGGCGCGCCATCGCGCCGTTGGATCGGCGCGTTGACGAGGTTGTTGCGGAAGACCAGGTTTGAACTGCCCGCGAACCGGTACTCGATCGGTGCCCAGTAGTTCGCGATGTGCACCGTGTTGTTCTCGACGCGCACCTGGCCGGCATGCTCGAGGCCAATGCCCACGTCCGTATGCGCGCCTTCGCCGTTGTTGCAGACAAAGTTGTTGCGGATCGCGCTCGAGCCGCCGTTGTGGCCGCCCACCAGACTCCCGAGCCCGAAGCCGATCCCGCGATCGCAGTTGATGATCCAGTTGCGTTCGACCAGGACGTTCTGAGGGCGGGTGGAACAGCGGTACCAGAAGTGGACGGCGTGCTCGGCGATGTTGGCCTGATCGTTGGGAACCCGCAAATTGCGGAACAGGTTGTCCCGGACGACCCAGTTCACGCCTTTGTGAATGTCGATGCCGCCGGTGTAATGCTGGTAGGCCCAGCCTCGACTGAACTCGAACAGACAATGCTCGATGACGCCGTCGGTGGCACCCACCGGATCGTCGGGGGCCGATGAGCCCTTGATGAACTGCTCGTTGCAGTCGACGATCCGGCAGTTGTGAACCCGCAACCCGGCGACGTCGTAAGGCGCTTCGCCCCGGACCTGGATCCCATGGTAGCGGCAGTAGCCAAAGGTCAGGTCGGCAACGGTCACGTTCGACGCCGAGACGAGAAAGACGTGATGGAGAGTCGCCTGAGGGCCTTCGTCCGGCCCGCGCAGCGTCACCTGATCACGCTTGCCGCTCTCGCTGCGGACGACCAAGCCGGGACACGTCACATGCAGGGCGGGAATGTCCAATACGTAGGTGCCGTCGGCGATCAGCAACGTGGCGGGGGCGCCCGCGCCGTTGGCAGTCGCCAGAGCCGCCTTGAGTTCCGCGACACTGCTGGCCCGGTACACCGTCCCCGTCGTCAGGTTGAGGGGCGGCCCGAAGCCGGGCCCGCCGACTGCCGGGATCGGCAGAAGAAGGAGAAGAAGAACCCATCGTGACATGCAGACCTTTTGCCGCCACATCCCGAGCTTGGCAAGATCGCGCTCGGAGTTTTGTGTCGGGGCCCAAATCCTCGGCCCATCCTGTCGATCCTGTCTTTCGGCCAGAACGGCAGTTGTCCATCAGCGCAACGGAGACTACTCTCCAGGCCGTGCGAGGCCGGGACCGGTTGCTGCGCGAAGTGCCCCAGCACTTCTGCGCCTCGCAGAATCGAGGCATGGCTGATCGAACCGTGCCGCGGGTGACAAGTCTATGAGAATGCCATTTGGAATGTGGTTCCTGGTTGCCGCCTCTCTACAGATCGCGCACGTCGCATGCGCGGGGGAGACATTCCCACAAACCCGACTCGCCCTGCGTGAGGGGCAATGGACCATCAACCAGCGTCCGACCCATGCCAGCAGCGCCGCCGAAGGGCTGCTGATGAACGTCCGCATGGTCAATGCGGTCTTCGAGGACCGGAAGAGGCCGCAGTTCGATCCCGAAGCCAACACCGATGCGTTCATTGCGCGGCTTCCGGAGTACGCAGCTCGTGGAGTCGACGCTTTCACCCTCTGCCTGCAAGGCGGGATGCCGGGCTATGAAGGCGCGGTGAACTCGGCGTTCGATCCGGACGGCAGCTTGCGGCCCCAGTACCTGGCACGGGTCGAGCGAGTCATCCGGGCGTGTGACCGGCAGGGTCTGGCGGTCATTCTCGGACTGTTCTACCAAAGGCAATCGGCCATCCTGCGCGACGAGGCGGCGGTGCGCGCCGGCGTGGCGAATGCCGCACGCTGGGTGCGCAACCGTGGGTTTGGGAACGTGGTGCTGGAAATCGCCAACGAGTATCCGCACGGCGGATTCGTGCATGCAGTGATCCGCGATTCGAAAGGCCAGGCCAGCCTGATCCGCCTGGCCCAGGAAACCGCGCCGGGACTCCTGGTGTCCGCCAGCGGGTACGGCGACGGCGCCATTCATCCGGAGGTGGCCGAGGCGGCGGACTTTCTGTTGCCGCACTGGAACGGCACGAAGGTCGAGCAGATCCCGGCTCGCATCGCGGCGCTGAAGCGTTTTGGCAAGCCGATCGTGTGCAACGAGGACGACAAGACGGGCGCCGAGGCCGTCGCCGCCCTGCGCGCCTGCGTCGGCAACCGCGCGAGCTACGGCCTTATGCTCAAGGAACGCAACCAGTTCTTTCCGTTCCGGTTCGAGGGTGCTGCGGACGATCCGGACTTCTACGCGGAATTGCGAAAGGTCACCACGCCGCAAAACCGATGAAGGATCTGGCTTTCGAGAGACGTGTCGAGGGTGTGAACACACTTCTGCCTGCTGGCATGAAATCGTCGATCGTGGTGCTCGCGTCTGCCGCGGTCTTCCTCTCGAACACGGCTGGGGTCATCGCCGGAGAGGCCGCACCGGTGCCGGTCCCGGAACCAACGTCACACCAATGGGATCTGCGAATCGCGGGTGGCCAGCTTCTGCCGAAGGAGGGTCGGCCCACACCGGCCACCTTGCGGAACGTGGTTGACTACCTCGTTGAACTTCAACCAGCCAACGTGGTCCTGGCACCCTCGTTGAGCGAGGTCGAGATCGTGGATCTCAAACTGGCCGGGCTGAGGTGGGAAGGCGCCCTCGAGGCCCTGCGCATCGCCTCGGGCAACGTGTTCATCTGGAGTTCCCAGCCGCCTGCGGAGGCGATCGACCCGGCGACAGGGATGCCGATGCGGCCGACGTCGCCTGGCGAGGCGAGCCTGTACGTGTTGGAACCTGCTCCTGGAGGGCCTCGTCCCCACAATGAACGAGCGGTCGAGGTGTTCAACCTGTCCGGGTATCTCGCCGGCAAAGAAGGGAACCAGATCGCCGAAACCCTGGACGAATTGAAGCTCATCCTGGGCGAATCTCTGCACCAGGTGTGGGCGGGCAGTCGCCCGTCCCCGGTCCCGGCCGAGCCCGTTCCCAGCGTGCGGTTCCACTCGAGCGCCAAACTGCTCGTCGTAGTCGGAACCCCACCGCAGATCGAGATCGCCCGCAAGATCATCCTCGCGCTGCCCGGCACCACTGCATCGCAGGCGAGTGCAGGGATGGGTCCCGGCTTCGGAGGCCTGGGAGGAGGAGGAGGCTATGGCACGAGTGGCGGCACAGCAACTGGTGGGTACGGCATCGGTGGCGGCATGATGGGTGGCGGTATGGGAACCAGCGTGCAGGGCGGCCGGTACGGCGGAGGAGGATTCGGCGGCGGGATGGATGAGCGAATGATGCGCCGGTACGGCTTGATCCCCGAGCGATTGCCGGCCGATGACGCTCGAACGCTGCACACCGTTCAGCGCGGCGAGACACTCGAGGGTATTGCCCGCTTATACGGGACGCGTGCTGAGGTGCTGCAGGCGGCGAATCCCGGGCTGGATCCGCAACGGTTGCGGGTGGGTCAGGCCATCGAGATCCCCGCAAGTTATCCCACAAACGTTCCCAAACCTCCGGGAGTGGGCTCGGGAGCGACATCCAAGCCCGCACCCAGATCGAAGGTCACGGCGCCTCCGGCAGCTGAGCCTCCCCTGCCGGCCCAGTAAACTCGTCTCCGTGTCGCTTCCTGCATCCAACGTCGTCGTATCGCTACCCCTGACAGGGAACGCAGTGATGGGAACCAGCCACACGGCTGAGGCGGACGCGGGCATTGAGCGGTTGACCGCCGGTCTCGCGGCTTCGAGCGAGGAGGCATTCTGCGAGTTTCATGCGCTCTATTTCGAGCGGCTCTACCATTTCCTGCTGGTCGTTTGCCGCGGCTCGGACGACCAGGCGCAGGAGGCGCTGCAGTTGGCGCTCCTCCGGGTCGTCCGCCACGCCCGGGTCTTCCGATCGGAGGAGACGTTCTGGTGCTGGCTCAAGGCGGTGGCTCGCAGTGCAGCCGTCGACGCCGGGCGCAAGCAGCGACGGTACGCCGCTTTGCTCGAGCGCTTCGCCGGATGGCTGAGGCTTCGGCCGGGATGCGCCGTCGCAGAATCGGATCCGTTGGCCGGCCGGGTCGAGACCATGCTGGCCGATCTCGACGGCATCGAGCGCCGCCTCATCGAAGGCAAGTACCTGGCCGGCGAGTCGGTGAAGGAACTCGCCGCGCAGACGGGTTTGACTGAGAAAGCTGTCGAGGCCCGGCTGACCCGATTGCGCCAACGCCTGCGCGAACGATTCCTGAACCATCTCAATGCCCATGAACCGCAATGATGAGCGGCGGCTGATCGTCGGCCTGCTGTCCTGCCGAGATCCTGTACGGACCCGAGAGAAGTCGCTGGCCCGGACAATTGGCGCGCTGCGCACCGAGGTTCGGCGACGTCGCCTGGTGCGGTCAATCTCGCAGGTCTGCGCTGTGACCGTCCTCGGCGTGTTTGTGCTGGCCCTGTATGTCCGCCCGTTTCGGCCGGTCATCCCCGATGTTCCAGGCGCGGATCACTTGGCGGACGCCCCGGCTTCCAGCCTCCGCGGATCCACCTCCCTGGCCCAGGCAAGCCTGCCTTTGCCTGCGCCCCTGAGCCCGCCGAGTCGGGAGGAATTCAAGACCGAAACACGCCAAGGAGCGACATCTGATACGGAAAGTGCGCCGGTGGCTGAGGAGTCGGACTCGTTCCATACGGCTCCCGACAGGTCGATCGCCATCGAGACCATCGATGACCAGGAACTGCTGGCCCTTCTTGCCGGGCGCACCGTGGCCCTGATCGGGCCCCCGGGAGACGCGCAGTTGCTGGTGCTTGACGCCCCGAGACCGCTCAGAGCAGAGTGAAACTTGACCTGTCTACCGCTGCGATTCTCATTCAAGGACCCTTCGGCTCCACTCTAAGCACACACAATCGCCGGGCCGGCAACTGGAGAGAGACCCGGACACGCGGACCTTCCACGCGGAAGGTGCGGCGCACGAGCGGCGGCGAGTGATCAGCGTCGGCCGGAGTCGCGGTCATTTCGTAATCACCCGGAGCCAGCAGGAAGAACTCGGCGTCCAGATCGCGCGCCTGGTCGCCGAAATGGAACAGGTGCGCGGCGAACGTTGCCCGGCTCGATTCGGTCACGAGCGCCGCGATGTCGCGTGGGGGCGTTCGCCACCGCACCGCGTTCAACGGGAACACCAGCGGATTTCCGGGATCCCCGGTTACGGCGGAGTAAAGGACGTTGGGGGACGGCGTGGGCGGGGCGGCCTCGGGCAGATATCTGAGGAAATTGCCCGTGAAGGACATGACCCGGTCGGTCCATCGCATCTCGCTGGTGTAGGCCTCCCAGTTCGAGCGGAACGCCTCGGCGTTCTGACGCAGCGCGGACTCGATCGGGGCGCGCTCTCCGGTCAACCGATACCGGACATAACCTGAAGCATCCGACCGGAGATCCGCGTCGTACCGGGTGTCGCCGGTCAAAAGACGGTATTTCCCCAACGCGTCGGACAGGAACCCGGACATTTTCTGGGCGCACCAGGACTCGGATCCGGGGTCGCCCGGAGGTGAGTTCCGGTGTTTGGCGCGCAGGGCGATCATCGACCGGATCGGTTCGAGGTACGTCTCCTCTCGGGTCAGGTGGTGCGCGAGAAGCAGGGTCGAGGTCATCAGACGCGTGGCCCCCGGCCAGTTGTAAAGCGCATCGTTGTGTCCCGGGGAGAACGGTTCCCACCAGGGCCGATCGGGATGCGCGATCCCACCGTCCGGCCAACGGATGGCCGACGGCAACACGCCGGCGGGCTTGCCGTGCTCCGCCCGGCGCGCGGCGTCGACCCAGACCTTGAGCCACTCGCCAAACAGCGCCGTCAGCGCCGGGTCGCCGGTGCGCTGCCAGTAGAGCAGCGCGGGTTGGATGACCGAGGGATGATAGACGGTGTCAAAAACGCGGGCCGCGCTCGCGTCCACAGTGTCCACACTGAAATAGATGGATTTGAACTGGAGGAAGCCGCGTTCGTTGCGGCCGGTCCAACGGTCTTGCATGAGTTCGGCCAGACGCAGGGCGCGCTGTTTCCAGACGGGATCGTCGGGCCGCAGGTGCATCATGGGCAGGATCGTGTCGGTGGTGTCCTCGTTCGCGTGTTCGACGTCGGTCACGCGGGATGTGAATCCCTTGCGCATGTGCGGTTGATCGAACATGCCGGCGGACAATCGCTCCTGCGCGGCGCTCACCACCGGGTCGTCGAAAGCGATCATCACCGGGATCCACCACCGCCACATCTCGACGTCGTCGCCCCACCCGCCCCCGAACTGGCCGTCTTCGAGCTGACGTTCGGCGATCCACCAGTGGATCACATCGGCCAGCTTCTCGAGACCCTCACGCTGCAGGTTGGCCCAGGCTGGCGCCGCTGGATCGACGGGGTGCGGCTTGGGCCACGGGATGGGTTCGCCCAGGTACATCCGGACTACGCGGTTCCCGGGGAAGGCCCGCCCTGTTTCTTCCAACAGACGACGGCCTTCCCCGAAGTACCGGTCGCGACTCTCCTTGACCCTCAGTAACGGCCCGCTCTGGATCACCCGCCAGACCAACATGCGCCCGCGGTACAAACACCAAATCGGTCGGAGCGGCGAGCCTGGAGACAACTCGGGCGGGTGCACCGGGCCTTCGGAGGCAGGGCGCACCCGGCTCGTGATGAAGCGGCAGAGGTAACCGTTCTCGGCCGCACGGCTCGTGTCGGCGACCAGGCGCGACTTGCCGTTCGCCCAGTCGTCCACCACCGGCAGCAAACGTTCGAGATCAGCACGCAGGGTGGCATCGAGATCGCTCCTCGCCTCCAACTGCCGGAGCAAGTGCAGCCGTTCCATCTCGTCCGGAGAGGTGCCGGCCCGTTCGACGAGGTCGAGGATGGACGCTGACACCGACGCGGCGTCATCCGGGGAGCCGGCGGGCCCTGAGACACCCGGTGTCGCGGTCAGCGTGGCGACGCGAAGCGCGGCCAGCAGAACGAGGGGGATGGTCGGAATTGACGCCATAGGCAACTGACCAAACACGACATCGCAATGGCGCGCAAGCTCCGCCGTCACTCGACACGGGCTGCTTCGCCAAACTCGACGACCCTGAGCCGGACACCCCCAAAGTCATCGTTGCGATCCGAGGAAAGCCGCTCGGCCTCGGCGGGGTCTCGGGCGTCGACCATCCGTTGGGCGAGCACCCCCAGTTCTTCAGGTCGGAGCGGACGGTTCCCGGCCACGCGCCGCGCGAATTCGATTACACGCCTCTGTTCCTCTCGCCGCAACCTCTTGATCTCTTCGATGATCCCCGTCGCTGTCAATGAGGCCAGACTACTCTCTCCGGCCAAGCCGTGCAACCGGAAGGCCGGTCGGCAGCCAGGGCCGGACGCCGCTCCTTCCCGGATGCCCGAACGACTTCCCGTCGGCGCTCGACTTGAGCCCGAGCCCCGTCACCGCAGTACCGCACGGTCGCATTTTTTCTCCGTGCCCTCCGGATCTCCGTCGTGAATCCCAATCGATGACAGTCACCGTTCCGAATTGAACCACAGAGACACTGAGCACACAGAGGACCCGGCATTCAAAGAGCCACGGATGGAACACAGATGAAACACCGATGGACGGGCTCATTGCACCCCGCCCGGTTCGGCCGACATCCGGATCCTGCCCGAAACCCCTCATGAATTCAGGACGGATCATGAAGGAAATCGGAAGGAATCACCCGCCATTCATGATCCGCCCCGCTTCATGAGGCGATCATCCCTCTGTGTTCTCTGCGCCTCTGTGGTGAATCCCGTTCGATGACAGTCACCGTTCCGAATTGAACCACAGAGACACAGAGCGCGCAGAGAGGGGCCAATCAATGCCAAGCGGCGGTGCCCGATCCTGGATGCCCGTCTCTGCCGGGTCACCGCAACACCGCGCGATAGAAGCCGCAGGACACACCCCCGCGCGCCAGAACCTCGAGTTCGACTGGCAGCGTGACAAACCGCTGGGCGGTGTTACAGTGCCGCTGATGAATGCAGCGCTGACCCGCCCGTACCCCCCGGAGGTTCCGATCTGGGTTGACCCGGAACGCGTGAGCGGAGCGCCCTGCTTCAGGGGGACGCGCGTCCCTGTGGACAGTCTGTTCACCAATCTCGAGAGCGGCTTGAGTCTCGCCGAATACCTGGATTGCTTTCCTGACGTGACGCGCGAGCAGGCAGTGGCCGTTCTGGATTACGCCCGCCGGACCGCCCTCCAGGCCGCATGAGAATCCTCCTGGACGCCTGCACACCCCGTCCATTGCGGGGGTATCTGCGCGGGCACGCCGTCTCCACCGCACAGGAGATGGGATGGGGACAGCTCGGGAACGGCCTATTGCTCGACAAGGTCGAGGCCCAGTTCGACGCCTTCATCACCACCGACAAGAACCTCAAGTACCAGCAGGGTGTGATGGGGCGCAAGTTCGGGGTCTTGATCTTGCCCACAAACGACTGGCCGACGATCGGTTCGCGGGCCGAAGAGATCGCCGCGAAAGTCGGCGTCCTCAAACCGGGTGACGTCCTCGAGTTGGACTGGTCGGCTTAGGGTCTGTGCAAAAACTAATCGGAATTGATTTTTGCACAGACCCTTAGCAGGCAAATGCGGTGTGCACAGTAGATTGGAAACTCTGGCGCCGTAGCCAGTCCGGCCTGCCATAGGCCGCTGGGTCTGTCTGCCACCTGCTTGCGTCTCAGGCGCACGCCAGCAGGGATCTTCTGCCGCAAAAAGAACACTGAGGACTCCACATGCCAAGCGCGGCGGAGGAATCAGGGATGAATCCCGGATGGCAGGGTTGGCAGACATCGCGGTCCTGCCCGAAACGCCTCATGAAGCAGGACGGAACATGAAGGGAATCGGAAGGAGTCATCGGCCATCCATGATCCGCCCCGCTTCATAAGCCGCTCTTCCCTCTGTGTGCTCTGCGCCTCTGTGGTGAGTCTCATCCGAAGACAGTCACCGTTCAGGATTCACCCCCGTTCCGTGAGCGGAGAGTGGGCGCTGAAGCGAGATGGCGCAGGTCACCCGATCCGGCGCCCAACGCAACCACTCAGCGTCGAGGACGTGGAGTTCCCGAACGAGGTGTTCAGGCCATCACGTCACCGTCCACGCGCCGAACCGTTTGGCTTGGCATCGCCTGCCTGTGGGATCAGGCTGCGTCCAGTCTCCGCGCTGGTACGAGCCTGGTTGACCTCGGGAATCGCCGCCTCCGGCGGCGAGGCATAAGTCTCCCGGGCCAGTGCGGCCATCACTGCGCCGATACGGCGGAATTCGCGGGCGTAGGCTTCGTTGTGGCGGCCGAGGCGGCGTCCGTTCTCCCAGTCGCCTTGCGCCAGGGCGCGTTGGACTTTGCCGATGTCGTCGAGAAGCGAGGTCGGTAACTCGCAATCGGTCCCCCGCACAACGGTGTTGAAGTTGGCCAGCATATCCAACAGACGGCGCACCCCGGTCTGAGCCGCGGCCAGATTCGTGGAGGCAAAGGCGGCTTCGAATTCGTGTCCAAAATCCTCGATGTCGTTGAACAGCGCCACCGCGCGGGCACGGTCCGCTTCAGACATGGAGGCTGCGGTCTTGCGGGTCATGCCCGGAGTCGGGACCAACCGGTAGCGCAGTTTCACGCCCCGCGGATTATCCGTGAAGCCCGTCACCTGCAGCAGGCCGGTCTCTCCGTGCCGGGTCTTGAACCCGAATGTCATCGGCGTGAGTCCTTCCGGGAGCAGATAGAGGATTGCGCCGTGCCGCTCGATCCGGGGCACAGCGGTCGGCGCGGCGAGTGCCCTCTCGATTTCCGCGGCCGCGGCGCTCTCCCAATGCCGCGGCAACATATCCCCGAGCTGCAACCCCGCCGTCACCAGAGCCCAGCTTCCTCCAACCCAATCGTCGAATTCGGCAAACAGGTCGCCTCCACTCTCGACCAATCTCCGGATGCCCCCGCCACCCAACTTCTCCGCTCCGGCAAGTTCGGAAGACAAGGAACCCTCGGCCAGGTTCAGCGTCTCGTGGCCCGGTCGGTCGTCCGGATCGTGCAGGACCCGCTCCATCACCTCTCCGAAACCACTTGTGACGACGCGATTGTGCCGCGTGGCGGCTTCAGCGGCGGGCGTGTCCGACGCCGTCAGTTCCCTGGGACGCAGCCGAATGTTGGGAATTCCACCACGCACCCAGGGCGTGCGTTCGATGACCATTTCCTTCACCTGCTGCAGCCAATTCTCCACTTTGTGCTCGGTACCGTGCACGAGGGCGAAGCCTTTGGCTGGAGCCCCGGTAAGGATTCCGGGATGAAAAACCAGTTTCTCAGAGCCGCCGTTCTGCAAACGGGCAACCATCCGCAGGGCGAATCGTTCGCGGTCCGCGTTGTGCATGACATCAAAGCGCAATGCGCCATGTTCGTAACGTGGCTCGCTCCAGAGGGCCATCACTCCGCGCTCCAGATCGCGCGTGGTTTTCGTTTTCGCGTCATAGACCGAGACCGATTCCCATGGGCCGCAGGCAACACATTCCTGGTAGTCTGCCGTATCCGGCGGTTCGGCGAAGCAAACCAACTGCGCGGACGCCCGGGTGTTGCTGCCAATCTCCAGCACCGTCGCCGGGAACTCAACGTCGCTGGGGCGGGGAGTGAAACCGGGTTGAAAGCTTTCGATGACCATGCCGGGCGGCACGTCCCGGCGAATGTAAAACAGGAACTCGTTCTGGGGAATGACGGTGACTTGGGATTGTCTGGTTGGCACGAGTTTGGGCAACTCGAGAACATCGACGGGAGGCTCGGCGAGCGGCGTTCCGTCAGGCTGCCACCAGGAGTTCGAGCCGCGGGGATCACGCCCCACGGCCACGACCTCCAAGGTCAAGCCGTTTTCGAGCGTCACTTTGAACTCGCCGGGTTTTGCCTGGGCGGCCGACGTCGACTGCTTGCCGGGCCCGGTCCCGCCTGCACCGGGTGACTGGACCAGGTCATGGCCGAGGGTCATGGCGCGCGGTTCGTCAGTGAGACCGGTGGTTTGCAGCGCGTCCTGATCGCCTTCCGAAGAGCGCGACGCCCTGTAAGCGGAGAACGGGGTCGCGGGAGAACGGCCAGTCACCGCGGAAAGCCCCAACAGGCTCACGTTGATGAGACCAACCACCAGCGCGGATTTTCCCAGCCCGGTCTGCCGGGCGCCGATGCCGGTGACGACGGCCACGAACGCCGCACTCAAGCCCAGCCAGAGCATCCACTCCTGGCCCCGCAAGCTCAGTCGGGGAAACACCCACGGCGCCAGCCAACAGAGAACCGGAATGAGACAGCTCAGACAGGCACTGATGAATGCGAACCGACTCAGTGTGCCAACCTGATGCAAGTTCCTTCTCGAAAAGCCCGAATCGGGCACCAGAAACGAGGGAGCGGGCCACCAGCCAGCCAGTGTCAGCCCACAAATGGACAGCCCCACCGCACAAAGGAAAACCAAGAGATGACGGAACGGCGGCGACACCGTAGGAATGAGCACCAACAGAAAAGCGTACACTGTCAGAGCCGAAGCGATGATTCCGATCTCCCAGTGATTTGGCTTGGGCGCGGTGCCCGGCGAAGGTGGACTGCTGGCAATCGTCTCGACATCCGTCTTGACCTGGCTGGCCTGCTGGTAGCGGCGCTCCGGTTCCTTCTCGATTGCCCGCAGCACGACCTCATCCAGTCGCACGTCAATCTGCATCCCGCGGAGGCGGGACGACGGCGCTTCCACGGGCTTGCCCGGCAGTTCGCCGGTGAGCATTTGGTAGAAAACCACGCCGAGGGAATAAATGTCCGCCCGGTGGTCCACTTCGGTCGGGTGCTCCCGTTGTTCAGGGGCCATGTATTGCGGCGTGCCCATCACCTTGCCCGCCTCGGTCAGATTCTCCTGCAGCACAGGCGTCGCGCCTGTCTCCGTCTTCCCCGATTCCTGCGCCGAAGAAGAAACTCGAGACAGGCTGGAAGCCTGTCCCACGATCTTCGCCAATCCAAAGTCCGCCACCTTCACACGCCCGCGCCGGTCGACCAGGATGTTCTGCGGTTTGATGTCGCGGTGGACAATCCCCTGGTCGTGGGCGTACTGCAGCGCGTCGCAAATCTGGGGCACGAGGGCCAGCGCCTCGCGCGAGGAGAGGTGGCTGCCTTCGAGCAACTGGTCCAGATTCACCCCCTCCACGAATTCCATCAGGAAGAAGAACAGCCCGTCGGCCCGGCCGAATTCGTAGAGGGTGACAATGCCCGGATGGTTCAGCTTCGCCATGGCGCGGGCTTCCCGTGTGAACCGCTCCGCAAACGCGGCGTCCCGGCCAATGTCCGGCGGCAGGATCTTCAGCGCCACCACCCGGTCCAGTTCCCTCTGCCGAGCCCGATAGACCGCGCCCATGCCGCCTTGGCCGACGAAACCCAGGATTTCCAGTTGCGGAAACAGCCGGGCGATCTCTTCCAGCGCGGGCGCCACAAATGTGATCCGCCCGCTCCCGCTCTGCGTGTCCGGTCCAATGTCAACACCGCTGCCCAGGCCCGCCTTCAGCAGGCACTGCGGACACAGGCCCTGAGGGGCATTCGACGCCAGCGGTTTTCCGCAACCCGAACAGATGCGCGAGGTTCCCATAACAGTTCTTTCACCCTGTTCACTAAGGATTGCAGGAGGAACGTTACAGGCACGGTACAGATTGTCTACCCAATGGCCAAGACCCGGAACAGATGCCGCACCTCCGCATCCACTTCGGCCGGTGAGGCGATCGTGTGCGCAATCTCCTCCTTGAGCCGTTCGCGATACCGCTCGCGCAACCGACACACGGCCACCCGCACGGCTCCGTCGGTCATGCCCAGGCGAGCGGCGAGTTCCGCATACGGCAGCCCTTCGCGATGGCCGATGAGACAGGGCTTCAGGGAGTCGAACAAAGTGGCCTTGCCCTCATGCTCGTATTCGGCGCCCAGACCTTCGAGCACGGCCTCGATCAGGGTCAGCGCCCACTGTTTTTCAAATGCCTGCTCGGGTGTCGAGGAATCGGCCGGTTCCTGGCCGTAGCGCGTTTCAGCGGTGTCGAGGTCGAGCGGGACCAGTTGCACCCTGCCTCCACGCTTCTGTGTGCAGACCTTGTCCCATTCATTGGCAAGAAAGCGGCTCATCGCCATGAGCAGGAAGGAGCGGAACCGCCCTTTGTGCCGGTCTGCACGAGCCACCCAGTTGTGGGCCAGCAAGCGGGCGAAAAACTCCTGGGTCAGGTCCTTTGCGTCTTCAGGCGAATGTCCGCGCCGTCGCACGTACTTATAGAGCGGGTACCAGTACGTTTCGCACAAGCCCGAGAGCGCCTCCTGTGCGCGCGGCGTATCGGTGCGGCCGGCTGTCAGCACCACCGTCCAGCGGGTGGGAGCAAAGACCCCACGCGCGGAACCGGCCGACCAGGACGATGAAGCCGTGGTGTTCATCCCTGACAGGTTTAACACCAACAGTCGGGGGCGTGCGAATTGTTTTCCCGGCTTTAATCATGCGCGTCCCACCGGGCGCACCCGCGGCATCCCGCCGTAAGCAGGAGGGCGCAGGACGGGAGCCGGTTGGCGGGTCGGTTGGGCGACATTGGAGCAAACGGGAACCTCAAAAGTGGCAGCAAAGTGGCAGCGTGAAGAATTCTCTGTTGTTGAATGGAGAATTGAGAAGTGGAGCAAACCCCTGTAAACATTGGTCGAAACGAATGGCGCGTCCGGCAGGACTCGAACCTGCAACCTTCTGATCCGAAGTCAGAAGCTCTATCCAATTGAGCTACGGACGCGCTCGGACGCCAACGTGTACCCGATGCGGGCGGTTATGCAATCCGCGATTTTGCCCGCCACGGCTATTGAAGAAGGGCCAGCTTCAATCCTTGGGCCAGTTCCTGAGGAAGAACTTCCCCGACCCGCGCCGTGCCAACCGCACCTTTCCCTGTTGGTCGCTGCTGGTGTTCATCGCCATGGCCCTGTTTGCCGGCCGTGACAACCTCGGAACCCTTCCCCGCGCCCTGGCCATCGACGGCAAATGGATCCGCGATTGCGCCCTGAGCCTCTGCCTGGGTGTCCCGGCTTCAGCCGATTCTCGCCGGAGGCCCAGGCCAAAATGAGACTGCTGCGAGGACGGTATTCCCGATTGAACCTCCGCGTCTTCTATGTTGATCTGTTCTGAAATACACTCCAGTGTTGAAATTCCTGGAGTATGTGGGCCAATTGCCAAAGGACTTGCCATGACCGCCAACAGGCAAACAGAAGAACCGCAAGCCGCAACGTGGTCGCGAAAGCTAGTCGCGGGAACCTCCCGATCCTCGGATCTGGTGTTTGTCAGAGCATGCGGAGTATCCAGGAGGCCGTGATCGCCTGGGAGATCATGGCGTCGGCGCGGGAGAAACACCCGGAGGCGCAAGTCCGGCTGCGCAGCCAAGAATCGAAACGCAGTGGCGCTCAGAAAAGAGGGAAGGAAACGATGCGATGAGAAAAGCGCTGGTTCTTTGTTTTGGGTTATGGGTAACCGTTCTGGCGTCCGCCGGGGAACGGGCCGCGCTGTGGCCAGAGGGGAAGATTCCGGATTTCCAGCCCCAGCAGATCGCGGCGACCACCGAGGAGGTGAAGGCTCCGGGATTCAACGCGGCGGAACACGTGATGCCCTATCTCGACTGGTACGAGGCGCCGGCGGCAAACAACGGCGCCTGCATGCTGCTCATTTCCGGAGGCGGATATCAGAGTTGCTGCGACGGTGTGTGGATTGACTGGGTGGCGAAGAAGTTCACGGAACTCGGATTTGTCTGCGTGAGCCTCACCTACCGCACGCCGCGTCCGGAAGGGTTGCCGATCTACCGGAGCGCATGGCAGGACGGGCAGCGCGCCGTCCGCCTCGTCCGTACCGAGGCGCAGAAGCGCGGCTTCGACCCGGAGAAGATCGGCGCGTTCGGGTTTTCGGCGGGCTCGCACCTGACGGTCCTGCTCGCGACGAGCGCGCTCACGCCGGCGTACGGGCCGGTCGACGCGCTTGACGGGCTTCCGTGCCACGTCAACTGGGCGGTGCCGATCTACACCGCCTACGCGCTCACGGACGGACTCACCGGCCCCAATACGCGCGAGGGCGACGCGATCGACGTCCGGCTCTCGGACGTGTTCCGGTTCGACGCGAAGACGTGTTCCATGGCGCTCTTCCACGGCGGGACGGACGCCTATTCGCCGAACGGTTCCACGCAGATCTACCGCCAGCTCCGCAGGATGAAGATTCCGGCCGAACTCCACCTCTTCGCGGATCGTCCCCACGGCTTCATGGGCGACGCGAACAAAGGCGAGGACGGCACCGCTTACGACCATTGGTTCGACCGCATCGCCGAGTACATCCGCCAGATGAATTTCGACGGGCGTCTCGGCGCCGAAGAGGATTTGATGGCCCGCTATCCGAACGACGACGCGCGCGGCGAAACCCTCAAGGAGCCGCTCTGGCCGGAACGCCGGATGCCGGACGCGCAGACGAATCAATGCCTGCCTTATCTCGAGTGGCACATGCCCAAGGAGCGCAAGACAAAGGCGATCCAGATCATCTACTCCGGCGGCGGCTACAGTGGCAACAGCCCGGAAGGCTTCGAAGTCGCGCCGACGCGGCGTTACCTGAACGAGAAGGGGATGACGGTCGTGACGATGAAATACCGCACGCCGCGTCCGCTGGGCGGACTGGCCAAGCACACGACCGCGTGGCAGGACCTGCAGCGCGCCGTGCGGATCGTCCGCGGCCGGGCCGCGGCCAAGGGGCTTGATCCCGACCGCATCGGCATCATGGGCTCCTCGGCCGGCGGGCACCTGACGCTCATGGGCGCGACCAGCTCGAAACGCCGTTCCTATTGGCCGATCGACGATCTCGACAAGCTCTCTTGCAGCGTGCAGTGGGCGGTCGCGATCTATCCCGCGTACGCGCTTACGGACGGCGCAGATAAACCGAACGCCCAGGGCGGCAACGAGGACGACGCGCGGCTCGTCCCCGAGTTCTCGTTCGACCTGGCGACGTGCCCGATCCTGTTCATCCACGGCGACGCGGACGGCTGGGCGGCGATGAATTCGGTGAAGTGCTGGGAACAGCTCCGCCGCATGGGCATCCAGTCCGATCTGCACACGCTGGCCACACGCGAGCACTGCTTTCAAAACAAGGCCGCCCCCGGAACCGGCAGCTACACTTGGATGGGGCGCATCTGGGAGTTCATGAACCACAAGGGGTTCAACAAGTAGCCGCTTTGGCCGTGCGCCGTGGACAGAGCCTCAATCGGTTGTTCCAAGACTGCTTGCTGCTTCTGGACCAGCAGGAGCGTCAGAAGCAGTTGTTCGACGATTTCTTGGCCATCGCCAGCGCCGGGAGGGACGAAACCGACGTGGAGTTTGCTCTGCACGCGCAAGCTGAAGCCATCCACGCAGCATGAGCCGATCCGACGTTCGGCGCGGCCAAATCTGGCTGGTGGACTGGTCGCCTGGCCGTGGTTCCAAGCAACTGGGCCAGCGCCCCGCCCTCGTGATCCAGACCGACGCGGCCAATGCCAACGCGCGTTACCCCAACGCGATTGTGCTCACCCTGAGCGCGAAAGGCCTGGCCGTCCGCACCCACGTTGAGGTCGCGCCTGACGCGCGCAATGGCCTGCGCGGGACCAGTTGGGTCAAGTGCGAAATGATGCCCCACTGGTGAAGCGCTGCGGCATTCGCCTGCTGCCGGAGCTTTACGCGCACCTGAACCCCATGCCGTTCGGGGCGGCAGCCCAGATGGAGATCGATTTGGCTGAGGACCTGTGCCGGGCCGGGTACACGGTCACCGGAGGGCATTGAGCTTGGTCCGGGCTGGCGCGCTCCTGATTCGCACTCCTGATTCGACATGCGGCGCGGCCGGCCTCATACTCGGGTTCGCATGAAATCAATGACGGGGTACGGGCGGGGCGAGGCGAGCCGGGATGGATGCAAGGTGACGGTCGAGATCAGTGCCGTCAACCGGCGCCAGGCCGAGGTTTCCCTGCGTTTGCCGCCCGAACTCGAGCCGCTCGAAGCGCGGATTCGCGAGGAGATCAACCGGCGCGTGGCGCGCGGGCGCGTCAATGTTCGCATGACACTCCACCGCAGCGCCAAGCAATGGGCGGCGTCTGTCCATTTCAACCGGCCTTTAGTCAAGGCGTACGCCCGCGAGTTCGAGCGCCTGGCCCGCGAACTCGGGATCGATGAGCCCGTCAGCCTGCAGGCCCTGCTGCGCATCCCGGGCGTGGTCGAGTCCACGGGCGCCGACGCGGATCCCGAGGCCCTCTGGCCGGCCGTCGAGGCCGCACTGGGCAAGGCGCTGGCCGGGCTGGGGCGGATGCGCGAACGCGAGGGGGCGCACCTGGCGAAGGATCTCAAGGCCCGGACAGCCGCCATGCGCCGTTTGAGCCTCGACATTGCGCGACAGGCCCCGGGGGTGGTCGACCGCTACCGCGAGCAACTCCTGGGACGCGTTCGGCAGGCGAAGCTCGACCTGGGCGCCGACGACGACCGTCTCCTCAAGGAGGTTGTGATGTTCGCGGACCGGGCGGACATCAGCGAGGAACTCACACGCCTTCAGAGTCATTTCCGACAGTTCGACGACTGCATGCGGAGTGCCGAGCCGGTCGGGCGCACGCTCGATTTCCTGGCCCAGGAAATGAACCGCGAGGTGAATACGATCGGATCGAAGGCCAACGACAGCGGCATCTGCCAGGCAGTCGTCCGCATGAAGGCCGAACTCGAGAAAGTCCGCGAGCAGATCCAGAATCTCGAATGACCTCGTCGTCGATGCCAATCGTGCTCGTCATCTCCGCCCCTTCGGGAAGCGGCAAGACAACCGTCTGCAGCAGCCTCCTGGCCGCCGCGCCCGGCCTGGCCCGGGCCATCACCTGCACAACCCGCCCGCCCCGCCCCGGCGAACACAACGGCGTCGATTACCACTTTCTCGACCCGGACACCTTCGGGCGACGGGTTGCCGCGGGCGACTTCCTCGAACATGCGACCGTGTATGGACACCGGTACGGCACCCTCAAGACCGAGTTGTTCGACCGCCTGAACGCGCGCCGGGACGTGTTGCTCAATGTCGACGTCCAGGGCGCGGCCGCCGTCCGCGCCGAGGCGGCCCGCAGGCCGGATTTGGCTGCGGCGCTGGTCACAGTGTTCCTCGCCCCCGCCTCGATCGACACCCTGGCCGAACGTCTGCGCAGCCGCGGCCAGGATTCCGAATCCGTGATCGGGCAGCGTCTCGCCGCGGCGCGGATGGAACTCGAACGCTGGCGCGAGTTCGATTACCTGGTCGTGAGCGGCACGATGAGCGAGGATTTGGGCCGCGTCCAGGCCATCTACACGGCCGAGAAACTGCGTTGCGGACGGATGCTCCGGCCGCCGATCTCTGAGGTTCAACTGTAGAAGTACCCCAATTCGCGCAGCGACACGAAATCGTGGCTGCGCTCGGCGGTGCGCCGGCCCAGGATCACATGGTCGACCACCTCGATCTTGAGCAACTGCCCGGCGCGGATCAGATCGCGGGTGACTTTGATATCCTGCTCGCTGGGTGTGGGATCGCCGCTGGGATGGTTGTGCGCCACCACGATCGCGGCCGCGCCGGCCGCAATCGCCGCGCGAAAGACCTCGCGCGGGTGCACCAGCAGCGTGTCGAGAGTGCCCTGGGAGAGCTTCTCGACCCGCATCAGCCGCCGGCGCGTGTTCAACAGCACAACCTGGAAACACTCGACTTCGTACAGACGGTTGTCTTCCCGAAGCAGATCGGCCACGCGCTCCGGGGTGTCGAGCAACGGCGATTCCGCCGCCATGTCCCGCGCCATGCGCTGGGCCAAAGTGAAGGCGGCCTTCACCGCGATCGCCTTGTCCAGACCGATCCCGCGAACCGACCGAATCTCGGCAAGCGAAGCCCGGGCAAGGTTGTCGAGCCGACCGAACCGGGCCAGCAACTGCTCGGCCACGGACACAGCCGATTGGCCGCGCAGACCCGTCCGCAGGAGAATGGCGAGCAGATCCGCGTTGCTGAGGCTTTCGGCCCCGTGCTGGGCCAGGCGCTCGCGCGGACGTTCGCTGATCGGCAAATCCTTGATGCGACTCCCCGGCGTCATCGCGCGAACAGTCGACCAGGATGGGCGCAAAAGCAAGCGGGGCCGGCCCAGGCCAGCCCCGCTTGGTGAAACCTTCGAGACGAACTGACGGACTGGATCAGTAATCCATGTCGCCGCCGCCCATGCCGTGACCGCCCGGACCCGGCGTCTTCTTCTCCTTCTCCGGGATCTCGGTGATCAGGCACTCGGTGGTGAGCAGCAAACCGGCGATGGACGCCGCGTTCTGGAGGGCGGTGCGGGTGACCTTCTTGGGATCGACCACGCCGGCCTTGACCATGTCTTCGTACTCGCCGGTGGCGACGTTGTAGCCCTCGTTGCCCTTGCGGCGCTTGACTTCCTCGACCACCACAGAGCCCTCGACGCCGGCGTTGTCGGCCAGGGCGTAGGTGGGGAACATGATGGCGCGTTTGACGATGTCGATGCCGATCTTCTCGTCGTCATTGCCGCCTTTGACGGCATCGATCGCGCTGAAGCAGCGGACCAAAGCCACGCCGCCGCCGGCCACGATGCCTTCTTCCACCGCCGCGCGGGTCGCGTGCAGAGCGTCCTCGACGCGCGCCTTCTTCTCCTTCATCTCGGTCTCGGTGGCCGCCCCGACGTTGATGACCGCGACGCCGCCGGCGAGCTTGGCCAGGCGTTCCTGGAGCTTCTCGCGGTCGTAGTCCGAGGTCGTCTCCTCGATCTGGCGGCGGATCTGGTTGATGCGTCCCTGAATCTCGGAAGCCTTGCCGTTGCCCTCGACAATGGTGGTGTTCTCCTTGTCGACAACAATCGACTTGGCGCGACCGAGGTCGCTGATCTCGAGGTTTTCGAGCTTGATGCCCAGATCCTCGGTGATGCATCGCCCGCCGGCCAGGATCGCGATGTCTTCGAGCATGGCCTTGCGGCGGTCGCCGAACCCGGGCGCCTTGACGGCGCAGACGTTGAGCGTGCCGCGCAGCTTGTTCACCACCAGCGTCGCGAGCGCTTCCCCTTCGACTTCCTCGGCGATGATCAGGAGCGGCTTGCCCACTTTGGCGATCTTCTCGAGGATCGGCAGCATGTCCTTCAGGCTGCTGATCTTCTTCTCATAGATCAGGACGTAGGCGTCTTCGAGCTTGCACTCCATCGTCTCGGCGTTCGTGACGAAGTAGGGCGACAAATAACCCTTGTCGAACTGCATCCCCTCGACCACTTCGAGAGTGGTCTCGATCGACTTGGCTTCCTCGACCGTGATGGTGCCGTCTTTGCCCACCTTGTCCATCGCGTCGGCGATGATCTCGCCGATGGTGTTGTCCCAGTTGGCCGAGACGGTGGCCACCTGCTTGATTTCCTCCTTGTCCTTGACCTTCTTGGCAGTCTTGGCAGAGGCTGATCCACCGCGGCCATAAAAAAAAAAAAAAAAAAAAAAAAAAAAAAAAAAAAAAAAAAAAAAAAAAAAAAAAAAAAAAAAGCGGCGTAGTGATGCCGCGCTGAATGCCGATCGGGTTGGCGCCCGACGTCACGTACTTGAGGCCCTCGCGATAGATCGCTTCCGCAAGCACCGTGGCGGTCGTCGTGCCGTCGCCGGCCGCGTCGCGCTCTTGCTGGCGACCTCGCGCACCATCTGGGCGCCCATGTTCTCGAACGGATCCTCGAGCTCGATCTCCTTCGCGACAGTGACGCCATCCTTGGTCACGGTCGGCGATCCGAATTTCTTGTCGAGCACCACGTTGCGGCCTTTGGGACCCAGGGTGGCGGTGACGGCCTTGGACAGTTTGGACACGCCCTTCAAAATCGCTTGACGGGCGGCCTCGTCGAAAATGAGTTGTTTTGCTGCCATAATTCAGTTGTTCGATACGGGGTTAAAATCGTTGCGGAGCTCGAATCAGTTGATGATCGCCAGGATGTCGTCCGAGTTCAGAAGCTTGTACTCCTTGTCATCCAGCTTGATTTCGGTGCCGCCATACTTGCTGATCAGAACGCGGTCGCCCACCTTGACTTCAAAGGGCACTTTCTTGCCCTCGTCGTCGGTCTTGCCCGTCCCCAGGGCGCGCACGACGCCTTCGGTCGGTTTTTCCTTGGCAGAATCGGGAATGATGATCCCGCCCTTTTTGGTTTCCTTCTCTTCAACCGGCTCCACCAGGACACGGTCGCCTAACGGTTTGATGTTCAGTGCCATATTCAGTTATGCTCGGGTTTGTTCGGTTTGATCTTGGGAATCAAATCCCGCCACATTCGTGCGCGGGAAAACTCGTTAAATCCGTCAGCTCTTCTTCTCGTCCACCACCTCGGCGTCAATGATCGGCCCTTCGCCTTTGCCGCCGCCTTTGGCGTCCTCGCTGGGCCCGCGCTCGTCGCCCGGCGCCTGGGAACGGCCCGCCTTGGCCTTCTCGGCCGCGGCCTTGTAGAGCACCTCGGACACCGACCGCCACGTCTCGTTGAGCCTCTCGCTGGCGGCGCGCACCGCGCCGCTGTCGCTGCCCTTGAGCGCGTCCTTGGCCGCCTTGATCGCCTCCTCGAGCTTCGCCTTGTCCTCGGCCGTCAGCTTGTCCGCGCTCTCGCGCAGCATCTTCTCGGAGCGATAAACCGCGTTGTCGGTCTCGTTGCGCTGCTCGACCTCCTCGCGCTGCTTGCGGTCTTCCTCGGCGTGCAGCTCGGCGTCCTTGCGCAGCCGCTCGACTTCGTCCTTGGATAGACCGCTGCTGGCGGTGATGGTGATCTTCTGCTCTTTGCCGGTGCCCAAATCCTTCGCGCTCACGTGCAGGATGCCGTTGGCGTCGATGTCGAACGTGACCTCGATCTGCGGCACACCGCGCGGAGCCGGCGGGATGTCGGTCAAATGGAACTTGCCGATGGTCTTGTTGTCGCGGGCGAACTGGCGCTCGCCCTGGAGGACGTGGATCTCGACGCCCGGCTGGTTGTCCGAAGCCGTCGAGAAAATCTCCGATTTGCGGGTCGGGATGGTCGTATTGCGCTCGATGAGACGCGTGAAAACGCCGCCCAGGGTCTCGATGCCCAGAGACAACGGGGTGACATCGAGCAAGAGCACGTCCTTGACCTCGCCGACCAGCACGCCGCCCTGAATGCCGGCGCCAACCGCCACCACCTCGTCGGGATTCACCCCCTGGTGAGGCGGTTTGTTCACCAGGCTGTGCGCGGTCTGAACCACCCGCGGCATGCGCGTCATGCCGCCGACCAGAACCAACTCGTCAATCTTCTCGGTGGCCACGCCGGCATCCTTCAGGCAATTGCGCACCGGCCCCACGGTCCGCTCGAACAGACTGTCGCACAGTTGTTCCATCTTCGAGCGGGTCAGCTTCACACTGATGTGTTTGGGACCCGATGCGTCAGCCGTGATGAACGGCAGATTGATCTCGTATTGTTGGGCGCTCGAGAGAGCGATCTTGGCCTTCTCGGACTCCTCCTTGATCCGCTGCAAGGCGTCCGGCTGCCGGCGCAGGTCGATCCCATGCTCCCGCTTGAACTCGTCCAGAATCCAATCCATGATCTGGTTGTCCCAGTCGTCACCGCCCAGGTGAGTGTCCCCGTTGGTGGCCTTGACCTCGAACACGCCGTCGCCGATCTCGAGAACCGAGATGTCGAACGTGCCGCCGCCCAGATCGTAGACGGCGATCTTCTCGTCTTTCTTCTTGTCCAACCCGTAGGCCAGCGATGCGGCTGTCACGGCTCATTGATGATCCGGAGCACTTCCGGCCAGCAATTCTCCCCCGTCCTTGGTGGCTTGACGCTGCGGTCGTTGAAGTACGCCGGCACGGTGATGACCGCTTTAGTGATCGGCTCGCCCAGACGCACCTCGGCGTCGCTCTTCAGCTTGCTGATGATCATCGCCGAGATTTCCGGCGGAAGCTGGGTAAGCAAGAGCACCGTCCACATCGACCTCGACGGCGACGTCGCCGTTGGCAGTGCGCACCACCTTGTATGGCACCCGCTTGGTCTCTTCCTGCACCTCCTCGAACTTGCGGCCCATGAAACGCTTGATCGAGTACACTGGTGTTGCGGGGATTGGTGACAGCCTGCCGCTTTGCGGCATCGCCCACCAGCCGTTCGCCGGTCTTGGTGAATGCAACCACCGACGGTGTCGTCCGCTTGCCTTCAGAATTCTCGATGACAAGCGGCTCGCCGCCTTCCATGACCGCCATACACGAGTTGGTGGTCCCTAAATCGATGCCAATTACTTTTGCCATAGCCTGATTCGCCAACGCAAACCAATGAGCATCCGCAGTGCCGAGTTTGTATCCAAAAGTTTATCCACTTGATTATCAATTGATTGCATGCATTCGAACGAGACGCAGGGTCCCGGGTTTAAGAGACGCAAATGCCAAATTGGCACACTTGTGCGCATGGGATCGCAAGGCTTGGCACGATCGCGTCGAGTCTCGACCCTTCTCGCTCAGTGGGCCATTTCACACGCTTCGTGAGGAACCGTAACCGGGCTAGTTGCGTCTGACCGGTGTCGCCGATTATGGAGAGTTGACATTCAACCGTTGAATGGGCAAGGGGACCATGAACCGACTTGTAGCCGCCGACGTGAGTCGGCGCTGATTCTTGCTCTTGACGGAGCGAGATGGCGCGGACTCACGTCCGCGGCTACGTAACCACGCTCGCGCTGCATGGGGACCTCTGTTAAGTATCGCCAGGGCGCGCGATGATGTGATACGAGAACTGCATGCGATTCGTTTTTCGCTGGCTGTTCCGACTGCTGGTTGTGGGGCTTGTCCTCTCGATCGGGGTGGTGCTGCTGAAGGACCTGCTGCTGAAGGAACTGCTTGCCAGCCATATCGAGCGCGAGACAGGTCTCGAGACGCGGATCGGACGGCTCGAAGTCGGCATTCTCTCACCGAGGCTCACTGTCGAGAACCTCCGCCTCTACAATCCGCCCGAGTTCGGCGGTTCGGTGTTCCTGCACGTGGCCGAGTGTCACGTGGAATATGACAGGCTGGCGCTGCTGCGGCGCCGGGTGCATCTTCGCCTCTTCCGACTGAATCTCGCGGAAGCCAGCGTCGTTGAAGATGTCGCGGGGCAGACGAACCTCGAGTCGATTCACCGGCGACTTCGCCGCAAACAAGCATCTGAACCTCGAAGCGACTTCACGTTTGGGGGTCTGGACATGCTCAATCTCTCGCTGGGCCGCCTGCATCGCCTCAACCTGGCGGCCCCGGGCCGAATCCAAACCATGAATCTCGGTGTCCAGAATGAAATCTATACCAACCTCGACACCGAAAAGGACGTGTTCTATGCCCTGGGGCGCCTCGCTCTGCGCATCGGCGTGAGCCAACTCACGAATCATTTCCCGATCGCTCCGGATGTCTCTCGCCCACGCTCGACGGAGAAGGCCCCCGCCCCTCTGAGACCGCCCGCGACAACGCCGGCTCCCGGACGCCGTTAAAATCCTTGGCCGGTGAAACTTGTTGCAGACAAGTCAAGTTTCTGTGCTGCGTCAAAC
>JAXGQW010000028.1:0-60034 GCA_040766265.1 Verrucomicrobiota bacterium
GGCCGGCTGGGATCGGAGATTCAACGCGCCGACCGGGCCGGGGCGGATTGGATCCATGTGGACATCATGGACGGGCATTTCGTGCCGAACATTTCATTCGGGCCCGGCGTGGTGGAAACGGCGCGTCGTTTCACGCGGCTGCCGTTGGACGTGCACCTGATGTGTTCGCGTCCGGCCACTCTGCTCGAACCGTTCGCCCGGGCGGGCGCGTCGCTGATCACCGTGCACGTCGAGTTGGGGAACGGGGTCGGCGATCTGCTGTGGAAGATCCGGGCCCTCGGACGAAAGGTCGGCCTGGCCGTCAACCCGCCCACGCCCATCGCCAATGCCCTGCCGCTGCTCAAGCAAATTGATCTGCTCCTCATCATGACGGTGAATCCGGGCTTCGGCGGGCAGTCGTTCATCGAGGAGACGATCCCGAAGATCCAACAGGCGGACGCATGGCGCCGCGAGCGGGGTCTGCCCTTCCGCATCGAGGTCGACGGCGGGATCAACCTGTCGACCGCGGCGGAATGCGCGCGGGCTGGAGCGGACACGTTTGTGAGCGGGACGGCGCTTTTCGGACAGAGGAACCTCAAAGCGGCGATTCGGAAGATGCGCGAAGCGGCGATGCGGCACGCGCCAGCGCCGCGGGGCGGCGCCAGAACCTGACTCATTTGCCACAGATTTCCTCTGGGGAGCAACTCCGGCCCGGGAATCTCATGTTGGCGACGAGCCGCCTGAAGGCGGCACACCGAACACCGCGCCGAAGCCCCAGACGCGGTTGGGTGTCCCGGCTTCAGCCGGTTCTCGCCGGGGCCTAGCCCGCATAGCAGTCCTCTTGCGAAGTCTGAGTGCCCTGTGCACCATCGGGGTGTGAAATATGCGGGCTAGAACCGCAGCGTTTCCGCCTGGCTCAGCAGGCGCAACGGAACAGACTCGAGCGCCTGACGCGCCCGCTCGAGTTCCTTGACTTCGATCAGAAGCACGGCGCGGCCGTTCGCGACAAAGCCGGACGCATTCTCGATATTGATCCGGCTTCGCGAGAGGGCGTCGGCGACCTCGAGCAGCCCGCCTGGCTTGTCGTCGACTTCGATCGCAAGCACCTCGACGCGCGAGACGGGAAGGCCATCCTCCTTGAGCTTGCGATAGGCAAGGTCCGTGTTGTCCACCAGCAGCTTCACGACCCCAAAGGCGTCGCTGCTCGCAATGATGACCCACCGTATGTTGATCCCAGCATCGGCGAGTATGCGGGTCACGTGCGCCAGTTGGCCCGTCCGATTCTCGGCAAAGATCGCCAGCAGAGTGACATTGCTGCTCATAAACGATGCGCGGTTGGGGTGTATGAACTTTTCGCGCGCAGCTTACCCCGCGTCCCCGCTCCGCGTCCACCCGATTCATTCCTCGTCGCCCGCCAAACAGGGTCTGCAACTCCCATCGCCGGGGACGAGGACGTCCCCACTCCAACGCCTTCGTGTGCGCGAAGAGAGCCCTCGATTCCTACCCACAACCTCCAGATGCACGACCTCGCCGCCTCCTCTGTGGCGCTGTCGGGGAGGGGCTTGACTTCTCCGACCAGCGGATCAATCCTCGCGCTCGAACACCATGGGAATGACAGGCACAGTCGACGCGCTTCTCAAGGCAAAGGGCCACGTCGTGTGGTCGATCTCGCCCGATGCGATGGTCTACGATGCCATCAGCATGCTGGCTGAGAAAAACGTCGGGGCTCTGATGGTCATGGAGGATGAGACATTGGTCGGGATCCTTTCCGAGCGCGACTACACGCGCAAGGTGGCGCTGCTGGGCAAGAACTCGAGGACGACCCGGGTGCGGGAGGTTCTCTCGAGTGAGATCGTGCCCGTCTCGCTCCAGGCCACAGTCGAGGACTGCATGCGCTTGATGACCGAGCACCGCATTCGGCATCTGCCGGTTGTCGAGCAGAACCAGGTGCTGGGTGTTCTCTCGATCGGCGACCTGGTCAACTGGATCATCACGGCCCAGCAGGCCAAGATCGATCAACTCGAGAATTATATCGCCGGGTCCTATCCCAGCACGACGGAGTAAGGCGCCCCATTCGATTTTCCCGCGCGATCCGCGTCACCCGTTCCACCCTCCTGCCCCGCGGAGCCGTTCTCTTGGGAAGTCGGGCCGGCGTGTGCGCCGACGGGGCGGAACATGCGGGTCAGCCGTGGATGACCAACTGAATGTTCTCGGGCAGGTTCCGCGCAACCTCAGTCACCACATTCCCCTTGAGCAACTGGACCAGCCGGCGCCTTTGGGGCGAACCGAGCATCAGAATGTCCACGCCCAGGGTGGCCGCCAGATCCAGAATGGAATTGGCCGGATCGTCGCTGACCGCGTAGAGCGGAACCACCTGAACGTTGTGGCGAGCCCCGAGGTGCAGCATCGAACTCATGATCGCCGCGGCCGCCGGATCGTCCTGCCAGCGGGGCCGCTCGGTGGTCTGGAGCAGGCCGGGCATCGCCACGGCCAGCTCCTTGACGTAAAGCACATAGAGCGCCCCTTGACGCAACCGCGCCTCCTCGAGGGCGAACCGAAGCACCGGGGTGAGCCCGCGCGCGGCAACCAGGATGGTCTGTCCCGTCTCAAGCTGAAGCTCGAACTCAGGCGCGGTCTCGGGTGCGACTCGGGCGGCGATCTCCCGGCGCAACGTCACCGTGCGCAGCCCGGCCCGCCGCTGCGTGATGGTCCGAAGGCTCAGGCCCACGCCCAACAGGCAGATGGCGAAGAAGAGAGCGCCGTGATTCACCTTCGCGATCGTGATTTCGACGGCAAACAGAACGGCGAAGGTCGCGCCCATGATCCCGCGTTCATACCAAGCCAGGCGCAGCGCGCGATTGAATGTGCACGAGCCCAGATTCACCGTGATCGCCCCCACCACGCCGATGGCATAGAGATTGGCAAGCGATTCAATGTCGGCCCCGGTGACCAGAACGATCAGGATCGGCAGCAATGTCGCCATCGTCCACGGCCACCACGGCACGCCGTAAGCGTTCAACCGGGTAAAGAAACGCGGCATCTCGCCGTCGCGTGCCAGCATGTAGATGAGGCCAATCTGGGCTGCGATCGCCGTGTTCACGGCGCTCAACAGCAGCAGGCCCACCACAAGACCGACAACCGCGCCAATCGCCTTCCCGACCGCCGCGTTGAACATCAGCGTCCCGTACTCCTGCCCGAGAAACCGCATCATGTAGTCGCGATGTGCAACGGGGTCGGGCGCGTGCGCGCCGGACAACGAGAGCATTGCCCAGCCCAGCAGGGCCGTCCCCAGCACAACCTCGGCCGCGACGGGCAGGATGGCTTTGCGGGCCGTCTTGGACACGCACGGCTTGTCCATCGTGGCGCCCGGATCGAGCTTCATCACCCCCGTCAGGTTGGCGATCGCCTCGACGCCGCTCAGCGCCAGAATTGTCGCCACAAAGAACTGCCAGTTGCGGGCGATCCCCCCGCTGGGCGGTTCGAGGTGCGCAGTGCTGAGCCGGGGCAGGCTCAGCAGAATCAGCGCGACCACCACCACAACCATCGGAACCATCAGCCCCACCGCGAGGCTGCCGGTATGTTTCGGGCCGAAGAAGTTGATCCCGCCGACAATCAGGATGACCAGGACCGTCGCCGCCGCGACCTGCCCCTCCGAGACCCCGAAATAGTGCATCGCCGAGTTGCAACTCAACGCGGCGGTGACCAGAAAATTGGCGACCAGCAGCAGGGCGCCAATCACCGCCAGCAGTCGGCTCTGATCCCGCGCGGCTGAATACACGCCGCCCCCGTCCGGGAAATGCCGGCAGACAAGGATGTAGTTGTATCCCACCAGCGCAGTCAACACGCACACCGCGCCGATGATGGGCAGCGAGGCATGGCCGGCGGCAGCGAAGGCCAGGCCGATGACGTAGGCCTTGCTCGTGCCCCAGTCCCCGTAAAGCAGGGCCGCCGCGCGCTTCCAATCGAGATTTCGCGGGCGGTGGATGGCTTGACTATCCATGAATGAATGAGGCCACGACGAGACTGGTGCCAGAGGAGGGAATTGAACCCCCGACCAAGGGCTTATGAGTCCCCTGCTCTACCGCTGAGCTACTCTGGCACGATAACTTGCAATACAACGCTTTGCGCGATGTTGCCTGGGCTCACAAGTTCAGGCTTGTCACCGTGTTTTGTCACAGAGATGTCCGCGCATGCAGACCAATCCGCCACAGCCGCCGGGAAAAGCAACCGCATCGCCTTTCCATCGTGCCGGTGAGAACCTGTACCGTTACGAACCATCAGGCGCGTATTATGCCCCGGTCAAGAAGGGTGACAAGCAGTTTCGTCGGTCGCTCCGAACCACCACACGCTGGTCGAGACGGTGCACTGGCACAAGAGCCGAATCTGGAAGGCGCCCTACAACCTGGCCCGGGAATTCCATGTGTACGGCCTCGAATGGGACCCGGAGGACAGGCATCGAGGTTCTGTCTGGTGTGCCCGCTCGAAGTCCGGACCGAGCACTTAACACCGAACGCCGCCGGGGAACATCAGGTCCAACGTGGTCCTATTGCAGGTGAGGTGCCAAGGCTCGGAGCGCCGGCCCCAAGCCGGCGCGGGCGGTGGCCTCGGTGATGCGGGCGGCGGTGGTGTCGCCATCGAAGGCGTTTCCCATCCACGTGTGCCAGTCGCGCTGGCATTGGTTGAAGCGCACCGATTCGCCCGAGGTCTTGTGGACCACGTTGGACTCGAACAGGAACCCCTTGCTCCCCTGATCGACGAAGAAGCCGTTGTTGGGCGCGCCGCCGTGAGCGTAAGCGCTGCGGTGGACGTCGTGGATCAGGTTCCCGCGCAGGACGGTTCCCGGCTGGAATCCCAGCGTGTAAACGCCTCCACCGTCTGCGAGTTTCTTCATGGCGTCGTAGATGTGGTTGTACTCGATGACGCAGCGGGTCTGCGAGGTGGGGGTCGTGTCCCAGCGGTAGCCAACAGACACGCCCGTGTACGGGAGGTCGTGGATGACGTTGTGGGCCACGCGCGTGTCGGCGGAAAAGGCGACGAAGACGCCCACGGCGCCGCGACTGTCCGCGCCGCAACGCCGGATCACGCAGTTGGCGATCGTGTTGCCCGCCGGGGCATCCGCCGGGTCCGCCCAATCCGCGTCGAGCGTGCCTTCGGCTCCGCCCTGCAATCGGCCCGTACCCCGCCAGCCGACCATCACGCCGTTGCCGCCGATGTCCTCGATCACGCAACCGCTGACGGTGTTGCGGCGACAGCCGGGGCCGAATCCAATGCCCGAGTTATTCAGGTGCGCAAAGCGGCAACGTGCAAACTGGACGTCCTCGGCATAGGCACACTCGACCGCCACCGGCTGGACCTGGGTTGGGAGTTTGGTGCTGGGGCCAAAGTGCGCGGCCTGAATCTCCGAGTAGCCAATCGCCGGCAGCGCGAAGTCCGTGTGCTCAAAACGCAATCCCTCGAACCGCAGGTTGCGGACGGGCTTCTCCTTCGTGCCGGCGATCTTCACCAACTGCGTCAGGACGGGGGCGACGGCGACGGTCTGGGTGGGAGTCTCGCCCGGGCGGGCGAGGTAGTTCAGGGTGCCGGTCCGGCGGTCGAGAAACCACTCCCCCGGTTGATCCAGTGCCGCACGGGCATGCTCGATGAACGCCGGTTTGCCGGGGCTGGCTGTGGTCATGTCGCCATGTCCAATCCAACCCACGGCCGTGGCGGTCGCCAGTTGACGTTCATCTGAGGTAGCGACCAGAGCGCGCGAGACCGACCAGTTCTCATAGACCACCAACTCAGCGTCCTGGCTGCCCAGGTTCTCCGGCGGCAGCGTCCGGTCAAACGTGAACGCTCTGACCTCGTTGCCGACGGTGGCGATGTGGAGCACACCGTCCTCATCCGGCCAGCGGGCACGGACGGCTCGCTGGCCATTGACGACCAGTTGCCGGAAGAACCACTCGCCCGCCTTCACCTCCGCCAAGTCCGCCGTCCACTTCGAGCCGCCGGCGGCCTTCCAGCCCGTGACCGGACGACCGCCGCTGATCACCACGGTCTCTCCCGGTGCTGCGGCGTACGTGATGGCATGGTCGGCGGAACCCGAGTCGGCAGAGGTGAAGACCAGCGGCGCCTCCAACATGTAGGTGCCGCCGTGCAGCACGACCCGCACGTCCCTGTTCAATCCGCCCGCCACGAGTGTCCGAACCGCCGCCACGGCTCGGGCTGGCGCTGCGAACGGTTTGTCCTTCGTGCCGGGGTTGGCGTCGTGGCCGCTGGGTGAGATGTGGAACTCAGTCGCACGTGCGGTCACGGTGACAAGCGCCAGTGCGGTGAGGGCAACTCGAAGGACGCGGGTGTTCATAATGGATCCTGCTGCTCTGCGATGCCGTTGCATCCAACGACGCTACCAGGGAAGCCCGTCGGCTGTCAGTGCGGCATTTGACGACTCTCGATCAGCCCGCCGATCCGCCACTGAAACTGGCCGTATTCCTTGCCCGACTTGTGCTTCTCCCACACACGAGGGAGGTCCAAGGAGCACTCATGGAGGCTGGAAGGTCGTTATCTTGCCTGACACGCCCTGCGGTTTGGGCGGATGCGGAAGATGGCGCCGATCCTGGCCAAAGCGTTGCGCGCTCTCGACGGTAATCCGTTCCACGGCCTGGCGGCTGAGCGGCGCTGGGTGCAATTTCGCCGTGGCCCAGGTTCCATCGTGCTCCTGCGATGGCGACTGTCGGCCGGTCGCTGTGCCCAATCGGGCACACCGTTTCTGCCAAGTCCACGTCGTGCAGCGGAACCCATTGCGTGTAAGACTGGGCTGATTGGCAGTGGATCGTCTGCCCGTCCAGACACGTGATGCCGGGGAGCGCAACATCCTGGGCGGGATCGAGCGACGAACCGTCGAGACTGTCGAACCACCCCAACGGGGTTTCGGTGCGCCGACTCCGGGTTGCTTGGGCACGCGCTCCGTTCCTTCCGCAGCGCCCTCCGCGCTCCAGGCTTCGGAAAGCACCCGGTCGATGAATCGGCATTCGTCCGCATCGAACTGCCTGATCCGTGGATGCGCGAGGGCCCGAGGACCGCGCCAGCCCTGACTCGCCCCGCCCACCTCCGAGCCAACGGAGTTACCACAAACCGGAAGAAGGTGCTGAGCCGCGTGGCCAGGTCGGCATGCTCCGACCGGAGATCACTGCTGGCGCCCGCCGCCAGCCATTCCTCGAGGGCGGCCAAGGCCTTCAGGGATGCCTCCGACAACACCTCGGGCTGCGTCGCGCGCAGGTGCAATCCCAACCGGACAATCTCCCGTCGGGCCGGGTTGACCGTATCGTAGTGGACTTCGCGGACGTCGGCCGGGCTGAACCGTTCCCGTCCCGACAACCGCTCGCGCAAGCGCCAGGAGCGGATCGTGTCCCCCATCGAACCAGTACTCGTTCCCAAACCAACCGGGTAGAACGAAGCGATCGGCCGGTGGTTGGCACTGAGCAGGAAACCCAAGCGTGGGTCCTGCACCTGCGGCACCAGGGCGGCCGGAACAAAGCCGCGCCAATCATCGCCATCGCCCGTTCCCGGCAGGCCTTCGCCGCCGCGGCTTCGCCGAAGAAGGGGCCCCACCCGGATCGCGCCCACGACCGAATATCCAATGTGGCCAACCGCATCGCCGTAGACGCAGTTGGCGGATGGAAACCGCCAATCGGCCAGGGCCTGCTGAAAGGCCTTCGCGTCCAGCGCGCGCATTATGGCGAAGACGCCTTGGATGGTATCGCGGTCCGTCTCGCAGACCGGCACCCGCTTTAGGGCCACCTCCGGATCCCCCGGTTGCCGGAAGGCAAACTCGGAAACCACTGGCCCCAGGTGCGTGTCACGGATGGTCAAGGTCGTGGGCGCGCCGCCCTTCACGAGGATCGTCTCGGTGTGCACCTCCATCGGGCGCCACTGGCCGTTCCAGCGGTACTGGTCGGGATGCTCGGCCGAGGTTTCCAGTCGAAAGAGGTCGGCTTGATCGGCGCCGAGCGCGGTCAAACCCCACGCCACGCGCCGGTTGAAGCCGATCAGCAGACCTGGGCTCCCGGGCATTCCCACGCCCCGCGCACCAAAGGTCTTGCCTTTGACATGAAACTCCATCCAAAGCGACGGGTTGCGCACCGGCGTCTGCGGATCGCTCACGAGCACCGCCGAACCCGTGGTCGTCCGCTTGCCTCCCACCACCCACGCATGGCTGAACTTCGGTGGGTCGTTCGGCGCTCCGTTGCTACCGTGCCCGGAAAGACCCGATGTGGCGCAGAACCGCTCCACCTCGCGAAGCCATTCCTGGCTTACATCTTCTCGTTGCACTACGGCGGCGGCGTCATCCACCCAGGAGGCGCTGGGCATCGGCATCGCGGGGGCGCTGGGAGGCGGTTGAGTGCGGTTGCGCCACACCATCAGATCGCGGGTGCCGTCACCAGCGAAGTACTGGGCCACGTGCCACCAACTCAGCAGGCAATCGGCCGGCGTCCACTTTTCCGGGGCCACATCAAACTGCTGGAACAAGGGATGGAGCGTGTCCGTCGTCTGTTGGGCCGCGAAACTGGCGTTCACGCCCTCGCAGTACGCCTCCAGCAAGCCCCGCGTGCCTGGGTCCAGTTTCGCGGCGATTCTCGAGGCGGCACGCGTCCAGCCAAACGTCCGCATCCGTCGATCATTGTCCAAGGCGGTTTCTTTCCTGCCGCCTCGTGGTCGGTCTCCCAGGATTTCCGCCAACCGCCCCTGCATGACGCGTAGGCCGTAAGTCATCTGTAACCCGCGCTCTTGAGCCGTCGCAAAGCCAAGGCCATACATCGCCCCCTCATCGGTATCGGAGAACACGTGCGGGATGCCCCACTGGTCACGCAGCAGCTCCACTTTGCCGTAGTCCTGCGCGGCCGCGGTGCTTACCACCACGGGGCCATCGCAGACGCCGTGACCAACCGCTGCCAAATCGTGCTCATGATCGGATCATGGACTGCGGCCTCCCTCGTCGCACAAGCAAAAACCACGGCCGCAGCCGTGCGGTCGTGGAGTGATGTGCCCGTGGATCGAGTGGCACAACCTGCTCAGTTCCGTTTCAGTTCGACCTGGACCTGGCCTCCGGCTGTGCCCGCCTGGATGCTCCACGGAATGGGCTCCCCCACGCAGTATTCATCGAGAGGGGTGTTCAGCGACAGCGGCGGCTCTTCGATCGCCTGGAGTGAAATATCGTCCATGAAGAAGAAGGCCGTCCGAGCCAACTCCGCCTCCGGGACGGCGATCCACGTGTGAATGTGCAAACATAACGGATGTCATCTGCGACCCCGCCAGCGGCTCCGGCGGATTCCTCATCCGGTTCTTCGAGACCGTGCGTGAACAGATTCTCGCCGATGCCGACCGGCAATATCGGGGAAGGTGCCGGAGCAGGGATCATGATTGTGGCAGCCGAGCCTGGGACGCGCAGGGCAATTGCCGCGAATGCGGTCATTGCCGCCGGATCGACTTGAAGTTGACCATCGCGCCGTGAAGATCGTGACCATGCTGGAATTTCGGCACGACGCCGCGGGGGTGCTGGGCCGGGTCGAAATGGAGCCAGGAGGCTCCTCCCTCGATACTCGGCAGACCGCGGGTGCCAGGACGCGATGGTGGCTTGCGAGACAACTCTGAGTGCGTCATCATTTCAGGATGAAAACGGCGACGGTTCAGCAGGTGCCGCAGCGGTGGACCGAGATTCTCGGTTGGATCGCGGCAGGCGAGGAAGTCGAGGTGACGCAGCAGGAGAAAGTGGTCGCCAAAGTGGTGCCAGCCGCCCCGCAGCTTGTCGCGCAACCGGATTTCCTGGCGCGCGGGAAGGCCATTTGGGGCGACCCACCGCAGGGAAAAGCTCTCAGCGCCGTCGTGTCGGAAGCCCGGGGAGGCGAGCCGTGATCTACCTCGATACGGGGGTGCTTCGTCAAACTCTACTACCCCGAGGGGGATAGCCCCAAAGTGATCGGGGCGATTCACGGCAAGCCGGTCTGGTACTCACCGCTGCACGAACTGGAGTTCGTGAACGCGCTGCAACTGAAGGTGTTCATGACGAGTGCGACAGCCGCCCAAGTGGCGGCGGCGCGGGCTTTGGTCGAAGCGGATTTGAAGTCGGGAGTGCTGGTCGCTGCGGGCGGAGAGTGGAAAAACATTCTGCGGGAGGCGGTGAGGCTGGCCGAACAACACACGGACAGACTGGGCTGCCGGTCTCTCGACATCTTGCACTGTGCGGCGGCAAAGGTGTTGACGGCAAGCGACTTCATCACTACCGACGGGCGCCAGAAGAAGTTGGCCGCCGCGATGGGCCTGAATCTGGTGGCGAGCTCGGTGGGGCGGGCACCACGTAGCCGAGCTTCTTGGCTGCGCGCCGGAAAGCCGCCAGGTCGTCCTTCGCCACGACCAGGCGGTTCTCGCCCGCGTGATGGCACAGTTTGTTGGTGCCCGGGCTGGTCGCCAGCAGATGGCTCAGCGCGGGGTCCGCCCACTCCAGGAGGACCGCCGGTCGCGCGGCACGGCAGGCGCCGAGTTTCTGTTCCAGGTCGGCGAGGAACACCGTGGCCGTTTCGGGCAACTGCCCGGTCGCGTGGTGGTCCAGGAGAAACCGCTTCAGCTCCTCGAGGTTCCCACCGCTCTCGACATGCGTGAGCATCCGTTCCGCGTCCAGGCGCCAGACCAGGTCGCTTTGCGGAGCGGCCAGCGCCTCCAGCAGCAAGCCGTCGGCGGGATCGGCCAGGGGCGCGGCGAGGACGATTTCGAGATTGGGCAGGACCTGGAAGAGCTTTGGCCGGGGGGCGATCTCGGCTTCGTACGTGTCCGTCCGAAGTCTTCGTTCAAGATGAACCGCTGCACGCCTTCCCGAAAAACCACCGGCTCGAAGCGCTGCGCCAGGGTTTGACCCGCCGCGGTGAGCACGAGGGCATCGCCTCGAGGTTTGGCCCAGCCGCATTGTTGAACGAGCACGCCCCACGCGTGGGCCCGGACGGCACCCGCGGCCTCGGTCCTGTCCGTGCGGCGGGACTCCGGCAGCTCGAGGTCAAGGTCCGGCGCGAGCAGGGACGCGCCGAGGAGACGAGCCGCGGCATCGGTAGGGCGCTTGCCGCTTCCCGTGACCTTGGCCTTGGCGCTCCGGATCAGCCGGAGCACGCGCGGCAATTCCAGTGGCGCGACGCGTTCGCTCTCGTAAACGCGAAGCGGCCGCTCTTCTTCCTTGTCGCCGTAGCGGTGCTTGAACCGGTACGTAGACGGCAGCGCGGCCGTTGGGCAGGGGCGAGCCAGGGGGGGTTCCGCCAGCAACTTGCGCAATGGATCGCGCCAACAGCCAATGACGCCGGGTTCCTGGAACGACCCTCGAGACGGAGCATACAGGAACAAAAGAAGCAACGAGGCGGTCTCTTCCCGGTAGCCGGAGTAACGGTTCCAGGAAGGAGCGGCCAGGTTGTGCTTGGCCGCGAATTCGACGCTGCCCAGCAGCCGTCCCTGATGAACCGCCTCCGCCAGGTACAGCCGCTCCGTCGGCGAGAGCCTGGCCACGATCTCGGGCAGGTGCGCCACGGCGTGGCGCTCGAGGGCCTGCACGAGCTGCTCCTTGCGTGTCAGACCGGACGCGGGCAGCTCCAGCGTGCGGAGGAGCTTGCGCAAGATATCTCCGTTCAATTCCTGCAACGCGGCGTTCAAGCTTTCCATGCCTCGGATGCAGACAGGTTCGGCGCCCCCTGGCAAGGGCGGAGGTGGGTCGAACGGGGTCGGGAACGGCGAAGCCGGGGCGCTGGTCTCGCAAGCTTGGCTTGGCCCGCGGCGAACCGGCGCGTAAGGTCCGGGGCCATGACGAACGGCCACGCCTTCCAGCCGCAAAACCCGCTGATCGTTCAGGGCGACCACACGGTGCTGGTCGAGGTGGACAACCCGCGCTATGCGGAGGCGCGGGATGCCTTGGGGCGGTTTGCCGAGCTGGTGAAGTCGCCGGAGCACGTGCACACCTACCGGCTCACGCCGCTGTCGATCTGGAACGCGTGCGCCGTGGGCGAGAATGCGGAGAGCATCGTCGCCGCGTTGTGCGGGCTGTCGAAGTACACAGTGCCCAGCCACGTCAGGGCCAGTGTCCGGGACTTTGCGGGGCGGTATGGCGCCCTCCAGTTGCGTCGCGAGGCACCTCAACTGGTGCTGCGCGCGCGGGACCTGCCCCTGGCCGAGGAACTCGCCCATCAGCCGACGCTCACGTCCCTGCTGCGTGAACGGCGCGCGCCCATCGAGTTCGTGGTCGCGCCCCCCGATCGCGGCCGGCTGAAGCAGGCGCTGATCAAACTCGGTTTCCCGACCGAAGACTTGGCGGGATACCAGCCGGGCGAGTCGCTCGACTTGGCGTTACGTTCCGTGACGTCGACAGGCCGGACGTTCGCGCCGCGCGATTACCAGCGCGAGGCGGCCGACCTGTTCCATGCGGGCGGCGCCGAGCGGGGCGGGTCCGGCGTGGTGGTGTTGCCATGCGGCGCCGGCAAGACCATTGTGGGCACGGTCTGCATGGCGCTCCTGCGGTCTTCGACCCTGATCCTCACCACGGGCATCACGGCCGCTCGGCAGTGGAAGGCCGAGCTGCTGGACAAGACCAACTTAAGTGAGGATCTGATCGGCGAATACAGTGGCGACAGCAAGGAAGTACGGCCGGTCACGATCTCCACCTACCAGATTCTCACCCACCGCAAGAACAAGAGCAGCGACTTCACGCACTTCGCCTTGTTCGATCAGCGGAACTGGGGGCTCATCATTTACGACGAGGTTCACTTGCTCCCGGCGCCCGTATTCCAGGTGACCGCGTCGCTTCAGGCGCGGCGCCGGCTCGGACTGACGGCGACCCTGGTGCGCGAGGACGGATTGGAGGACGAAGTCTTCGCGCTCATCGGCCCCAAGAAATACGACGTGCCCTGGAAGGAGATGGAGAAGCAGGGCTGGATCGCCCAGGCCGTCTGCACGGAAATCCGCCTGCCCATGTCCGAAGCGCGTCGCATGGCCTACGCCGTGGCGGAGCCGCGCCACAAGTTCCGGATCGCCTCCGAGAACCCGGCCAAGCTCCGGCTCGTGCGGCAATTGCTGCTCTGGCATGCGTCCGATCCGGTTCTGATCATCGGCATGTACGTGGAGCAGATCGAGGGGTTCGCGCGCGAGTTGGGCCTGCCCCTGCTGATGGGATCGACCAGCCAGCGCCAGCGGGATGAGGTCTATGCGCGCTTCCGCCGCAACGAACTCAAGGCCATGGTTGTGTCCAAGATCGCGAATTTCTCGGTTGACTTGCCGGAAGCCGCGGTGGCAATCCAGGTCTCCGGCATGTTCGGGTCGCGGCAGGAGGAGGCCCAGCGCCTCGGCCGCATCTTGCGGCCCAAGGCCGGTGAGAACCAGGCCCATTTCTACTCGATCGTCTCACGCGACACGGTCGAACAGGACTACGCCTTGAACCGGCAGTTGTTCCTGTGCGAGCAAGGATACGAGTATCGCATCTGGACGCTCGACCGGCCCGAAGAGCTGTTGCCCGAGGAAAAGGCGCCCCCGCCGGCGCGCTGAATTGATCGTCGCCATGGGGAAGAGGAAGAAACGCGAGCGAACTGTAAAACTGCGGCAGGTGTAAGATGAAGTTCTTCGATCTCGATTGGACAGAGGTCCTCGACGTGCTGCCGCTGTGGGAGAAACTCTCGGTCGCCGCTCGCCGCCATTACCTCCTGAAAGCACCTTCGCACGCGCAATCCGTGGCCGCCGGGGGCTACGGCGCGGACCTGGAATTGCTGCTGGCGTCTGGGCTGGTCGTGACCGGGGCGCCTGGACGAATCAAGCCGAACCCGGCGCGCATCAATTTCCGCCGGATCATGGCGCAATGGGAGAAGTTCCCGATTTTCGACACCGACAATCTGGACGCGATGTGGCGGGATTACGAGCGGAAGCACTTCCTGCAGGAAGAGCTGCTGGTGCCCTGCGTGCAGGGCCGCTATGAGTCCTGGCACATCCGACGGTGGATTGAGGAGTTCTTGAACGCCCCGAACGTGGCCAAGTGGGAAGCGCCGCTGAAGACCGTGCGCTATCCGCGCGCCAGCTACTCCTGGCACTCTTGGGGAGAGCCCACCACGAAGCCGGAAACGACCGTTTACCTGGAGTCGGCCGAGGTGGGCGAAACCGCGAGACACCTCGTGCGGCACGCGCTCGCGTCACCACAGCCGCTCCCGCTGCGGGCGCTGGGGGAGGCGGTGCCCGAACCGCTGCGGCCGCACGTGCCGGCGGCGTTCAAGGCCTGTCTGCGCTATCACCTCCTGTACGCCGCGTTGCGCCCGCAAACGCTCGAGCCGGTGTATTGGGTGCACCCTGCGATTGGCTGGCGCCTGCATCGTCCGGCTCCTCGAGCACCCGCGGCCGTCGAGTGCTCGAACCTGTGCGGCCCGGCGTTCTGGATGGAGGACATGGTCTTGGTGCTGACGGAGGCTTCCTTTGGCGGCTGCCGGCTCAAGCAAGGCAGTTACGGCTGGGAGTTCTTCCAAAAGAGCCAGCAGCAGCTTGAAGCCGCGGCCATGCCCCTCCCGAAATGCCTGGCGGCGCGGTTTCCCGTCGCGGGTCGCCTCCGGCAAGCCAACCAGTTGCTGCGCGCTCTCAAACTCGGCGCGGCGCGAGCGGTCCCCAAAGGCGGGTTGGCGCTCGTCCCGACGGACCGGGGGACCCAATGGCTATGCGCACCGCCGGGTCAGCGCCTGCATGACCTGATCCGGGAATTCCTCAAGCCGGCCACCAGCGAGTTCGGCGAGGACGCGGACGCGGTGTGCAAGCTGGTTCCGGGCAGGACGCCGTTCCTAACGCGCAAGGAAGACCCCGTGGACCTGCGCCCGCTGCTGGCCCAAGCCTTCGGCCAACCCACAAACCCGGTGCCCCTGGCGGAGTTTCTGGACTACCAGAGCCGCGTTAGCCATCCGCTGACGGCACCCGCTTCGAGCCGGGCGAAGCACATGCTGGTTGGGTATTCCGTCGAGGAAGCCACCGAGGAGAACGTGGAGCAACCGTGGCGCGAGACCCTCGAAACCTTTTTCTGGGAGCGCCTGGTTCCGCTCGGGGGAGTGGACACGGGCACCGCCGCCGCGGGGGATTTGTGTTTCCGGCTGAATGGCGTGGGCCGCTGTCTGCTGGGGTTGGCCCCGAGTTTCGAGTACACGCAACCAGAAGGCGAGAACGCGATTGTCGTACAGCCCAATTTCGAGGTGGTCTTCCTTTATCCCAACCTGCCGGCGGAGATCGAATTGGGACCGTTCACCGAGCGCTGCGGGAAGGGCACGGGCACGTTGTTCCGGCTGACCCGCGCGGCCGCGATGCAAGCGGCGGCCCAGGGCTGGACGGCGGCGCGGGTGCTGGAGACGCTGGAGAAACACGCCAAGAAGCCCGCCCCCGGCAATGTCGCGGCGGAAGTGCGCTCCTGGTTCGGCGCGTGCCGGCATGTGCCTGTTCGCCGGTCGTTCCTGATCGACTGCCCGGACCGGGAGACGGCTTTGCGGTTCCAGCAGGCGCTGGGAGACGCTTGCCGACCGCTCGCGGACACCCTGTTGGAGTACCGGGCTTCGACCATCGCCATCGAAGTGCGAGGCCGTTTGATGGAACAAGGCCTGTTCCTCGACCGATCGTCCTCCGGCGACGAGTCGTAGGAGGATTCACGCAAGATGGCTTCTCCCTGCACCTCCATGAAGGTCGTGGTGGGGGACAGGGGGCTCCCAGACAACCCTTGTCGCAGCTTCGAGTCGTGACTACACACAACGGATAACCATATGCATCAGCGCTAGGGAGACGCAGCCCCCACCACACAACGAAACCCGAGGTTGACGTTACGACCCAACGGGTGAGCGCTGCCGCGGAACGAGGAGAGCAGGTCGTCGCGAAAGTCGAGGTTCCACGCCCCCCCGCGCACCACGCGGAAACCGGCCCCGGGCCGATATTCGTCCTCGCACCACTCCCAGACGTTACCACCGAGATCGTGTATTCCGAGCTCGTTGGGCTTGAACGATCCCACCGGCGCCGTCCGTGCATACCCGTCACGGTAACCCTCGAGCGTCGTGTAGTTGTCCGGCCAGTGCCCGTCGTCTGCCTCCGCTCCCGCGTAGTTCCCCGCTCCCACCGGCGGCGGCTGCCCTTGCGGCCACTCGCCCCAGGGATATCGGTCCTGGATTTCCTCATCCTTCTGCTCGGGCGTCTTGGCCGGGTCTTCCTCGACCAAGCCGACCGCCATGCTCCATTCGTGGTCCCGCGGCAGACGGTACTCGCGGTTGGCGGGCAGCCGGCCCGCGTCGCGCTCCCGCGGCGTCAGCCATTCGCAAAAGGCCTTCGCATCATACCAGTTCACCCCGACCACCGGATGCTCGTCCGTCTGGGCAAAGCCGGGATTCTCCCAGGAGTGACCCCGCTGCCTATTGCCATCCCGATCCAGCGACCACATGCGCGAGTTCGGGTCCGCCGTTTCCCGCATGTGGAGGTACCCGCTCTCCCGTACGAACACCCGAAAATCCTTGACCCGTGTCTCGTACACCGAGAACTGGACCCCCGTCCCCGGCACCGCCACAAAACGCATCCCCAGCCCGTTCGTAAGCGCCGCTCCAGGATCGTAGGATCTGGGCGCGTCCGCCCCTTGTGCCAACGACACAATAAAGAGAATCAGCGCGAGAACGGGCCATCCTGCGCCATTCCGTCGAGCAACGCGCGCGCTGCCTTCAAGTGCTCGTGCGCGTCACTCGGATTCTCGATCTGGGTTGCGAGCGCGGAAAGATGATAGTGGGCCAGAATGCAGTCGCGTGCGATGCCGCGGTTGTCCTTGTTCTCGGGCCTCACAGCCAGAATGTCCCCAAGGCGGAGGGCTTCCCAGAGTGCGTCACGGGCGCTGGTGCGCTCCCAATTAATGTAAAGGCCTGGCGAAACCTGGACCGACGCGACGCCCGCATTGCAACTCAAGCCACCGCACACTCCTTGGTCAGTTGGTGGGGAACGCAGAGGCGCGCGCAATGGCGCAAGGGCCAAGGAGGGAGGGAACGGGAAGCGGGCAAGGGTTTCATCCTGATCTCTCTGTGTCACAGGGCGCAGGTTCGCCTCCTTGACGATTCAAGCGATGTCAGACAGTATGACGGACATGCAAGTCACGTCACGGGATTTTCAGCGCGGGTTCGCCCGCATGAAGGCGAAGGCCGCCGCCGGTGAGACGGTCTATGTGGTCTCCGCCGGCGAGAAGTTTCTGTTCCAAGTGGTGAAACCGCCGACCTGGCAAGGCGCACTCAAAGGCAAAGCGAGGATCGTCGGCGACCTGTGCACCACCGGCCTGGACTGGGAGGCTTCGAGGTGACACATCTGCTCGATACCCATGCGTGGATACAACGCGCGCTGGGCGCACCGTTGCCGCCGTTGGTGGACCATACGCTCAGGCGGCATGCCGGGACGCTCGCCATAGCCGACATCTCTTTGTGGGAGGCTGGGAAGCTGGTTGAGCTTGGTCGATTGCAGTTGTCCGTTTCTTTGACCGAGTTCTTCCGCCTGGCGGTCACGCCGGAGTTGACGGTGTTGCCGGTGACGCCAGCGATCGCGGAACACGTCACCACCCTGGAACCGGATGGCTTTCACAAAGACCCGGCCGATCAACTCATCGTCGCGACGGCCTTGGTGCACGGACTCCGGCTGATCACGAACGATCGCGCATCCGACAGTGGGGAGGCGTGCCGAGCCTTTGAGTTCGCTCCAGCAGCCCCGGCGGAGTGACCTGGATTCACCCGGCGTCTTCGCAGTCTCTGGTTGATCCCCTGCGAACACAGTCCACCAAATCGATTGAACCGCAGAGCTACGGAGGGCCACGCGATTTCGACGCCGTAGAGCCACTGCGACTTTGGGTCGGTGGCCATGCCGTAGATCAGGTTGTTCGGATCGCGGCCGCGGGATTGCTCCTCAGTCACAGAGGTCAAGGCTATGATCCTTCGTCGCGCCTCGCCAGCGAGCCAAATCCCCTCCAGCAAAATCGGAATTAATTTTTGCACAGACCCTTACCAGACCAGGGCGACGCGGTAGAAGCGGGTGTCCCGTTCGGCGGCGGATGTGTCGGTGAAGCTGGCCTCGATGCCGGTGGCGGCGATTGCACCCAGGACATTCCACGCGCCGATGCCGGCGTCGCGCGAGGCTTCGACGCGGTAGGTCCACCCCGGGACAGTGGTCCAGCGGAGCGTGACGGCGCCGGCGATGTCGACCTCGAGTGCGAGGAGTTCGGGCGGCGCGGGCGGTTCGAGCAGGTTGGAGACGCCGGGCGTTGGCTCGGGCAGCACGACAGCGGCTGTATCCTCGAGACGGGGTGCGGGATAGCCAAAGGACTGGTCGGCGGCGAGTCCTGTGTATTCGAGGAAATCGACGACGGCGGGCTGGCCCTGCTGGAGGCGCGACAGGACGACGACGCCTGAAGGGGCGACGAGGCGGAAGTTGGCGTGCCAATCGACAGCGGTGGTCTCGGCGGGCTCGGCGTCAGCCCAGACCAACTTGAATTGGCCGGCGGCGATGCTGGCGTTGTTGGGGAAGGGCCAGCGGGCAGGATCGGCGTAGGTGTTCGAGAGGAACCAGTCGCCCATGGCCGCCGGTTCGAGACCGAAGTTGGCCAACTCGATCCAGGGATCGCGGTCGCCGGCGTTGTCGAGCAGGCCGGTCTCGTTGAGCGGGAGCACTTCATTGATCCAAAGGTCGGGGAAGGGGGCGAGCGTGGCGCGGGTCGAGTTGGCGTAGGCGGGCGTGTATTGCTCGCGCGGCATTTCGATCACGTCAACACTGGCGCCCATGACGATGTCGGTGCTGGTGGCATTGACCTGGTGGACTTCGACCGCGAGGACGTTGGCGCCGAGGCGGAGGTTGGCCACCGGGATCTCGAACGGGCCTTCGTAGGCCGCGTCACCCACGGAGCGGGTCGAGGGTGTATCGCGCTCGGGGATTTCGCCTTCGGCCATGCCGAGCCAGAAGATCGGTTCGCCGTTGAGGTAGAACACGGCGCCGTCGTCGATGACGGGGCGCAGCAGGAGACGCGCGCCTTGGGGATTGCCGTCGAAGGTGAAGGCGTGTCGGAAGAAGTAGCTCATCTGGCCGAGGGTCAGCGGCATGTTTTTGGGTGCCGGGAGATCGGCTGACTCGACGTAGAGCAACGCGCGGCCCGCGGGCCAAGTCGAGTCATTGTAGTCGGTGTCCGACCAGCCGGGCGCGGGATCGGTGGGCTGCTGCCAATAGCGCCAGGAAGCGTCGATGGGCACGAGGCCGCGTTGGGTGTTGGTGGCGGGGCCGGTGACGGCCGTCCAGTTGGCGACGCGCGCGTTGTCCTGGCGCGAGTCGATCAACTGGAGCGACGGCCCTCCGCCGTTGGCCACCGTGGGCCAGGGCGCGGAGGCGCGGAATGCAACACGGTCGACGAGCGACTCCGACGCAGGCGGGATCGGGCGGTACAGGGCGATCGCGCCCCCGTCCGGGCCGAGTTGGTTGGAGAAGTTGCCGAGCACGTTCGGCTTGGGGCCGTACGCGGCAGTGAAGGCGGTCGTGTTTTGGGCGACGGCCAGGTAGGCGCCCGGACCGAGTGTCGTTCCGTCCGGGAACAGGAAGCTGGCGCCGGCGAGCCGCCAACCTGACAGATCCCAGGTGGCGTTGGTGGACCAGTTGTGGAGTTCGACGTAAGCGGCGCCTGGGGTCAAGGGGCGGTACATGATCTCGTTGATGACGATGCGCGGTTCGGCGACCACCGTCACCGTGAAGCTCTGGGTGGCGGACTTGGCGTCTTCGGCATCGTCGGCAACCCGGACGGTGATGGCATGGGTGCTCGGGCCGAAATCGGCTGGCACCGACCACGTGAACAGGCCGGCATCGGCGGCGATGCGAGCGTCCGCAGGGGCGCCGGGGGCCAGGCTGAAGGTGAGGCGCTGAGGAGGCAGATCGGCGTCCGACGCGCGCGCTTGAATGACGATCCATTCGCCTTCGCGGGCGATGCGGCTGGCGATCGGCAGCAGGACGGGCGGCTGATTGAGCTCGCGCACGGTGACACTGAACGTGCGGACCGTGCTCAGGAAGGGTTCGACGAGTTTGACGACGCGGACGACGAAGATGGCGTTGGTAGGGCCGGTTTCCTCGGTGGTGGGCCAGGCGATCAGACCGCTCGATTGATCGATCGTTGCGTTCGCGGGCGCCTGATCGAACGCGAAATACAGCGGCGCGGGCGGGCTGTCGGGATCCGAAGCCGGCACGGTGAATTGGAACAGCGCGCCTTCGTCGATGAATTGCGGGTCGATGAAGGGGACGTCGGGCGGGCTGGGGACATCGCGAATGGTGACGCGGAAGGTGGCGGCATCGTTGAGCGGGGGCTCGCCTTGGTCCGTGACGCGCACGGTGAAGGAGACCGTGCTGCCGCCGAGCGCGGCGGGCGGGGTCCAGGCAAAACCGCCGTCTTCGGTGAGGGTCGCGTCCTCGGGGCCACCCGGTTCGAGGAGGAAACGGAGTTGCTTGGGCGGAAGGTCGGGGTCGGTGGCGACGAGTTGCAGGGTGAAGAGTGTGTTCTCGTCGGCGACCTGATCCGGGATCGGCTCGAGGACCGGCGGCAGATTGACTTCGGCGACGCCGACGGTCACGCGCACGATGCCGGTCCGCGCGGGATTGCCGTCGTCGGTGGCGAAGATCGAGAAGGTGAAGCGGGCCGGGCCGTCGGCTTCAGCGGGTATCCAGAAGAACTCGCCGGTGACGGTGTCGATTGTTGCGGCGGGCGGGGCGTCCGGGCTGAGGGCATAGCGCACGGTTTGTCCGGCATCCGGGTCGGTGGCGACGGCAGTGAATTGCAGGGGTTGGCCCTCATCGACGGCCCGGTCGGGGATCGGGGTGAAGAGGGGCGGGCGGTTGCCGCCTTCGAGGTAGTTGGGTTGGCGGGGCGTCGGCACGGTCATTTCGTAGAGCGGGGGTTCGCCGCCGTCGGGATACCGTCCGAGGCTGACGTCATCGGTTTGCTCGATGAACGTGACGGCGTCGACCATGAGACCGTTGATGTCGAACAGTCCGATTTGCTCGCCGGCGAGGGCGAGCCTGAAGTTGACGTGGAGATCGCCGCCGGGGGTATTCTGCGCGCTTTCTTCGTCTGCCCAGACCAGCAGGTATCCGCCTGGGGGGACGACGGTGCCTGATGGGATGGTGTACTTGGCGGGGTTGTCCAAAGTGTCCGTGAGGGTGTAGCCGGTAAGGTCGGCTGGGGTGGACCCGGCGTTGTAGAGCTCGAACCAGTCGTCGAAGTCGTTGTCCGACGGGTCGGCGATGGTGCGGGTGTTCGAGGCCATCAGTTCGTTGATGCGGACGGGCACGGCGGGCAAGGCCGGGTTGTTCGGAGCGCCTGGGGTCACCTCGACGAACGGGCGTCGTGCGCGCGGTTCACCGTCCGGAAGAGACCCGAGGCTGCGTCCGGCGGACAACTGGTTGTACTCGATGGAGTCGATGGCCGCCGGCGCGGCGGGCGATCCCTGCAAGCGGCAGAGCGCGACCGTTCCGGTGTCGGGGGCCAGACGGAAGTTGGCGTGGGGCTCGCCGGGACGGGACTCGCCCGGTTCGCCGTCGGCCCACACGACGAGGAACTGGCCTGGGCCGAGGGTGGTGCCGGCGGGGAAACGCCAGCGGGTGAGGTCGGTGTAGGCGTCTGTCAAATCGAGAAGTGAAAGGTCAACCGTCTCGGCGCCGGCGTTGTACAGCTCGATCCAGGGGTCGCGGTCGCCGGCGCTGTCGCGGGGGCCGGCGACATTGTTGGGCTGAACTTCGTTGAGCCAGACCGGTGGGAAGGGCGCGAGTGTTTGGGCGGTGGCGTTGGCGCGGGCTGGGGTGGCGCGGTCGAGGTGATTGGTGGGCGTTGCGGCCCAGTTGCCCACGCGCCAGGAACCGTGGTTCGCATCGACGAGCTGCAAGGACGGCCCGAGGCCGGCGGCGTTGGTCGGCCAGGGGAGGCGGTCCCAGTAGCGCAGATCGCTGACGATCAAGTCGGGTTTTCCGGCGCCGCCGGGCTGGATGAGTGCCAGTCGCTCGCCATCGTTGTCGAGCGAGCCTGGGAACAGATCGAACACCGGCACGCCGCGTCCATAGACCGCCTCGAAGCCGGGGCGATTGCGCGCCAGGACGAGGAATGACCGCGGCGCGATGAGGGTGCCGTTCGGGAAGGTGTAGCCGACGCCTTGAAGCACGCAGCCGGAGAGGTCGAAAGGCGTCGACGACGAGCGGTTGAAGAGCTCGATGAAGGTCGAGGCCGGCTCGCTGGGCGCGGCATCGTAATGGACTTCGTTGATGACGACAAAGTCCTCGATCCGCTCGATGGCGCCGGTGTAGCGGACCTCGATGGTGTCGGTGGCGGCAGGGACAGGGTTGCGCCGGAGGTCTTTGCCGACGAGCGTCAGCGAGTTGGTCTGCTGGGTCAATGGCACGGTGACGCTGAAGGAGCGGACATTGCTCGAGGCGATCGGGTAAGGAACGCCGTTGATCTCGATGGTGGCGACGGCGATCGGCGCGGTGCCGGCCAGGGTGGCGGTGGGGGTCGTCGACTGGAAATCGGCGCCGCCGTTGGTGGTGATCTCGAAGGTCTTGGGGTCGGCGGCGTTGAGCTGATTGCCGATGTAGGTGCGGCGGCTGTTGATCCAGGTGGTGAGGGAGCCCGGCGCGGTAATGCCGGTGACGTTGTTCTTGAGGAGGACGGCGCGGCGGGCGTCGATCTGGGGCTGAAAGTTGGCGGGGAGGAACGGGCCGTTGATGGTGTCCTGGTAAGCGCGCCAGTTCATGCGGAGGAACTCCGCATTCGAGTAAGCGCGGCTCATCGTGGGGTCCTGGCCGCCGCCGCGCAGGGGACCGCTGGTGCCGTCGCCGAGCCCGAAGACGAAGTCGATGTCCCAGGGGATGAGGACCCAGCGCTGGGCGAGCGGGCGGCAGAGGTACATGTTCTGGCCGACGTTGTAGGTCCACGCGTCCCAGTTCCCCATGGCGTAGTCGAAGCAGAACGCGCGCATCCATTGTTCCATGTCGGCCTGGCTCGACACGCGGCTGACGTAGCTTGGCGAGGTGTCGTTGAGCGCGGTGACCAGATCGAGGAACTGCCCGTAGTTGGAGGCGTCGCCGTCGTTTGAGCGGCGCTGGAAGTTCCAGCGGTAGCGGGCGAGTTTGTATTCGTTGTTGAGGGTGATAAAGCGCTGGGCGGTGGCGCCGGTGGCCTGGAAGTTGCGGTTGTCGTCGCTGAACTCGAACCAGACGGCGATCTTGTACAAGTCGCCTTCGTCACCGGTGGGGAACCAGCGTTCGGCGTAATCGTGATTGGGCTGTTCGAGGTCCTCCATGATGTCGGGTCGGAACAGGGATCCGTTGAAGTAGAGCCGCATGTAGTGAGCATGGAGGTAAGGGATGCCCAGTTGTTGGGCGTACCAGGCGGCCAGTTGGCTGCGGATGCCCGTGGCTTCGGAGCCGCCGTTGCCGGTCGAGGCGAACACGCGGTCGAACGCGCCCAGCAACGGCTCGTCGCGAGGTGTGGTGGCGGCGATGTCGCCCGCGCCGCCGTGATAGGGGCTGCCCTTGTCGCGGAAGCCGGTGTTGTAGATGACCCGGTGATGGTTGCAGACCAGGGTGGAATCGCGATAGGTGTTGTCGAGGGCGTTCTGTCGGGCGTTGGCGGTGGCTCGGGTGAACCAGAGGTGATAGTGGGCGAAGGTGCCGAAGGGAATGGCGTCACCCCACCGCACCAGGCATTCCTCGGCCGGAGCGCGGGCGGGGAACGTGGCGGAGGCGGCCGGCGCGCCGGCGTCGGTGGCGATGATCCGGAAGGCGGCGAGCGTGCCGGCGGGCTGGGCGGGCAAGATGGCCGAGAAGAGACCGTCACCCGCCCGTTCGTCCCCCTGGGCGCCATCGTCGCGCATGATCACAGTGGTCAGCGTCGAGGCAGGGTCGATGCGGTAGCGCAGTTGCACCTGGGCCAGGCGGTCGGGGTCGGAGACGCGGCAGGTGACTCGGACGGGTTCGTTGGCGGCGGGCAGAGGCGGGGCGTGGGCGACGTCGTGGATGGCGGGGCCGGCGTTGGCGACGAGGCGGCTGTTGGGCAATCCCGGCGTGCCGAGGTTCGGCGGGACGGCCATATTGGCCGCCAGTTCGAGGCCGTTGCCGTGGAGTCGGAAGAGGATTTGCGGCCAACCGGCCAGCCACCGAACCTTGGCGCGGATGGTGACGGTGCTGTTGTTGGCAAGAGACGTTCGCAGGGTGTTGCGGAGCGTGTTGGGTCCGGTATCGCCGTCTCCCTGGCCGCGGACGTGGAGGCAGCGGGTGCCGCCGGCGGCGCCTGTGGTGTCCACGGTCGAGGTGCTGTGATTGCCGCTGAAGACCCAGCCGGTCTGGCCGCTCTCGAAGTCGCCGTTGTTGACGACATTGGTGCTGCCGGCGCGGAAGACCTCGATGTCGTCGACGAGGCATTCGCCGCCGCCGAGCAACGCGACGCGCAGTCGGTTGGCGGTGCCGCTGCTGTTGTCGATGCGGCCGGTGGTCTCGACGGTTGTCCAGGGCGCCTTCGAGGTCTCGTCGCTGTCGGCCCAGTTCGAGGGACGCAGGAGATCCGCGCGCGGATCGATCAGTTCGAGACTCGAGCCGCCGCCGTCGGTCCACTGACCCCAACGCCCGCCGTCGGCGTACGTGACCTCGGACACGACGATATGCGCCACATTGGTCTCGACGCGGCCGGTGGCATTCGTGGTCACCACCAAGTCGGGCCTGGCGAGGGCCAGGCGTTCGCCGCGGTTGCTGAGCGAGCCTTCGAAGTCGCCGACACAGTTGGCGTTGTTCAGGTGCGGGTAATGCGTCCGGAGTCGCGCGGCGTTGCGGGCGACGACGAGGTAGCCGTTTGCCGGAAGGGTGACGCCGGCGGGGAACGTGTAATCGACGCCCTGGACGAAGCGCCAGCCGGTCAGGTCGAGTGGTGTCGTGAGCCGATTGTAGATCTCGATGAACTCGTCGTTGTTGTCGCCGGAGATCGGGTTGTACATCAACTCGTTGATGACGACGTCCTCGATGCGCCAGGGCGCGTTGGCGGCGCCGGGGGTGGGCTGTGCCAGGCGCCGGATTGTCGGGGCGCCGTCGGAGGCGCGTCCGCTCGAGACTCCGTTTTCCTGTGCGCCGAAGCGGATCGCATCGAGCACACGGGTGCCGGCGGCGTTGATGAGGTAGACGGTCTCGCCGCTCGAGTTCAGGGCAAAGCCGAGCTGGGTCTGGTCCCAGGCCAGAAAGCCCCGGGGTTCGATCCAGGTGCCTTCGGGGATGCGGAAGCGAAGTGCGTGGGGCCGGTCGGTCAGCACCATGTGCGAGAGGTCGACGCGATCGTTCGAGCGATTGTGGAGTTCGATGAAATCCAGCATGGGCTCGTCGGTGTGGGCAAGGAACTCGTTGATGACGATGCTGGTCTCGGGGGCGGGCACCGTCGGATCGGGTCCGCCGGGCGATCCGCCGCGGAATTCGCTGGCCGCCCAGGCGCGCGGGTCGGCCTCGCCGTAGCTGGGCCGGGCCAACACGAGCGAATGACCCGCGCCGTCCGCCGCGGGCCAGGGTGATGCATCCGAGTAGACGATCTCGATCCGGATGGCATCAGCGTTGTTGCGCAGCCGGATCTGTCCGCCGTCGTTGGCGAGCGCGCCGGTGTAGGGGCCCAGCACGTTGGTGATGCCGTACACGGCCCGGATGTCGTCCGGCGACGCGGCGATGACCACCGTCTCGCCCGCCTGGAGACGGAATCCGGGTGGGAACCGGTAGCTGACCTCGCCGGACAGACGCCAGCCGGTGAGATCTTCGAAGACGGACCGGGCATTGTAGAGTTCGACGAACTCGAGGTTGCGTCCGTCGTCCCGCGGTGGGGGATGGTACATGATCTCACTGATGACCATGCCCGTGGCGCGGCTCGAGGGGCCGATGGGCTCCTTGTTCAGGGCCGGCGCGCCGGTGGCGGTGCTGTCGGGGACGCCGGGGTCGCGGAAACGGGCGGTCGCCAGCGTTGTTTCGCTGTCGCTGGTGACGGCGAATCCGAGATAGACCTTCGGGGCCAGGCCGCTCAGCGTCGCGGACCCGAGCGGGGTCCATGTGCGCCCGTCGAGGCTGGCGTAGCCCTGGAGGGCGGTGCCGGCGCGCTGGAGGCGGAGCCAGGTGGAGGGGTGATTGACCGGGAAGCCGCCGCGGGGGGCAGCGGTCGTGCTGTTGCCGCCGGTGGTCGTTCGGGATTCGAAGAAACAGCCCAGTTGGTGTGAACCGGCGAAGACGCCGGCGAAACGCGCGTTGGCGTCGAGGGTCTCGCGCGCCATCAAGCCGGCGTGCAGGAATGGGTCGCTGACCGTCACGGCCTCGATCCGCGTTTGGAAGTCGAAGTTGCCCGTCCGCTCTTGCCAGCCGAACTGGAACTGATCCGCCGTGCCGCCGATGGTCTTGCCGGCGCCGGTGACGTCAACGCCGCCGGGGACGGAGACGGTGGTGCCGGCCAGCGCGGGGGATCCGACGTCCGCCGGAACGAATTCATTGACGGTGTAGGACGCCTGGGAGTCGGGGGCGATGACGTTGGGGGTTGCGGCGAGGTCGGTCACGCGGTTGACCGTGAGGGTGTAGATGTGGCCGTAGGTCATCGCGGCAGTGACGAGTTCGACCACTCGCGGGTCAGAGGTGGCGTTCACCGCCGTGACGACCAGGCCCCCGTCCAGGCTGTAGTTGGCGGAGTCGAGGGCAGTCGAATCCGCCACCGGCTCGCTGAAGGCGACTTCGAGGCGCGTCAACCCGAGGTTGCGCACCCCCGCCAGCGTCGGCGGGGTGGTGTCGGGCAGGACAGACAGCACCGCCTCGTTGCTGGCGGCACTGCCCAACGCGTTGGTGACAACGCAACGGAAGCGGGCCTGGTGATCGCCGAGGCGCACCGGTCCGTAGACCAACTCGGGTTCGTCGGCGCCGGCGATGGCAATCCCGTTGCGCTGCCAGCGGTAGGTGTAGAGTCCGATGGTCGAGAGGGTGACGCTGAAGCGGGCGCGGTCGCCCTCAATGACGGTGGTGTTGGTGGGGTGTGAGGCAATGACAGGCGGGGCGAAGCTGATGCCGTAGGGCAAGAGGTTCGTTGCGACGATGGGGGCCTGGTCGGTTCCGTCAGGCATCAGCCAGCGCACGGCGAGATTATCTCCGCCGCCGCCCTCTTTCATCAGGGCAGCGATGTAATACGGTCTGCCGGCGGTCAGATTGACCGGGCTCGATCGCTGGTTGGCTTCTTTCTCCCACTCGCGGGAGGACGTCCACGAGTTGACTGAGGCGATGAGCTGGGCTCTGGCCGGGCTCTCGTCCGAGCTGAGGAAGAGCGCGCCGTTGTCGTCGCTGGCGATCCAGAACGTATAGGCGCCGGTGCGGGGCGGAACGACGTAGCCATGCATGCGCTGGCCGTACTCCTCGAGAACGTCGGTCGGCGCCTCAAAGAGGTCGCTCACGTAATTGGTGCTGGTGGGTTGAGCGGGGTAGGCGGGCGCATTGGTCAGCGCGCCCAGATCGTTTCCCGGGATGCCCTCCCAGACTTCACGCAAGATGCCATTGGAAGGCGGGTTGGCGCCCAGCGCGATCACCGCGCCCATGGCCAGACAACCGAGGATCGAGAGACAGTTCACGGGATCGAGAGTCCATCTGCCGCGCAGACGGATGAAGTGTTGCTGTTCATCGCGTGCGGCGCAAACATATTAGCCTGCATTTCTCACCACTTTTGGACAACGCGAAGCCGGAGTACAGGAGAAGTACAAATGCAGGCTAAGAGAGGCTCCGCCTCAGATCGGCGCGGCGGATCGCCAGATCGTTTGGGCTGGGCCCTCGCGTACGTCCCTGGCAGGCGACGCCTCGCTAAGAAGCGCCGCTGCGCAGCGCCAAGAACTTGACTGATTGAGCACAGATTCTGAAAGGAAAGTCACTCCCGCTGGCAGCAGCAAGTCGCAAGCCACGCCACGGCGGAACGGCAATACAACTGCTGCCCACCTTCGGCAAGGTGCCTGACAACGGCGTCCTCTTCGCCGGCGAGAAGGGCATTCTGTACTCGAATGCCTGGGGCGTGAGCGGCGTGGTCCGGCTCAATGGGGAGGCCGACTGCCGCGGCGTGCTGGATCACGAGGCGGGCAAGCCGTTGCCCCTCACGCTCGCACGAACGAAAGATCACATGCGCGAATGGCTCGACGCCTGCAAAGGGGAGGGACAGACTTTCCAAGGCTTCGATTCCTCCGCCCCGATGGCCGAGGCGGCCATGGTGGGCATGGTGGCCATGCGCTTGGGTCGGCCCGTCGAATGGGACAGCGAGGTGCTCCGCGTCAAAGGCATCCCAGAAGCGGAACCGCTCGTCCACCTCGAACACCGGAAGCAGTGGCTGTAGGTCGAGCACCCCGCCCTGAAGCTGCTCCAGGCTGCCGTTTGCCCTTAGCCCGGATGTTTCACAAAGCTGTGCGGAGTCTGACATCCGGGCTCTGGCAAAACCGCGCCCAGAAAGGGAACCGGGAGCATTCTGTCGGTCCTGAGAATGGTCTCTCAGGGGAACAGTGTGATGCAGTTCTCGATCTCTCGAACCTGGCGCGGTTTTGCTTCTTTAGCCCGCATAGCAGTCCTCTTGCGAAGTCTCAGTGCCCTGTGCACCATAGGGGTGTGAAATATGCGGGCTAGGGTTGGCGCCTGTCCGCGGGCTCCACCCGTACCGAGGTCTTCAAGGTCTGCGGCAACCCGCCGAGCGTCGTGAGCGTTACGGTGTAGAGGCCCGACGCGGTGTAGGTGTGCGCCACGCTCGGCCGCGAACCGGGGAGCGTCCGCACCGGCGAACCGTCACCAAAGTCGATCGTTCGCTCATGGCTCGCGACGATAAATGGGTGATGCCAGAGCGTGACCGGATCGCCCGGCACGATCCCGCGGATCGGATGCTGGTACACGAAGCCTGGCACCGGCTCCTGCCCGGAACAACCGGGGGCGAACACCCGGACCGGGCTGAAGCCGCGTTCCTCGCGTCCGTCGTCGAAGAAGACCCGGAGTTCCTGCGCATAGAAGCCGGGCGTGGCGACGGTCAGTGCGGTGGTGCAGCCGTCCACCGCGGTGCCATCGTGCAGTATCCAACGATAGCCCGTGATGGTGCGCCCCGGCCGCGCGCGCGAGCGTCCCCCGTCGAGCACCAGGGTCTCGCCGGCCCAGATGAACTGATACCCGCCGGCGATGCCCACCCCGGCGTCAGGGTAATCCCGCAGGTAGGCATCGACCGCGAAGGGATACGTGCCGGGCTCATCGCCGTCCGAGCGAAAGTCCCAGTGCAGATGCGGATCGGCGTCGCTGTTGCCAAACTTGCCGGTGAGGCCGAGCGGTTGTCCGGCGGCCAGGGACTGCCCCGCTGCCACCAGCACCGTCGGTGGGTTCATGTGGAAGAGGCGGGTGAGCGTGCCGTCCGGCGCGCGCAATTGCACCGAGTCTTGCGCCGTCGTGACTCGGCCCGCCTCGGGGGTGAACACCGGCAGCAGATCCGGCACCGCGCCGAAGTCCTCGCCCTTGTGGTAATAAGTCGTGGCAAGATCCTGCGGCACGATTCCCAGCCAGGTGTTGTGGTAAGTCGTCGCGCCCCAGCGGTAATCGCCCAACGGGAAGCGCAGCGTCGCTGGCCCCCACGATTCCCCGGCCGCGGTGAATCGCAGCCGAATGCGCTTCGGGAGGCATACCGGGTACAGCCCGACCGCCAGCCACTCCTGTGTGCCGTCGAGATAGAGACGCAGACCAGCCGCCTCGACCGGATATTGGAACGGGCGCGCCACCACCTCGATCTCCTGGCCGTTGACCTCGAGCCGGACGCGCGCGGCGTAATTGACCCGGTGTTCGACCGACGTCGTGGGGAAAGGCATCGTTTCGTATGTGATCGCGGGCTGACCGTTCGCATCGCTCAGCATGCGGAAGGTGTGGGCCACGCCGTCGCGCTTCACCGTGATCGTCTCGCCGGGATTCAGGTCCACCGTCGTGGGCCAACGGATTTGGCCCGCCGCGCCCGCGGTGACGCCCAATACGAGACCCAGGGCGGCAAGGAATTGCGGCAGGCGCATGCGGGTGTTTGGTTTCATGATGCGTTCAGAGTCTCGTGGACCGCACGTGGAAGAACTTCAATTACCCCTTCCGCCGCAGCGCGTCCGCACCAGACCGCGGTCCGTTGATGTGCTTCACGGTTCAGACGGCATCGGGCGTGTCTTCGCAGATGGGTTCTTGCCGCCATCCAGGCGTTTGATTCCGGAGCGCTGCGTGCGCGTGTAGTGCGGTTCCTTCAGCGCGATGGCGCGATGGCGAAGAAGATGTAGGACTCCATCGCCGCGCCGTTGTATTGGCCTTTGCTGTCGAAGAGGAAGTGCTGGTTGCCGCCGGCAGCGGCGCGGACCTCGTCGTCGGTGAGTTGGAAGAGGAAGTCCACCGACTCCCAGTCAGCGAGCAGGGCAAGTTCGGGGTTCAACTTGCGGCCCTGGGCGAAGGTGGCGAGAAAGTTGTCCGGCGTGTTGGGATTGAAGGGCAGGCGCTTTTCGCTGCGGTAGCCGAGGGCCTCGAACAGCGCGGTGGCGGCGTCGTGCTGGAGCAGGGTCCGGTCAATCTCCGCCAGGCGCTTGAGAAGGGCGGCGTTGGCCGCCTGTTCCTCGCGCATTTGTACAAACGCGCGGATCACATAGACGCTCATTGCCACCGCCCGCGGACTGCTCAAAACCATCGCCGCCATCAGGGCGCCATGTTCGGTGAAGGCGCGCACCTGCTTCGAGAATTTCAGCCGGCTCAAGGATGTCACAGATTGTGATATCCTCAGAATCTCCTCGCGGTTGAGGTCGAAAATGAAGTCGGCCGGGAACCGGCGAAGGTTGCGCTTCATGGCCTGGTTCAGGGCGCGGGTTTCGATGCCGTAAAGTCTTGCCAGATCGGCGTCCAGGATCACGCGCTGGTCCCGCAGGCTGTGGATGAGCCGGGGAATGTGTTCGCCTGAGACCGGATGTGGCGGGTTCCCTGTGTTCATGGCTTTTTGATCACCAGCCAGGTGACCAGCTCGAAATCGGTGGTGTCACTGGCCTGGTCTTTCCGGTCGGGAATCTTGAAGCCGCGACCGGTCTGAAGTCCGGTAGCCACCCGCTTGCGGAAGGTGGCGACAATGGACTCGACCGCTTTCTGGAGGAGGTTGTCGTAAAGGGCGGTGTTGCTGCCATCGGCGGTTTCCTGGTCGAACAGGGTGCAAAGGTCGTCGTAGGCGGTCGTCTTGCCGACGCAAAGCTCGCGGTAGCGGAGATCATCCGCGATGAGGTCCTGCAGTTCGTCACGCTGAAGGAGGTTGTCCTCGAGGGTGGCGGCGATGTCCACCAGCGCCATGCGGGCTTCGACCCGGTGCTTGAGGCTGATGTACTGGTCCAGGTTGGGGGTGGGCCAGAAATTGACCAGTTGGACGGTGGGATTCAAGCTGCCGATACGGTCCACCCGGCCAAACCGCTGAATGATGCGCACCGGGTTCCAATGGATGTCATAGTTGTGGGGCCTGAGGTAGTCGCCCACGCTGCCGCAATAGTGGTTGTCGCGGATGCCTGAATTGGCGGCTGGCATTGGCGGAGATGGTGGGGCGTTGGCGCTCATCTCGGGGTGTTGACCTGTGCCGCTTTACCACCTCTGACCCAGACGTCCACCTCAGACGCGAGGAGTTTCCAGAGGCGCCCCACCTTGTGGGCGGGCATTTTCTTCCGGACCAGCCATTTGGAGATGGTGTCCCGGTTGACGCCCAATTGCGCCGCCATTTCATCGACCGACAAGCATCGTTCTTGCATCATCTCATGCCGCCAGCGTGCCGCCCGTGGGCAGGTGGACAGCGCGCTGCGCGATCGCGCGATGAAGTTTGGCAGGTCTTGTCCGACAAGGCCATTGAAAAGCCAGGGCGAGCCAATGCCACCTGACTTGGCCAGAGCGTTTCCCGCCGGTCCTTCCTCAAGGCCGCAGGCGCAGTCGGGCCGGCACATCCCCGCTGTCTGCCTGGATGTCAAGGCGGGCCCAGGCCGCCGCCGGGGCCAACCGCAGACTGAACCTGGCCTTGATCGGCTGCGGCAGGCGGATGGGCCAGATCCTCGGCTCGGCCCTGCAGCAGGCGACCAGGTCGTGGGCATCTGCGACGTGGATACCCGGCGGTCACGATTTACCACGCCGGACACGTCTCGCGTCCCCCGCCGCACCGATTTCGAGCCCGTAAAACACGGGGTCCAGGTTGTGAACCGCCGTGTTTCCCAGGGCGCCGGTTCCGAAGTCAGACCAACCGCGACACAGCAGACATTGCTAACGCGGAAATCTCATCCGTGGGGCGATCGCGGCATTCCGGACGGTCTGTGGGTGAGATTTCCGGTTCTGCAGGAGCGCGATCGGATGCCTCACACGGCGTCGAGTGACCAACCGTTCTGGTAGTCGGCGTGCAATTGCCGGTTGGCGTCGGGCGAATTGCTGAATTCCCCCTTGGCGGCGTCCCATTCCAGCAGCTTGCCGGTGCGGACGGCGATGTTGCCCAACAACACGATCTCGGTCAGCGGCTCGGCCCAGTTGAAATTGCAGCCGGCTCGCTCGCCTCCGCGGCAGGCCTCGGCCCATTCCCCCCAGGTGCCTTGGCGGCGCGGCAGGGTGCGCGGCACGGTTTCAAGGCTCTTGCCCAGCGCTTCGGGAAACACTTGAAGTCCAGCCCAAGTGTGGAGCAGCGCCCCCTTCTCGCCCACATAGAGCGTCCCTTCGTCCGGCAGCGGCCGTCCTTCGAGGTGCCGCGGCGTGGCAGGCCGCAACCCGCCGTCATACCACACGGCCCGCAGCGGCGGCTGGGCGGCCCGCGCCGGGAAATCGTAGGTGACTATGGAAGCCAGAGGGGCAGACTCGGCGAACACCCGTGTGGCGGAAGCATAGATGCGCGCGGGCGAGCCAAGCTGCAACGCCCGGAAGGGCGTGTTGAAATGATGACACCCCATGTCGCCGAGCGCGCCGGTTCCGAAGTCCCGCCAGCCGCGGAAATTGAACGGGTGATAGACCGCCTGGACGCCGGGATTCCATTCCTTGAGGTTCATCTGGGTCAGCGCGGGGGAGTCCGCCGGCCACTTTCCCTTGAATGGCCGCGGCGCCGCCGGCCCCAGCCAGAGCTTCCAGTCCAGGTCCTTGGGCACCGGATCCTCGCCGGGCGGGCGCGTCATGCCCTGCGGCCAGACGGGCCGATTCGACCAGGCGTGCAGTTCGCGCACGTCGCCCAACGCTCCCGAGGCGATCCATTCGCAGGCGCGGCAGGCTGGTTCACTGGTATTGGCGGCGGCGGTCACTTGCGTGGCCACGCCGGCTTCGCGCGCGGTCTTCACTACCAGACGCAGTTCGCGCACGGTTCGCGTCAGGGGTTTGACACAACAGACGTGTTTGCGGCGGCGCAGCGCGGCCAAGACGACGAGCGCGTGCGTGTGATCCGGTGTGCCACAATAGACCGCGTCGATCTGGTCGCCCTCAGCGGCCAGCATTTCCCGGAAATCGTGGTAGCGCCGGGCTTGGGGCCAGTGGTCGTAGGCCTTCTTGGCGTAGGAATCGTCCACGTCGCATAGGGCGACGATCTGAAAACCGGCCTCGGCGCACTCTTTCAACTGGCCAAAGCCCACGCCGCCCACGCCCACACCGGCGAGCGCGAGCCGCGAATTGGGTGAACGGCTTCCATCCGCCCCGAAGAGTCGTCCGGGAATAACTGTGAAGGCGGCAGCCGAAACCGCGGAACAGGCTAGAAATGCGCGTCGTGCGATCATGAGAACTCAGACGTTCCCACCCCGGCGCGAATTCGGACGAGACCCTGGTGCAGCCAGGGTCGGCGTGACCATGTTTCTTTTTGGTTCATTTTCAATTCGGCAATGGCCAGCCCGGCCTGGCCTTCAGCGCGCCGTTCACTTCCATTCGTGTTTCGGGTACTTGCGCTGGAGTTCCTGTTTGATGCGGGGGTAATGGTCGCGCCAGAAGCCGGCCAAATCCTGCGTGATTTGCACCGGGCGCATGCTGGGAGCCAGGATGTGCACGACCACCGGCACGCGGTTCATGGCGATGCGGGGCGTCGCGTTGACGCCGAACAACTCCTGGATGCGGAGCGCGACAAAGGGCGGGCCATCCGCGACGTAGGTGACCTTGGGTGTGCGCGCGTTGGACAGGGTAAGCCGTTCGGGCGCATGTTTGTCGAGCAGGGCCTTCTGTGCGGATGAGAGCCAGGCTTCGATCACCGGTCTGACCGGACGGTCCTTGAGATCCTTGAACGAGACGGCGCCCAGACAAAGCTGCTCGATGAGGTGGGATCGGTCGTCTTCGGTGACCGGGGGCAGTTGAAGCTCAGGACACCAGCGGGAGAGCAGATTCAGGCGCAAGAGCCACTGGTCGACATGATGATCCCAGTTCGGCAGCGTCAGCCGCCCCGCGGCGACTTCCGCGGCCAGCAACCGCGCCGCCGGTTCCGCGGGAGGCGGCTCGATCCGGCGGATCTCGAGGGGGAGATCGCGGAAGCGGAGTTGGTCCTGGGCGACCACGCGGCGGGCCGTGGCGTCGTACATGACCTTGACTTCGCCGCGGATGTCTTCCGGGAAAAGGTCGCGCAGCCAATCCGCCTCGATGGCCGTGGCCAGGGACAGGAGCGTGTTGACCGTTCGGTCGGATCCCCCGATCTCGCTGACCTCGGCGGCGACAAACAGCGGGCTGTCCTGCACCGCGCTTTCCCGAGCGAGGACGCCGCGGCGTCCGTGGACCAACTCGCAGCGCAGCGTGCCGGTGTCCAGGCGGCGGGCGACGCGGTCCGAGAAGCCGATCAGGATGCACTTCTGGAGCGCTTCGTCCGGGACGCGGCGCGGCTCGACATCCAGGCCCTCGTCCTTGGCGATGCGGAGGAACTGGTCGAGCAGCGGGCCGACCTGGCGGGCTGTGACCGCATGGACGCCGGCGCGGCGGCAGGCCTCGATGCTGTAGTTGTTCTTGGATGCGTAGTTCCATGCCCGCATCAGGATCCAGAAATCCGACGAAGCGCGATCGCCAAACAGATCCTCGCGAAACGCCGCAACGTCGCGTCCGGGCCTGCGCAGGAGGAGATCGCGCCCCTGGGTCAACGCGGCGACGAGACAGGCCTGGTAGACGCAGCCGTACTGTCCGGCGGCCAAGAGCATTCGGGAGTAGCGGGGGTGGACCGGGAATGCGAGCATCTTGCATCCGACGGGGGTGATGCGTGTGAGTGGCTGTGTGCTCTCGGACGGAAGAGCCGGTGCCGCGCCCGGCTGCATGCCTGTGGGGCGGGGCAGGGGAGCGGGTGCGGAATCTGGAATCGAAGATGGAGCGGACGGTTTCGGCTCCATGCCTATGGAACTGAGGGTGGGAGGCGGCTCGGTAGCGTGCAGCGCGCCGAGGTCGACGAGGAGTTCTTCCGCGTGGGCAAGAGCCTGTTCGGACGGCGGTTCGAGCCAACGGAAGCGGCGGAGATCACCGACACCCGCAGCTTTCAGCGTGAGCACCACTTCCGCGAGGTCGAGTCGCTTGATTTCCGGCAGCTCATGGGCCGGGCGTTCCCAGTGTTCGTCCAGGGACCAGAGCCGGGCGCAGGTGCCAGGGGCGGTGCGACCGGCCCGCCCGGCGCGCTGGTCGGCCGACGCCTGGCTGATCCGCTCGATCAGGAGCGTGTTGATGCCGCGATGCGGGTCGTACCGGGGCAGCCGGGCCAGGCCGCTGTCGATCACCAGCCGGACGCCGTCGATGGTGACCGAGGTCTCGGCGACGTTGGTCGAGACCACGACTTTCGGGCGATCGTAGCGCGCGACGGCGGCGTCCTGGTCGCGCGGCGGCAACTCGCCGTGGAGCGGCAGGAGCAGGTAACCCGCGGACTCGTGGGAATGCCGGATCGCTTCGAGTGTCTGGTTGATCTCGAAGCTGCCGGGCATGAAGACGAGGACATCGCCTCGGCCGCCGTTCCGCACGTAGTGCTCGAACGCCCCGGCGACCAAATCCCAGACCGGCGGCGAACCGGGGCCGGGTCGTCGCGGGAGGTATTCGATTTCGACCGGGAACATGCGGCCTTCGGAGCGGAGCACGGAACAGGGATGGAGGTACTTCTGCAGGGTCTCGGTTTCGAGGGTGGCCGACATCACCAGGATCAGGAGATCGGGGCGCCGCGCGGCCTGGAGGTCGAGGGCGCGCGCCAGGGTGATGTCGCCGTAGAGGTGACGTTCGTGGAACTCATCGAACACGAGCACATCCACGCCCGAGAGCAGCGGATCCTGCACCATCTGGCGCAGCAGAATGCCCTCAGTGACGTACTTGATCCGCGTTTCGGGCCCGGCCACGTGATCGAAACGAATCTGGTAGCCGACCTCGCGTCCGAGTTCGGTGCCGCGCTCGCGGGCAACGCGGGCGGCTAGCAGGCGTGTGGCCAGGCGCCGCGGTTGCAGGATGACGGCATGACCGCGATCGAGGAAACCGTGTGCCAGAAGCATCTGGGGCACCTGGGTGGATTTGCCCGATCCGGTTGGGGCCTGAAGAACCAGGCGACGATGCGCGCGGCTTTGGGCGACCAAGGTCTCTTCGAGTTCGTAAATCGGCAGACGTTCTGTCATGACCCGCTTTGAAATACGATTTGAGACCATGCCGCGAAAGCCGAATCGAACCAGAGCCCGCCGGTCGATTGAGCCGCCTCGGCGGGATTTGGGGGAAGACCGATTGACGGCTGAGTGATCCGGGTCGGGTCTGCGGATGGCTGAGGGAGCCGGCGCGTCAGGCCGATCCCGCACTACGCCGGAAATAATCCACCATTTTGTATTGGCGTGCGATGAGGGCCAGGGCGATGGCGGCGATCAGGCAGCAGCCGGCGTAGAAGAAGAAGAGCGCTGCGCCGGTGTAGGGGACGAATCGGCCCAGCTTGGCCACGCCGAGGTTTGCCACCGCCACCGTCAGGGTCCAGAAGCTCATCAGAGTGCCCTTCATCTCGGGCGGGGCCTGGCTGTAGGCGAATTCGAGTCCGGTGGTGCTGACCAGCACTTCGGCGAGGGTCAACAGGACGTAGGGTCCGAGCTGCCAGAGGATCGACAACTTCACGCCCTGATCGATGGGCACCTGGACCGCGCCCGCGGCCACCCACGAGAGGACCGCGACGAACATGCCTGCCACCATGCGCCGCAGCGGCGTGGGATCGAGGCCAAGCCTGCGGCAGGCTGGATACACGGCGACCTGCATCAACGGGATCAGGATCATCACCAACGCCGGGTTGATGAACTGCATCTGGGACGGATCGAACGTGAAGGGGCCGACTTCGAGGACCATCTGTTTGGCCTGGAGCACCCAGGTGCTCGCCTTCTGATCGAACAGCGCCCAGAAGAACGGGATCGGGGCGAACACCAGCAACACGCGCAAGACTGCCCGCGCGCCATCCACCGCCGGCTGCGAGTGCGCGGCGCAGGCCCCGGCCCAGCCTCCACCCGGCGCCCTTCGCCGGCGCCAGGCCGTGGCCAGCACATGGAGGAACGAGTGCGGATTCGGCCCGGTGGGGGGCTCTCGGACATAGAGGTTTCGGCCGGTCCAGAAGATCGCGGTGGCGATGAACATTAGGAGACCCGGCACGCCAAAGGCCAGCGCCGGCCCCCACTTCTTGAGAATCAGGGGGATGAACAACGAGGCGAAGAGCGAGCCGAAGTTGATGCTCCAGTAGAATGCGCCAAACACCTTCGTTGCCAGATGCTTGTTGGTGTCGTCGAACTGGTCGCCCACCATCGCCGAGACACACGGCTTGATGCCGCCCGAACCGAGCGCGATGAGAAACAGCCCGGCGAAGAAGCCCCATCTGTTCCCGACGCACAATGCGAGGCAGAGGTTGCCCAGGCAGTAGACCAGGCTCAGCCACAGGATGGTGCGGTACTTGCCCCAAAAGCGATCAGCAAGGAACCCGCCCAACAGCGGGAACAGGTAAACGCCGGCGACGAACGTGTGGAAATGGTCCTTGGCCAGTTGTTGTCGAAGCCCTTCGTCGGGCACCTCGCTGCGGAGCAGGTAGTCGACCAGGAAGATCGTCAGGATATTCCGCATCCCGTAGAAGCTGAAGCGCTCGCAGGCTTCGTTCCCGATGATGAACGGGATTTGGCGCGGCAGGGGAGTGCGGGCGGATGGCGGTGAGGTGCTCATCAGGGCGGCGTCGACTCGTGCCTGAGGGCGTCGGTTGGATCGAGGTTGGCTATTCTAGCCCGCAGCAGTCCGCGTTTTCGAGTTCTCGGCTTCGCCGTGGTCACGGCTCCATGACACATGCAGGCTAGATTCGCCAGGGATTGGGATCGCCGTCAAGACAGCCGCGGGCCTTGACAATCGGCAGCGGTCTGAACATCGTCGCATCGAAGCCCGAGCCTTGCCACGATGCTGTCCGGCCGATGCCGGCGGGGGGGGCGGGGCCTGCCGACGTGGCATCCGAGAACAATAACAACAACAGCCAAGAGACGAGGAGACGACTACCATGTGTGACCAATGCACGCGACGCGAGTTCCTGGGGACCGGAGTTGCCGCGGGATTGATGCTATCGAGTGGCGGACTGACGTACGCGCTGGCGTCGGAGGCGCCGATGCCCCAGCCACGGCGCAAGGCGCGTATCTGCGTCATCTTCACCGGCGCGCCCGGCCCGGCGGATCGCGGGTGGAACACCGACCCCGGGCAGATGGCGGCCATGAAGGCCAGGCTCGAGCGGGCGGAAAAGGAGTTGGGGAATATCGAGTTGGTGATCGGGCAATCGGGGAACGCTGAACAGACGGCGGCGCTGCTCAAGCAGGCCGGACCCAAGACGCCCGTTCTTGCGATTAACCTCGCCTGCTTCGCCCTGGTCGGGGTGGTGCAGCCGATTCTCGATGGGGGGCATCCCATGATTGTCTTTTCGCTGCCGGCCAGCGGTCACGACTGGATGTATCCGCATCGTTGGCAGCGTCGGGGCCACCGTGTCACCCTCTTTCCCACCAGCGATTACAATGAGCTCGAACGTGCCCTGCGCCTGCTCCGGGTCATCCCGATGCTGCAGCAGACCCGGATCGTTCTGTTCCCGCCCGCTCAGGGAACAAAACCCGCGCGGTCGCCCGAGGAGGTGAAGAAGCGCCTGGGGGCCGAGGTGGTTGCGGTCGAGGAGAAGGCGTTCGACGACCTGATCAACGGGGCGGATGAGAAGGCGGTGCGCGCCGAGGCCGAGCGATGGACCAAGGAGGCCAAGGAGATCGTCGAGCCCAGCGCCGAGGACATCAACAAGGCGGCGCGCATCAGTGTGGCTTTGCAGCAGTTGATGGAACGCGAACAGGCCCAGGGTCTCGCGATCGGCACCTGCATGGGCTGGCTGCCCAAGGGTTTCCCCTGCCTGGGCTTCGCCCGCCTCCGCGACATGGGCATCCCCGCCGCGTGTGAAGGCGACATGGACTCCCTATTGACCATGCTTGTTTTTGGGTATGCGATCGATCGCGCCGGTTTTCAGGGCAACGCCACGTTCGACACGTCGCGCAACGTGGTGTGGACGGCCCACTGCACGGCCCCTCTGAAGATGGAAGGCGTGGCGGGCAAGCAATCTCCCTACCTCTTGCGCGGGCATTCCGAGGTCGGCGGCAGCGGATGCGTTCCCGAGGTCCTCTACCGCGTCGGCCAGACAATCACCCGCACCAAGCTGGTCAATCTCGACACCCTCCTTGCGTCGACCGGCAAGGTCATCGAGGTGCCGTCGCGGTCGGTCCGGGCCTGCCGCACGCAGATCGTCACCGAGGTCCGGGATGCCGCCAAGATGGCCGCCAACTGGAGCAGCGTGCTCGAGACCGAAGACGCCATGACCTTGCTCCATCGCGTGGTCTTCTATGACGACCAGATGGACAACGCGCGCCACCTCTGCCGGCTGATGGACATGAAGCTGGTCGAGGAAGGCTGAACGGACTCGGGTTCGGCCGCCGATGCCTGATGAGCGGGTCTGCTGATTTCGCGGCGGCCGAGCCGCCCACGATCTTCGAGCGTCTGAGGCGCAACTTCGCGTTGCGCCTCAACCTGTGGCACGCCCTTATCTTCATCGCGTGCAACGGGCTCCTGTTCCTGCTGGTGTACTATGTGCTGCTCGCTGCGATCGAGCGCAAGGAGAGCGAGGTGCTCGAAGCCCGCCTCAAGGAATATGCCCTCATCTACCAGAGCGGCGGGCTGTCCGGTTTGCGCCGCTGGGCCGCCCAGAACAAGGAGACCGGCACGCAGGCCCAGTTCTTCGTCCGGCTCGTTGACCGCTGGAACCAGCAGTTCGTCGTCCAGGTCCCCGATGAATGGGTCTCGTTCAGGGACGTCGAGACCGGCTGGGAAGGCTACCGACGCCAAGTCGGCGTGATCCGCATCCCGAAGGACGAGGAACGCGATTTTGCGCTGGTATCGATGGGATTCGCCGATGGATCGCTGCTGCAAGTGGGGCGCAGCGCCAACAGCCGGAACACCCTCCTGCGCCCGGTCCAGCGCGCCTTCCTGCTCGCCCTGGGCGCGACCGTGCTGCTCGGTTTCACCGGCGGCGCCCTGCTCGCCCACCGCGCCAGCCGACCGTTGCGCCAGATCATCGCCACCGCCCGGTCGATCATTCAGACCGGTCAACTCGATGCCCGCGTGCCGTTGCGCGAGTCTCCCGACGAATTGAACGAACTGGCGCGCCTCTTCAACACCATGCTCGACAAGAACCAGGCGCTCATCAAGGCCATGCGCGAATCCCTCGACAACACCGCGCACGACCTGCGCACCCCGCTGACCCGCATGCGCGGCGTCGCCGAGCTGGCTCTCCAGGACCCGGCCAACACCGCCAAGAGCCGCGAGGCGCTGGCCGATTGCGTCGAGGAATCGGACCGCGTCCTGGGGATGCTCAAGGTGCTCATGGACATCGCCGAGGCCGAGGCGGGCATGATGTCGCTCCAGCGGGAACGCGTCGAGATCGGCGCGCTGCTTGCCCAAGTCATCGAGGTCTATGCGTTCGTTGCAGATGAGAAGCGAATCGCCGTCCATCGGGAGTTTGGCGAACCCCGGCACGTCTGGGTCGATGCCCACCGCCTCCGCCAGGTGTTCGGGAACCTGCTCGATAACGCCCTCAAATACACACCTCAGGGCGGCGAGGTCCGAATCCGTGTCGATCACGACCCGCGCCATGTCATCGTCCGGGTCCGCGACAACGGCATCGGCATCCCGGCGGAGGAACAGGACAAGATTTGGGGACGGCTTTATCGGGGCGACAAGAGCCGATCGCAGCGCGGCCTGGGGCTGGGCCTGAGCCTGGTCAAGGCCGTGATCGAGGCCCACGGCGGGCGGGTGTCGGTCGCGAGCGAGTCGGGCCGAGGCTCCGAGTTCACCGTTTGGCTCCCCGAACGGACGGGCGCATAAAGAGCCAATGTTCCTGAATCCCGGGACCCCATTACGCCCCTTCGTCTTTCATTGAGGTTCGATCCGTGGCTCTTTGAATCGCCATTCTCTTTGCGTCATTGCGTCATTGCGCCTTTGCGTTCCCTCTGGGTCACGACCGAATCCAACTCAAAGGCGCCAAGACGCAGAGACGCAAAGAGGGAGGGATGAAACGCGGTGCCGGTCCTTCTTCGCGTCTCTGCGGTTCAATCCGCGCCGGTGGCTGTCGTCGGATTGAATTCACCGCAGCGGCCTGTCTGCCGTGTCGGGCACGGCACAGGCGGGCGCGGCAGGCAGGCCCCACGCGGCGCAAACTCGATTGCCGCCGACAACCTCCAGATACACGGCGGCCCAGATACGGCTGGCGTTTCTCCTTTACGGGGGAGCGGCGGCCACGATATACAAGGACACCTTGGCATTGCAGAAACATTGTCTAATCGAGTCTCTTATGCCTTCCAGCGCTTTCCGCTTCAACCTGCCTCTCATCCGAGCTGCTGTTGCCTTTGCCTTCATGGTCTCTGCGGCTTCATCCGAGTCGCAATCCACCTTCGAGCAGTTACATTCCTTTGGGTTGAGCGCTGACAGCGGCGCCTACCCCACAGCCGCACCGATTGAAGGTCTGGATGGGAGCCTTTATGGGAGCACGGCGTTGGGTGGAATTGCCAACATGGGATCACTGTATCGGGTCAAGAAGGACGGATCTGATTTCCGGTACATCCTTAGCTTTGCAGGTGCGGACGGGCGCAGCCCGACGGCGCCTTTGGTTCAGGACGCGTCAGGCCGCCTTTTCGGAACTGCGGAGGGAGGTGGGGTGGACGATCAGGGCGTGGTGTACAGGGTATTGCCCGATGGCACAGGCTTCAAGGTGCTCAAGGATTTCGATGGGGGCGGATCGGAGGGGCGCAGGCCTTATGGGGGCTTTTTGCTGGCGAGCGACGGATTTCTTTACGGTGCGACCTATGAAGGGGGACTCTACGGAGGAGGGACGATATTCAAGTTGGGCACCGACGGGGCGGATTTCATGGTGATCTGTCATTTTGGGGGCTCAGACACGGACGGCAGGCATCCGCGCGGCGCTCTGATTGAGGGCACGGATGGTATGCTTTACGGCACGACCGAGGCAGGTGGGGCGGACGGTAACGGCACCGTGTTTGCCCTGTCGAAATACGGCTTTGGATATCAGGTTGTGCGGAGTTTTGCGATGTCTGACGGGCAGGGCGCCTACGGTGGTATCATCGAGGGACAGGACGGACGGCTTTACGGCACCCTCCACATGGGCGGTCCCCAGGGTGGCGGTGTCGCGTATGCCCTCAACACCGACGGCACGGGCTTCACCGTTATCAAGGCGTTTTCCCCGAGCGAAGGTTATGGATTCAGCGCGCGGTTGACTCAGTCGAGCGGTGGCGCGCTTTTTGCCGTCGCGAGTTACGGTGCCGCGAACAACGTCGGCGGAGTGTTTCGGTTCATGTCGGATGGCTCGGGCTTTACAACATTGCGCGCTTTCGCTGCACAGACTGACGATTTGTACAATGGAATCACCCCGGTCATGATTGCCAGCGACGGGAGACTGTATTTCACGACGCCCGTCGGTGGGCGAGACGCAGTCGGCGGGCTGGGACGAATGTCCGCTGATGGCACTGAATTCTCCGTGCTCGAGAGCTTTTCCCGCAGCGGTACTGCAGCCACCTATCCAAGGGGCGAGCTGACTCGCGGGACCGACGGCGCCATTTACGGCATCACTGAACGGGGAGGGAACTGGGACCACGGGACTGTTTTTCGGGTTGGGTCCGACGGGGCGGGGTACTCGATCATCCACAGTTTCGGCGGTTCTCCCGGTGATCCTGCCGATCCGCGTGCCGGAGTGATCGAAGGACATGACGGCTTTCTTTACGGAACAACACGGTTGGGCGGCGCCGGCGACCGCGGCGCGATCTTCCGCCTCCCAAGGAATGGATCGAACTGTCAAGTGCTTCACAGTTTTCGGGGTGTCCAGGGTTCCCCCGCCGACGGGGCGGAGCCATACGCACGCCTCATCGAAGGGGCTGACGGAATGCTCTACGGTGTGGCGTCGCAGGGCGGGACGGCGGATCAAGGCGCCGTATTCCGTCTCGGCAAAGACGGGTCTGGATACGCGGTTCTCAGGTCGTTTGTCGGTGGCAGCGGTGACGGGGCCACACCCGCCAGCGCTCTTCTTCAGGCCCATGACGGCATTCTTTACGGGGTGACTTACGGTGGCGGCCCCCAGGGCCTTGGCAGCGTCTTCCGAATTTATCCGGACGGATCGAGTTACCAAGTCTTGCACGTCTTTTCGAATGCGGCCCAGTCGCCGGCAAATCCCTGGGGCGCATTGATTCAAGGCAGCGACGGCCGGCTTTACGGCACCAGCTACAGTGGCGGCACGGGAGGCGGCACCGTGTGGTCGTTGGCCAGTGACGGCACGGACCTGCGCGTTCTTGTCGCTCTTCCGAAGAGCGCTGGCGGGGGAGTGAGGGCCATAGGCTCGCTCGTCGAGGCTGCCGACGGCCGCCTTTGGGGAACTTCGTACCAGGGGGGAGGCGCGCTCGACGCAGGGACCGTGTTCAGCGTCCGGAAGGACGGTGCTGACTATCAGACCCACCATGTCATGGCGGGGGCAACCGGCGAGGGCAGCGGCCCCTCGGGCGGTCTCCTGGGCTTTGCGGATGGCGTGTTCTACGGCGTGACGACTCTTGGCGGTCGCGTGGACTCGGGCAGTTTATTCCGGATTTGCAGCCCCAGCGCAGTTCGAATTGCCAATCTCTCCCTGAACACACCGGGAACAGCGACAATCACTGGGAACGCCCCCTCGGGCTGGATTTGTCATTTGGAGCAGACCGGATCGCTGTCGGTTTCCGCTTCATGGAGTCTGGTTGGAGTACAAGAAGCGGATCAGGCTGGGAAAGCCGTCTTCCACGATACCGCTGTGGCCGGACAAACCATTCGGTTCTACCGCCTCCGCGGCAACCCGGCGCCCTGAAGCCAGAACGCACTCCTCGGACTCGGGTATTTCACACCCCGTCAGTGCACAGGGCGGTTGACTTCTCAAGAGGGGCGCTATTCGGGTCAAAAAAAAGCGCTGGGAAATCCCAGCGCTCTGCGATCTGAATTTGCGAATGGTCAACTCAGGCTCGAGTCCTGCGGTAAGCACCGAAGGCCAGGAGGCCCAAGCCGGCCATGAGCGCATATTGATGCGGCTCGGGAATGTGCTGCCCGGTCACATTAACTTCGAACGTCGGGGCAACCGGTGACGGTGGTGGGACCAAGGTGAGCTTTGCTGTCCACAGATCTACATGCCCCGGTATTTCCGGATGGCTCAGTGTGGCGGTGTAGTCCTGATAACCATAAGTCCCCGGAATCAGCCACGAGGCGTTGAACACGTTGGGGTTTGGAGCCAACTCCGGCGGCCCACACGGATTGTCAAGGTGTTGGCCAAACACGTAGACCACGCCCGTAACTTGAGGAATTGACAAGTACCCGACCACAACATTCCAGCTCGGCCCTGAGCTCGCAACGGCCCCTTGAACTCCGTCGTCCGTGACGCTTGCTCCAAATTTAACTGAGTAAGGGTCATCGGAGCCACCCAAACTTGTAATTGTGGCGTTGGCGGTCATTGCCCCGATACTAACAAGAGCGGCTGTTACCGCCGCTACCTTAACTGCTTTTGTCATGCAGTGTCCTTTCGTCATGTGCACTGTGCACCGTGCACCTCTGTTTATCTGCTCCGTTGCCCGGCACATGCGCATGGTGCCGAACAACGTCGGGATTTTTGCCACATGACTGAGCGGAAGTCAAGCGAAAGTCGACACTTTTTTATTTCTGTTTCTGAAACGATTCATAAAACCAAATTAACTAATGAGGCTGGCCGGATGCCGGAACGCTCCACACTTCCGCCCGGACAGTTCGTCCAATTTGCACGCCGTGCGCGCCTCACGCGTTCGACGGGCGGCTGGCTCGGGATCATAGAAGGCAAACTGGGCGCCATTTTCGTCTTTCCAGCCGCGTGCCCGTCGTTGTTTCATGGCGCCCCATGCACCCCTGGATGCCTTTTCTTGTGGCACTGGCGGCCTGGTCGACCGCGGCGGCTGGCGGCGATGTCGATGACCTGAGGCTGGTCCCGTTCCCGAAGGAGGTCCGCCGATTGGCCGGCGAGTTCGTGCTGGGACGCGCCCTTCGTCTCGAAGCCCCCGCAGGACAGGCGGAGCTGCTGGGGCGCCTGCTGAACGAAGAACTGCGGCGGGCCGGGCTGGGACTTGTCCGGGTGCGGGCCAGGGGGATGCCCGGACCAGAATCCTCGACCGGGGAAATGGGGGGTAGACAAGTCAAGTTCTTGTGCCGCGTCAAAGGGGTCGAGGATTCTGCCGAGCGAGGCGCGGGAGGGCAGGGCGGGGGAACGGCGGGGCTGGTTCAGGAGGGTGAGGACCGTGTTGATCAGAGACGCGCCTCGCTGGGCGACCATCCGGAATCCTACGCTCTCGAGGTGCGGGGCGATGAGGTGGTCTGCACAGCATCGGATCCGGCCGGCCTTCACTACGGCCTCCAGACGCTGTGCCAACTGATCCGCGCCAATCGCCGAGGCGATGCCTTGCCCTGCCTGGCGATCCGCGACTGGCCGTCTTTGCGCTGGCGGTGTTTTCAGGACGACATGACGCGCGGCCCCAGTTCGAGGCTCGAGACGCTGCAATTCGAGGCGTCGCTCGGGTCCTTTCTCAAGTTCAACCTGATGACTTTTTACATGGAGTACCAGTATGCGTTTAAGAAGCATCCCCGGATCGGTCCGCCCGACGGCGCCTTGACGCCGGACGAGTTGTCGGCCCTGGTGGCTTACGCCAAACCCCTCCAGATCGACATCCTCGGCAATCAGCAGTCGTTCGGGCATTTCGGCCACATCCTGAAGCATCCGGAATACGCGGCGTTGCGCGAGACCGCCGATGTCCTCACGCCGGTGCGCGAGGAGGCGTATCGGCTCCTGGACGACCTCTACTCGGAGGTCTGCCCGTTGCTCCCGTTTCCGTGGTTCAACGTCTGTTGCGACGAGATCTGGGGGCTCGGCACCGGTCCGTCGAAGGCCCTGGCATCGGAGATTGGGGTCGGGGGTGTGTACGTTCGCCACATTCGCCGGGTTCACGCTTTGCTTAAGGAAAAGTACGCGAAGCGGATGATGATGTGGGGCGACATCATTCTGCAGCATCCGGACCAGCTCGAACAGATCCCCAAGGACACGCTGATGCTGACATGGGGTTACGACGCCCGCCCCAGCTTCGAAGATCAGATCATCCCCTTCGCGAAGTCGGGCTACGAGTTCTTCGTCTGCCCGGGCGTGAACAACTGGAGCCGCATCCTGCCCGACTTCGGCGTCGCGGTGACAAACATCCAGCATTTCGTCCGGGACGGCGTCAAACACGGCGCGCTGGGCATGCTCAACACCGACTGGGAAGACGACGGCGAAGCGATCAATGCGGTCAAGTGGCACGCGGATGCCTGGGCGGCCGAGTGCGCCTGGAACGGCTCCACGACCTCGATCGAGAGTTTCAATCGCCGCGTCGGCGCGGTGCTCTTTGGCGAGGCGGGCGATCATTTCGGCCGGGCGGTGGCCCTCTTGGCGCGGACCCATCGCCTGCGCGCGATGAAGGGGATGATGAACGCGCGGTTCTGGGAGGACGACTTTGCCCCGAATGCCCAACCCGCAGCAATCGAATCGAACGCGACGAATCTGCTCGCGATCGTGCGCCCCGCGATCGAGAGCCTGGAGAAGTGTCGGGCCGAAGCGCGCTGCAATACGCGGGTGCTCGATGCCTTTCTTTTCGGGGCTCGGCGGATGGAGTTGATCGGCCAGAGAATGCTCGATGGACTCGAAGCGGCGCGGCTCTACGAGACGGCGTACGCGGTTAATGCCGGCGCAGAGGAGTTGGCGCCGGTCGAGCGACTCATTCGCAAGAATCGCGATGCACACGAGGCCCTGGGGCGGGCGTTTGCGTCCCTCTGGCTGGCCGAGAGCAAGCCTTATGCGCTCGATTGGACCATGCGGCGTTACACCAACACCGTCGAGCAATACGACGCCCGCCTGCGCGCTGTGGCTGCCGCCCGCGTCGAGGCCGCTGGCGGGCGTGGATTGCCTGCCCCGGAGAAGATTGGACTTTCGTTGCCCAAGCCTCTGACGCGCCGGATCAAGCCCCGCCAGATCTTCGAAACGCCGCTTGGGCCGGAACTGCCTTGGGCGGACGCGACAGCGACGCATCGGCTGGGTCTGATTATCGAGGCTGGCGCGGCCGATCGTTTTGATTTGCCTGTTGAGATCGAGGTCGGAGTGCCCCCGGCCCTGGCGAGCAAGCCCATGCGGGCCTTCTTGTTGGACGGAAAGCGAAGTCCGCGGGAATTGCTCGCCCAATTGGATCCGCCCTGCCAGGCGGGCGCCAGCCGGCTCGTCTTGATCCTGGACGACCTCCTTCCGAAGGGCGAACAAGCCTCGGTGCATGTCTATCTTGGACTCTCGCGACAGCCGGGGCCCATGCCTCAAGCCGTCGGCACGCGCACCGATCACTTGGGCAGACATTGGATCGAGAACGACAAGATCCGCGCGGTTCTGGGCACGGAGGGCGCGCATGTGTACCGATGGGAGGTAAAGTCCGCTGCTCATCGCGATCTGACCATGCCGGGCGAATCGGGGTGGGCGGGGTTCAGCGACATCGCCTCTTACCGCCACTCCGCCTATCGGGTGAGTTGCACAGCCCACGGCCCTGCCTTGGTCGAGTTCCACTGCGTCGATTCCACCGGCCACCAGAAGACCCTCAGGTTCTGCGGCGGCACCAGTTGGATGGAGGTGTGGCTGGGGGATCCGACCTCGCTCTACTGGGACTTCGACAATCCCAAGAACTTCGCCGCCGACAGCTCGACCCCGGGGACGTGGCTTTTCTCGAATGGGCAGACGGGCGCGGTGGGGCGGGAGGCCGACGGTGTGCCGGCGCAGGTCAGGGCGCAAGGGACCACGTGGGGCCTCAAGTTCAACGCGGACAAAGTGGCTTTGGGCCTGATCACTCCCGGAACACCAGCACTCCATCACGTCGCACCGGGGGCGGGGGCGGGCGGTGTGGGCATCGAGAACTCGATGCCCGCCCAGCACTTTGTCACCTATGCCGGTCTGATCGAGGGCCCGCCGGCTCAGGCGATGGACCGGCTCGAGTCCGCGCTCAATCTGAAGCAGCCGGTTTCGGTGATCCTGCATGCGCTGCAGGCGCGGTGATGCGCTGCAAAGAGTCGCTGCGCGCGACGCTCTGGCCGTCCAGGAGCACCTGCAAGCCGGCGCCCCGGCCGTAGCGCGTCCCCGTCCGGTCGTACAGGATGGTCAGCGTGCGTCCATGGTAGCGCACGCCGTCGAGGCAGAAGTAATCCCACGTCCCCTCCGGCACGAGCGGGTTGACCTCGATGATGTCATCGGGGCGTGGACGCAGACCGACCAGGCCGGTGATCACCAGGTCGCAGAAGGTCGAGTGGTTGTAGTCCTTGCCGCGTTCATCGGGCGGCTGGCGGCGTTGTTTGAGCAGGGTTCGAGCGATCCAGTCGCCGGTGTAGGGATTGAGGTTTTCGTCGATCCAGGGCTGGCGTGTCTCGATGCGCTCGAGGCGGGAATCGCCATCATTGAGGGCGCTGGGTCTGGCTGCGTCGATGTCGCTGAGGGCGCGCGTGGGCCCAGGCTCTGCCGGTTGCGGGGGCAGTTGGCGGAACCGGTGGCTGCGGAGATAGCACTGGAAGGTCTTCCAGTAGTCGGCTTTGCCGATGATGTCCTGCGAGTCGCGGTTGAGGAGGTTTGCGAGTGCGGTGAGCGTCACAGAGGTTGCCAGCGGCCAACTCGGGCCGTTCCACTGGCATTCGTGCCCGGCGTAGGCGACTGAGAAAGACGGGTGTCGTTGTTCGGCGGTTGTGGGGCCGAACGGAGCGTAGAAACCTTTGGGGTCCATGAGTTCCCGCCATGCCACCGACATCGCGGGTTCGGGGAGATTGAAGTACCACGGGGTGTAGCCGTGCTGTTCGCGGACGTCGGCAAGCGTTGTCTTGCCGCGGGGCAGGACCTTGAAGAAGCGGGCTTCGGGGTCCCAGAGCTTTGTGAGCACCAGGTGGCGCAGGGCGTCAGCCTTGGCACGCCACGCTTTGGCAAGGTCGGGCTGCCGGGCGCGTTCGGCGATGCGCGAGATGGCGATGGCGTCGCCGTACTGGTAGCTGTTGATCGTGGCCCGGCAGCCGCTGCCGCCGATCGAGACCTCCATGCCATCGTTGCCGTCGTTTTGCCAGAAGAGCCCGGTCTCATCGCGGTGGCTCTTCTCCCAGGCCTCGTAGTTGGCGATCAGATCCGGCAGCAACTCGCGCGGGATGCGATCGTCGCCGAGGACCAGGCTGCGGGCATGGATCGAGTCGGCGGCCCAGAAGCTGTACTTGCGCGGTTCGCCGCCTTTGCGGAACCAGAAGAGAGCGTAGTCGTCGAGGTACTGCGGATCGAGGAGCCAGCGGCCCTCGTAGAAGTGATGGCCGGCGGGGCAATTGATCGAGTTGTGTTTCCCGGCCCAGGGCACCGGCGGCAGGAACTCCGTGATGATGAAACCGTCGGGTGTCTTTTTGATGTGCTTTCGATAGGTCCACCAGCGGAAGTAATAGATCTCTTCGAGATCCTCGTCGGCGCACTCGAACCGCGGGATGTTCAGCGACATCCACTGCCACGCCGCCGCGTTCGGGATGTGGTTGACGACCGTCTCGCGATCGTTCCGGTTGAACGTGTCGACGTAATGTCGAAAGGCATCGGCGTTCAGCACCGGTTGGCCGGGCGTCGGTGCAGGCGACGCCTGGGCGGATGGGCCCGCCCCGTGAATCTGGGCCAGGACGAGGGCGATGAGTGCAGGCCGGCACCGGGCCGGGAGCAGGGGGCGCCGTCGGTCGGGGCGATTCGGGGGTGGCTCGATGCCGGGTGTTCCGAGGGGCGTTGGTCCGGGTGCCGGCGCGGTATTCATCGCGGTTGATCAGACCGCCGCCGTCGGCATGAAACAAGGCGAATTCTTGACCCCTTGTCCGCAGCACAGAAACTCGAGTTGTCTGCAACGAGTCTCAACGGTCGGGGTTCTTGGGCGCCCCCCCAGGATCGAGGAAATCCTCCCAAATCTGGGTGGCGGTGCGCATGCGGCTGAAAATGCGCAATTCATCGAAGGCGGCCACCGCGGCGCGGGCGTTGTTCGTTTCCGCCCCAATCGTCAGGAAGCTGGTGCCGAACGAGGGCAGGTGGACGCCGTTGACCGCGGTGCGGATCACCTCACCGTTCTCGTAGAAGGCGAGTTCCCGGGTGGTTCCCCTCCAGGCAACAGCCAGATGATACCACTGCCCTTTTCGCCAGTGTGAACCGTCGAAGCCCAACCCGCGCTCGACATCGCTCTCCACGGCGGGCGTGCCTGGATCATCTCCCCATTGCAGGAACCGCAGGTTGCTCGCCCCGTCTTTCGAGATGAGCAGGCCGCGATTAAAGTTGTCGCCCGCTTCAAGGAACACGCGGACTTCTGTGTCTGTCCCGTCCCAGTCGGGCTGGACCCAGAATTCGATCGTGCCCTCATCCGATTCGAGATTCTGGCTGATGGGATAACGGATATGGCCGGTGGCGTCGAGGTAGACGGCCTGTCCCGCTTGGCCGGGGCGGTAGGAGGCGCCGCGATGCGACAAGGGCCTGTCGCCGTCCGCGCCGTCGAGGGTGCCGTCAAACCCAATCCACAGCAGGAGACCCGTTTCGTCGGTGGGATGGGTTGCCCGGTAAAAGCGGGTGCGCCCCGTTGTGGTGCGATCGATGGCCACCGCGCCGGTGGCGCTCAGGGTGAGATTCGTAAGCAGTTGCCAGGAGCCGGAACCGGCGAGGGCATCGGCGTGTTCGAGCCGGCAGGATAGGCCCGACGGGCCATTGACCTGGAGCACGGGTGCGCGCGTGCCGGCCTCCAGGGCGATGGCGAGGGACAACGACTCCGCGGCGATCGCGGTGCTGTCGGCACTCAGCACGAGGAATGAGACGGCCAGCATCACGGGGCGGCGCATGGAAAGCCGCCGGACCCCGAGGCGATTCTTCGCACAATCATCCATGAGCGAATGCTGGCGAACGCGGATTGACTGTCAACAGCGAATGGGTTGTTGCGTGCGCGGTTTCCCTTGAATCGCGGGGCGATATCGGCGAAAAGACACGACATCAGGCGCACATTGCGGTGCGACAACTTACGAATTGTCCATAGACTCGAACATGAACACCATCACCTCGCTGAAGATCGTCAAGGGGAACACCAAAGCCAAAGCGGAAGCCGAACTGTCGCGGACCGGCGGCCTGCTGCGACTGGCACCCAACTGGGTGCCGCGCTCATTCCTTCAACCCGGACTGCGGATCAAGCTGCATCCGGACGACACCTACGCCTATGGCGCCAACCGCGGGGGGATCGACGAACGCTGGTTCGGGTCGACAACCGAGGCCGCCAACGAGGGGCGCGTTCCCGACGAGGGGTTGAGCTACTGCGTGGTGGGCAAGGAACGCTTCACCCTGCGCAAGGCTGTCGAGGACTGTGGGGCCGCGATTGTGGGGAACGAGATCTGGAAGAAGTACGGTCGCTGGCCGGTGTATTCGAAGTTTTTCGACAACATGGGGCCGATCCCGCACCACATGCATCAGTCCGACAAGCAGGCGAAACTGGTCGGGCAGGAAGGCAAGCCCGAGAGCTACTACTTCCCGCCTCAGCAGAACAACGTCGGCAACAACTTCCCGCACACCTTCTTCGGGCTCGAACCGGGCACGACCAAGGAGCAGGTTCGCAAGTGTCTCGAGGATTGGAACAAGGGCGACAACGGGATTCTGGATCTGTCGAAGGCGTACCGGCTCAAGCCCGGCACCGGCTGGCTGGTCGGGCCGTGCATCCTGCACGCCCCCGGCAGCTTCTGCACGTACGAGCCGCAATGGGGCAGCGACGTGTTCGGGATGTACCAGAGCATGGTCGAGGGCCGTTATGTCCCATGGAGCCTCCTGGTCAAGGACATGCCCAAGGGGCGCCACAAGGATTTGGACTGGATCGTTGACCAGCTCGATTGGGAGGCGAACGTCGACCCGAGCTTCAAAGACCATCATTACCTCGAGCCGGTGCCCGTCGCGGACACCCGGAGCGAGGGATATGTGGACCGCTGGATTGTCTACGGCAAGGTGCATGGCAAGCAGTGTTTCTCGGCCAAGGAACTGACGGTGGATGCGGGCGTGAAGGCGGTCGTCAAGGACAACGGCGCCTACAGCCTGATTTGCGTCCAGGGCGTCGGCAAGATCAACGGCCAGCCGCTCAACAGTCCGAAACTGATCCGGTTCACCGAATTGACCGAGGACGAGTATTTCGTGACGGCTGACGGCGCCCAGGGCGGCGTGACCTACGAGAACTGCAGCGAGACCGAGCCGCTCGTGATCCTGCGCTATTTCGGGCCTGAAGTGAACCCGGAGGCTCCGGAGTTGGGGGCTTACCGGAAGAACAAGTTCTGATCCGCCACAGGGCGCCGGGCGAAGATCTGGCCGATGACGTCCTCGATCGGGACTTCCTGAATATCGATGTCGGCGACGGGCAGTTGGTCGAGCAGGGTCTTGCAGACGGCAATGACCCTGTCGCGCTTGACCTTGAGCTGGACCGTCGCGCTCGTGCGCTGGACCACCTCGCCGTAAGCGCTGACGTCCGCCCCGATTGTCGCGTCGCCGGCAAGGCGGATCGTCACGAGTTTGAAGTCGGCGAAGCGGTCGAGCACGGCGCTGAGTTGGCCGTCGAAGAAGATGGCGCCGTGGTCGATGATGATCACGCGCCGGCAGAGCGCTTCGATATCCGCCATGTAATGGCTGGTCAACAGGATGGTCGTGCGGCGGGCGGCGTTGTGATGGCGGAGGAATTCGCGCACGGTTTTCTGCGAGACGACATCGAGCCCGATCGTCGGCTCGTCCAGAAAGAGCACCTTGGGCTGGTGCAGCAACGACGCGATCAACTCGAACTTCATCCGTTCGCCCAGCGACAGCTCGCGAACCATGACATTGAGCTTGTCCTTGACATCGAGCATGTCGACCAGTTCGTCGACGGTCTTTCTGAACGAGGCGGCGTCGATGCCATAGATGTGGGCGTTGAGTTCGAGCGATTCCCGGGCCGGCAGGTCCCACCAGAGCTGATTCTTCTGGCCAAGCAACAGCGCAAATTGGCGTCGGTACCCGTCTTTGCGTTCCCACGGGATGTAGCCCAGGACCCGGGCCGTGCCGCTGACCGGGTACATCAGCCCCGCCAGCATCTTCAAAGTCGTCGTCTTGCCGGCGCCGTTCGGACCGAGGAACCCGACCAGTTCCCCTTCGTCGATTTGGAAGCTGACATCCTTGACCGCGACCACAGTCTCGCTCACCCGGCGAAACAGCCCCTTGACCGCCCCTTTCAATCCGGGCTGTTTCTTGTAGGTGCGGAATGTCTTTGTCAGCTTCTGAACGTCAATCGCGGACACAGGCTTCGAGCTTGCCGTGCGCGGCGCGGTCAAGTCGAGGGAGGAATTGCCTGCGCAGGGGTTATGGCAAGCGTCGACATTCAACGGTTGAATGCACACGGGGACCATGAACCGATTTGTAGCCGCCGACGTGAGTCGGCGCTGATTCCTGCTTTTGACGGAGCGAGATGGCGCGGACTGATCCCGCGGCGGCGGGACGGCTACGGAACCACGGTTCATGGAGACGCCGGCGCGGACGCGCGGTAGAACCGACGCGGCGCACCGCCCGAGTCGGTGAAGCGCGTGAGGCCCGTGGCATTGAGCACATTGGTGAGTGCCACCCACGAGCCGAGGTCGGATGAACCCTCGATCTGCACCCATCCTGCAGCCGCGGTGCCCAGTAGGCTGTTGATCCAGCATTCGTCGTAGAGAGTCGGCGCGATCAGAAGCGGCGGCGGCGGATCGGTCTCGGTCAGGACGCAGTCATCGGTCCCGTACAGATGCCACTCGACGCCCTCTCCCTTGAAGTGAACGAAGGCGGTGAGCGTGGTGTTCGAGGCCACGGTCGCGAGGGCCGGGTTCGAGTAGCGCAGGTGGCTGTAGAGCCGCGGGGTCCAGCGCACACTCGATGCGTTCGGATTCGTGCCGCCCAGAGGATCGAGGCCAAGGCGGACGTGGATCAGGCGGTTGCGGTCGTTCCAGACATCGTACTTCTCGACGGTCTGGTTGTTGATTCGTTCGAGAGCCTTCGTCAAGACCCAGGCGCTGAATGTGTACCGCTTCCCGGGCGTCACGGAAACGCGCTGGTACAGATGCGAGTCCGAACTCGATCCGTTGAGCGCGCCTTCGAGCAGCCATTGGCCCGTGTGCGGCTTCAACTCTCCAAACCAGGTCCCGTCCGACATCCCCATATCGAGTCCGCCGCTCTTCGTCCATCCCGGTATGGTCTTGCGCGGACTCGATCCCGAGCCCGACTCGAAGCCGGGATTGGTGAGCAGATTCGGGCGTGTCGGGCGGGTGCAGAGGACGAAGTCGCGCGACACGCCCGGGCGATGCCCCGGCGCGGCGGAGGTGATTCGAAGATGATAGAGCGTTTGGGGTTGGAGGCCCGAGAGCGTGAGCACGTGGTCCTGAACGAGGTTCGTATCGGCGATCAAACCGGTGTAGGGCGGGTTTCCAGGCGCATACTCGACCCGGCTGTCACTGGCTGTGTCCGTGCGCCAGCGCATGACAAATCGATCTGACTCGCGCTCGGCTTCCGCCACGCCGGGTTCTGTGACAAACCGGACCGCCGACTGCGTTGCGGTCCCTTGGGCAGCCTCTTCCATCAGCGTGCCGGCCAGATCCGCACCGGAGACAGCGACGCCGTTTTGATACGCCTGCCCGTGCGGGAATGGATCCGCCCGGTTGACATAGATTTGGCTGAACGATCCGCCGCCCGCGCGCGTGACCTCGACATAGTAGGCCTGGCCCGGCGTCAGCGGGCATTCGCCCGGCGCCCAGGCCGCGATCATCTCGGGATCGGCGGTGACTCGGGGCGGTCTGCCGCGTTTGGCGGTTCCGACCTGTCCGCCGCCCGGCCCGCCTTCAAGCACGCGGACTTCGAAAGTGGGGGCCACGGGATCGGCGAGCCAGAACGCCGCGCTGATCAGGGCTGTGCCGCGCGCGATGAAGGTTTGGCCGACGCTGCTGGCGTTGCCGAGCGGTGCGCCGCTCGATCGGGCGTAGAGGTTTGTGATCAGGCCGTCGTCGTCGGACATGATGACGAGCCCGAGATCGCGGTCGGGGTAGGGGGTGAGGACGCTCCCATTGCCGAGCCAGAGACAGCCACCCGGCATCGAATCCGAGAAATCCGGGCGCGGATCCATCTGCATGAGGACGCCCCCGATACTCGGCGAAGAAGTCCGGATGCGTGCGTAGTATGTGCGACCGGCCACGGTGGGCATGTCGCCGTAGCCGTAGATGGGGCGCTGGTCGCCTCCGGAAAAAGTTCGGGCCGCACCCACCTGCCGTCCGCCGGGACCGTCTTCGTGGATCGTGAGCGTGTAACTGGTCGAGAACGGGGCCCGCAGGTAGATCATGGAAATCGGGCCTGTGGCCGTGAACGTCTGACCGAACTCGTGGTAACCGGTGTCGTCCCAGAACGCCGGGTATCCCCACATCGTGGCTTTGAGCCGCAGATCGACTGACGGGCTCGAACCGCCTGCCGGGACGCTCACGTTGAAGGCGTAGGCCGAGCGCCACCAGACGTCCCACGACACCACCGTGTAGAGGCCGGCGGCGAGACTCCCCATGCTGAACCGACCATAGACGTCCGTCGCAGCCGCGCCCCCCGTGCCGGCCGCGCCGTCGGGATTGGCGTTGATGCCGTATTCGTAATAACCGACCCCATAGGGCTGGCTCTGGTATCGGGCGTACCAGTTCTGATCGCGCAAGTAACCCGCCAAAGTGCCGGCGTTCGCGCCGACCGCGATCCCGCACGCCATCGTGAACGCCCAAAGGAGAGTGCTCATCTCAGCATCGAGTTGAGAAATCCAGCCCCCCACCTCGTCCGCTCGTCCGCACGCATGCTACTTCGCGCACGGGCCCTTCGGATTCGCTTTGCCGGGCCGGACTTCCTTCAGCGCGGCAACCTGGCCGAGATCGACGATGCTGAACGTGCGATCCTCGTCGTAGACGACGACGTCCCACTGGTTCGGTTTGGGGGGCATGAACGCAAAGTCCGGGTGGGGAACTCGCACAACCTGTCCGCTGTTCAGCCACAGTTCGAAGGGCCGGAAGGGAGTCGCTTGGAGCCGGGCTCTCACGATCGCTGGACTCATATCGCGATCAAACTACACGCGGCACCACCAACCGCAAGGAACGAATCGGTTCAGATCGCTGTGAGTTGAAAGCGATCATGGGCTCCGCACTGAAGATGATCCGGCCCACCCCGAGACGCGCCGATTGACTGATTCGCAACTTGCGTTCGAGGGGCCGACTCGACCAATCGTGTGATTCGTGATTGTTTTGGTTGCGGCTTTGCCACGTCGGGGAACACCCGGGCTAACCCGGCGTTGCATCAGCGATGTTGCTCTGTCGAGCGACCGCAGCCAGGCCGATTACCGCCGTCACAATCCGCTCGACGGAGATGGACCGCATGCAGCGGAAATCGATCGGGCAATCGCGTCGGAAACAGGGGCGGCAGGGTACGTCCGCACACAGCAGCCGATGTCTCGGGTCTTTCGGCAGGCCGGGTCCGGTGAGTTCGGGCGACGTGCTGCCAAACGGCACGACCACGGGTGTCCCGACCGCCGCGGCCAAATGCATCGGGCCTGTGTCGTTGGTGATCAGGACACGACAGAGACGGAGCGTGGCGCAGAGTTCGCGCAGGGACGTGCGGCCGGCCAGGTTAAACACGCGCGGCGTGCCTCGCGCCGAGTCGTGGCCGGGCAGGGCAGTCTGCCCCGCAATCGCGGCGGCAATCGACGCCGATTGTGCGACATCGGCATGTCCGCCGAACACGACCCAATGACAGCCCAGGCGTCGCCGCAGGGCAAGCGCGGCCGCGACGAAGCTGTCTGGGGGCCAGCGTTTTGCCGGGCCGTACTCGGCGCCGGCATTGAGTCCAAGCACGGGAACCGCGTTTTCATGGGGCTGAGGCAGTCCGAACCGACGGGCCGCAGCCTCGATTTCGCCCTGCGTCACAGCGATGTGCGGGGCCAGCGGGGTTGGATCGGCCCCGGCAGCAGCGACCAATTCGAGATAGTGATGGATGTGGTGGGCCGCGGCGGGCCACGACGGGCCGGCGTCCGCAGGGGAGCCGCCGGCGATGAGGGAACGGATTTCCGAGGTCGACCGTTTGCGCATGGCCACATGACCGGGGCGCTGGGCCACCGCCTCGGTCAGCAGCCAGCGCCGCCATGGTGTTGCGTAACCCATGCGGCGGGGCACTCGTCCCCACCAGAGTTCCAACGCCGAGCGCGGTGAGTTGGGCAAGAGGATGCCGAGATCGAACCGATGCGGGCGAAGCTGGCGCCCTGTCTGCCAGGGGGACGCGCCCGGTTCGAGTGGAAGGACGGCATCGATTGCCGGGTGATGCATCCACAAGTCGGCGAGTTTTGCCGGGGTCAAGAGCGCGATGTGGGCGTTCGGATATGCGGCGCGGAGTTGGAGAAGTGCCGGGGTCGACATGACGGCGTCTCCGAGCCAATTGACGCCGCGCACAATGATCTTCGAGACTGCGGGCTTGAGGCGCGGGTGCGCCGCTTGCTCGAAGGGCGCCCGGGGAGACGCGTCCGAGGTCGAGCAGGCTGGGGATGCCCAGGGTGCGGCGGGCCGGTTCATGCACTCGGGGGGTTGGTTGTGTCGTGGTCATCGGCAACCAGCGCGCTGCGCGACGGGGCGCGATGCTTGCCCGGTTTCCAGCGTCGGTGGACCCAGAACCAGTTGGCGGGGTCGCGGCGGACAGCCGCTTCGAATGCGCGATTGACATCGAGCATGATGCCCTCGACGGGGCGCGCCTTGCTGCCGACGCGCGTGGGGATGGGCGGGCCCAGTTCGATCCGCCATCGGCCGAGGCCGGTGCGGAAACAGATGGCGGTGACCAGGAGGCAGTTGTACCTCAGGGCGAACACGGCGGGCGCGGCGCTTGTGGAACAGGTGCGGCCGAAGAACGGGACGGGGAGGCCGCGGTTTCCGGCGTGCTGATCGGCGAGGAAGCCCACGGCCAGCCGTTGGCGATTCATGGCCTCCCGCAACGCGGCAGCCTCGAAGCGGCGCTCGAAGTAGAGGCAGCCTGATCTGGCGCGCAGGGTTTGCAGGAGGCGATTGAGCGAAGGCTGGCGCAGAGCGCGATAGGTGGTTGCGGATTGATAACCGTCGAGCCACAGGCTGCCGCGGGCGTAGAGTTCGAAGTTGCCGAAGTGCCCGATCGCCGCAACGACGCCCCGATGCCCCTGGGCGGCGGCCAGGACCGCATCCGCGCCTGCCACTTCGAGGATGGCCCGGATTTCGTCGTTGGACATCGTCGCGGTGCGCACGGCGCAGGCGAATGTTTCGCCGATCCGACGGAAGTTCTCGCGGGCCAGGGCGCGAATCGCCCGGGGCGATTGCTCGTGTCCGAAACAACCGGTGAGGTTCTCGATGGCGGCGCGGCGGTGGCGGGCGTCGAGGGCGTGCGCCAGAGAACCGCCCATGCGACCCAGGCGCGCGACCAACCGGAGAGGCAGCGCCTGCAGCGCGGCGATCAACCCCTGTGCAAGCCGAGACAGGATGGCTTCCATCTGTGGCGCAGTGTAACGAACGCGTGGCTGGATTCAATGGCCGGGCGCAACCGTGTCGGGCGCAACCGGCATACCCGCGCTCAGCCGTAGCGGCCTTCGATGTACTCCGCCGTCTTGGGGTGCCGCGGATTGAGGAAGAGTTCCTCGGTGCGGCGGTGTTCGATGATCTTGCCCATCAGCATGAAGATGCACTCGTCGCTGACGCGCCGGGCCTGGGCCATGTTGTGGGTGACGATGAGGATGGTGTAATGCCCCTTGAGAGCGAACATCAGTTCTTCGATGGCGCGTGTGCCCTCGACATCGAGGGCGGAACAGGGCTCGTCCATCAGGATGACCTGGGGCTTGAGAGGCAGGAGCCGGGCGATGCAGAGCTTTTGTTGTTGTTCGAGCTGGAGGCTGGTGGCCTTCTGGCCAAGCCGGTCCTTGAGGTCGTTCCACAGGCCAACTTCGGTGAGGGCTTTCTCGACGGCTTCATCGAGGTTGGGACGAGTCAGGTCAGTGCGTTCCCTGTGGATGCGCAAGCCGAAGACGACGTTCTCATAGACCGAGATGGGCAACGGATTGGGCCGTTGGAAAACCATGCCGACGCTCTTGCGCAGTTCGATCAGCGAGACATCGGGGTCGTAGATGTTCTTGCCTAGAATCCTGATCTCCCCCTGGGTGGTGACGTAGCCGTAGCGCTCATTCACGCGGTTCAAACAGCGCAGGAGCGTGGTCTTGCCGCACCCGGACGGCCCGATGAGCGAGGTGATCAGCCCGTGCTGGATGTCCACGGTGACGTCGTGGAGCGCCTGGAATCCGGCATACCAGAGGTTCAGGGCGCGGGCCGTGATCGAGGGGGCGAGGGGCGCCGGGGCGGGCGTATT
>JAXGQW010000029.1:0-59116 GCA_040766265.1 Verrucomicrobiota bacterium
GATCGCTGCCCAGCGGATCGTCATCGATGACCCTCATGTTCGGATGCGTGGGATCGGCATCCGACACGTCGGCCAGACTCGTCGCCGCCTCCTCGTGACCCTCGAAATCGTCGCCGAAGATGGGTGTTGCGGCCTGGCCGGTCGGCAGGATCCAGGCGCACAGGAGCAGGAGCGTGAGCAGGAGCGTGGCCGGGAGGGATCGGACGGCGCCTTGGGGGCGGATGGATGGAGCGTCGTTGTGTGGTTTCATGTTCATATTGCGCTTGGTTTCACTCTTCGTGTTGCAACCCCGAATCAGCAGAGCCCTTCGGACGAAGGTCAGTTTACAGACACTAGGGAACCAATACGGACTCGATTTCCAGTCGTCAACCCGTTTTTGCCCTCTGCGGGTCGATTTCAGGCCAGAGGCAACTGATCTGGCTGCACGGACGTGTCCTGGAAGGGCCATGCGGCTGCAACGGCGCTCGAGCGCCAGCCGAAGGCGGCCGTCGGGCCGATTCCGCGCGATGCGCGCCTGTCTATCGCCCGAGCAGGCGCATCCACCAGGAGCGCTGGACGCGGGGTTCGCGGTTGACGGAATCCTGGACGCGCGCGTCGAGTGCGGGCGGGGGGGGGGTCTGGGCGGCGTCGAAACGAATCATCTCCTCGGCGTTCGAGAACTCGATTGCGGTCTGGTCGGGCCGCAGGGTGTGGTGCTGCTCGACGGTCTGTTCCTGACGGGTGCGGCGTGGGGTTGGAGGCGACGGTTCCATAGCGCCCTCATGCGGTTTTGGAGAATGCGGTTGCGAAGGCCTTGCGGGCCCGGTGCAGTTTGCCGCGGACGGCGTCGGCCGTCTGGCCGGTGAGGTGTGCGACTTCGCCATAGCTGAGCTGTTCATCGGCGACCAGGAGCAAGAGGAGCCGGTACTCGTCGGGCAGGGCGTCGAGTGTGGTCTGTATGCGCTGGCCCAGTTCCTTGGTTTCGAGAATGCGAAGCGGGCTTTCGGCGGCGGCCGGCGTCTGGTCCCAGAAGGTGGCGTCGGGCTGACTCACCATGGTGCGGGCGTGCCAGGACTGCTGAAGATTGCGGCAGTGATTGATCGTGATGCGGTAGAGCCAGGTGCGCACGGCGGAGTCGCCCCGGAACTGGTCATAGTGACGATAGGCCTTCAAGAAGACGTCGTGGGCCGCGTCCTCCGCTTGGGTCGGGTCGCTCAGCAACCTGAGTGCGAGGTAGTAAATGGCCTGCGAATGGGCGGCGTAGATCGCCCCAAAACCCGTGCGCTCCCACGCGGACTGGGCGGGGACCGGCGACGGCTTGGCTTCGACAAGGTCCGACATGGCCAACGCGGACTGCACAGAGGATTGGACCGCAAGAGGAGGGGAAAGTCACACAGGAAATTGCGATGTTCCCGCCCGGCCCGATCATCGGCTGGCCGGGCCCCAGAATTGGAACCAGATCACGTAAGCGTAAAGGACGGCCATTGTGCCGACGAACAGGCACCACCAGAGGAAGAGATTGCGCACGCCGCGATTGCGCGTCTGTTCCGCCTCGGGCAGGCGCGCGTAGTCCCAGGACCAGATCATGCCGCGGATGCGGTCGGGGTCGGGGGGGCGCGTGAGGAGGGAGATGATGACGGTAAGCGCCATGCAGGTCGCCCAGACGACGAAGGTGCGGTTCAGCCAATTATCGAAGGGCTGCAGCCAGGAGACCCGCTTGAAGAGGACGGACTCGACCAGCCACGTGTAGGGAAAGGCGAGCACCAGGACTGCGGTTGCGGCGGTGGCATTGGCGCGTTTCCAGAGGACGCCCAGGAGGAAGATGGCGGCGATGGGCGCGGCCACCCAGGCCCCGATGTTCTGGATCAGATCGAACACGCCCAGTTGCCGGCGGGTGAACCAGAGGGCGAGTCCGGTCGCCACCGCCAGGATGACAAAGGCGCTGGCGCGCCCGACCAGGACGAGGTGGCCTTCGGAGCGTTCGCGTCCGAGCAGAGGGCGGTAGAGATCCATTGTGAAGACCGTGCTGCACGAATTGAGGACGGAGCTGATGTGGGAGAGCATGCCGCTGGCCAGACCGGCCATGACAATGCCGCTGAGGCCGACCGGCACCAGTTCGCGGACCAGGGTCGGGAAGGCCTGGTCCTTGTCCGGGAGGCCGGGGTAGAGCTTGAAGGCGACGATTCCGGGGACGACGACCAGCAGCGGGAGGAGGATTTTCATGAACCCGGCGAAGACGACTCCCATGCGGGCGTCCCATTCGCTGCGGGCGCCCAGACAGCGTTGGACGATGAATTGATTCGAGCAGTTGTACCAGATCCCGATCGAGATGAACAATGTCCAGACGCCGAACCACGGGTAGTCCTTGTCGGTGATGGGGTAGATGATTTTGAACTTCTCGGGCGCGGCGTGCATCAACTCGCCCAAGCCGCCGACCTGGTGCAAGCCGAGCACGGTGACCACCAGGCCTCCGAGCATCATGACGACGAACTGGAGGAAATCGGTCCATGCCACGGAGATGAGGCCGCCGTAGATGGTGTAACTGCCGGCCAGGATCGCCAGGCAGACGATGGTCGTGGTTTCGTCGATGCCGAACATGCCTTTCAAGGCCTTGCCTCCGGCGAGCATGACAACGGCCATCTGGGCGATGATCCAGAGCACGAGCGAACAGACGGCGAAGAGATAGCGGCAGGCGGGGTTGTAACGGCGTTCGAGGAACTCGGGCATGGTGTAGAGGCCACCCCGGATGTAGTAGGGAAGGAAGACCCAGATCAGGGCGCTGAACGTGAACCAGTTGCCCCATTCCCACTGCGCCACCACGAAGCCGACGGCGTAAGCCACACCGATCATGCCGATGAAATGCTCGGTGCTGATGTTGGAGGCGATGATCGAGCCACCGATGGTGTACCAGGGAAGGCCTTCGCCGGCCAGAAAGTAGCCGCGCGTGCCGGCTGTCTTGCGCCGCGCGACCCAGAGCCCAAGTCCGATGTTGAATAGCAGGTAAAGCCCGAACAGGACGAAATCGAGTCGATGGTTCATCATGAATCACTTTCCCAACTCGACCGGCAGGGGCACATCGGCCCACCCGGCCTGGCCCAGCGCAATATCGCGCTCGACGAATTGCCAGACGACCACGCGCTTGCCTTCGAGGATTTCCGGGTTGGTGCTGAGCTTGCGTCGGACGTCGGTCGACGCCCCGCCGTCGCTGACGATGGCATCCACCGGCGCGCGCAGGGCGTGCGCCAGATGCGAGACGAATCCGGCCGACCCGGGGAGCAGGCGCTTGGAGGACCGCCGAACGCCGCTCTCGGGCTCGGGGGATTTCGTGCCGGCAGCCGCCATGCCCAGGGATCGCGGTTCGGGGAGCTGATAGATCCGGGAGAAACTGTCGCCAAGCACAAGCAGAGGCGATTGATGGATCGGGTGCCGATACGTGCCTGGTCGTTCGGAAGGGCCGGGGACGAGCGGACCAAGGGCGGGATCGAGCACCTGTTCGCAGTCGATTCGCTGCGGGGCGAACATGTCATGCAGGCCCGGGATTTGCATCATTTCGAGGATGTCGCCCCAGCGATCGACGGCGGCCTTGCGCAGTGTGAACGTGGTCGTTGCCGGGGGCGCCCAACCCAGATTCCGCAATCGCGCCGCGACGGCCTCGGCGGCCAGGCGCGCGCCGTGGGGCGTCCAGTGCGTGTCGTGCGCCAGGTACAGCTTTTCGGCGGGCGCGTTCGATCGCGCCCTCTCGAACACGGAGAGCAAGTCGACCGCAGCCACCCCGTGCCTCTCGAGTTCGGCGATCAGGTCGCGGGTGGAGGACGCATAGCCAGCGGCGCCCGCGCCGGCTCGGGCCGTGAGTTGTTCGGCGTGGACGCTCGGTTTGCCCGGCACGGGCACGATCAGCAACCGGATGCCGCGCTGTTCGAGTTGATCGTGGAACCGCCGGATGGCGCGCGCGACGCTCTCCCACTGCGCGACGGGCGCCGCGGGCTGGACCCAGCGCGACGCGGCGTCTCCGGTGTCCGGGCGGCTGCCTTCGATCAGGAACCGGACATCGGGACGATAGAAGAGCCAGCCGTCGCGGCCTCTGACCGCCTTGGCGCCGGCATCGCCAAACGCCTGGAACATGAGCCTCTGGATCACAGGCCGGAACGTCTGTTGCACCCAGGACTTCTCTTTCAATGCGGCCTCGTAACGCCGAAGGTTCGCGGATGTGGGAGCGTCGCGGAACACGCTGGTGAACTGGACCCGCTGGCCTCGAACCAGTTCGAGCGCCGTCTGGCTGATGGGGACGCCGGCGATCAACCCCAGAAACAGAGCGGTCAAGGCCAGTTGCGCGCGCCGGTGGAGCGGACGGGTGTTAGGAGGGGTCGCGCGCATTAGAACTGGAAGTAGAGGAACGGGTTGAAGTCCTGGGAGAACATGAACAGCACCGCGAGCGCGAAGAGTCCGAGCAGCAGCGACGCGCGCGCGAAGGTCAACGGCTCGAGCGACCAGTCATGAGCCTGCACCGGCTGAACGACAAGCAGGCCGCAGAGGGCCATGATCAGGAGCGGGAAGGGGCGGTACAGCTCCGCCGCGAGCAGGACGGCAGCGCCGGGGGCCGGGCCGAGGCCGAACATGGCGCCAAAATAATCCCGCGCGGCACCCAGGTTGTCCGCCCGAAAGAGCACCCACGAGAAGAGCATGAGCAGGAAGGTCAGGCCGATGCGCGCAGGGCGCGGCCAGGCATGGTAGGCGCTGCGCTTGCCGCGCCACCGTTCGAATGCGAGCCACAGGCCGTGGAAGGCGCCCCAGGCGATGAAATTCCATTTGGCGCCATGCCAGAGGCCGCCCAGGAGCATGACGACGGCGAGATTCACATAGGTGCGCGCCGGCCCCTTGCGGTTGCCGCCCAGGGGATAATAGAGGTAGTCGCGCAGGACACTCGACAGCGAGATGTGCCACCGCCGCCAGACCTCGGTGATGCTCTCCGAGCGGTACGGCGCGTCGAAGTTCTTGAGGAAATCGAACCCGAGCATGCGTCCGAGCCCCACGGCCATGTCCGAGTAGCCGCAGAAATCGAAGTAGATCTGGAAGGCATAGGCGAGCACGCCCATCCAGGCATCGAGGACCGGCGGATGCGCGGCGTTGAAGACGGCGTCGGCGACCTCGCCGCACGGGTTGGCCAGGACGATTTTCTTTGTGAAGCCCAGGCAGAAGATGGCGACGCCGCCTGCAAAGCGCTCGACGGTGTGTTCGCGGAGGGTCAACTGGGCGGCGAGTGTTTTGTAGCGGATGATGGGTCCGGCGACCAGGTCGGGAAACAGAGCCACAAAGGCGGAGAAATCCGTGAAGGATCGGGCGGGAGTCGCATGGCCGCGGTAGAGGTCAATGATGTAGGTCAGGGAGTGGAACGTGTAGAACGAGATGCCGATGGGCAGGGTGACGCGCAGGATGCGAACCGGTTCGGCGCCGAAAGTCTCGCGCAGGGCGTTGAAAGTCTCGGCGGCGAACATGAAGTACTTGAAGAACCCGAGCAGGCACAAGTTGGTGACCACGCAGGCCGTCACGGCCGCGCGTTGTTGGACGCGCGTTGCCGTGGGGCGCGTAATGACGTGTCCCCAGATGAAGTCGGCGACGGTGGTGAACGCCATGAGCGTGACGAACCACGGCTCCCACCATCCGTAAAACACGTAGCTGGCCAGGGTGATCCAGCAGTTGCGCCAGCGAGAGGGCAGATTGAAGTAGATGAGGAGGAACAGCGGCAGGAAGTAGAACAGGAAAATGGGGGTGGTGAACACCATGCCCGCGCCTCAGAAACCTGCCGGGTTGGTCCAGACCGCGAAGAAACGGTTGGTCGACGGCGGAAAGCAGTAATCGAGCGCGCCGCTCGGGGCGAGGTCTTCAAGCGCGTAATCGAGCGCCATGCGATGCGATTCGCCCGCAACGAAGCGATCGAGCCTGCCGCCCAGGGGCGCATCGCCCCAGTCGCTGTCCCGGATCGCCGAGCGCGGCAGCCACGGTTTGTAGTGGCCGACAAAGATGGGATCGCCCGGGGCGAGACGGTGCCCGCCCGCCGGGTCGGGGCGATGGACCTCGATCACCTGATAGGGCAAAACGTAGGTGTAGCGGTACGCGCCAAGGTCGGGAAACGCGTCCGGCCGTTCGAGCAGCCGCGCCGTGACTTCGAGGCGGCCCAGCTTCCCGATTTGTTCGTCGGCGCCGGTCTGGCCCCGCTTCGCCAGCCACCACAGGCTGAGGGCGACCAGCGCGATCGTCGCGATCCCGCGCAGCGGGCCTGGATCACGGGCCTCCATGTCAGGGCCTGATCTCAGGATCGCCCCAGTGCGGCTCGAATCCGGCGAGCGGGAGGCGGAAGACCGGGCCCGAGCGTGCGCCCGGGCAGAGGGCCTGCAGTTCCTTGTAGTCGTCGGGGACGATGATGGGCGCGTCCGCGCGCCGGATGATGGCCATCAGGGCATCGGTGCCCCCGTCTGTTTGCGGGACGGAAAAGATGAGGTAGCGGCTGTCGGGCGAGGTGCAGCCGAAATAGACGTGCCGGCCGCGTTCGCCGTAGAGGAGGTTCCGCTCGGTGCCGTCGGCCGTGCCTTCCATCAGCATGGTCCAGCCGTAACTGGTGGCGAGGCCGGGCAGACGGTGTGAGTAGATGAGACGCAGCGGATCGCCCTGGAACCAATCGGCCGTGCAGTTGAGTCCGCGCGAGACCTGGGTCGCTTTGCCAGTCTCGAGTTCGATCGAGACGATGTTCCAGTCCTGGCCGCTGAAATTGGCGGTGCCGCACAGCCGCTTGCCGTCGGGCGACCAGTACATTTGCTGGAAGATGCCCTGTCGCGGGAGTTCTTTGAGCGTCTGGCGGGTGAGGATGTCGATGATCCGGATCCGGCCCTGACGCCGATAGAGGCAGGCCAACCGGGTGCCATCGGGGCTCCAGCTTGCCCAGGGCCACTCGCCTTCGGTTCCCCAGACCTGGGGATTGGAGCCGTCGGCCTCGGCCAGCACCAGACTGCCCTGGGCGCCCCAGACGTCATGGTTGATCCCCTCTCCGGGCGCAACGTCCGGCCCCTTCTTCTGCCTGCGGTAGAGCATGCGTCGTCCGTCCGGAGAAAAACGTCCGCCGAACTCGCTCCACTCGGGTGTGCTGGTCAGATTGCGTCGGGCCGTTCCATCGGGACGCGAGAGGAAGAGGTCGTAGTCGCCCTGTGCAGTGCGCGCGGCGAACACCAGGTAACCAAGGCGGCCGATCTCGTCGGCCAGCTTCCGGCTGTCCGGATCGGGCGACTGGGCCGATCCGAGCGGCAGGGTCAGGAGTGCGCCCGCCAGGAGCAGCCACCCGGTTCGGAGACGGAGCTTCGGCGCACGCGCCGGGAGGGCGTTGCCTGCGGGGGGACAACTGGGCGGGTGATCCTGCCCGGAGCGATTCGAGGATGCGAATTCCATAACGATATCCTCCGGCTTGTCGCACACCCAGCCGCGCGGCGCAACATGGAACAAGGGCGCAACAGGGCCGGCGTGACGTGTCGGTGTCAGACGTCGTAGTAACAGATGGCCCGCTGCGTCATCGAATCCACGTTGAGCAGAAGCCTCGGCTGATCGGGTGCGTCGGCGGCATCGATCACCCGCAATCCATCAGCCAGGGCGGCGGCGGCAGGGAGCAAGCGCGGGAGTTGGTTGGGCTGGGTGAGGATCAACGGTTCGTTGAGCCTGTGTCCCTCGCGGTCGGGCGTCGCGGCGAGGTAAAGCATGTCCATCTCGACAAGGTCGTTGAAAAAATGCGTGCCGAGCGAGACGTCGGGAATGAGGCCGGCGTGCATAACGGCCAGCTCGCAGATGACGGCGACCTTGCTGATTTCGGCGAACTCGACCGGGACGCCGAGGGAGGGGGTGGATGTGCCCCAGCGCCCGGGGCCGATGAGCATGGTCGTCTTCGAGTCCCGCGAGGGTTCGAGGTGGGTCAGGCGCCCGATGGTGCGCGCCACCGAATAGCGCTGGCTCATCCCCAGGCGGCTGTAGACGGACGGCACCACGTAGATTAGGCGATCGATCGTTGTCGCCAGACTGTGTCCGACGATCGGGCCGCGCGATTGCAGGACGATCCGGTCCGACGGGATCGTTTCGGGCAGTTTGGCGCGGCTGCCTTCGCCCCCGATCTTGACCTGGAACGGGCGGCACTGGACGAGGTTGATCCGGAACCGGCCGTCGGGGGCGAAATTGGCGGTGAATTCGAGGTCGACGGGATAGTCGTAGGCGCGCTGCAAGGTTTGGCACAAGGCGCGCATGGTCGGGACGAAGTCCGTCTCGCGCAGGAGTTGATCGAAGGAGAGCGCGCCGGCAAACCTGTGGCGCGCGCGTCCCGGCGATGCTCCCGACACTGGTCCGTCATCGCGCGTGGCAAAGAGGTCGATGAGTTCCGGCGGGAAACAGCCTGCCACGGCATCAAAATCGCGGCTCAGGAGCCGATTCGCGGCGAGGTCGAGGACATCGACACGGCGCTGGGCGAATGCGCGCCATTCGTCCGGGCGGGCGTCGGGGTGTTTGAGCGGGGCGTTCAAGGCGACCAGGCGCGTGTAGTCATCGTCGGCGCGGTCCACGGCCCGGGTGCCCAGACCGAACACGAGGCGAAGCATGCCGGCCTGGGGGTCGATGTCTTGGTGCCAGACGAAGGGATTGAAGGAAAAGCCGACCCCGGCGACATGGGGGAAGAAGAACTCGCCATACATCTCGCCGGAGACCCGTTGGATGAGCAGGGCCATCTGCTCGTCGCGATCGAGGAGGCCGTGATGGTGGCGGTAGTGCAGGCCCTCCTCGCTCATCGTGCTGGCGTAGACAGTGCGGACCGCGTTCATGAAGGCCTCGAGGCGGTCCTGGGGCGCGCCCTGGTTGACACAGAAGACGCTCTGGTACTTGCCGGAGAAGGCATTGCCGTAATTGTCCTCGAGGAGGCTGCTCGAGCGGACGATCAGGGGCGACTGGCCGAAGTACTCGAGCATCTCGCGGAACTGGTCTTGAATGTACGCGGGAAAGACCCCCTGGAGGATTCGTTCGCGGGCTTCGGCGGCCCGCCGCAGGAAGACGCTGAAATCCTTCTGTCTGCGCCGCAACCACCAGCATCCGTTCTGAACGAGGTAGGTGTAAAAGACATCGGACCCCACATAGAACGAGTCGTGGCTTTCCAGCCGCTCCGCCCAGCGGGGGTCAGCCCGTTTGAGGATGGCCCGGGCGAGCAACATGCCGAGGGACTTGCCGCCGATCTGGCCGGTGCCGATCATGCGTTGCATGATCTCGACCAGCATCTCGAGGTCGAAGTACTGGCGGGCCAGCGATTGGAATCGATCCTCCCCCGTCACCACCATCTTCAAGAGCCGCTCGAAGAGCTCGGCAGCCCGCTCGGCCACGGGCTCTCCCGCCCGCAACGCGCTGACGGTCTGTTGCGCCTGCTGAAAGGTCCGCACCCAGATGCCCGGTCGATGGATGCTGAACTCGAGCCACGGTTTGGGCACCGTCGCCAGGATGTCCGTGATCGTCGCGCTGCTTGTGACCGGCTCGAATTCCTCGCCCGCCAGCCGATGGAAAAGATAGAGGGTGGGCGTCTGCCGCTGCCACACCTTGAGCGGATGAATGAACAGGCCATCCTGTCTGCGAAACACCTCGATGACGACCTGAGCGGTCTTGTTGATGCTGTCGGTGGCGTGGAACGAATGCTGGTTCTTGAGCAGGGCAAAGTAGGCGATCGTATCGAGTTCATACAGGTACGGACAGACGATCATGAAGAAGTTGCCCAGCATCCGGTCGCTCAGCCAGTACGCCGCCAGATCGGACAGACAGTCGAAGATGTAAAACGCCCCCGGCCCCGCCCGCTCAATCACGTCGAGGATGCCCGTCAGGAATCGCTCGAAGCCTTCCTGCGGGTCGAACGCGTGAATCTCGGCGGACGCTTCAGCCCCCAGCAGCGGCGGGTGCGGGGCGAAGCGGAAGTAGATCAGGCGCCGCCCAAGGCGGGCCGCTTCGAGGCAGAGCGGTTCGAGCATGGGCTGGTAATCGCGCAGGCTGTCGACCTGCCAGACCACATTGTCGCCCGAACGCAGGCCTTGGAGGACCCGATCCAGGCCCGGCTGCCCGGTGCTCGTGGGAGTTGTCATGGTGTGCGAGAGTTCTTCGCGCCGATTACACGCCGGAATGGCCTCCGCCCGCTTGCCAGCCCGAGGCGGCGCCCAGCGGTCCGATCGTGCGCATCCAGAGATCCTCGACCAACCCCTGGAACTGGCGGCGCGGGCCGGCGTCCGGGTCGCAGGGGATGCGCGCGACCGCGGTGTTGGGGAGGCCGCCGGTCTCGAACCAGGCAGGCAGGCCGGCCGCCATCAGGTCGACCCCTCGAGGACTGCGCACTCGCACTCCCAGGAGCGGCGCGTCGCCCGCGGGCCGGATCAACTGGCCCACAATCACCGGTTTTTCGGCCAGGTTGCCGCGCTGGGTGAGGACCTCCGAGATCCAGTGGTAGAGTTTGAGTTCGGCCGGCCTGTCGCTGGTCTGCGGGAGAGGCGACACCACCTCTTCGTCCGTGAAAAAGTGGGCGGTGTACGGGCGTCGGCGGTTCTCGATCACGATCTTCTCGACCAGGACCTGGATGCGCTCGTCCAGCGTCTTGTACTCAGCCAGGAATTGTCCCCACCCCGCGTTCGTTTCGAGCCGATCCGGCTGCGTCACGCCCCGCAGCGCCTGAATGGCGCTGAGGTAACCGCCGGTACGCGTCACGGTGCGAATGGCGCGCGCAGCTTCGAGCGTGCGGTCGGGACTGAACTGCGAGTAGAACAGGAGCCACTCATCCACCATGTCCGGTGGCGCATCGAGAAAACTGCCGACCGCCGCCTGCCAGTCGATGCGCGTGAGGGCCTGCGCATCGGCGAGCAGAACGTGCGCCACCTCCTTGGCGATCATCGCCGTGGGAAAGTGAACCGCCGGGATCGTCGAGCGCAGGCTCTGCGGCGAGATCAGGAGGATTCCCAGATCCGACGGCGTGCGCGGCGAGCCGCGCGGCCGGGTCCGGTGCGGTCGGTCGACCGGAGTCAGGAAATGGGGCGGGAGGAGATGGTTGTTGACGAAGGTGACGCGACAGCGCTCGGCCACGCCGGCCAACACCTCCTGGTCGGAAGGGCGCAGAGGGAACGCGCGGTCCAGAACGAACACGTGGCGCACGGGCGTCTTGCTTCGCGCCCGGCTCCGGACCCAGTCGAGGATCGCCCCGGTGCGGAACGAGTCGTTGAGCCAGGTCACCTGCGGCTCGGCCGAGGGATGGAGTTGGGCAAAGAGCCCGCAGAGGATCGCGGCTGAGGCGACGCCGTCCTCGTCATCGTCCAGAACAACCAGCACGCCGTCATCGGGCTGGATGGCGCGGATGTGCCGCGCCAGGAGATGGGATTGGGCTTCGAGGTGTTTGCGGTAGATGGCCAGGGCATGCATCCGCTGCAAGGCCAGGATGTCGGAGGCAGTCGGGAGATCCACCTCGTGCCGGTCGGCCAGCGCCAGCGTCGCCTCGCAGCTCCGCTCGATGCGGGTGCCGAGGCGTTCCTCTTCGAGCCGGCGGTGCCAGGTCTGCCCCGCGCTGTTCTGGAGCATTTCACAGAGCGAGACCAGCAACCCGCCAGAACTGGCGAGGTTGTCGGGAATGACCCGGACGCGCCGCTTCTGCAGGATCGGCTTGGCGTCGCCCGTCACCGCCGCGCCCGCCAGTTCGCAGACGATCCGGGCGCGAACCTCGTGCACAGTGTCGGCGCGAATCGAGGCCGGAATCGCCGCCAGCAGCAGGACATCGACCTCGGTCTGTTTGAGGCGCCCGGGATCCCGCTCGAACAGCGTCTGGGCCTCCGCGGAACCGGGCCGCGGGGCGGGCGACGGGAACGTGTCGAGCCGGTGTCCGGCGTCTTTGTGGGCGAGGATGGCGGCCAGTTCGAGGGCGGTGAATCCCGCGGGCTTGAGGAGGGCGCCCCGGCTGTCGCTGACGCCGGTGACGATGGCGCCTTTGGCCATCATGATCCGGGCCACATTCTTGCCGGCGTTGCCCAGGCCCTCGATGGCCACCTTGAGTCCGCGCACCGGATCGGGCTTGAGGGCGGATTGGCGCAGGAGGATTTCGACAGTCTTCACGGCGCCCACGGCCATCGCCTCGGGGCGCAACTCCGATCCACAGACCGCGACGGGTTTGCGTGTGACCACGCCGAGTTTGGGTGTGGCGCACTGGTAGGCCAGGGGCAGCGTGAAGAACACGATGCGATCCACCGGCGGGATTGCTTCGCCCGTGGATGTGACGGCGCGGATCGCGATCTCGAGCAGTTCGCGCCGCCCGGTGCGGTACGGATCGGGGGTCTGGGCCGGATCGCGCGCCACGGCCTCGACCAGAATGTTGACGATCGAGAGAAACCGGTCTGCAACCTCGGTCCGTGAGGTGCCCGGTCCGGGCATCAGAGCCCAGAGGCGCTGCTCCTCGTCGCGGGACAACAGCGCGGCGCGCTCGAACCAGTCCAGAGGCAGCGAGGCCCCGGGCGGGAGATGGCGCACCAGGATTTTCTCGAGCATGATGCGCTGGTTGTCCAACAGCGTTTTCAGGTAGAGGGTCAGCACCTCCGGATCCCCGCACTCGTCGAGACAGCGGGTCGTCAGGGCCACGGACAACGCCCGCAGCAGGGGTTCGCGGTGATGGAGCAGAGCCTCCTCCGTCTGCTGGGTCTTGCCCGATCCAAAGAACAGGTCCATCACCTCGCGGTACTGAACCGGCGTGGGCGTGCCGCGACTCGGGAAACTGGCCAAAAGGGTCCGAAGTCTTTCCCGAGACGCCGGCAGGAGGATCGAGTGCTCCATCTGCATCCGAGCCGCGGCTTTCGCCAGCGCGCACGCGGTCGGACGATAGTCGGACCGCGCCAGAATCTCGCGCAGACGGGCCGTCATGTCGTCGTCACCAATCACGATGTCGGGATCGGTCAACAGGAGGGTCCTGAGATGTCCCTCGACCACGTTGGTGGGGAGTTGCAGGTCGAGCCGGGCGGTCAGGGTCGAGTTCGTCTCGGCCGCGTGCACAATCCGGTCATGGGCAATGCGGCCGGCGCGTGTCAGCACTTCGGCCGCGGCGTTGGTCATCCACTCGATGTTTTCCTTGTCTGCGGCGGCGTCCCCGGATTCGCCCTTGAGCATCGGCTCGATAAAGAACCGTCGCGAGACGGGATCGAAGGTGCGTTTGGCGCACAGGAGCAAGCCCTCGCTGCCGGCAAAGGGCGCGCCTGTGGCCTGGCACTTGAGGCTCATGCTCAGGCTCTCGCCAATCATCAGCTCGCGCATCGCGTGGCGGATGACCTCTTCCGCCTGGTCCGCCGCCGCCCAACCCGCGGTCCGGTCCGGCGCCAGGATCTCGACCGCGCCGTTTGGGGCGGGCTGGAAACACGCGCCTTTGCCCAGCAGATCCTCGGGGTAGACCAGTTTGAATGCGCCTTTGCCCACTTTGCCCTGGATCAGGTGATGCGTCTCGACGATCAGGGCGCGGGTGCCCGGTTCCTCAGGCAGAGGTTCGGTCTCGGCCTCGAAGACCTCGTGGCGTCCGAAGATGCGTCCCAGATCGGCGCGGGAGAGCCGCAGATGCCGGGCGGCGGCGCGGATGCGCTCGGTGATCACCGCCAGGAGGGCGTTGGAGGGTGTCCGCTCGCCCAGGATCCACGCAAGGGCCAGGCCGTCGTCCCAACGCCCCTGGCCGGGTCGGGGCGGCCGGCGCGGGCCGGCCGGGGGCGGACGTTTGTCAATGGACTGCGCCATGTCGATATCTCGAATGCCTTTGCCTTTGCCGCACGGATGCGGAGGCCCCTTCTGGTGTCAGATTGCCGCCGGGGCGTCGAGCGAAATCCCTTTTGTATCATATCGACTTATACTTTTCATCCTGATGCAGAAAAGGGTGGACCGCCGGGCGGCTCTCCACTAAGAACGTCCCCACGTCTATGCCGATTCGTCGATACGGTCCAGAATGCGGTTGCGCAAACCGCGACCGGGAGCGTTTGGGGCGATTCGGGCGAGGCGCGCCTCAGGCCGGCTGACCTCAACCTGTTTCTGATTCTTGATATGGGACTCATCCAAGACACCCTCGATGTTGTGCGCAAGCGCGACGCGAACGAACCGGAGTTTCTACAGGCGGTGACGGAAGTGCTCGAATCGATCGAGCCGGCGATCCAGCGCCACAAGAAGTACCGGGATGCCAACATTCTTCTGCGGATCGTCGAGCCGGAGCGCGTGGTGATGTTCCGCGTGCCGTGGCAGGACGACAAGGGCCAGTTCCGAGTCAACCGAGGTTATCGGATCCAGATGAGCAGCGCGATCGGGCCGTACAAGGGCGGGTTGCGCTTTCATCCCACGGTGAACCTGGGCATCCTGAAGTTTCTCGCATTCGAGCAGGTGTTTAAGAACTCGCTGACGACGCTGCCGATGGGTGGAGGCAAAGGCGGTTCGGATTTCGATCCCAAAGGCCGGTCGGACCACGAGGTGATGCGTTTCTGCCAGAGTTTCATGATCGAGTTGTGCCGCCATATCGGGGCGGACACCGACGTGCCGGCGGGCGACATCGGGGTGGGGGGGCGCGAGATCGGCTATCTCTACGGTCAATACAAGCGCATCGCCAACGAGTTCACCGGCGTCCTCACGGGCAAGTCCGTGTCGTGGGGAGGGTCGTTGATCCGTCCCGAGGCCACCGGCTACGGCTGCGTCTACTTCGCCATCGAGATGCTCAAGACCCGAGGCGACTCGCTCGAAGGGCGAATTTGCGCCGTGTCCGGCTCCGGCAATGCTGCGCAGTACACGGTCGAGAAGCTGATCCAGGTCGGGGCCAAACCCGTAACGATGTCCGATTCCAACGGGTTCGTCTATGACAAGGAGGGGATCGACGCCGAGCGTCTCGAGTGGATCAAGGACTTGAAGAATGTTCGGCGCGGTCGCATCAAGGAATACGCTGAGAAGTTCGGCGCCAAGTACGTTGAAGGTCAGCGCCCCTGGCTGGTCGACTGCCACTGCGCCTTTCCGTGCGCCACGCAAAACGAAATCAGCGGCGAGGAAGCCAACCGCCTCATCTCAGGCGGCTGCTTTCTGGTGTCCGAAGCCTCGAACATGCCCTCCGAGCCGGAGGCGATTCATCTGTTCACCGACAAGAAGATCCTTTACGGACCGGGCAAGGCCGCGAACGCCGGCGGCGTCGCCACGTCGGGGCTCGAAATGACCCAGAATGCCATGCGCCTGCCCTGGTCGCGCGAGGAAGTCGACCGGCGGTTGCGCGACATCATGGTCACGATCCACAAGAATGCCTGGGAGACCGCGATCGAATACGATCGTCCGGGCAACCTCGTCGTGGGAGCCAACATCGCCGGGTTCGTCAAGGTTGCCGACGCCATGCTCGAACAGGGCCTGGTCTGAGTGAGCGCCTCGGGCATGTGCGCCATCGACGGCCTCCCGCGTCCTTCGAGGCCTTGGATTCGATCGGTGCCGGGGGGCGCACTCCGCGCCCGGTTGCCGTCCTTCTTGCTGCTCTTGTTGGGATGGGCGATTCTCACTGGCGGGTGCGCGTCGAAGCCCGCGCCGCCGCTCGAACGCCACGAGTTCAGCGAACCGCAGATGGGCATCCCGTTCCGGATCGTGCTCTATGCGCCCAATCCCGCTTCTGCCCGGGCGTCGGCCCGCGCCGCCTTCGATCGGATTGCGGCGTTGAACCTCGTCCTCAGCGATTACGAGGACGAGAGCGAGTTGACGCGACTGAACCGGACGGCAGGGAGCGGGCGGGCGGTTGCGGTGAGCGACGATCTCTGGCGGGTCCTCTCGCGCGCCCAGGAGATGGCGCGGCGCACCGGAGGTGCTTTTGACGTGACAGTCGGCCCCTGCGTTCAGTTGTGGCGGCGGGCGCGACGCCAGCGGGCGTGGCCGGAGGCATCGCGACTCGAGGCCGCGCGCGCGGCCGTCGGGTTCCAGCATCTCGAACTCGATCCGCTGCGGCAAACCGCTCTCCTGCGACGGCCGCGGATGCGGTTGGACGTGGGAGGAATTGGGAAAGGGTATGCGCTGCAGGAAGCGCTCGAAACACTCGAAGCGCGAGGCGTGCGCCGCGCCCTGGTGACCGGCGGCGGCGACATGGTGGCCGGCGAGCCTCCGCCCGGCAAGGCGGGCTGGCAAATCGAGATTGCGCCGCTCGATGCGACCAATGCGCCGCCAGCCCAGTTCGTCCTGTTGCGGCGGCGGGCCCTGGCGACCTCGGGCGATCTTTTCCAGCGCTTCGAGTTCGGCGGGCGGCGCTATTCACACATCGTCAACCCCCGCACCGGGATTGGGCTGACGGACCACAGCCTGGTGACGGTGATTGCGAGGGACGGGATGACGGCGGATGCGCTCTCGACCGCGGTGAGCGTGCTCGGCCCGGATGCCGGGATGCGGCTGGTCGATCGGGAGCGCGGCGCCGCGGCGCAGGTGGCGCGCGAGGTCGACGGGATCCTCGAACGGCGTGTGAGCCGCCGTTTTCGGGCGGGGAGAAAGCCAGGGAGAATGCGCTGTCGTGGTGCGATCAAAACCGGACGGGTCTGTGCGATCAAAACCGGAATAATGAGGCGAATCGCAGCTTACTTCGGCTGACCACTGATCCTGGCACGGTTGTTGATTCCTCTCGGCACACAAGCGGAACATCCCGCGGCACGTCGGACTCGATCTGTGAAAGCGCTAGCAGGCCGATGTGGGAGACTCTCGAACCTGGAGGGCTAGCCCCTGCCGGTATCAGCCCCAAAGCGATAAATCCATCTCTCTGCGGACTCAATGCCACTTCGTCTTCACCGGCCTCGCAAATGGCACCAAGCCAAGCCGCTCGCTGCCAGCGGCTTCCCTCGTCCGGTTCCGAACTCAGGCGGGTGTCCGGTTTTGATCGCACACAGAATTCCGGTTTTGAAAGTTACACGACAGCCAGGGAGAATGCGCTTGCGCCGGTCCCGCTCGTTGGTAGAGTCAGCCCCGCTTTAGCAGGCCTGAGGCCACCGGCAGCGGTGGTTTTTTTATTTATGCGAACTCGGACAGGACGATCGTGAAGATTTTCAGCGGCACATCCAATCAGCCTCTGGCGGAGGCGATCTGCAAGTACATCGGCATTGAACTGGGCAAATGCGATGTGACCCGGTTTCCGGATGGCGAGACGTTTGTCAAGATCCTCGAGAATGTCCGGGGCCAGGACGCGTTCATCGTGCAGTCGACGAGTCCGCCCACGAACCATCACCTGATGGAGTTGTTCATCATGATGGATGCCCTGCGACGGGCCAGCGCCAGCCGGATCACGGCGGTGCTCCCGTTCTACGGATATGCCCGACAGGACCGCAAGGATCAGCCGCGGGTGCCGATCACGGCGAAGCTGGTGGCCAATCTGCTGGTGGCGGCCGGGGCCAATCGCGTGCTGACGATGGATCTGCATGCGCAACAGATCCAGGGGTTCTTCGACATCCCGGTGGACCATCTCTACGCGGCGCCGGTCATGTACCAATACCTCAAGCAGATGCAGGTCGGCGATCTGGTGGTGGTGAGTCCGGACGTCGGCGGGCTGAAGATGGCGTACGCCTATTCGCAGGTCCTGAGCGCGGGTTTGGCCATTGTCGCCAAGCGGCGCAAGAGCGCCACGGAAGTCGAGTCGCTGACCGTGATCGGCGAGATTCGCGGCAAGAACGTGCTGATGGTGGACGACCTGACCGAGACGGCCGGGACGCTGACGACGGCGGCGGCCCTGCTCAAGCGCAAGGGGGCCAAACGGATTCTGGCCTGCGTCTCGCACGTCCTGCTCAACGATCTGGGCGTCGAGCGGCTTCGAAAATCCCCTATTGACGAACTGATCACGACTGATACAGTCCTCCGCCCTGTTATTGACGGAGTGAAGATAACCACCCTGTCGGTGGCGGGCTTGTTGGGCGAAGCTATCAAGCGAATCCACACGAATTCCTCGGTAACTTCGCTTTTTGAGTTTAAGGGCGGGCGTACCAGTTGATGCTGGCCGTCCGCCGAGTGACGAATGACCTGACATGAAAGCAGTTCCTTTGACGGCCTACCCGCGGACGGCCCTGCGGCGGCATGGGGTGAAGAAACTCCGGACGGCGGCGCGCGTCCCGGCGGTGATCTACGGACGCAAGCGCGCCCCGCAGAACCTCGAGATCAGACTCAAGGAGCTCAAGGATCTGATCGCCGAGTCCTCGGCGAGGAACGTCTTGCTCGATTTGGCGGTCGAGGGCGACGCCGAGCCCAAGCGGCTGGCTTTGCTGCAGGACGTGCAACAGCACCCGCTCTCAGGCGGGATCCTCCATGCGGACTTCCACGAGGTGTCCCCGGACGAGCAGGTGACAATCACCGTTCCGGTCGAGACAACCGGCGAGGCCATCGGGGTGAAGAGCAGCGGGGGCGTGCTCGAACACGTTCTCTTCCAACTCAAGGTCCGCGCATTGCCCAAAGACCTCCCCGAGGTGCTCACTCTCGATGTGTCGCACCTCGATCTGGGCCAGGCGATTCACATCGGCGAAATCCAGCCGCCGCCCGGAGTCGAGATTCTCGGCAACAAGAATATCACGGTAATTGCAGTGTCGGCCCCGATCACCGAGGCCGAGGAAACGGCGGCCGCGGAAGCCGCCGAGGGCGCGCCGCTCGAACCCGAGGTCCTCAGCCAGAAGAAGGAAGAGGGAGCCGAGGGGGCCGAGCCGGCGGCCGGGAAGGGTGCCGACAAGAAGGCGCCCGAGAAGGCTTCGGAGAAAGCGGGTGAGAAGCCTGCCGATAAGAAGGCGGAGAAGCCTGCCGACAAGAAGGCCGAGAAAAAGAAGTAGCCGCGGTGAGACGCGCACGCGTCAGAGGGCGCGTGCCCGATCAACCCAACCCGGTCCCGGACTGAGATGGAGAATGCGCGTCTCGTTGTGGGTTTGGGGAATCCGGGAAGCGACTACTCCCGCACGCGTCACAATGCCGGGTTCCTTCTGGCGGAGACATTGGCCGACCGTTGGCAGGCGGCGTGGCGGATGGACGAGGGTCTGCGGGTGCGTTTGGCGCGGTCGGATCGGGAAGGCCTGCGGTGCTGGCTGGCGGAGCCGATGACCTACATGAACTGCAGCGGCACGGCGGTTGCAGCCCTGATGCGATACTACCGGGTCAGCCCCGAGGGCTTGATGGTGCTTGTGGATGACGCCGATTTGCCGCTGGGTGAACTGCGCATGCGCCCGCATGGCGGGGCCGGAGGGCACCACGGGCTCGAGTCGGTGACCGAGCATCTGGGGACATCGGATTACGCGCGGCTGCGGCTGGGGATCGGTCGGCAGCCTGAGGCCGGCCGGGAAATCACCGGGCACGTGCTCGGGCGCTTCAGCCGGGACGAGGCGACGCTGTTCGCCAAAGTGTTGGAACGGGCGGCGGATGCCGTGACATGCTGGCTCGAATCGGGTATTGTCACGGCCATGAATCGTTTTAATGGGGCGGTGGTCGCCCCCGCAACAAAGGAAAGCTGAGTGAAACGTTACACAGGTTTGTTCATCCTCGACACCGCTGGCAAGGAAGAGGCGATCAAGGATATGATCGACAGGATCACAGCCGACATCGCCGCTGCGGGCGGAAAGATCGAAACTGTCCAGAAGATGGACAAGCGTCCTTTCGCGCGCGCGGCGGATCAACGGAAGACCGCCGGGTTCTACGTGAATATTATCTTCGAGGCCGCCCCGCCGGTTGTCGCGGCGCTGCGGACCCGGTTCGCCTCGGACGCGGATGTCTTCCGGACGCTTTTCACTGTCGCTCCCGCACCCCAACCCGTCGCGGGCTGAGGTCGTCTCACCCCCGATCTATGGCAAATTTCAACAAGGTCATCCTGGCCGGGAACCTGACGCGGGATCCCGAGGTCCGGTACACGTCCAAAGGCATGGCAATCGCCAAGCTCGGATTGGCCCTGAACCGGACGTTCACCACCGAATCGGGCGAGAAGCGCGATGAGGTCACATTCGTCGACGTCGACGCGTTTGGGCGACAGGCTGAGGTCATCGGCCAGTACATGCGCAAAGGGCGTTCGATTCTGATCGAAGGCCGCCTCAAGCTCGATCAATGGGAGGACAAGACCACCCACCAGAAGAAGACCAAGCTCGGCGTCGTCCTCGAGTCGTTCTCGTTCCTCGATTCCGGACGGGGCGAAGGCAGCCCTGCCGATCCGGCAGCCCCGCGCCCGGCCGCCGCCGCTCCGAGCCCTGCGGCCGCTCCCTCCGCTCCCGTCTCGGCCGACCCGGACACGGCGCCGGCAGAGGAAGACGACGTGCCGTTCTGAAGCGCCGCAACGATTTATCAGCCAAGCGATTCTCCCCCAACTGCGCTCCAAATCGATCCTCACTGTTTTATGGCAAAGACCGAAGTCATTCTGACCAGCAACATCGTGGGCCTCGGCGCCGAGTCTGACCAGGTTGTGGTCGCCGCCGGCTACGCCCGCAATTACCTTTTCCCGCAACGCCTGGCGATCCCCGTGAGTGCCGCCAACAAGCGGCGGCTGGAAGTGCTCCGGCAGCGCCGCGCCGAACGCGAGGCGCACGATCTCAACTCGATGACCGAACTCGCCGCTTCATTGAGCCGCATCGTGCTGAAGATCGCCGTCAAGACCGGCGCGGACGGCAAGATGTTTGGGGCAATCACCGCGGGCTCCATCGCCGACGAGTTGCAGCGTCAATGCGACGTGAGCCTCGACAAGAAGAAGATCCACCTCGAGATGCCGATCCGCACCCTCGGCGAGCACGAGATCGAGCTGCGCCTCCATGCCGACGTCCACCCCAAACTCAGAGTCCAGGTCGAAAGCTCGACCCCGGTCGAACTCCCCGCGACCGCCCCGGCCGAGGCGGCCAAAGGCGCCGGCCCCGGGGCGGAAGCTCGGGCGGGACGTCCGGTGCGCGAACGCAAGGCGGGCGTGGAACCTAAGGCGCCCGCGGCGAAGGAAGCCAAACCCGCCCGAGCCCGGCCTGAGCGTGTCGAGAAGCGCAAGGCCTGAGTCGCTCCATTCGGCATCCTTGCGTCGGCGCCATGCGATGTATAATCTCTGCACGTTTTTATGCCTAAGCTGACAATCAACGACGTCAATCTGAGCGGCAAACGGGTGTTCGTTCGAGTGGACTACAACGTGCCGATGGAAGAGAAGGAAGGGCGCATGGTCGTCACCGACCTGACCCGTGTCCGGGAGACTCTGCCGACGCTCAAGGCGCTGATCGGCCAGGGCGCCCGGCTGGTTCTGGCGGCCCACCTCGGACGTCCGAAAGGCAAACGCGAGCCGTCCATGTCTCTGGCGCCGGTGGCGGTCGAGTTGGGCAACCTCCTGGGCAAGCCTGTGCGTTTCGTCGACGACTGTGTGGGCGAAAAGGTCCGGACAGCCGTTGCGGAACTGAAGGCGGGGGATGTGCTCCTGCTCGAAAACGTCCGTTATTACGCCGAAGAGGAGGCGAACGAGCCTGCCTTCGCAGCCAGGCTGGCCGAGTCCGCGGAGGCCTACGTCAACGATGCCTTCGGATCCGCCCACCGGGCGCACGCCTCGACCGAAGGGGTGGCGCGCATCGTGTCCCAGCGGGGCGGGCTCTGCGTCGCTGGTCTCCTGATGGAGCGCGAACTCAAGTTCCTGGGCGACGAACTCGAATCGCCGGCTCGCCCCTTTGTGGTGATCCTCGGCGGTGCGAAGGTGTCGGACAAGATCATGGTGATCGACCGGCTCTTGGAGAGGGCGGACACCATTCTGGTGGGGGGCGCCATGGCTTACACGTTCCGTTTGGCACAGGGCCGCCAAACGGGGCGCTCGCTTGTCGAAGCGGACAAGGTCGAGGTGGCCAAGGCGGCGGTCACGAAGGCACAAGCCCGCAATGTCCCGTTTCTGCTGCCCGTGGACGACGTGGTGGCCGTCCCGGTCAAGACCGACCAACTCGACAAGAAGGGCAAGCCGGTCATCGATTACCAGAACATCAGGACGAATGCCGATTTGGACTGCCCGCCCGACGCTGCCGGACTGGATATCGGGCCTGCGACCGTCAAGGCCTACGAGGAGGTCATCGCGCGGGCCAAGACCATTCTATGGAACGGGCCGATGGGATTGTTCGAGGACAAGCGATTCGCGGCGGGCACGTACGCCATCGCGCAAGCCGTGGCTCGATCCACGGGGGCGGGGGCCAAGAGCATCATCGGCGGCGGGGACAGCGTGAAGGCGCTCAACAAGGCCCAGCTGGGCGACAAGGTGACTTTCATGAGCACGGGCGGCGGCGCCAGCCTCGAGTTCCTCGAAGGCCGCGTGCTGCCCGGCGTCGCGGCATTGGCCGACAGACCCGGGGGGGCATGCTGACGCGTCCCGCAGGGAACACGCACCAAACACGCACCATCGCAGGACCGACATTTTAACCTGATTTTGACATGCAAAAAGACCGCAAGCTGATCATCGCCGGCAATTGGAAGATGAACAAGACAGTCGCCGAAGCCCTCGACCTCGTGGGCGGGTTGCGCCGAGAACTGGCATCGGTGAAGGAGGTGGACCTGGTGGTCTGCCCGCCCTTCACCGCGCTGGGCGGGGTGTCGAAGGCGATTCTCGATTCGAACGTTCGGTTGGGCGCTCAAAACATGAGCGAGCACTCCGGCGGGGCGTATACCGGGGAGGTCTCCGCCATGATGCTCAAGGAGTTCTCGGTTCGGTATGTGATCCTGGGCCACTCGGAGCGGCGACAGTACTATGGCGAATCGAACGCGCTGATTTCCAGGAAGGCCCTGGCCGCTCACGCCGCGACGCTCAAGCCGATTCTCTGCATCGGAGAGACGCTGGCCGAGCGCGAGGCTGGCCAGACCGAGGCGGTCCTCGAGTCCCAGCTTCGAGGAAGCCTGGCGGGGCTGAGCAAGGAACACATGGAGGAGACGGTTCTGGCGTACGAGCCGGTCTGGGCCATCGGGACGGGCAAGACCGCCACCACGGAACAGGCCCAGTCGGCCCATGCCTTTGTGCGCCACGTCGTGGCCTCGATGTTCGACGAGACGATCGCCAAATACGTCCGCATCCAGTACGGAGGCAGCGTCAAACCGTCGAACGCCCGCGAGCTGATGAGCCAGCCGGACGTGGACGGGGCCTTGGTGGGCGGGGCATCCCTCGAGGTCCGCAGTTTCACGGACATCGTCAAGAACTCGATCTAAGCGGAAGGACACCGATCGTTATGGCTCTGGTTATCGGCCTGCTCACGTTCCTGTTGGTTCTCAACAGTCTCCTGATCATCCTCCTCGTCCTGGTGCAGTTGCCCAAGAAGGAGGCAGGCGCCGGTTTGGCCTTCGGCGGCAGCGCAAGCGACGCCCTCTTCGGCTCCGGCTCGGGGACGGTCCTCAGCCGCATTACCAAGTACGGCGTCGGCATCTTTCTGACCCTCTCCTTTACCCTGTCGGTGCTCTACACTCATTCGGCCAAGGTCAGCCGACAAGGAGTCCTGCTCGAACTCGAACGCCAGGTCGGAGCGGCCAGCGCTATCCCGTCCGCGGTCGTCACAAACGTCCCGGCCCCTGTCTTCCAGCCCCTGACAACGAATCTCCCATTGCCAGTGGTGCCGTCTCCGGCAACAAACGCCCCTGTCGCCGTCCCCGCTACGGCTCCGTCCACAAACACGCCCGCGGCGGAAGCCGGCGCGGCGCCGGCCGCAGCCGCGCCTCCGCCCGCCGCCGCCAATGAGCCGGCCGCGCCCGCCGTTCCTGCACCATAGCCCGGCTCGAGCAGATCCAGAGGCGGCCACGGGCCGCCGGATCCGGAGGCTCGCCGGCCTGGCGTGCGCGTTGGTCTTGTGCGCAACGGGGTGCCGGCCTTCATTCCAGCGCGCGGATCTCGTCATTCTCAATGGAGCCGAGCCCGAGTCGCTCGATCCCCACCTGGTCACCGGCCAGGCCGATGGACGCATCGTGATGGCCCTCTTCGAGGGCCTGACACGATTCGACCCGCGCACGGCCCAGCCCATGCCGGGTCTGGCCGAGCGCTGGGAGATTTCGGACGACGGATGTGTCTATACGTTCCACCTGCGGACCAATGCGGCGTGGTCCACCGGCGAGCCGATCGTTGCGGAGGATGTCGTCTGGTCGTGGCGGCGGATCCTCTCGCCCGAGACGGCCAGTGACTACGTCGGGGTGTTGTTCTATCTGAAGAACGGCGAGGCGTTCGCGACCGGCAAGCTCAAGGAGTTCGACCAGGTGGGTGTCCGGGCACTCGATGCCCGGACGCTGCGTGTCCAACTCGAATCCCCCGCCGCGTTCTTCCTGGATCTTTGCTGTTTCCAGCCGTTCGCGGTTGTGCCGCGGCAGCGGATCGAGCGCCATGGCGATCGCTGGCTGCACGCCCGGCCCTTCATGGCGAGCGGGGCCTACACGCTCGATTCCTGGCGGTTGAACGACCGGGTCCGGCTGCGCAAGAATCCTCGCTACTGGGACGCTGCGAACACCCAGAGCGCGGTGATCGATCTGCTCTCCGGCGTGGTCCCCGCGACCGCTCTGAATCTCTACCTCTCAGGCGCGGTCGATATCGTCTGGGACAAGGAACTCGTGCCTCCGGACCTGATCGACAAGCTGAAGGAGCGTCCGGACTTCCACATCGCGCCTTCGCTCGGCAATTACTTCATTCGGGTCAATGTCACCCGGACACCCTTCGATGACCCGCGTGTCCGCCGCGCCCTTGCGCTGGTGATCGACCGGGACCGGATTGTGTCCAGGATCACCAAAGGAGGCGAGCGGGTGGCGTATTGCGTGTCTCCGCCCGGCATCGCCAACGGAACGAAGGTTTATGAGCCGCCTTGGGGGCTGCGACCCGATCCGGACCTCGCCCGGCAACTGCTCGCCGAGGCGGGGTATCCTCAGGGACGCGGTTTCCCGACAGTGACGTACACGTACAACACGCAGGAGAGCCACCGGAAGATCGGGGTGGAATTGCGCGAGATGTGGGGGCGCGAGTTGGGGTTGCGCGTCGAGTTGCGGCAGTTGGAATGGAAGGCCTGGCTGCGGGCTCAATCGATGCTCGATTATGATCTTGTGCGAAGCAGTTGGGTGGGGGATTACAACGATCCGAACACGTTTCTCGACCTGTTCATGAGCGAGAATCCCAACAACCGGACCGGTTGGCGGAACCCGGCCTACGATCGCATCCTGCGCCAGGCCAACGCCGAGACCGATCCGGCCCGGCGGCAGGAGTTGCTGTGCGCCGCCGAGACCATCCTTGTCGAGCAGGATCTGCCGGTCCTGCCGCTGTTCTTCTACGTGAACATGGAGTTCTTCGATCCCGCGCGCGTGACGGGAATCCATGAGAATATTCGGTCCGAGCATCCGCTGCGCGTGATCCGGCGCATCGCGTCCGCGCCGGCGGGCAAGCGTCCGCATGAAGTATCTCCTTAAACGCCTTGCCCTGCTGCCTGCGCTGTTGCTGGTGATCAGCTTCCTGGCGTTCGTGCTGGTCCGCCTGGCTCCCGGAGGGCCGTTCGATCGGGAACGCAAACCGGCGTCGCCGGAGATCGAACGGGCACTGCTCGCCCGCTATCACCTCGATGAGCCCGTGGCGCGCCAGTATGTGCGGTTCCTGGCGGGTCTTGTCCGCGGCGACTTCGGGGCCTCGCTCAAGTATCGGAACCACACGGTTTCGGACATCATCGCTCAAGGCCTGCCCGTGTCGCTGACGCTGGGGATGCTGGCCTTCGGTTTCTCGATGGGTTTGGGCATTCCGGCCGGGTTCTACGGGGCGCTGCGGCGCGGGCAGTGGCGGGAGCATGGAGTGGCGCTGCTGACCTTGTTGGCGGTGTGTGTGCCCAGTTTTGTTGTGGGTCCGGTTCTGGTCATGCTCCTGGCGGTGAAGTGGTCTGTGTTTCCGGTGGCTCTCTGGGAGTCGCCGCTGCATGTCGTCCTGCCCACGGCGAGCCTGGGTGTGTACTTCGCGGGGAAGGTGGCGCGGCTCATGCGCGAGGGGATGGTGCAGACCCTGCGGCTCGAGTTCATCCAAACCGCGCGCGCCAAGGGCCTCTCCGAGACGGCCGTGCTGCTCCGGCATGCGTTGCGGCTGGCCGTGGTGCCGGTGGTTTCGTATTCGGGCCCGCTGCTCGCGGACCTGTTGACCGGATCGTTTGTGATCGAGAACCTGTTCCAGATCCCCGGCATTGGCGTCTTCATGGTGAACAGCTCCTTGAGCCGCGACTATTCGATGGTGGTTGGCCTGGTGTTGCTCTATGCGATTCTGCTGCTGGTCCTCAACCTGATCGTGGATCTGGCCTATCATCTGCTCGATCCCCGCGTGCGCCATGAGTGAGGCGAACGTCCAAAGCCCGACTGGCCGGGCGTGGCAACGGTTCAAGAGCAACCGCGCCGGCTGGTGCAGCGCCTGGTTCTTGGCGGGATTCGTCCTCCTGGCCGCGCTCTGGCCGGCCCTTGCGCCCTATCCACCGGACGCAATCAGCGACGCCCAATTCCGCCCGCCCAGCGCAGCGCATTGGTTCGGCACGGATGTCCACGGACGCGACCTCCTGACCCGCGTGTTCTACGGTGCGCGGATCTCCCTGCTGGTTGGAGGTGTGGGCGCAGGCGTCAGCCTGGTCATCGGCGTGCTCTGGGGCGCCGTCGCCGGTTACGTGGGCGGGCGCCTCGATGGCCTGATGATGCGAATTGTGGATGTCCTTTATGCGCTGCCGTCGATCGTGTTTGTCATTGTGCTGCTCACCGCCTTGAACGGCATCCTCGACCGCTCCCAGGCGCGCGGATGGTCGGGCGAGACCGCGCGCAGCGTCCAGTTGCTGGGGTTGTTTGTCGGTTTGGGGGCCATTTCGTGGCTGACGATGGCCCGCATCGTGCGGGGCGAGGTGTTGTCACTCCGGACGCGCCCGTTCGTCGAGGCGAGCCGGGCCCTTGGGGCCGGACACGCGCGGATCCTCTGGCTGCACATCCTGCCCAATGTTGTTGGCATTGTGATTGTCTATCTGGCCCTGACGGTGCCGGCCGTTGTCCTGTACGAATCGTTTCTGAGCTACCTCGGCCTGGGCATCCAACCGCCCCAAGCCAGCCTCGGCTCTCTGATCGCCGAAGGCGCCTCCCAGATCAACCCCATCCGCATTTATTGGTGGGTTATCGTCTTTCCCGCGGCCACTCTCGCCCTTGCGCTCCTCGCCCTGAACTTCCTCGGTGACGCCCTCCGGGACGCCTTGGACCCCGGAAGCGCCCTGGATCAGTCGCCCGTCCACTGAAACCCGGTCGCCTCTCGGCAGCCCAGGCCCAGAACTGTCCGCCTGTATCCGCCCTCTTCTACCGCCCTTGCGGTCGCCTTGCTGCCAAACAACCTCGAGCCCCGACTCCAGCCGCGATCAGGCGATGGCTTAGAGACTACGATGGATTGATCCCCAAGTGCTCGTCGTCGTCCTCGTCGTCGCGCGGCGGGGCAGGGGGGCGGCCCGGCTGTCGGCGAGCCTTGGTCCGGGCCGTCGGAGGCCTCGCGTCGAGGGGGGGGAGATTGACGGGTTCCTCGGTGGGCGTTTGCGCCGAGGCGTCCGCGTCCTCGATCTCGGGGCTGGCAAACGGGTTCTCGGAGGAGTCGGAAGGAGGTGTGGGGGCGCTGAACGGGCTCGGGGGTGGGCCTTCGGGAATGCGCAGCGGGCTAATGAGGAGGTAAGCGGTGTTGACCAGCAGGTGGAGTCCGTGAATCAGCATCAACTCGCCCAGACTGAGGCGGCGGAGGCCGTAGCCGAAGAGAGCGGCGCACATGATGAGCGCTCCGGGCAACAGGGCTGCGAATGCCAGTTTCCAACATCCGCCAAGACCGGGCCGCCGGCCCAGCAGCAGCGCATACGCTCGGAGCGGGACGGCCAGGAGCGTGGCGATGATGGCCCAGAGGGCCAGCAGAATGACAAACGTTGCGCCAGCCACCGTGGCGAGGGCGTGGGGTCGCCAGGCGCCCCAGAGGGGATCCAGTTCGGTGCGATTGAGCGCCAGCACATAACCGCGAGGATAGGGGATATCGATGTAGCCCAGCAGCGAAGAGGCGGTCAGGCTGGTCGACCGGAAGTCGAATTGCAGGTCGGCGGTGTGCTTCGGAGGCGGAGTCCCCGGCGGCGTGACCGAGATAGACACGAAGGAGCCATCGGCCAAGGACATTGCCTGGCCCGCGGGCCAGACCAGGTGTCCGTTGTCGATGGCTCCTTCCGCGGGAAGGCGGGCGACGGCCATGCTGATCGTGGGAGACCACACGGTGACCGCCAGGCGCCACACGGCCGCGCTGACCAGCAAGGCAACCAGCGCCGCCACCGCCAGCAGACGCCCGCCAGGCGCGGCAGCAAACGCGGCGACCCCGCCGAACGTCAACGGTTGCCACGCTTCGAGAGGCGCGACGGGAGGAGCGAAGCGGGTGGAATCCACGAAAGGCCGAGGCCGTCTGCGGGCCTACTGCGTCTCGGTGGGCGTTGGGGGCGGGGTGTCCGCCGCCGGCGCTCCCTTGGCGGGCGGTTGGAGGACCAGAGGGATCGGGTAGCGCAGCTTCATGACATCGTCGACCAGGATCTCGATGTGATAGACGCCGACGCTGGGGAACTCGATCTGCGTGAAGACCGTGACATTGACTGCGTGGTGCGAGGCATCCTGGAGGCCAAAGCGCATGGGATTCTGGCGCAGCACCGTGATGCCGTCGGGGGCGATGATCCGGACGTTCTGGGTGAAGACGCCAATGCCGGCAGTCCATCGGTTGAAGATGCACAGTTTGAAGGCGGTAATTGGCACCTGGGGGACGCGGATCACGCCGATGACGCCGATGATGATGAAGTTGCCCGAGGTCTCCTGGCGGACGTCCTCACACAGGAGTGAGGCTTGGAGATCGGGAAGAATACGAGAGGGTTGCATAGCGATTCGATTTCGAGACTGTTGGATTCTGTTTGTCTAAGTTTGGGAATCGAGGGTGGGCGCTCGCGCCGAGTTCTCGGCGGCCCGCACCGTGTTCTGCATCAGCATCGCGATCGTCATTGGACCCACTCCGCCCGGATTGGGCGTCAGACGCCCCGCCGCCTGCCGGACCGAGTCGAAATCGACGTCGCCGACCAGGCGATAGCCGGTCTTGGCGGACGGATCCGGCTCTCGGTTCACACCGACGTCGATGACCACGGCGCCCGCTTTGATCATGTCGGCTTTGACGAATCGCGCCACGCCCAGCGCTGCAATCAGAATGTCGGCGCGGCGGCAATGCACCGCGATGTCCCGCGTCATGGAATGGCAAACCGTGACGGTTGCGTTGGCGTGCCGGGCCTTCTGCACCAACAGCGCCGCCATCGGCTTGCCGACAATCGTCCCCCGCCCGAGAACCACCACGTCCGCCCCCTCGATCCGCACGCCAGATCGAATGAGCAGTTCATGCACCCCGGCCGGTGTGCAGGGGACAAAGCCGGTCGTGTCCCCCAGCAGCAACTTCCCCACATTGACCGGATGAAAGCCGTCAACATCCTTGTCGGGTGAAACCGATTTGTACACCCGCGCGGCATCGATGTGCCGTGGCAATGGCGCCTGAACCAGGATCCCGTGAACCCCGGGATCCGCGTTGAGCCGGCCGATCAACTCGAGCAAGACGCCCTCAGTCGCGCCCCCGGGCAGGACTTCGGTCGTCGAACGGATGCCCAACCGCTGGCTCATCCGTTCCTTCATGCCCACATACACTCGGGAAGCGGGATCTTCGCCGACTCGCACAAAGGCCAGCCCCGGCGCCTGCCCGCGCGCCTTCAAGGAGGCAATGCGCTCCGCCGTCTCGCGGTGAATCTGTTCCGCAATCGACCGCCCATCGATGAGATTGTCGCTCGCTGTCATGGAGCCAACTGAATCGTCCGCGCCTCGAAGATCGGCAGGTTGGGCCAACCGGGCGCACTCCGTTCCTCTCCAGTAATGATCACCCGCTGCCCGCGGTAAAGCGCCAATTGAACCTCGGCGGACGCTGGCATGACGAAGTTGAGGTCTCGGCCCGTCTCCAAAGACCTCAATTTGTGCCTGGCCGGGGCTTGAATGTGCAAGGCCTCGAGCAGAACACCTTCACGCTGGATGATCCGATGCGATCCGGACGCTGGGGCGGCAGAGGCCGCGCGCGAAGCCCAGAGCGGGTCTGCGAGGCGTGCGGGCGGATGAACTGCGGGCACCGCGGCTGGGCTGGCCGGCATGGGCTTGCCAGCCATCGCAGCACCCCGGCTCTCGGGCCTCGACACGTCATCCAGTGCAACGGCAGCGTGCGGTCGCTCGACCGGTTTCGGCTCCTGCGCCGGCGGCTGGAGAGCGACCGGAACCGCCGCTGTCATCGCTGAAACCTGGGCCTCAGGAGCCGGGGCCGACGGCGTCGCTTGCGGCGTCGGTTCGCTCGTCGCCGCGGCCGGAGTCTCTCGAGTTCTGTCCGAACTCGCGGCGACAGACCTTTCGACGGGCGGCGGTGTCGCCGCTGGTGCTACCGCATCCGCCCGCTGGGGTCGGGCCGCGGACACCGTCGCGGGTTGGAGCGCTGCAAAGGCGGCCGCGATGTAGGCATACGTGCCCGACGGCGGTTCGATCTCCATCCAGTCGTCCACGATGCGAATCTCATGAACGCTCTCGCCTTTGGCGAGATGGCCCAGGACGCTGTATCGATCGCCCGGCCCGGCCCGCACATTGAGCCGGCTGGCGGTGACCGTCCTGTTCGTGCGATCGATGAAACCGGCATGCACCCACACAGGGGTGTCTTCGGGAAGGCGGATTTTGTGCCACTGGACGACCTCGCCCCGGCGGGACGGGCTCAGGCTGAGCGAATCGAGCACAACCAACGTTTCTCCCTCGAGGACTTGGGTCACCACCTCGCTGGAAAGGGTTGGACGGCCCCGCAGGTTGACGCGGTCTCCCGTGACGATGGCCACCGTATCGGCGTGAATGCCGAGGGCAAAAGCAAACCCCGGCACGACCCGCAGGACCAGATCCCAGACTCGCCGGCAGGTCGACCTCGAAAACGGATGCTGAATCCGGGCCGATCTCAACGCCGTCCTCCCTCGTCTGAGCCAGTCCGCATGGCGTTCGGAACAGCGGCGGCATCGGCCCGCGCCGGTCGGGGCGCCGCATCGGCTGCCATTCTCAGGGCGCGAATCTCGCTGGGCGTCAGAACGCGGTGCTTGCCGGGCGGCAATTCCCCGAGCTTGATTGGGCCGATCTGCGTTCGCGTCAACGAGAGCACCGGGAAGCGTTGCGACTCGAACAGGCGCCGCACCTCGCGATGCTTGCCTTCGACCAGTTCGAGTTCGACCATGCTGCGGGTCGCGTTGGCGGAACGAAGCCGCGCCCGCTGTGCGCGAAGCAGTTCTCCGCTTTCCATGACGCCCGCTTCGAGCCGCCTCAAGACATCCTCGGTCACCCGCCCCTCGACGGTCGCCAGGTATTTCTTGCGCACCCCGTATCGCGGATGTGTGAGCCGGAGGCAGAAATCGCCATCGTTTGTCAGCAGGAGGAGTCCTTCAGTGTCGCGGTCCAGTCGCCCGACCGAATAGAGGAATGACCAGTCGCGCGGCAGGAGATCGCTGATTGGCGCCTGCCCCCGCTCGACCTGGCGTGAGCAGACGTAACCGGCCGGTTTGTTGAGCGCAACGTGCAATTTTCGACGCGGCCGGACCTCGCGATCGTCACATCGCACCACGTCCACGTCCCCATCCACCTGCGTGCCGAGCTGGCAGACGGTGCAACCATTCACGCTGATCCGCCCGGCCACGATCATGGCTTCGGAGGCACGCCGGGATGCAATCCCTGCGTCGGCGAGGTATTTCTGCAGCCGGACTTTCACTCGGAGCCGGGCTTCCCGCCCCGCCGCGATGGCCTCGAGCGCCAGGGCAGGTCGGCGCGATTAACTCTCGGGCTTGGTCTTGACGAGACCGGTGACGCGGTCTCCGCCCTTCCACTGCCCGCGTTTCTTGAGCAATTCCACACGTTCAAATCGTTTCAAAACGGTCCGCTTCGCGCCCAAGGTGGCGGCGGCGCGGAGACTTCGGTGTTGTGACATAAGCCTGATTCGATTACCCGCTGAGCTCGGGATTCCGAGCGCCGGTGTGTCTAGCACACGCGGGCGCGCTTGCCAAAACATTATTTGGGCCGGACACGGCGGTTGAAGGCGACACAATCGACGTACCGCACCCCGGTGCCGCCGAAGATGTCGAGTGCGGACCCGATGGTGATGTCCACACGCCCCTGTCCGAGGCGCGCCACCGTTTCGAGATCGGCCAGGGACCTGGCGCCGCCGGCGTAGGTGATGGGGAGGGGGGACCAGGCCGCCAGGTCGGCCACCAACGCCCCATCGATTCCCCGGCAAAGGCCCTCGATATCGACCGCATGAATCAGAAACTCCGCGCACGAACCACCCAGGCGTTCGAGCGTCGCCCGGCTCAGGTCCAATCGGGTGAATGTCTGCCAGCGATCCGTGACAACCCAGTAGCGCCCCCCGCGTTGGCGGCAGCTCAGATCCAGCACAAGCCGATCGCGCCCAACGGATCGGACCAGGGCATCGAGCCGTTCGCCGTCGAGGTGGCCGTCGCGGAAAACCCACGAGGTCACGATCACATGGGAGGCCCCGGCGTCGAGCCAGCCCTGTGCGTTGTCGAGCCGAATCCCGCCGCCGACCTGGAGCCCGCCCGGATAGGCCGCCAACGCCTCGCGCGCCGCCCCCTCATTGCCGGGCCCGAGCATGATGACATGCCCGCCCGCCAGGCCATCCCGGCGATACATCGCGGCGAACCATGCCGGGGGACGCTCCGAAATGAAGTTGGTCCGGACAGCCGACGGATCGTCTCCCAAGGTCCCGCCCACGATCTGGGTCACCTTGCCTTCGCGCAGGTCGATGCAGGGACGAAACACGGCGGGCTAGCGAGCGATGCGTTTGGGCTGGGCGGCATCGTATTCGCTCTGGCTCACGGTCTTCACCTCCTGGAGGAAGACATGGCCGCCCTTCTTGTTGCCGACAACAATGTCGGGCCGCTCGTCGCCATTCATGTCCAAGGCCATGACCTGGGTGCCCACGCCCGAGTTGTCATCGATCAGATGCGGCACGAACTCCGCCGCCCGGCCCGGTCCGCGCACCAGCTTGTACCAATAAAGGACCGCCGGCGCGTTGGGATCCACGTCCCCCGCCGGTCCGTGCGCCCAGAACCGTTTGCCGGTGACGAGGTCTTTCAAGCCGTCGCCGTCCATATCGACCAGGTCGAAGGCATGGGGCTGGGTGAACTTGACGCCGTAGGGACTGTCGGCCGGCTCTCGATTCATGAAGATGTGCGGTTTGAAGGTGATTTGGCCGCTCTCCCGCACCTGTTCATACCAGGCCAATCCGTGGCCGTGCGAGGCAAGGCAGGTGATGACATCGGCCAATCCATCGCCGTTCATGTCGTAGGCGAACATCTGGGCGCCGCCCACGGGCATGCCTTCCTGGGGTGGCGAGAAGGGGTAGGGATGGTGTTTCCAGACCGGATCTCCGGCCAGGGAGGCGGGTTGTTCCCACCACCCGTCCTTCTCGAGCAGATCGGGCCGGCCATCGCCGTTCACGTCTCCGACACCCAGCCCGTGATTGTACTTGTGATAATTCTTGTTGGGCGTGACGGGGTGGAACGTCCAGGGCTGAGTCGGCTGGCCCGGATCCGGCATCGCATAACCAAAGAACCCCCTCGAGTTGCAGATGAGTTCGGGCGCCGCATCCCCCACCAAATCGTCGAACATCGGCGATTCGTTGTCCACGATGTCGAATGCCGTGTGCCGCGTCCAGTGTCCGGCCTTGTTCCGGGGGTTCTCGAACCAAAACGCCTCCTCGCCGGGCAGCCCGACGATGAGGATGTCCGTCCAGCCGTCGCCGTTGAAATCCCGTGTCCAGGTGAAAAAGTTGTCCGAGTACGCGTTGTTCGAGCCGAGCGCACCCTCGAATCCCGGCAGCGTCTCCTCCTCGCCAGCCGCGTTCTTGCGCTTGAAGGTGGCCGTTGCCGGGCGGTATTCGTGCCGCTTCGCGAACTCCGGCCCCTCCCACCAGAACGGCCCGTAAACGGCGTCCATCTTGCCGTCGCGGTTGAAATCCCCCGCCGCCGCCCCCTCAGCCCAGAAATGGGGTGTGAGTTGGATCTTCTTGAACGTGTGCAAGGCTGCACCCCGCGCAAGACCCGGCAGAGCGACTGCAGTCAGAACGGCGCCGACGATGAACGTCTTGATCATGTGCAATCTCTGGCACTTCGATTGCACTGGGTCAAGCCGGATGAAGGGGGCCACGCCACGGTCTTTTCATTTGTAGAGGTGGTCGAGCAGGGGTTGGAGGGCGATGTGTGTGCGGATGCTGACAGCGTCGGCGCAGATCGCTCGGAAGCTTGCACTCCGATGGAAGAGACTGGCACACTGGCGAGACTTCGGCCGGCGCCCCTTGTTCCTGCCTGCCAACTCGAGCCATCCCGGATGTTCGAGCCGGCATGGATTGGGCCAGCCGCTGCGATCCGTCAGGGTCGTTCGGTTGCACGACGCGCCGAGTCCTGAATGGTGGATACATGACAGCAATTCGTTGACGCTTGCACATGACGATCTCGATCATCCTGGCCCATCCGACTCCCGGCAGTTTCAATCACGCCATCGCCGAAACCGTGCGCGCCGTCGCCACAAACCGTGGCCACACCGTCCACTGGCACGACCTTTACGCCGAAGGCTTCGATCCGGTCCTGCCTTCGTCCGAACTCCCGAAAGACGCCCCGCTCGATGCTCGAATCGCCGAGCAGGTCGATGAAATCGTCACGACCGATGGAATTGCGATCGTCCACCCGAACTACTGGAGCCGGCCTCCGGCGATCTTGTGCGGGTGGGTGGACCGGGTCTTGCGGGCGGGGCGCGCCTACCAGTTTGTTCCCGACGGGAAAGGTGGCGGCAAGGCCCAGGGTCTGCTCAAGGCTCGATGGGGGATGGTTTTCAACACCGCAAACACGCCCCAGGAAATCGAGGAGAAGGTCCTGGGAGACCCGCTCGAAGTCCATTGGCGCAAAGTCGTGTTCGGCCTCTGCGGCGTCACCGATGTGGCCCGACGCGTTTTCAGTCCGGTCATCGTCAGCACCGATGACCAACGCCGCGCCTGGTTAGACGAAGTGCGGGTCGTGGCCGAGAAGCACTTGCCATGAGCAACAGATCCGTTCCCATGAGCCCGGCTGTTGCGAGGACCGAGTTCCGCGAGGCCATGGCCTGCCTGGCGATGGCCTTCACCCTCGGTCTCCACGCGGATACGGCGCTGGTCTTCAACGAGGCAATGTATCATCCGGTCTCGGATGAACCGGCAATGGAGTGGATCGAGTTCTACAACCAGATGGCGGTCGACCTCGATGTGTCGGGATGGCGCGTCGCCGGAGGTATCGAGTACGTCTTTCCTGAAGGCACCCGCGCGCCCGGCCAGGGCTACCTCGTCCTTGCCCTGGATCCGCCCGCGCTTTCGGCAGCCACCGGTTTGACGGCCGTGCTTGGACCGTACGCGAGTCGCCTCTCCAAGGGCGACGGGATCCTCGAACTCCGCAATCGGGACGGGCGACTGATGGATCGGCTCGGGTACGGATCCGACGGCGATTGGCCGGTGACGCCAGACGGGAGCGGTGTGTCCCTGGCCAAGCGCGATCGGGACCTCGGCAGCGCCTCGCCAGCGAACTGGGCCGCCAGCGAACAGAAAGGCGGGACGCCGGGACGAGTGAACTTCCCGGCACTCGGGCACACCATCGTGTCCGAGCCGCTCCGGTTTGTGAGCTTCAACGAATCGTCCGGAACCACCAACGGAACCTACTGGGTCGAATTGGCCAATCGCAGCCCGGTCACCGTTGACCTCGCTGGCTGCGTTGTCCGTTGGGCGGGCGCCGATGCTGTCGACTGTGTTTTGCCCGACGGGTTCATTTTGGAGCCGTCGGCTTTTGTGCTGCTGGACGAAGTCTCACTCGGCTTCAGGCCCCAGCCGGGCGACCGGCTGTTCTTCTTCTCGCCCGGTCTGGTCCAGGCGCTCGATGGCATGGTCGCCGAGCGGAGTGCGGCCGCGCGCTTTCCGGACGGCTTGGGCCGCTGGCTGCGGCCGTCGGCGCTCACGCCTGGAGCAGCCAACCGGGTCGACCTGCACGACGACGTGGTGATCAACGAGATCATGTATCACTATGCGCTTGTGGCGGCGCCCGGCGGTCTGGCATCCGCCCCTTCGTCCGAGCAGTGGGTCGAACTCTACAACCGCGGCACGAACACCGTGGACCTCGCCGGCTGGCAACTGGACGGCGGCGTCCGCTACCGATTTGGTCCCGGCCAGCATTTGGCGCCAGGAGGGTACCTGGTCGTGGCGCGCGACGCTGTCGCGCTGCGACGTGGATGCCCTGGAGCGGACATCGTGGGCGACTTCTCCGGCCAATTGTCTCGCCGTGGCGAAGCGATTCGACTCGAGGACGCGGTCGGCAATCCGGCGGACGAGGTTCGTTACTTCGACCGCGGGCACTGGCCCGATTATGCGGACGGAGGCGGTTCCAGCCTCGAACTGCGCGATCCGTTCGCCGACAATGCGCGCGCGCAGGCCTGGGCGGCCAGCGACGAAACGGCGCGGTCGGCGTGGCAGACGGTCACCTACCGCATGACGGCCGGCTATCCTGGCGGAACACAACCAACCCAATGGAACGATTTCGTCCTGGGCCTGCTGGGTGCGGGCGAGTGCCTGGTCGACGATCTCACCGTGGTTGAATCCCCGGGCGGCACGCCCGTGGCCCTGGTTGGCAACGGCAGCTTCGAGAACGATCTGTCCGGTTGGCGTCTGCTGGGGACGCACCGGCACAGCCGGGTGATCGCCGATCCAGACGACCCGGACAACCACGTGCTGCACCTTGTGGCGACGGGGCCGCAAGAGCACATGCACAATCACATCGAGACCACCCTGCTCGGCGGCCGCAGCGTGGCGAACGGGCGGGAATACGAGGTCTCGTACCGTGCGCGCTGGCTTGCCGGCAACAACCGGCTCAACACACGGCTCTATTTCAATCGCGTTGCCCGGACAGCGCTCCTCGAGATCCCCGCCCGCAACGGCACCCCCGGCGCGCGCAACTCGCGTTTCACATCGAATCTCGGGCCGACATTCAGCGGGTTCGGACACACACCGCTGGTGCCGAATCCGGGGGTGCCCGTGGTCATTTCGGTTGTTGCCCAGGATCCGCAGGGCATCGCCTCGGCAACGCTTTGGTGGTCTGCGAACGGGGGATCTTGGCGCAGCGCTCCGCTCATCACCCTCGACGGCAGAACGTTCGCAGCCCAGATTCCGGGCCACGCCGCCGGAACCGTGGTGCAGTTCTTTGTCCGGGCCGTGGACGGTCTGGACGCCGTGGCTGCATACCCGCCGGACGGTCCCGATTCGGGAGCCTTGTATGTGGTGAACGACGGGCAGTTCGATGCGCGCCGTGGGCACAACCTGCGCCTGCTTCTCACGCCCGCCAACCGCGACCTGCTTCACGCATTCACCAACGTCATGAGCAACGACGAACTGCCGGCGACGGTCATTTGTGACGAACGCCGGGCGTATTACGACGTCGGCCTCCGGCTCAAGGGCAGTCAAAGGGGGCGCTACAGCGACACACGCGTCAGTTTCCATATCGAGTTCCAGCCCGACGACCTGTTCCGGGATGTGCATCCAGTCATGCTGATCGACCGCTCCGGCGCAGGCGACTCGACCGGCAACAAGCAGCTTGAAATCCTGATCAAACACCTGGTGACACGCGTCGGCGGGGTTGCGGGACCGCCGGCCGACCTCTGCAAGGTCATCGCCCCGCGCAGCACCCATTCGAGTTCGGCGATTCTCGCTCCCCGCCACGAGGACGAGTTCATCGACACCGCCTACGAGAATGGGGGCGACGGGACGCTTTTCGAGTTGGAGCTCATCTACTATCCCACGACTGCGAACGCCGCGGGCTACAAGAATCCTCAGCCCGACAATGTCCTGGGTGTCGATCTCCAGGACCTCGGCCCGGACCCGGAGCTGTATCGCTACAATTTCCTGATCAAGAACCATCGTGACGAGGACAACTACGGTCCCTTCATCCGTTTCGCCCGGGCCCTCAGTCTGAGCGGCGCGGCGCTCGACCAGCAGACAGGCGCGGTGATGGACGTCGAGGCGTGGATGCGCGCTTGGGCGTTGGTCACGCTCTGCGGGGTGGGGGACAGCTACACATTCGGCAATGACCACAACCTCATGATGTATCACCGGCCCGCCGACGGACGCTTCGTTCCCTTCCCCGTCGACATGGATTTCTCCTTCGTGCGCGGCTCGACCTCGGGCCTGGTCGGCGACCGCAACCTGAGCCGCGTCATCAGCCTGCCGGGGAACCTCAGGCTCTTTTACGCCCATCTCCTCGACATCATCGCCGCGGGCTTCAATCCCGCATACATGGGATCCTGGATTGCGCACTACAACAGCTTCGTCCCCGAGCAGGGCTTCGCGTCGATCAACGACTACATTCGTCAGCGGGCCAATTATGCCGTGTCGACGATCGATTCCGCCGGAGGCAACACGCCCTTCACCCTGGCCGGCGCCAGCACCATCACCACGGCAAACAACCTGGTGACGCTCTCGGGCGCGGCGCCCGTGACCCTGCGCACGCTGCTTGTCAACGGGGTCGAATGGCCGGTCACCTGGACGTCCCTGACCCAATGGCAACTGCGCGTGCCCGTCAGCGAGCCGGTTAACCTCCTCGAATTGACCGGACTCGATTTGCGCGGGAATCCCGTGCCGAATGCCGCGGCCGCGGTGACGGTCAATTACACCGGTCCCGAGGTCGTCCCGGACGGTCGGATCGTCTTCAACGAGATCATGTACAACCCGGCCGCTCCCAACGCCTCGTTCGTCGAACTGCTCAACGCAACGACGGACATGGCCTTCGACCTTTCGGGATGGCGCATCGACGGACTGGGGTTTCGTTTCCCGCCGGGCGCCAGTCTGGCCGCCGGAGAGCACCTCGTGCTGGCGGGGGATCGGAGCGGGTTCATGGACGCCTACGCGCCAGGCGCTCCGGCGCCCTGGGCGGTGTTTCCCGGCAACCTCCGCAACGAGGGCGAGACGCTCACCTTGCTGAGACCGGGTCCAAGCGAGGGCGAGGAGATCATCGTCGACCAGGTGCGTTATGAGAGCGGCCTGCCCTGGCCGGCGTCGGCGAATGGACTCGGCCCCTCCTTGCAGCTCGTCGATCCCAGCCAAGACAACCGCCGCGTGGCCAATTGGGCCGCCGCGGATCCGACCGGCGCCGGGGAATTGCGCTGGGTGCGGGTGGTGGCTCAGGGCACGGCATCCAGTTCGAGTTTCTACATGTACTTGCAGTCCGCCGGCGACCTCTACATCGACGATGTCCGCATTGTGCCGGGAACGGTGCCCGATGCCGGGATCAACTCGGTCCGGAACGGCGACTTCGAATCGCCTTTGAGCGGTTCATGGACCGTGTCCCCGAACCACGCCGCCTCCGCGCTGAGCACCGCGATCAAGCGCTCCGGCGCATCGAGCCTCCACATGGTCGCCAGCAGCGGCGGCACCACGCGCGCCAGCTCGATCTACCAGGAACTCTCGCCGACACTCGTCCAGGACCAGCCCTACACGCTGAGCTTTTGGTATCGTCAGAGCACGAATGGCGGCCCACTTACCCTCAGGTTGTCGTTGCATGGGATCACGGTGACCGTGGATCCGGCGCCAACAGTGACCGGCCCTTACACCCCCGGCAGCGCGAACTCAGTCGCCCGCGCTCTGGCGCCATTCCCCCCGCTGTGGCTTAATGAAGTCCAGCCCATCAACCTCACCGGCCCCACGGACAACCAGGCCGAACGGGAGCCATGGATCGAGCTGTTCAATGCGGGTATCGATCCGGCGGATCTTGACGGCCTGTTCCTGGGGAATGACGCGGCCAATCCAACGGCCTGGGCGTTTCCGAGTGGCACGCGCCTTGGCCCCGGCCAGCACCTGCTCGTGTGGGCCGATGGCGAGCCGATCGAGTCCGCCCCCGATCATCTGCACACCGGCTTTCGCCTCGAAGGCGGGCAGGGGATCGTCGTCTTGAGCCGGCAAGGCGACGCCGGATCTGAGATCCTGGACTCTTTGAGCTACCGTGGGCTCGATGCGGATGATTCCTACGGCAGTCTTCGGGATGGCGAACCTGATCCGCGAGCCATCCTCCCCGCACCCACACCGGGCACCGCGAATGCCGACGCCCTTGGGTCCGCCATCGTCCTCATCAACGAGTGGATGGCCTCGAACACCGCATCGAGCGGCATTGCCGATCCCGCCGACAATCGGTTTCAAGACTGGTTCGAGCTCTTCAACCCGGGTGAACAGACGATCAATCTCGATGGCTGGCAACTGAGCGACAACCCAACCGATCCGTTCGAGTTTCGCATCCCATCGGGCTACGTCGTTCCACCGCGCGGCCATCTGCTGGTATGGGCCGACGAAGAGACCGAACAGAACAACCCCGAACGCCCGGATCTGCACGTCAACTTCAAGCTCAGCCAGGAAGGCGAAGCCATCGTTCTCTCGCGTCCCGATGGCAGCGTCGCCGACTCCGTCGTGTTCGGTCCGCAGAACGAGAACATCAGCCAGGGCCGTTCGCCTGATGGCGGAGCGCTCGTTCTGTTCCTGCCGATACCGACGCCGCGGGCCTCGAACAGCTCTGGGCCTCACGATCCCGCTCCGCAAATCGTCGTGATTCGGCTTTCCGCCGATGCCGCCGTCGAGTTGGTGGCGCGCACGGAGGCCGGGCGGACGTACCTCTTGGAATGGACGGATGCATTGCCGGATGGAGAGTGGGCGCCCTCCGGTTCAGCCAGGGTGGCGTCCGGGACGGAGTTGATCTTCGCCGATCCTCCCGGCCAGGCCGCTTCCCGCTTCTACCGTGTTCTCCTGCTGCCGTGATCCGTGGACGAACCGCGCCGCGCGGGGCCTGCACGGGATGAGAGCCGCGGCGGCTCGCGCCTGCTTCTGCCCGCAATGGCAGCCGCACCGCGAGAGGGAATCGACGGTGCGGCGGGCCGTTCGAAGGCGGTTGGCCGAGTGGTTTCTCTGCCTTGCTCTGCCGATGGTTGCGGCGCGATCGGGCGACCTGGTGCTGGTGCGTCAGTACGCCGCAACTCTCGGTGATGAGAGTCCCGCCGCCCGCCAAACGCGGCATCAAGTCGTCGCCCTCCGGCGCCAGGGGCCCGCGGTTATCGTTCGTCGCGGCGCGACTGCCATGGCTCCGGAAAACTCGATCGAGTCCTGCGTGGCAGCGCTGTCTTACGGCGCTGACGGATGCGAAGTCGACCTGCGCCGGACGCGCGACGGCATTCTTGTGCTCTTTGGCGATGAGGCCTTGGACCGGATCACCGGCGGCTTTGGCCGCATGCGCGATGCGACGTTGCGCGAATTGGTGTCCTTGGAACCTCAGGTCGCCTATGGCCGCACCCTGTTCAGTTCCCCGCCGACGTTCGCCGCTCTGCTCGACGTGGCCAGGCAGCAGAACATGCTGCTCGATCTGCACCTGAGAGAACCCGGACTCGAACCAGAGGTCGCACGTTTGCTCGAAGAGGCCGATGCCTGGGACCACGTCATCCATGTGAGCAGACCGGACACCGACCGCCCGTTCGAGGATGCGCGCTTGCGACCGCTCGCCTACAAGGCCCGGCTTTGTGAGAGCGGACGCGACATGGATCCTGCCGCCGTCGCTGCTGCCTTGGCTCGACCCGGCGAGATGATCCTGGTCGATGATCCGCGCGTGGCAGCCCGTCTTCTGAGCCGTGCGCCTTACCAACCGCAGCCCTACACCACAACACTGCGAATTGTCGCCGAACCGCCGTTGCTCACCACCCTGCCCGCTGCCGGCGATGCCGGGCCTCTCTCTGTCACGCGCGCCCTGGCCGCCCTGCCACGTGCGAACTCGCCAAGTTGGTTGCTCGGGCTCGTGGCCAACCGGCACAACCCCGCCGGCCCCCAGCACCGCCTGACTGAGCGCGCCTGGGCAGCCAGCCGCCTCGGCGAGTTGGGGCAAAGCCCGCACCCGGTCATCCAGGCACTGCTGCGCCAGGCACGCAAGCCGACTCCCCATCCGGACCGGGCATGCAGCGGACTGGACGCGCTGGCTGCGATCCGGGCGCTGGGTCATCTCGAGGCGACGGAGTGCGCCGGCGATCTGATCGGCCTGCTGCATCGCCCGCCGACTCGGGCTTCGAGACCGGGGGAGGGGAACCTCAGTGCGGATTCCATCTCCCACCCGCGGGAGACGTTCGAGTTCCGAAGGACCGGGTATGTGCTCAGGGCCCTGGGGAAGTTGCCGTGCCGGACGTCGCGCCGGTTTCTCGAACGCTACGTCCGCATGGACGAGGTCCAGGCCCGGCGATTCGGCCCGCCTCAGTTTGACGAGGCCACGCGCGCGCTCCTGCATCAACGCCTGGCTTGGGATGACATCGCCCGCCTTCTGCGCAGTTCCAATTCGGGGGTGCGGACGACGGCAATTCTCGAGTGCCTGGATGCCCCGACGGAGGAGAGAACGCTGGCGCTCAGGACGGCTGTGCCGTGGGCGGTGGACTTGCCGCGAGCCAGACGGTGAGGCCCGCTAATACGACTCCGCTATGGGGCTGCTCGAGTGTTCCTGGAGCCACGCCACGTCCGGGTTGTCCGGGGAAGGCACGTCGAGTTGGATCGCCTGATTGCTGCGCAGGGCCGGCGTCGTGCGCCGATCGTGCCACCGTTTGATCTCCGCATGGCCGTCGGCGAAGGAAATGCCCGCGGCCCGTGTGTGGTAGCTGGCGGGGTAGTCGACGATCTTGGCGAGCTTGCCCCGGCCCTTCAGATTGGTCTGGAACAAGCCGTCATTGATGCTGTCCTCCCGTTCGTCCATGAAGACCCACGCCTTCGAGGGTGGCGGATCCACGATGTCGCCCGTCTTGCGGAAGACGCGGTACTTGTCCTGGCCGATCGGGACGGTGCCCAGATAATTCATCCAGCAGTTCATCGACATGCTGCGCACCCGCGGGAACACGGCGCCGCCGATGTTGACCGTGCTCCGATCCGCCGGACAACGATAGATCCGTGCGGGCACGTCATACGGCCCGAGCTGGGAGAACCTGCGATCCGTCAGGTAAAGCGTGTTGGTGTTGTCCGGGCTGCTGCTGAAGTCCATCCAACCGGAAACCCATACCCCCGGTCCGGGAGACGAGCCGCCGATCACGCCCGGGAGATGGTCCTGATGTTCGTCGGCGTACATGGTCCACCCGAGCTGCAACTGGCGCAGATTCTTCAGGCAGTAAAGGCCCTGGGCCTTTGCCTTCGAGGACGAGAAAGTCGGCAGAAGCAACGCCATCAGGATGCCGATGATCGCCAAAACAGCCAGCAATTCGATCAGTGTGAATGCACTTCCCCCCCTCCGGCTCGGAAGCCGTCCGCGCGCGTGCGTATGCGTCAAGAGAGACATACCGCAATTGCTGATCGACGCGACTATAGACCGGACTCGAGGGGAATCAAGTCCAAAGGTTGCCCCTATTCGATCAGGCGCAGGTAGCGTCCCATCCAGTAGGGAAGCAGGAACTCGTCCCCTGCGAGCTCCCGCAAACCGCCGTTGCCGCCGTCCAGGACGAACGGGTTCCCGTTCCAGCGCATGATCGGGCGCTCGTCCGGGGGCAGGAGTTCCTCGGTGTCCTGCCCGCGAAAATTGGCGGGCCGGCGCGTGAGATCCTGGCGCCCGGAGTTGCGGACAGTCCAATCGACCAGATCGAGTGGGAAGTTCCGCAAGGTCCAGAGCGCGCCCGCGATGTCGAATGGATCGGCGCCCGTCGCGGCCAGCACGAAATTCCAGAGCGGATTGCGCTCGACCTTCTCGATCTCCCAGTGGTCGTGGATCGCGGCGGCGTAGAGGCGCCGCAGGTCCTCGGTGAACGCGAAGCGGTAAAGGACCCAGTACGCGTAGAACGCAAGCTCGTCGTCGGAGTGGTTCCACGCGTCGCCCATGTCGTGCCCGCGGAAGACGAATCCGGGCGTGGGGCGAATGAGGGCCATGCTGTTTGTGATGTTGCGCAGGTAGCCGTGCCTTTCGAACAGTTCGTAGGCCTTGTCCCGATACACCGGCTTGCCGGTGGCGTGATGGGCAAACTGAAGAAACGCGACAATCTCGGCGCTGTTGAGCCGCCGATCGACGATGGTCGGCGGATAGTGATTCACGTACTCGGGATTCCATCGGCCCCAAAGAGTCGGCTGGCCGTCGACGTCGACCAGATAGTAGTTGTGGCGGAGGATGTGGTTGATGATCCGTTCGTACCCCGCCGCGATCCGGCTCTTCTCGTTGGGCGTGCGCGCCGCCACCTCGTAAAGCACCGCGTAGGCGAATGTCTGCCCCGTGATCTCGTCGCTGCTGGTGTGCGCCTTCCATTCCCAATGCCGTTCCGGCGCCGGGTGCCAGCGCTCGGGATCGGATACCTTGAATCCCGTCCGCTCGAATGTGCGGGCGGGGAAACCGTCCAGCCCATTGATGGTCTGGAGCCGCTCGAGGGCCGCAAAGGTCTCCCACGCGTTGGCGCGCGCCTTCTCGTCGTCCGTGGCGGCATAGCGAAAGGCCTGGCTGGCGAGATACGCGCTGCTCCACGTGCCGTCGTTGTCGGTGTCGATCATCTCGGCTGACGCGATGTCCCCGGGCACGTTCAGGCGCAGCTCCGCGCACAGCCCGTACCGGATGTGCCGCTGCCGGATCTTGTCGTCGTAATACCGCGCCTTGTCGGCCAGCGTCATCCGCGGAAACTCGATCTTGCCCAGGCCGCCCCTGGTGAGGACGTACATGTCGCCCCGCGGGTCGGCTTGGAGGTCGACGACGTGGTCGTCCGGCAGCCACCGCTTCGAGGCATAGTATTTGAACGACCCCGGCTCCGTCTGGCAATACGCGCCCTGCGTCGTGCCGACCCACAATGCGCCGGACAACGGACGCAACGCGGTGATGTGCGTGGCCGGCAGGCGCTCTTGCGGCGGGACAAGGTGTTTCCCGCTCCGAAGATCGAGGACGTAGTAGCCGCGGGTGGTGCCCACAAACAGCTCCACGCCCCGAAAACCCAGCGCTGTCAAATCCTTGCCTCGATGGAAGAGATCGACCTGCGGTCCGGTCATGCGGTAGATCGTGTCGTTGGCCAGGATGAAAAACTGACCGCCCCACGCGTACATCCGCTCCGTTTGCCGAGGGACCTGAAAGGGCAGATTCGTCCACGACGCCCCGGCCACCAGCAGCAGATTCGTGGGCGCGGCCAGGAGAGCCACGCCCTCGGCGTTGACCGCCGCGCTGCGATAGGCGCCTTTAGGCAGAGCCACGTGGTACTGCCCCGCCAGATCGTTCGAGAGCAGTTTGTCCTCGAACAGGTAAAAGACATGGCCGCCTTCGCCCACCAGATCGAGCGGCACTCGGCCGGCCAGCGGGCGAAAGCTCTGGTCCAGTGCCACACGATCCCCGAACACGCGCCCGACACCTTTGTCCGTCAACACGTACGCAATCCCATCCCGCTGGACCGCCAGACGACGGCAGTCCGCCCCGTCAAGTTCGGGCGCCTGCGCCAAACGCACCGCCATCGCCTGGCGAAATGGGACATCCGGCAGGGCCGCGGCCGCGGCCGGAAGCGACGCAAGCACGAGAGCCGAAAGAAAAGAGGTGACACGTGAAGACTTCATGGCTGCGACATCGTCAGTTTAGAGACCCCGCCACAAAGGCGATCAGACCGACACCCATCAGACCGATCGCCACCCACCAGACCCAACCGCGTTGGCCCGACCGCCGCTGGTTCGGGCTGAACTCCCGCGCGACAAAGTCGTCATAGTCAAACTCCTGGTCCGGCAAATCCAAGGCGTCATAGCGCGCCTGATCCGACCATCCCGTCCGTTCGTCGGATCCACACTCAGGGCAGGCCGCCGCCCCCTCGGGAACCTCCGTCCCGCAACACGGACAGATGCCGGGTGTCGATCGATCGGGATTCATGGATTCACACTCGGAGCTTCATTCGTCGCGCCTGCGCGGCACAGCGGCCTGCCTTCCGTAATCGGCGATTCGATGGCATCGGCGCAGGGCGTTCGTTCACAGCACCCAAATGCGCACTGCGACCCAGCCCACCATCAACGCGCTCCTGGACCAACATGTCACCCTCAGCGTTGAATGTCCAGCGAGGCGCGCCTGAGACCAAATCCATCCAGTCCTCGCTTTTTTCTCTGCAAACAGTCGAGCAGGGCATCGAGAGCGCATCGGCGGGGCTGGCGGAACCAACGAAGGGCGAGGGGCTCGCGGAAGTTATTCACAGTGTATTCACAACATGTTTACTACCAATGTTTTGCGGGTTTTTTCTATTGACAGAACTGCAATGCGGTGTATGGTGTGCTCAGTTCATTGAAAGAACAGGAAAGGGTTGCAGGGGCCTGAACGGTCCGGCAGGTCTTTCCGAAGATACTCCCAGGCGACTGGGGAAAGGCTGGGTCAGGCTGGTTGGCCCGGCCCCTGTGAGGAAGAGCGGATCGTGAGGTTTGCGCGTCTTGCAGGCAGGATTCACCAGTTCCTCTGGCGGCGTTCGCGCGCCGTCAGTGACGCGAGCAAGGAACTGAGCGACGAGGGGCGATGAGAAGCCGCTCCGAGTCGAGTCAAGTCAACTCGGGCTGGTTTCGGGCTCGAGCCAATCGCAGTCACCCAGAGGGTGCGTAGCTGCTACTGCGCGCCAGCACGGGGCGGACGGCTCTGGCGGTTGTACCAAATGAAGGCCGCCCGACGAAAGGCGCCGAAAGGCGAGACAAAGCGAGCGTCTGTCGCGGGGAGGGCACAGGGCGAGGCAGGTCCTGTGAAAACCTCCCAAAGCGCCGGCGATGTTAAAAACGGCACCGCTGGCCTATGAGCGTAAGGCAGCTTGAGAGGTAAGAGGTCAGACCCGTGGCACCGGGCCAACGCACCGCCACACGCGGTGGCCGACCCGGTGCAAGCGGCAAAGACGCGAAGCAACGGTCATAGACGTGTCTTTGCCCGGTTCGCAAGCCGGTGGCGCAAACACCAGCCCAGTCGAGCCGAGAGGCCTCACTCGATAATTCAGCGACCGCAAGGCGCTGGACGGCCCTGCTATGAGGCCGGCAACTCCGTTTGCCGTGGAGAATGGCGTCGGGAAGCTGGCAGCCCAATCGAGAGGCGCCTAATGCCAGCCCGGGGAAGAGAGCGTGGCGAACTCCCACTCCCAGATTTGTCCCTGTCTGGTCCCGCGATCAGGCAGGGACAATTTCTTTTCTCATCCCACGCATCTGCGTGCCACAAGGCAGGCGTTGTGGCCGCCAAAGCCGAAGGAGTTGTTGACAATGGCGTCAACCGTCATTTCCCGCGCCGCATGAGGCACAAGATCGAGGTCACAGGCCGGGTCGGGATGATCGAGGTTGAGCGTGGGGGGCACAACGCCCGTCTGGATCGCCTTCGAGCAGACGGCCATTTCGACTGCGCCGGCCGCTCCGAGCATGTGGCCGGTGGCGCCCTTGGTGGAACTGACGGCCAACCGGCGGGCATGCGCGCCGAAGACGGTCTGGATGGCCTGGGCCTCGCAGATGTCGCCCTGGGGGGTGGCCGTGCCGTGAGCGTTGATGTAACTGATCTGCTCCGGCGCCATCCCCGCCGAGCGGAGCGCCATCCGCATGCACCGGGCAGCCCCTTCGCCCTCGGGCGAGGGGACTGTCATGTGATGGGCGTCGGCCGTGTTGCCGTAGCCCATCACCTCGCAGTAGATCCGCGCGCCGCGTCGACGCGCATGTTCGAGGTCCTCGAGCACCACCACGCCCGCGCCTTCTCCCATGACGAAGCCGTCCCGGTCCGCGTCGAACGGACGCGCGGCGCGTTTGGGCTCCGCATTGCGCGTGCTCATCGCCCGCATGGCGCAGAAGCCGCCGATGCCCAGCGGCGTAATGGTGGCCTCGCTGCCCCCGGCGAACATCACATCGGCGTCCCCCATCTTGAGGGTGCGCCAGGCCTCGCCGATGGCATGCGAGGAGGTCGCGCATGCGGAGCACGTCGCCAGATTGGGGCCGCGCAGGCCGTGGAACATCGAGAAGAGGCCCGACGCCATGTTCAGAATGAGCATCGGGATCATGAAGGGCGACAGGCGGCCCGGTCCCTTGCTCAACAGAATCTTGTGTTGTTCTTCGGTGGTGTGCAGGCCGCCAATCCCCGAGCCGAGGAAGGCGCCGATGGCGTCGCGATTGCACCGATCCAGATCAAGCCCCGAGTCGAGCAAGGCTTCCTTGGCCGCGACCAGGGCGAATTTCATATAGCGATCCGTGCGCCGCTCGTCCTTGGCCGAGGGGAATGCGCCGGTGGCATTGAGATTGCGGACCTCGGCGGCAATCTGGCAGTCGAACTGTGTCGGGTCGAAGAGCGAGATGCGGTCGATGCCGCACTGGCCGGCGAGGAGATTGGTCCAGAAGGTGTCAACCGAGTGGCCCAGACACGACACAACCCCCAGTCCGGTGATCACCACGCGTCGTTCGGTTTGCGAGATCGCCATAAACAGAAAGGGCAGCTCGCGCTTGGATCCGGCGGGGCTGCCCAGTTCAATCCGCAGGCTCTTACTTCTGCTGCAGATCTTCGATGTACTTGATCACATCGCCCACGCTTTGCAGCTTCTCGGCCTCTTCGTCGGGAATCTCCTGTCCGAACTCCTCTTCCAAAGCCATCACCAACTCGACGGTGTCGAGTGAATCGGCCCCGAGATCCTCGATGAACTTCGCCTCAGGGACAACTTGATCGACAGTTACACCCAACTGTTCGACGATAATCTCTTTAACCCTCTGCTCGATGGATTGTTCAGCCATGCGTCTCTCCAATTTCGTTTTCCGGTTGCGGTTGTGTCTATGCGACGTCCTCCGGAGCGTCAAGTCCCGATTGGCGAATTTTTTGCCTCCGCCGCGGCGTCCGATGCGGCCGCTCGAGCCCGCAGACTGTCGGGCGATCCGACACGTGTCCACCGCGGAGAAACAGCAGCATCCCAACCCCGGCTTCGCCACTGCGTGACAAACGCTCCGATCAAAAATCGGCCGGGCTAGGCCCGGGGCGGCAGCTTCTTCTCAACAGGGCTCTTCTCGAGGGTGACATACTTCGGCAGCCCGCCTTCCATCGGCACCTTCACCTCGCCCTCGACCAACGGCCGCGCATACTCGATAAACTTCTCGTTGGGCATGAAACCGTCCTCGCTCACCCAATCGCGCGGCACGAAATGCTCGACATTCGCCACCTCGGCCAGCGGATGCAGCCCGGTGCTCCAGGCCACCGTCCCGTCTTCACGAAGACTGCGGACGATCTTGACCATGAAGCCGCTCTGCCCCTCGACGGCCGCTCGCACCGCCGCCTCGCCGCAGGCAAAGGCATTGTCGATGTCGGTCAGACTCGCGGAGTGCCCCGCGGCGCGCTGGGCGTATCCCAAGATCACAGTGCGCGTCTTGGTGTTCAACCTGCCCTGCACATGCTCCTTGAGCTTCTCGGCCGCGCCGGCCAGGACCGGGTGTCCGAAGGCATCCAGACGGGTCACGTCGGCCCCGATCTCCTTGCCCTCCTGGTCCTTGATGCCCTCGCCGACCACCATGACGCAATAGCGATAGGCCTCGACCACCTCTTTGATCTTGGCCATCACCGCCTCCATGTCGTACCGGATCTCCGGCAACAGAACAATGTGCGGCGCGGCGGCCGGGTTGCCCCGCTTGGCCAGCACCGTCCCGCCCGCAATCCATCCCGCCGACCGGCCCATCACCTCGATGATGCAGCACGATCCGTCATCGGTCGCCATGCTCCCAACATCGGTGCCGACTTCCATCACGACGGTGGCGTCGTGCTTGACGACGGACCCGTACCCGGGGCAACTGTCCGTGAAGGGAAGGTCGTTGTCGATCGTCTTGGGCACGCCGATCACACGCAAATCGTAGCCGCGCCTGACGGCGTCCTCGTGGATTTTGTGGGATGTGTCCTGGGAATCGTTGCCCCCGGCGTAGAAGAAGTACCGGATGTTGTGGGCCTGAAAGACCTCGAACAGACGGTCCATATCCTTGGCGGCCTGGGCCGGCTTGCGCTTGAAGTCGACCTTGTAGCGGCATGTGCCCAGGGCGGCCGCCGGCGTGTGCTTCAATCCCTCGATCGTCCTCGATTTCTCGTCGTTCAGGTCGATCAGATTCTCCTGGAGAATGCCCAGAATCCCGTTGAGCCCTCCGTAGATCTCCTCGATGCATTCATGCTTTCCCGCCTCGCGGATCACTCCCGCCAGGCTGGCGTTTATCGCACAGGTCGGCCCGCCCGACTGAGCGACCAGCAAATTCCCAACAAGTTCAGCCATAATCGTTTTCGTCTCCACTCCGCCTTCTCCGTTGCCTAACGGACCGGCACCAAGTCCAGTTAAATTGGGCCAGACACTGCCAACCGCCCTGATTGATGTCAAAGCGGAACTACGCCCCGCGCGCCGTTTCGGTGCATCTGGTTGTTGTCGGTGTTCTCCCGCCCGGTGAGGGCACCGGGCCTGCAACGGATGGAGATTGCCGTTGTAGGCCGCGTGCCCCCACGCGGCGCATACTCGATTCCCACCGACAACCTCCAGATGCACTGAACCGGAATTGCCGATCTTTCCTCACCGTGTTTGGGCTGTTCTGGTTCGGCGTGTGCCATCTCCAATTCGGGCGGGCGGATGAACTGCGCGCGTTCTGGGTGGACACCTTCCACGCCGCCATGCGCAACGCGGCTGAAGTCACCCAGCTCGTGTCCGACGCCCGGGCCGGCAATTTCAACGCCGTGATTGTCGAAGTGCGCAAGCGGGGCGACGCCTACTACAACAGCCGATTCGAACCTAAGGCCTCGGACGTCGCCGCCGGCTTCGATCCGCTGGCCGAACTGCTGCGCCAGGCCCACAACACCAGCGCCGGGCCGCGATTGGAGGTCCACGCCTGGATCGTCACCTACAATATCTGGAACAAGGAAACCACGCTTCCGCCCCAGGCCGATCACCCCTTCCGATTGCACCCGGACTGGCTGACACAATCCTCGACCGGCGCCTCCTGGGACGGCTCGAACTATGCCTTCGATCCAGGTTATCCCGAGGTCCAGGAACACACCTTCCAGGTCGCCATGGACCTGATCAGCCAGTACGACATCGACGGCTTTCAATTCGATTACATCCGCTACGCCGGCAATACCTGGGGCTACAACGACGTCGCCGTCGCCCGGTTCAACCGGGAGACCGCCAGCACCGGCAGCCCGGCCCCGGACGATTCCGCCTGGCTGCAGTGGCGTCGGGACCAGGTCACCAGCCTGGTCCGGCGCGTTTACCTCGAGGCCATGGCGGTCAGACCGAACCTCAAGATCTCGGCGGCGACGATCACCTGGACCCCAAGCGCCATCTCCTACGCCCAATGGCTCACCAGCGCCGCCTACTCGAGGGTTCTCCAGGACTGGCGCGGCTGGCTCGAGGAGGGGATTCTGGACCTCAACATCCCCATGGCCTATTTCCGCCACGAGCAGAACGCCGCCGACTGGGCCAATTGGAGCAGGTTCGCCAAGGAAAACCGCTATGGGCGGCACTTGGCCCTGGGGGTGGGCGCCTACCTCAACACCATCTCGAACACCCTGGTGCAGATGACCTCCGTCCGCCACGCCACAGCAAGCGCCACCCCGTCCGAAGGCGTGGTGTGCTACTCGTATGCCGTCCCCGTGAAGGACGGTGTGCCGCGCGACGAGTTCCTCGCGGCCCTCACCGGCCCTGCAAGCCATCACCCCAATACGCCCGCGCTCTTCCCCACGCCCGTCGACCCGCCAGCCATGCCCTGGAAGTCAACGACCGGCCCCGCGCTTCTCATGGGCTACGTTCGAGACGCCCAAACCGGCCAACCGCTCGAAGATGTCACGATCGAGGTCTGCGATGCGACCACCCCGTTTCTTCGGACTGATGTGAACGGTTTCTTCGGCCTGACGCGTCCGCCCAACAGCGGCCTGAGTTTGGTCACATCCGCCCACGGCTACGCAGCGCAAGAGCGCTGGGTCGCGCTTGAACCCGGAGAGACCACACAGGCCGACTTCCACCTCGCTCCGCCCGATCCCGACACTGCGCCCGAGAACATCCGCCTCTCGACGGGCGCAAACAGCGCCCTGGTCTCGTGGTCCACACGCACCCCCACCGCCGGCCAAGTTCTCTACGGACTCGGCGGTCCCTGCGACTCGGACGGGGCAACCGCATCCGATCACAGCGTGGCCACCAACCACACGGTGTTCCTGGATTCTCTGACTCGCCGCGACGACAACGACCCGCGGCCATTCCGTCTCCGCGTCGCCACATGGACCGACCGCTCGACAAACCTCTCGAACCTCCGCCTCTTCAGCCCGGCCTGGCCCCGGATTTCCGACGAGACCGAGGCCCGCTGGACCGGGTCCTGGACGTTCGTCACCAACTCGGCCGCAAGCCTCGGACGAGCCTACCGGCGGACCTCAGCCGTTTCCGGCACCGCCACCGCTGAACTGACGTGGCGGACGCGCATCTATACGCCGGGTCTCTACGACCTCAGCGTTCTTTACCCCGCCGGCGCCAACGGATCGTCCGGCGTGCGCTATGAAATCGAATCCTCCGCCGGCCGAACCGCCGTTGTCGTGAACCAGGCGGCGGGGGGCGGACTCTATCGCACCGTTGCCGCCAATATCCGGTTCGCGGCGGGTGAGACTGCAATCGTGCGTCTGCGCAATAACACCAGCTCAGGGACCGGATCGTATGTCCTGGCCGATGCCGTCCGTTGGACCTTGCGGCCCGGACAAGATCCGCCTTCGCCCGGCCAGATCCCCGAGTGGTGGGCCGGGCATTTCTTCTTGGGGCCGTCCGATCCCGCGCTCGATCCCGACGCCGACGGCTACACGAACTACGCGGAATTCGTGCTGGGCAGCGATCCAACCGATCCGGCTTCTTTGTTCCAGATCCGCTCCGTCTCGTTCGACGACAAAGGATGGCACATCCGGTTCCACCCCCGCCGCCAGAGCCGCGCCTATCGGTTGCTGCGCGCCCCCGATATCGAATCGGCGGTGTGGCAGCCGGTCGCCTCAGCCGGTCTTGCGGCCGGCCCTGACAACGAGGGAGTGTTCACGGATCCGGCTCCCGACCCGGCCCAGACATTCTACCGACTCGAAGTCGATCTCTAATGAGGCGCGCCTCAGACCAAATCCAGTCCTCCTTTCCGTATGCAGTCCCCGTGTTTCCGAGCCCCTTTCTCCCGCGCCTCATTCCGTAGAATCCTTGACCCCTTCAACGCAGCACAGAAACTTGACTTGTCTACAACATGTTTCACCGGTCAAGGATTCTGGCGAGCGCGCCTCACACCAAATCCCAGTCCTTACAGCCATGAAAAGCCCCCGTGTTTCCCCGCCCCTCTCTCCCGCGCCTCGCTCCTTGGTCCGAATGTTGCATCAAGCTCCACGGCACCCCTTCGCATTCATTCGTCAAGTGTCCAGGCTTCATGTGAAAACAGGCTGCACATCGGCGCCGCCCTCGACTTCGACTCTGTCGGCTTCGTCGATCGCGGGTGTGTCTCTGGTCCTGATCGCGCTTGTCGCCGATGGCATTCACGCAGCTTCGAACGCCGACACGAACCGCGTGCCAGGGGTGGTGATTCACCATAGCCCGCAATCGTCCGGCATCTACATCGGGTCGCCAAGCCTGGCCGTGCTGCCCAGCGGCGATTACGTGGCTTCGCACGACGAGTTCGGCCCGAAGAGCACCGAACACCAACGCGCCATCAGCCATGTCTATCGCTCCGCCGACCGCGGCCAATCGTGGCAGCGCATCGCCACAATCAACGGCGCCTTCTGGTCAACGCTCTTTACCCAGGGCGATAGCCTCTACCTCATTGGCGCCGATAAACACCACGGAAACGCCGTCATCCGCCGCTCGAAAGACGGCGGTCGGACCTGGACCGAGCCGCGCGACCGCCGGTCCGGGCTGCTCCGAGACGACGGTCAATACCACTGCGCGCCGGTGCCCGTTGTCGAGCATCGGGGCCGGCTTTGGCGCGGTATGGAACGACGCGATCCGCCGGTGGGGTGGGGTGTCAATTACCGCGCCGGCATGCTCTCCGTGGCCGTGGATGCCGACTTGCTCGATGCGGGTCAGTGGACGTTCGCAACGTTCCTCCCGAGCAACACGAACTGGAACCAGGGCGATTTTGGCGCCTGGCTCGAAGGCAATGCTGTCGTCGCGCCCGATGGCGAACTGGTCGATGTGCTCCGCGTCCAAACCCGGTCCCCGGATGAAAGGGCGGCGATCGTGCGGGTCATTGATGAGGGAAAGACGATGAGATTCGATCCCGATCGCGGCTTTGTCCCTTTCCCCGGCGGCGCCAAGAAATTCACCATTCGTTGGGATGACCGCGCCTCGCTCTACTGGACGCTGGCCACGATCATCCCCGAACCGTTCCGCGCCCCTGGTCCGGGAAGCATCCGCAACACCCTCGCCCTGACCGAGTCACCCGATCTGCGCGCGTGGACGGTGCGCTGCATTCTCCTGCACCATCCCGACACCGCAAAACACGGCTTCCAGTATCCCGATTGGCTCTTTGACGGCGAGGACATCATCGCCGTCGTGCGCACGGCCTTCCAAGACGGCCTGGGCGGCGCGCGCAACAACCACGACGCCAACTTCCTGACCTTCCATCGGATCACCGGATTTCGCCGGCTGACTCCGTCCGATTCGGTCCCCATCGAGATGCCGCGATAACCGGTGAATCGCGTTGCAGGATCAAACTCAGGCGGTCGGTCTGCTTCGCGACTTGCAGAGCCAGTGCGAGAGAGGCTGGCTTCAGAAAAGCAAGCAGCGTGTCGGACTGCCGAGGCCCGACACGCTGCCAACCGCGTGTCCTACACTCAGCCGATGTCCGCTGCGATCAGACTCCGTAACACGACTGGCGTGCGGGCCGGAAAGGTACAGCCACGCCCGTGCAGCCGATGCCACAACCGCAGTCTCGCACGGTGAGTGTTGGGATCCCTGATGCCAGCATAGGCTGAATAATGGTTATTGTATAAGTATTTCTATGTAGAACAAATCATAGATAGAGCCTGCGAAGATAACTGTCAATGGGTTTTTACGCGTGGTTGGCTGGTTTTACGCTTGGCGGGATCCTGCGGTGGCTGCAGCGCCTGACGCTGACCCTCATTTCTTCCGATTTGCCGTCATTCCCGGCCCTGCCCACAAGTGATCCGCCACTGGCGCACCTCTTTCCTAACCCGCATAGCAGTCCTCTTGCGAGGTCTGACCGGCCCTGTGGACTGACGGAGTGCGAAGACCGCGGAATCCTTGACCAGTGAAAAACGTTGTAGACAAGTCAAGTTTCTGTGCTGCGTTAAAGGTGTCAAGGATTCTAATGAGCGAGGCGCGGGAGAGAAGGGCGGGGAAACACCGGGACTCCTCATGGGAAGGAAGACTGGATTTGGTCTGAGGCGCGCCTCGCTAGACCCTCAAACCGCTCAGGTCGACTTCAAGTCGCTTCTTCACGACGAGCAACTCGGCCATGCTGACCTTGCCCCGGCGCAGGCCGGCTTCGCGGCCCAGGATCGTGGCCAAGGCGCCGTCTACAGAGCGGCGGACGGTCCCGTTCTCGAAGTTGCGGTCGATCACGCATTGATAGAACTTCGCAATGTTGCGCACCGCGCCGGCTTCGTAGAGGTTCTGCACTTCGCCGTTGTAGCCATCGTTGGGGCCTTTGGACGCCACCCTGCCGCCGTAGCTAATCTGAGCGGTGCCGACGTGGCCCTGCGCCTGACAGACAACATCGAAATCGGTCAGGTTGTTGAGATGTTTGCCCCGGTGACTCAGAACAAGCCCGTTCTCGAACTCGAAAACGAGCTGGAACACGTCATGGCTGTCGCCGTGCGGATCGCCCCGACCGACGCGCGAACATCCCATGGCGCTGATGGGGCGCTGACCGGCAATCCAGAGGTCTGCATCGACGGCATGAATGCAGGCGTTGACGTGGTAGCCGCCGCCCAGCACCACATCGTTGCACCAGACCAGGCCGCGGAAGCGGTCGGCGACGTTCTTCGTCTTGGCCGGGTCGGGAAACAAGCCGGCGAAGTAATGGCTGTTGATCGAAATCACCTTGCCGATTTCACCCGCGTGGATGCGCCTGACGACCTCGATGTTCTGCGGATCGGTGGGGATTTGGTAATCGACCAGGAACACCTGTTCGAGGGTGGCCGCCTTGCGAGCCGCGGCCTCGATCTCGAGACAGCCCCACACATCGACCGCCACGGGCTTCGCCATATATACGTGCAAACCGGCGTCGACCGCCGCCCGGGCGTGTTCAGGGAAGAAATAGGGCGGCGTCTCGAGAGCGATGGCCTCGACGCCCGATTCGATCAGTCGCCGGTAACCACCAAGGCCCGAGAAGCGGCGCGAGCTGTCCACTCCCAAGCCGTGGCCGCAGGTGTCAGCCACTTCCTGGAAGTAGTCCGCCACTGCCCACATCTGGTAACCGCCGTGCCGATGAAACAGCCCGGCGATCCAGCACCCTCGGCCCCCTGCGCCCACGACTCCCAGCTTGATCTTGCGACCAGGCTCAGCGGACGGACTTCGAGTCGCAGGGCTTTCCGTCGCTTGCCCGGCCCGCTGCTCGTTGACCGATGCCGCGGCGGCCGCGGCCAGGGCGCCCCCCAGAAAACGCCGCCGTGTCAGGCGATGCTTGGATTGAGCCGGACCCGGTGGGTGTGGACTGATCTCAGGTGCAAGGCGCATAGGCGTTCGATCTTGGTTGCCGTGGTTCTCTGCGGGGAACTTCAGGCCAAGCGCCCGCGGTTGGCAAGCCCAGACGAAGACAGCCCGGACGCAGACCCCGGCGCCGGGTGCGAGTCAAGGCTCTGGATTTCCGATCCGAGCGGGGTTACTGTCCGGCGATGACTTTTCAGTCGACCGAGAGTTGTGCAACCGGGCACTGGTCCGGGCACTTCGACGATGCCGATTTGCAGCAGTGGGCGACCCAGTTGCGGTCGCACCTGAAGGCCCCGCAGGTTTCGCTGGGCCTGGTGTTCATGGCGCCCTGGCTCGCACCGCACGCGGAGCAAGTGCTCGAAATTCTCCGTGTCCATGCGCAAGCCAGCTTGCTGGTTGGGTGTTCGGGCGCAAGCCTCATCGCCGGCGGTGAGGAAATCGAGCAGCACCCCGGATTGGCCGTCGGTCTGTACCACATTCCCGGGGCGAATGTCCGGGCGTTTCGGTTCACTCAGGCGGACGTCGAAGCGGGGGGCGGACCCGCCTATTGGCAGAGTCAGGCCGGGCTTGAACCTGCGGACGTCCATGGATGGCTGGTGTTCATGGACCCGTTCACGGTGGATGGCGAGCGGTGGCTTGGCCAGTGGAACGAGGCGTGGCAGGGATGCCCCACCTTCGGTGGGATGGCCAGCGGATCTTCGAACGAGCAGGGGACCCAGGTCTACCTCGATGGCAGCGTCCATGACGACGGCGCAATCGCCGTTGCCTTCTGCGGCGCGGTGAGCCTTGTCGGCGCGGTCTCCCAGGGGTGCGTTCCCATCGGCGAGCCGTGGACCGTGACCAAGGCCGAAGGGAATCTGATTCACGAGATCGGGAATCGTCCCGCCTACGAGGTGCTGGCCAGGACCTTCAACGAATTGCCCCGCGCCGACCAGGAGCGCGCCCAGGGCAACCTGATGCTCGGTTTGGTGACCAATGAGTATCAGGAGGAATTTCGGCGCGGCGATTTCCTGATCCGCAACCTCCTCGGCGGCGATCCCTCGACCGGCGTTCTCGCGGTCGGGGCCCGGCCTCGGATGGGTCAGTCCGTTCAGTTCCAGTGCCGCGATGCCGCGGCCGCGACCGAAGACATGGTTCAGACTCTGCGCCGGGTTCGGCGCACATTGGGGGAGCGTCCAGTCTATGGCGGATGCCTGTGCACTTGCGGCGGGCGCGGCGTGCGCCTCTTCGGCACGCCACATCACGACGCCGCCCTGGCTCAACGGCACTTTGGCCCTCTGGGTCTGGCCGGGTTTTTCGGCAATGGAGAAATCGGGCCCGTGGGCGGTCGCAATTACCTCCACGGCTACACCGCTTCTCTGGCCCTGATGGTCGGCAAATGATCCAACACATTTCCCCGGCCGATCTACGCCCGGCCGTAAAGCCCGCGCCGCTTCTTCACCCGCTGGCCTCGATCGTCGATCGCCTCGATTGGGCCAGTGTCTTTCCCGAAAAGCGTCCTGTCGAAGTCGAGTTGGGTGCGGGCGATTGCTCGTTCCTCCTTGACCTCGCACGCATTCGTCCCGATCGCAACTTTCTTGGCGTGGAACGAATGCTCGGACGCTTGCGCAAGCTGGATCGGAAAGTCCGCCGGGCTGGGCTGACGAATCTGCGGGGACTGCGCGTGGAAGCGGCTTACTGTCTCGAGTACCTGCTCCCGCTCGAAGGCGTGGAGGCTCTCCACGTCTACTTCCCGGATCCGTGGCCCAAGAGACGCCATTGGCGGCGGCGATTGGTCAACGAACGGTTCCCCGACCTGGCCGCCCGCGTTCTTCGGCCCGGCGGCTGGATCCACCTCCGAACCGACCATCCGGATTATTTCGAGCAGATGCGCCAGGTGTTTGCCGCCCGCACCGCCTTTCGCGAAGCGCCGGTGCCCGACCATCTCGCCGCGCTCGAAACCGATTTCGAGCGCGAGTTCGTCGCCCGGGGTGTCCCAATCCTGCGCCTGTCTTATCGGTGCGACCCGGATGGCAGTCCGGATGCGCCGCGGACGACCGGCTAACCCGCATATTCCTCGCCCCGGCAGTGCACAGGACGGCCAGACCTCGCGAGGTGACTGCTATGCGGATTAGAACAGATACGGCGCTCGCATCGCGCGGGACCGCAGCCGGTTGGCCTCCGCATCCCCGACGAATTCCGCCTTGCGCAGATCAAAGGTCATGTTGCGCTTGAGCTGCTCGCAGATGTCGGCGGCGAGACAGATATTCATGGACTGCGCCATGACATCATGGTGCGCGACCGTTAGCCGACGCGATCGAATGCACTCGATGAAATCCCTTACGTGGTTCAAGGGCCGCTGCGTCCGGGCCGTGTAGTCGGCCAGCACTTTCCTGTATTCGCGCAACAACGCCGGGGACGAGACATCCGTCTCCGAATAACC
>JAXGQW010000003.1:0-129468 GCA_040766265.1 Verrucomicrobiota bacterium
CAGACCCGACGGCGGTTTTACTGGTGTGGGTGGCAGTTATGGCACAGTGGGAGGGCTTGGGTCTGGTGTGTATGGCGAAAGTTCTTTGATTCCCCTCGTGGGCGGCTCGGGGGGAGGCGGTAGCGCACAGGACCCCAATCAGGGCGAATCAGGGAGCGGTGGTGCAGGCGGCGGAGCACTACTGATTGCGTGTGCCTCCAGTTTTGCTCTGTCAGGGGAAGTGAATGCCAATGGAGGGCCGGGAGCAAAGCACTCGTGGCAGAGTCAGAGTGGCGGCGGCAGTGGCGGGGCACTCCGCGTGGTCGCCGACACATTGACCGGAACCGGGTACCTACGCGCTCTGGGTGGCGCGGCCGGCAGCACGTCCGGGGGCCTTGGGAGAATTCGCGTTGAGCGCGTGACCAACAGCAGCTCTGTCAGCGTTACTCCTGATGCCAGTGTGGTCGAGCTCGCTCCAGGAGCCACCCCGGGGATATGGCTCCCTGAGAACGGTCCGACAGTCAGGATCACCTCTATCGGCGGTCAGCCTGCGCCGGCCGACCCGCGCGCTGAATTTGGCGTCATCGGCTCGGACACAGTCCTGCCGAGCGTTTCTTCCACAACGGTGGCCATCGAGACGACAAACGTCGAGCAAGCGTCAGCGGTCACTGTCCGCGCGACCCCGCGATCGAATGGCAACTACACGGAAACCGCCGCGTCAGTCAGTCAGGTGGTCAGCGAGAACCCACTCGTGCTCCAATGGACAGCCACCGTGCCCGTCAATCCTGGCTACTCGGCCCTCCAGGTGAGGGTCGTGCGGCCCTGATCCTGTCGCCGCTCCACAGCACACCTCACAGAGCCCACCTGTATGAATGCTCGACCATCATGTCGTCGGAGTGCTCTCCGCCGTAGCGGCGGCTCGGCGGAGCGCCGCGATTCGGGAGCCGGACCCTCCGCGGTGCTTTGCCGTGCCCCCGCTGCGCTCCCTTGGCTAACGCTGCTCTTGTGGCTGCTCGCTCCCTTAGCCGCTCAAGCGCAGAACGAGGAATACAAGGAAGTCATCTCGCGCGAAGTGTCGGTCTTCGTCGGTGCGGATTCCGAACTGCCCTACCGCGAGATCGTCTCCCGCGAGGTGTCAGTCTTTGTCGGAGCCGAACCTGAACCGCCGTACGGCGAGATTGTCTCGCGCGAGGTCTCGGTCCTGCAACCTAACGGCGCGAGCTGGTTCGTGGACGGCGGCCAGGTGGTCAGCCTGCCAATGTTGCGCACCTACAGGGCGTTTGACCAGGCGGACACCACCATCTGGCTGCGGGCGTCTGGCGCAGGCACCGTCTTGAGCCTGCCCAACGTAACGAACGTGATCGGCAACGCCCGCCGCAACGGCTATCTCCGCATCGAAGCGCTCGACGGCGGTCGGGTGGACCTCGCCTCCGTCCTGGCGATGACCCAGCCCTACGACGGGGCGGACGCCACCGCCCCGCGCGGCATCCAGGTCCTGGCCGACGGCACCAACAGCGTCGTGGACCTCTCGAGCCTCGTGTCGTTCCAGGACCTCGCCGCCACGCCCGGTTCCCGCCTCGAAGCCCGCAACGGCGGCACCATCCTCCTGGGCGGCGGCCGCGACCTCGCGTTGCGCCAGATCACGCTGGTCGCCAGCGGACAGGGCACCAAGCTCGACTTGTCAGAGTTAAGGACGTTTGAGGGTGGCCCGGCCGCTTCCCCCGCGCAGATCCAAGCCCTGAGCGGAGCCACCATTGACCTGCGTCTGGTGCAGGAAATGGGCCTCGGCGCGACGAGCATGCTGGCGGACGGCGCCGCCAGCGTGATCGATCTGTCGAGCCTCGTGCGCCTGAACGCGGGCAGCCTCGAAGCGCGCGGCGGGGGCATGATCCTGACGCCCCGCTTGCGTTTCCTGGATCGCGTCACGCTCACGGTGCGCAACACCGGCGGCATCGGTCTCGCCGAGCTCCGCAAACTCACGAACTCCCGCGTGACGGTTGACGGAACCGCCATCGAGTTCACTCAGCTCTTCAACTGGTCAGGCACTGTTTTCGAGTACCTGAACGATGGCACGATCCGGCTGCCACAGATCGACTTCCAGCTCAGCAACTTGACCATCAGCACGAACCAACTCTGGTGCGGAGACCCTCTGACCGTTTCTTGGCAAGGCATCAACCGCACTGGCGCCGAAGTGCTCGGAAGCTGGACCGACACCATCTATCTCTCGGCCGACGATCGCTGGGACATCGGCGACATCCTCTTGGGAACCGTGGATCAAACCAACGGCCTCGCCAGCAACGCCCTGTATTCCGCCTCCGCTGAGGTCTTCGTCCCCGGGGTGTTCCCGGGCAATTATCACGTCCTCGCCCGCACCGTCGCCTTCAACATGGAAGGCACCAACGGACCCGACAACACCACCGCCATCCCAACACCGGTTTACATGCCCGAACTTGTCCTGGGTTCGCCCACGAACAGCTTCTTCCTGCAACCCGGCCACGCCCGTTACTGGCAACTCGTCACCACGGCTGACGAGGATCTCCGCGTGTCCGTGGACCTGCTCGCGACGAACGGCGCGACGGAACTGTACATTCGCCACGGCGCCATCCCAACTGCCTCAGAGTTCGACTACAAATGTGATGACGTCCTCAAGCCGGACCAGTCACTTCGGGTATCCGGAACACGTGCCAGCACCAACTATGTCCTCGTGTACGCCGCTGCACTTGGCGCGCGACCCGCGCCCATCACGATCATGGCTGAATATCTCCCGTTTGCACTAACAGGCTTTAGCCCCCACAACGGTGGAAACTCAGGCAAGATCACCATGACCTTCACTGGGCATAAGCTCGCTTTGGGCACAACGGCTCAGCTATTGTACCAAGGTCAGGACATGCAGTACAATACGATTCTACCACTCTTCACACATCAGACGAACATGGCGAGTCTCCATGCACAGTTTGACCTTACCGGCCTGCCCGCAGTTGTTTGCAGTGCCGAGCTGATTGCACCCGATGGTCACATCGCTGTGTCGGATGAACATTTTACCATCGAGCCTGGCTCCACAGGAGGCCTGCAACTGTCTTGGACTGGTCCCCAGGCAGCGAGGCGGCATCAAATCCCGATGCATTACCATGTTCAAGTACACAATACGTCGAACAATGATGCCGAGTTCGTCCTCGTTTCCGCCTGGGTGACTGAAGACCCCGCCGTCTCGCTAACAGCTCGTGGGCCGCTCCCGATACCAGAGTTGTCCGCTCATTCGGGGTACCTTTCCTACATCATTCCTTGGATTGGGACTGACCAGACCGCCACGTTCGACTACACGCTCCGGGTTGCTGACGAGTACCCCGGCTCCTCCGTAAGGACTTCCTGGAGGGCTGATCTGATGCCACGCAATGAGTTTATCACCCAACTATCTAAGGTATGCGAGGATAGTCGGCAGTATGTCTTGTCACAAACGAACCTGCAAGTTGATGCTATGGCGCTTTACACGTGCGCCACAGATGTCGTGACGTGGCGCAGCTACTATGCAGAGCAGTTGCGGAATGCTGGCTTTAATGTACGGGCCGCAGAATTGTCACCTGGACCAGTCGTGTCCACACGTTCTCCAGCGCCACACGGGGAGCTACTGTGCGAGCTTGTTTGTGGAGTGGTGTGTCATCTGGCTTTTTCTGAGGTGTTATCGCCTGTTGGCGCAGGGATCGTATGCCTTCCTGTCTGTCTCGCTGGCGTCTGCGTTCCGCCAGCGGATGGCCATGGCGATCCCACCGATATCATCGAGCCATACGATCCCAATGCTAAGAGTACGCTGCTCGGATTCGGTCCGCAGCAGTTCGTCTCGAGTTCTGGCATACTACCCTACACTATCGACTTCGAAAACACTGCCGATGCGACGGCAGCCGCACTCAGGGTGACAGTGTCTGACCGTTTAGATCCAAGTCTTGATTGGTCCACCGTGACGTTGCTTGAAGTTGGATTTTCGGGAATGCGGGTTCAAATCGATCGTAGGCTCGTTGACCGCGTCGACCGCATCCCATTTCAAGGCTGGACTTGGAATACCGCCGGAGGTTGGCATCGGGGTGAGACGCCGCTCATGGTTGACTTGAGCGCAAATGTGGACGTAACGACGGGCCTGTTGACTGTCAGCCTGACGTCCAGCGACACGAACACGGGGACGTTTCCATCCGATCCTTACGCAGGATTCCTTCCGCCGAACCGGCCGGAGATGTTCTACTATGCAACCAATGAGGCCGGCTGCTGCGGCAGCCTGGGCAACAGCCGTACTCTGGTGCAGCCGGGACAGGGGTATGTTGCGTATACGGTTCGACCGCGTACAAATGTGGTGACCGGTACCGTAATCACCAACGCTGCTCGCATCGTGTTCGACTGGAACGACCCGATTGATACCCCCTCTGTCTTCAACACGATTGACGCAGGCGCGCCCGTCAGCAGCATCCGGGCACTGCGGGCGGAGAGCGGGCGGACCTTCCTGGTCGAGTGGGGCGGCCAAGACGACGAAGGCGGCAGTGGCGTGGCCAGTTACGACGTGTACGTATCGACAAATGGTGTGGACTACGTACCGTGGCTTCCCTACGCCACCAACCCCGGTGCCTGGTTCGTCGGTGACCTTGGCCAAACGTACTACTTCTACAGCATTGCGCGGGACTGGGTTGGAAATGAGGAGGCCAGGCCGAATTCGCACCAGGCATTTACGACGGTTTCGACGAATGCTCCGGTGCTGGTTTCCGCGACCGATCAGTCGGCCATGCCGAGGTCCGCGCTGGTCTTCACCAACACGCTGGCGAGCGGCACGCCGGTGGGCGAATGGCGTTTCAGCCTGGGGGACGGGGCGCCCGCGGGTGCGAGCATCAGCGCAACCAGCGGCATCTTCCAGTGGACGCCGACCTGTGAGCAGGCGAGCCGCAATTACCCGATTACCATCTGGGTCACGGATACCGGTAATCCGAATCTGCTCGACGCGACTTCGTTCACGGTGGAGGTGAGCGAGTGCGTCGTGCCGAGCCTCGGCACACTGGTCTTGCGGGCCGGGGACAGCGGTCAGGTGCCGGTGCAGCTCCTTTCGACCGCGCCGCTCACGAACCTCACCATGACGGTCGGTGCGCTGGCGGGACGGCTGACGAACCTGTCGATCGAACCGATCGTGTCGCCGATTTGCGCGGCTACCCTGGCGCCAACGGTGACGAATCTCGTCGCCGGGCAGGACGTATTCGACCTGAATCTGACGACGTGCGCCGGCCAATTCCTCATCGGGACCCAGCAGGTGGCCTGGCTGCACTTCTCGGCGGTGTCGAACCTCCCTTCGGCCTTCGTGGACCTGAACCTGGACAACACGGTTGGCCACCAGCTTGACGGCACCCCGGTGCGGAACTTCGCGCCTCAGTCAGGCCGGCTGGTCATCATTGGCGAGGAACCGCTGCTGCAGGCGGTGCTCGGAACCAATGGTCAGCCGGCGCTGGTCCTGTTCGGCCCGCCGGATCGGCAGTACGTCATCGAGACGGCGCCGTCGCTCGACGCGACACCGACCTGGTCCGGCTGGCGCGATCTCGAATTGACGGACTTGTTTGACACCGTCGGCATTCCCGACGTCGAGCAGCAGCGCTTCTACCGCGCGCGACGGAAGTGACGCCAAGCGAGGCGGAGGCCATTCGTCACTGGCCTCCGGAGCGGGCCGGACGATGACGAAGGGCAGGGCCGAGACGGATGTTCGCATCCCTCGGCCCTTGCCGCGTGATCGGAGCGGCGGCTTGCTGCGGTCTGGCCAACCACTCGGAATCCGTGTTCCGCCCTGAATCGGCGTGGGGTTCCTCACCGACTCGGTCTCGTGAAATGTCGAATGTCGAGATGTGACCCCGCTCTCATTTTGCATCAGCCGCCGGCTCGCTGAGACGCGTGCCTGGCCAGGCCCTTTTCGTCTTTGTCCAACACCGGCCAAACCTGCAATCCCGCGGCGGCGGCGAGTGGTCGTTGCCGCGAGTTGCGGTCGAAAGACAGAAACCAAGTCGCCCCCATTGCCACGGCGGCAGCGACCAGGACGAGGTCGTGACCGCCTGGCTTCAGCGTGCGGGAGAACCGCCGGGCAAGACTCTCGGCATTCTGGAAAGCGTCGGGCCAATCCACCGACTCCGTCCGGAGACGCAATCCCTCCGCCAGATCCTCTTCGAACTTCCTCGCGGCTCCAGTTTCAGGCTTGCGAAGGAGGACGTTCAGGACCTCCACACAGCACAACTCGGAGACTGTGACCACTTTCTGGTCATCAGCCAGATACGCGCTGATCGTCGCGAGTTCGGCGTGATTTGTCAGAGGGTCGTAAAGACGGACGATGAAGCTGGCATCGGCGCAGAACCTCATGCCGATTCCTCCATGGCCGCTTCGCAAGCGCGCCGGCGCCGCCGGTCTTCGTTCAATTCCTCCACGAAACCGCCGCCCTTGCCTTTCTGTTTCCTGAGCCAGTCAAAATGCGCCCTCCAATCCGGCTTTCTTTCTGGCTCTGGAGCTGTGTGCGTCAGGTAGCCGATCGCCCGCCCGTTCCGGCGCAATTCAAAAGTCTCCCCGCGTTCCAGGGCGTCCAGCACAGTCGCCGTCTTCCGGTTCAAATCACGCATCGTTAGCGTTTTCATGTCAGACACTATGCGCCTGACGTTTGCGTCGTGCAAGCCAAGTCTCCATTTCCTCTCGAGTTCCCGGTGCCGGTGTTGGATGCTTCCAGCCGTGGGGCGTTTACTGAGGTCTTCTCTAGCCCGCATAGCAGTCCTCTTGCGAAGTCTCAGTGCCCTGTGCACCATAGGGGTGTGAAATATGCGGGCTAAAGACCGCTGGCGGGTATGCTCGGGCCTCGCCGCCTTATCCCCAACCGAGATCCCTCGCCGCAGCGCCCCTCGCGGTTTTCAGACATGCTGCAGGGGTTTACGTTCCCTTCCGGGCCAAGATCGTTCGATGGTCTTGATGTGCTTTGCACCGTCTGCTATTGAGGCTTCGCATGAACTGTCCTGCGTCTCTCCCTGCTTCTTGCCCGCTTCGCTGCGGGTGGCGTGCGGCCGCGAGGTCGTGGCGGCCTCCGACCAAGGCGACGGCCTGGCTGGTCATCTCACTTGCTTCAATCGCATGCGCGCCCGGAGTGTCGGCGGACGGCTACCATTCGATGGCGTTGACGGCAGACGGCACGGTCGTGTGCTGGGGGCAATACTCTGATGCCGACGGGAGCTTCTGGTCCCCGATGGTCACACCGCCGAACGTCACGAACGTGGCGCTGCTCGCCGCGGGATACCACTACGCCCTGGCGCTCGAAGGGACCCAACCGCCCGGACCGCGCGTGGACCATGCCGCCTTGAGCGACGCGCGGGTCCGCGACGGCGCCTTCAGCACCTCCGTGCCCACGGCCTGTGGTTTCGTTTGCGCCCTCGAGTTCCAGGATTCGCTCGATGATCCCGTGTGGACGGCCCTGCAATTGGTGGCTGGCGACGGCTCCGTGATCACCCTCGACGATCCCAACCCCACCAACCCACAGCGTTTCTACCGTGTGCGCCAGTGGTGAGGACTTTGTGGGGACCACGAGCCTCTCCCGTCGGCCAAGGCGGGAGAGGCACCGGCGGAGGGCCTGAAATCCATGCTGCGGGGTCATGAACCGACGAGAACCCGCCTTCTGTCTTCCCGAACTCAACCAATCAAGTCACCCATGAACACGCACTGCGCCTCCCCAGACGTTGCCTCCCACGCCATGCTCAGATCCTCCGCCAGGTTCGCGGCTCTTGCCCTGTCATTTGCCCGGTCATTTGCCCTTGACATTTCATTGCCAGGATGTACCTGTGCCACAACGCTTTTTCCCCAAGGAGTTGAGCATGCGATACCATGCGGATGCCACCATTGTTCAGCAAAGTCTGGTCCAGCGCCGGGCGCGTGCTTCTGGGGCTGCGGAACGGGGCAGGCGGCCGACCTGGCATCCTTAAGTGCCCGCACTATCACCAAAGCCCGTCCTATGAAGACATTGATCGCGATTCACACCTTGGTCGTGGGCGCGCTCGTCTGGGCCGCCCCTCGAGCGGTTGGTCAGCCGTGGATGAAGGTCACGCCGCCGCCGGACGTGGACAAGGCGTATCCAACGAGCCCTGACAATTCGTGCTCGCTTGCGACAGCCGCCAATATGTTGGCGGGCGCAGGCTACGGGAACGGCCCGACTATCCAGGCCCGCGCCGAAGACATCTATCGCGACATGACCGACTATTTCGGCACGGTCAGAGGAAGGTGGATTGACGCGTGCCTGAACTGGTGGCTCGGGTCCTCGCACAACACGCAGTGTTTTAGCAACCCCTACCAGGTCGTGACTGTTCATGGCGGAACCGACTGCAGCGTGCCATTGGCCAACCCGCATCTCCCGCGCGATGTCGGGAACGCACTTCGCCAATGCAGTTATGTGGGGTATGTCATCTGGTGGCCGCTCTGCGACTGCACCCCGTCGCCATGCTGCAATGGCGGGCACTCGGTCACCGTCTGGGGCGACCACGGCGAGGCGGGCACGCTGACAGACAACCCGGCGACGGTCGTGATTGCCGACTCCGACGCCGACATGGGCGGGGACGTCAGCGCCTACTTCTGGGACGCGTACCACGATTCGGACGGCGTCTGCAGATTCGGCGACGGATGGCACATTCCGTATTACGGCGACAGTCTTGACCCCTATGTCATCCAGTGGGTCGAGTTGAGCGCGACGGATGTGCTGTCCGGCTGCACCAACAGCACGCAAACGGTGGTCCACTCGAAACAGGTGCATCAGAACGACCTCGACGAAAGATCCGCGTCGGACCTGCACTTCACGGTTGGCAGCGACGTGCCACTGTTGTCGTACCGCGTTCAGGTCGACTTCGCGACAAACACCGCACCTGCGATCGAGCAAATCTGGACTGAGGGGGAGTGTCGGGCGATCGACGTGGACGTCGCGTTCGATGCGCCGGTGCCCTACTGCACCTGGGTGACCATCACCGCGACGTTCGTCGAGCCGGATTGGAACAGCATCACGTACTCGAATCTCTACTTCACGTTCACGGATGGAGAGCCGGGCGCGGCGCAACCCGCTCTCAAGTGGAAGATCGAGACGCCTCCGCAGCCCGAGCCGGCATCCAATCAGACGGGAGGATACGTGGTCGGCTCGTTCACCGTCTGGAATCTCGATGGCGAGCAATTGAGCAACGACCGCATTCAGCACGAGTACAAGTGGGACCAGGACCCCGAGGCCCATACCATGGTGTTTACGAATCTTGGTATCGAGAGCTGCATTGTCCGGGATCTGAGATTCGGACACAGCTATGGACTGCTGGACCAGGGGGACTTGTGGGCATTCGACACGTGGATGACCGTCGAGGCGAATGAATACGTGCTCATGCCCGGCGACCCGATCACCTTGGACCTCGATTGGGAAGGGCGGCTCCCGTATCCGCCCGCGCCTGGTCCGTTTCCGAAGGTGACGATGCTCTCGATCCAACGCGGCGCCGCAGGCACTGTCGAGATCTCCTGGACCGGACCGGGCACGTTGCAGGAGGCGAGCGCGCTGGCTGGGCCGTGGGCCGACACGACATTGCAGCAGAATCCGCAAGCCGTTGTGGCGAGCGGAGAGAGCCGGTTCTTTCGGATCCTGGCCCGTTGACGGGTTGCGCGAACACGATGGGACCGTGGAGAGTCGGCGGCTCTTTTTGTGAAAGCACTACGCATATGAACTACCGCGGGCAGGTCGCGCGCGTTCAGCCGGCCGCAAGCCGGCGCTCCTGAGCGCCTCACAACATGCGGGTGAGCGTCGTTTTCCATGCGGAGGTTTCTGGCCGGCCTTGGCATTCGGCAGTTCAATGCGCACGAGGACCACTCGACGAGAGTTGAGGTTAACTCTCAACTCTCCATTCTGAACTCTCCACTCTCTTACAATGTGGATGGCGCGGTCTTGATCTCGGCGAGTTCCTTGCGCAGAGCCTCGGCCTCGGCACGTCGTCCAGCCTTCTCGTGGCAGATGGCGAGATTCTCGATGGACTCGAGTGTGCCTGCGTCGCCCGGGGGGAGGTGGAGGCGTTTGAGCGCGAGGGCTTTTTCCTCCAAAGCCACCGCGTCATCGAGCCGATTGGCGTCCTGGTAGGAGATCGCCAATTCGGTCATGGCGTTGAGAGTGTCCGGGTGTTCCGGGCCGGCGACCTTGCGAAAGAGCCCGAGGCCAGACTCACCCAGCTTGATCGCCTGGTCGAATTGGCCGTTTTCCCGATAGCCGGACGCAAGGCCAATCATGACCCAGAGCGTGCCGAGATCTTCGGGGCCGCGGACTTCGCGACTGAGCGCCAGCACCTGCTCCTGCAGCCTGAGCGCGTCGTCCCTGCGTCCGGCGTGGGCCAGGGCGAATCCGAGCGCGTTCATGGCTTTGAGTGTCTCGGGGGCCTTCGAACCCTTCTTCTTTTCGAGTGTCTTCAGCAGTTCGCGTCGAACCTCGAGCGCCTGGTCCGTGTGACCGAGTTGAGTGTGGGCGGAGGCCAACATATCCATTGCGCTGAGCGTATCGTCGTGCTCCGAGCCGAGGACCTCGCGGCGGAGGGTTACGACCTCCTCTTGGAGTTTGAGGGCCTCGGCGGGGCGGCCAGCGTCGAAGTAGAAACCGGCCAGGTTGTTCATATAGCCGAGGGTAACGGTGTGTTTGGGGCCGAGGACCGTGCCTGCGAGCGTTACGACCTTCTCCCACAGCTCGTTGGCCTTCTTCTTGCGACCGGCTTCGAAATAGAAAGCCGCCAGGTTGTTCATGGCCCAGAGGGTGTCGGGGTGTTCCAACTTGTTCACTTGGATTTCCCGTTTCATGACCTCTTCCAGGAGATCCAGCGCCTCATCGCGCCGGCCGGCGTCCGCGTACGAAGCGGCCAGGTTGCCCATCAGCCGCAGCGTGGCAGGATGGTCCGGGCGGGCCTTGCTGAGGAGTGCCAGCGCCTGCTCCCGGAGTTGGAGCGCCTCGGACCGATGTCCTGCCTGGAAGAGGGAGATCGCCAGGTTGCTCATGGCCGCCGCGGTGTCGGGGTGTTCCGGGCCGTTGACCTTGCGACGGATCTCGAGCACCTTGCGTCGCAGTTCGAGCGCTTCACCCCAACGCTCGAAGGCGTGGTAAGAGGTGGCAAGGTTGTGCATCGTCCGAAGCGTTTCAGAGTGGTTCGGTCCGAAAGTGGCCAGGTCGTAGTCCCGGGCCTTTTCCAGCAGCGGGATCGCTGGCTGGTCGACCCCCAGGGCGTGATAGGTCCAGCCCAGCGTCGATTGGAAACTCGCCCGCCGGGCCGGCTGAGCGGCCAATTGCCGATCGAGCTTCCCCGCGGCGCGATCGAGCACTTCCGCCACGGTGATCGTGCGGCCGTCGCGGCCCGGATCCGGGCTTTCGAACACCTCGGTGAGGAATGCCGAGAGGGCCTCGGCGTCCCGGCGCGCGGCCGTGGCCCGGATTGCCTGATTCCAAACGGTGATCGCCAGCACGGACACGACTGTGACGATCAGCGCGGACAGGATCGCGGTTCGGATCACGCCGCGCCGGTAGGCGGCTCGTTCGCGGGCAGCCAGCTCGGCCTGCTGGCGGGCCAGAGCGGCGCGTCGTTCAGGCAACGCGCGCAGGTGCTTCGCCAGTTCGATCGCGCCTCCGAACCGCTGGGCCGGGTTGCCGGCGAAGCAATGGCTCAGGTCTTCGCGCAGCAGGGGATCTTCAACCGTCTCCATCCAGTCGATTGTGACCGGGCGCGTGAAGTCTCCCAGGATCATTTGGTAGAGCACGACGCCCAACGAATAGATGTCCGAACGGATTGTCGCCGGCTTTCCCGCCAACAGCTCGGGCGCCATGTAAAGGTAGGTCCCGGTCTGGGGTGAGCCGCCCTGGCCTGCCATCGTTTGCGTGAACCCCGCTTTGGTCAGCGAGTCGAGCAACTCCTTGTGCGTCACCTGACCGATGCCAAAATCGGTGAGTTTCACCAATGGTTTGGAGGCGGCGGCCGTGGGGTGAGAGAAACCGCCAGCGGGTCTGTGGTGTTCGTTTTCCTGTTTGTGCTCGGAGATCAGGATGTTGCCCGGCTTGAGATCGCGGTGGATCACGCCGGCGTCATGCGCCGCCTGCAAGACATCCGCCGCCTGGGCCGCCAGGTCGAGACGGGTCTCCATCGGCACTTTCGCCGCGCCTCCGTGCGCTTCGCACCACGTCCGCAGGTCCTGCCCCTCGGCATAGTCCATCACAATGTAAAAGGGCGCTTCATCGAAGAACACATCCCGCACCGGGACAATTTGGGGATGCTCGCCGAGCTGTTCCTTGAGCAGCCGGAACAGGGTCACTTCACGTTTCAACGCGCGGACTTGTTCGGCGCGAAAACAGAACTTGAACACCCGCCGTTCCTTGAGCGTCTGGTGCCGTCCCAGCCACACCTCGCCAAAGCCGCCGGTCCCCAGTTGTCGTTCGAGGATCCACTGCGTCTTGGGCACCTGTTGGTTCAAGGCCGGGCGCCATCCCAACACCAACTCCCCCTCCGCGGCCGGGTGCGGGCGAGACTTTGCGGAAGCGGGCGGCTGTGTGAAGGGCTGGATGGCTGCTTCCCCCACTTCGCAGATCTCGACCGGTTCCTCGATTCCCTTGAGCACATACGCCCCGTGGCTGACCCACCCCAGTGCCCCCACCCCCTCGAGGTCCTCGTCCTTCAAAACCTGCCGCGCGCTGTCGAACACCGGACGGGTGACCAGCACCTGCCCGCCGGACGCCATGGCCATGACGCGGCAAGCGATGTCGATCTGCATGCTGTGCATGTCGTCAGGTATGTGGCCGGCCTCGCCTTCGGACAGAATCAGTTCGCCGAGATGGATGCCGATCCGGTCCTGGATCAGTTCGCCCACCGTGTGCGAGAGGGCGCGCATGCGTGCCTGAAGCAGGAGGGCGAATGCGACTGCCTCCGAAGGCACCGCGAAGAGCAGGAAAAACGAATCGCCCGCAGTCCCGATCTCATGAGCGGCGGGAAAGTGACGCAGGCAATCGCGCAGGCTTTGGTGATGACGGTCGAACAACTCCTTGCCACGGTGCTCGCCCAGACGTTGCTTGAGGGCAACGGAGTCAACCATGTCAGTGAACAGGAGCGTGACCAGGCGGGTGGCGTGCTTCTGACCGAAGGCCAGGAGTTCGTCTGCCGGAGTCGATGTTGCACTCACCTGCATGGCGCGATGCTGAACGGCCGGGCAGCCTGATTGAGGATGTCCACACCGTACGCGCCACAGTGCAGCCGTGGCAAGGCCAATCGCGGGCGCCAACCGCGGCGCGGGAAACCCGGATACACCGCATGCTTCTTAACGACGCGCAAGGAAGACCCCTTCCTCGCCGCAGGGCGAGATCCACCGGGCCGAGACAGGCAGGCCATGGGCGGCGAACAAACGTTCCACCAACTCGGGCGTGTGCCGGTACGAGAAGAAGAGACGCAGCCCATCGGTCGGTTGAAAGGTGAATGTGTGCGAGTCGATGCGGATATCGGTGCGCCGCACGAATTGGAACAAGGCGGCGATGCGCAGCAGCCCCGATCCGGGAGGATGCTCTTCGATCCGAAAGGTCGTCGTTCCATCGTGTGAGTCGACACCCAGGTCCGACAGGAACACCAGAAGCCACTCTCGCGTCAGCCTGTTGTCGTAGAGCGGCAGCACCCGGGCCACACCCTCTTGATAGTTGGAGCCTGGCGCGAGATTGGCGCTGCAGAGCAGGAGATCGCCAGGCCGAACCAAGGCCGCCAGCCTGGGAAGAACCTTCTCGGGCTCGAAATTGGGCAACATGCCGAAGAAGGTGACAAGACGCGTGGCGCGGGAGATGGGCTGTGCATCCAGGATGGACGGCAGATCATCCGCCTTTGCCAGGTCGCACACGAGGGGAAAGCAACGTTCAGGTGGGATGATGGAACAGGCGGTTTGCCAGGATGTCAGGACGAGAGCGGTGCTGACGTCAATCGGGGTGTAAGACGGTGCGCTTCCTTGGAGGCGGCTGAGCAGGGCGCAGTCCTTCGCGCCGCCGCCACAACCCAGGCCAATCACGTGCACCGTGCCGGGGCTGACGATTCTCGAAGTCTGCTCGAACGCACGGTGGTAGGCGGTGGCGACTTCGGGGCGTGTGCGTGCCGGCGAGCAGGCGTCGTGCAGCGCCAGCCATTTCTGGGCCTGCTTGATGCTGTCGTAATGGAATTTGTGGTTGATGGCGCCTTGGCGCAGGGAGTCCAGGAGGTCACCGCGCACCGCATCCGGAAACTGGCTGGAATGGATCGTGACTTGAACGGTTGCGGTCATAGAGATGGTTCGAGATACAGGCTAGAAAAGGCCGCACGCACGCATTTCATCCTCGAAGTCGGGCCTCAGGTCCGCCAGCGGCTGATCGCGTCCGGCCGCCAGGAAATGAACCAGGTTCCAGACCAGGCGGTCGGCTGCCGGATGGTGTCCGAGGTGCTCGCGGAGGCGGAGGGTGTTCAGCACAAAGCGGCCCGCGCCCAGGCGATGGACGGACACCATCAGTCCCGACGAGTAGTCGAACGAGGCGTCGTTGGCGCCGCAAACGGCCTCGGCCGGCGTCTCGAGGCCGCTCCACGCCCTGTCCGGGATAATCTCGCGGTAGTATGTGTAATCGAGCATCCCGGTCGGCAGTCCTGCAAAGATCGGATGCGCCTTGGCCCATTCATCCTTGTGATAGAGCCACGCGTTGAGTCCTCGCAACGTTCCTTTCGTTTTCAACGGCACCCAGGCAGACGGCCTGCTTGGGGCCGCGAACACCTCGGGCGCGAGGAACGCCGCCGCCGATCCCCGTGCGAGATGCCGGGCCAGGTCCCGAAACGCCTCAGCCCCCCCCGGCGCAGGCGGTTGCAGCCCGGCCAGGATCACCTCGCGCCCCGCCTGGGACGACGCCGAGAATGGACGTGTCTGCAGGCCCTGATCATTGAGCCAGCGGACGAGCACAGGGTCCTCACCCCAGACCGTGACCTCGATTGGCGGCGGCGGCGCAGGAAGAGGATCGGCCACGAAAAACTCGGATTCGCCTCCGGCGGGCGCGGCGCCCCCTTCGAAGGTCGCGACGAACCGATATCGCCCGGGCGCCCCGTCAATGACGATCGTTTCATCCAGAGTCGGCAGGGCGAAGGGCGGTTGCGGCTTCCGGTCGGACGGGTCGATGACGACTTCGCCTCTGCGCTCCCAGACGCGGCGTTGGTCGGGTCCGCGCACTTGGTAGAGCGCCCGGTACGCGCCCGGTCGCAACGCGTCTTCGTTCGCCAAAACCGCCTCGAGTCGCACCTGGCGGCCGCGATAGAGATGGACCGGTTCGGCGAACAGACACCAGCGCAGCGGGGCCCAGCCGTCGAATACGGCATCGACCGTCCCCGGCTTGAGTTCACGCCAGGTGGTGAAAAGCCCCTCGCCGCTCATCCCCTGGTCCACCGTGCCTGTCAGGCTGTACCCGATCACGTTCGTGTTGGCCCGGATGGCGTTGAGCCCGAGCAGCCGTTGCCCCGCCATCTTCCGCAGGCTCGCCGCGAAGTAATCCTCGGGCCGCCCGAACACCTCGGCCATGTTCCAGCGGTCCCAATCGGCCAGGAACCTGTCGAGCTTGTCCCCGTAGAACATGGCGTCCTCGACCTTCTCCTTGCCCCAGCGCTCATAATGGCGCACGACGCGCACCAGGTCGACCGCACTGCCGATTCCGTATTCGGACAGGAGCACGGGGTTGCATCCGCCATCGAGCGTGCGGAGCCGCCGCACAATGTCGGCGGTGTGTGGCACACGCTGGTAGGGGTGCTGATCGCTCAGGACATCTTCCCACGCTGCGCTTCCGGGATTGGAGAGGCTGCCGATGCCGTTGTCCCCGGCGCGATCTGCAAGCGCATAGGCCTTGAATGTGTCGAAGCCCGGTCGGGCGCCGGCGTCGAGCCAGCCGTAGCTCCAGGGGCCGTTGGGATTCGCTTCGAGCGAGAATTGCCCCGCCGCATCCCAGACCTTCCCGCCCGGCGATCGAATCGTGGCCGCCAGGGCCGTCGTGTCGCCGCCATAGTTCCCGTTGCCAAACCCGACCACGAAGTCCAGTCGGTCTCCGGCGGCCAGAGGCAGCCTGAGGGCGAACGCATTCGTGCCGGGATTGCCTCGCAGGTTGATGAAGCCCGAATCCAGCGCGCGACCGTCGTGCAGCACATGGACGTCGGTCGTCGCTTCCCCGGCGATCCCGGCGAACGCGGCGGAGACCTCGTGTTCGCCGGTCTCGACGCAGGTCCAACGGACGGCGCTGAACTCCCCGTTGGGGCCCGGATGCAGAGCCAGTTGGCCTGGCGCCCAGGTGATGCCCAGCGCAGCGATGGGGCGGTTGGTCGCGTTGCGCGACACGTTCGGGTCAGGACCGTCGCGGCGCCACAATTCGAGGCCGGCTTGGGCGTTCGCCCCCGTGGCATTGTCGAAACGCCCGCTGTTGAGCATGACCAGCCGGCTCTGGTCGAGCGAGCGCACCAGCGGGAGGCTCGCCACCGCGCGGCGGAACACCGGGCCGTCCGAGGTTTCGTTCAGCAAGCCCCACATGACCAGCGACGCATGATTGCGGTCGCGGCGGATCATCTCCGCCAGGGAGCTGTCGAAGCGCTCCTTCATCTGCGGAGAATCGGCCAGCAGCCACGCGGCGTAAGGCTCTTCGTAGACCATCAGCCCGATCTCGTCGCACAGATCGAGTTGATCGCGCGTCGCTACTCCGGAGATGAAGCGAATCACGTTGAATCCCATCACCTTCACGTTCAAGAGATCGCGCCGGAGCATGTCGGGATCGGGCGGCAACTGCAGGCCGACCGGGCAGTGGTTGCCGGTATGGGAGCAGCGCACGTAGATGCGGCGCCCGTTCAGCCGGAAAGAACCGTCCGCAAACCGGAAGTCGCGGAACCCGCAACGGATCGACTGCTCGTGGAGGCTGCGCGAGCTTTCGGTCGTGACGCGGGCAGTCACCCTGTACAGGTGCGGGTCATGCAGGTCCCAGAGACGGGGCCGGTCGATCGACAAGCCCAATGCGATCGGCGTGTCACCCGGGTTCAAGTCCCGCTCGACTGTCGATGCAGCCACGGTTTCGCCGCTGGCCGCGGGCGATGCAGACACCTCGATCGTCGCCCTGGCGGTCTGGGCCGCTGTGTTGCGGAGGTTGACTCGGACATCGAGGCGGCCCGTGTCCGCGTCTCCATGAGCAAAGACATCCTCGACGCGCACCGACGGGACCAGGAGGAGTTCGACCGAGTCGACGATGCCGCCGTGGTTGTAGGAGGCTCCGGCGGAGTAGGGGATGACCTTGTTGCGATGGGGGGTCTCGGCCAGGATCATGCCGTCGATGCGCTCGTTCGAGGGATTGAGCACCCGCACGGCGACCAGGTTCGATGCCTCCGGGCGTGCGGCGTCGGTGATGTCCAGAACGAATGGCGTTTCGCCTCCTTCATGGCCTCCGACGGCGATTCCGTTGACCCACACCTCGGCCTTGTAGTCCACCGCCCAGAAGCGCAGCAGGATGCGCCCTTCCGGGTGCGGGTTGGGCGGGATGGGAAACGAACGCCAGTACCAGGCGATCCCGTGATAGCCGGGAAACGCGTCTTGAATGATCCAGGGCACCTTCGCCGCGACCGCTTCGGGACGCGGCTGGCGGTGCCACTCCTGGCTGCGTCCTTCATCCCGGCTGTCGGTGGCCAGCAGCCAGTTGCCATTCAGGCTCTGAACGATCGGCGTCGACTGCGGCGCGGCGTGGGAAACCTGCAGCGAGATCAGGACCATCGCCGCCAGCAAGAACGCGAGTCTCATGCGGCAATTGGACAGATTCCGTGTCGCGATCGCAACACAAAGAATGGACTGCCCGACGGGGGAGTTGGACTTTGCCGTCCGACGCAATAGACTCGAATCCATGAAACGTTCGAGGCGCTCGGCGTCGGTGGTTTTGGGGCTGCTGCAGACCGCGTGTTCGGCGAAGCCGGACGAGAACCTGCGGCGTACGGTCGAGGCGGCGACGCGGGCGGCGCGCGACGGCGCGCAGATTCTTTGCACGCAAGAGCTGTTCCGCTCGCGCTATTTCTGTCAGAGCGAGGACTACGCCCACTTCGCCCTGGCCGAGCCAATCCCCGGTCCCTCGACGGAGGCTTTCCAGAAGGTCGCGCGGCGCCATCGCGTGGTGGTGGTCGCCTCGCTGTTCGAGAAGCGCGCCCCGGGCTTGCATCACAACACCGCGGTTGTGATCGACGCGGACGGCACTCTGCTGGGTCGCTACCGGAAGATGCACATCCCGGACGACCCGCTTTATTACGAGAAGTTCTATTTCACGCCCGGCGACCTGGGTTTCCAGGCATGGTCCACGCGCTATGGCCGCATCGGCGTCCTCATCTGTTGGGACCAGTGGTATCCCGAAGCCGCCCGGCTCACGGCTCTGCAAGGGGCGGAGTTGTTGTTCTACCCGACGGCCATCGGCTGGCATCCGGCCGAGAAGGCCGCGCTTGGCGCCACGCAACACGGGGCCTGGGAGACCATCCAACGCGCCCACGCGGTGGCCAACGGCTGCCCGGTGGCCGCGGTCAATCGCATCGGCTTCGAAAAGGCCGACAGCGGTGATGGAATCGAGTTTTGGGGGCAGAGCTTCGTGGCGGGGACTTCGGGCGAACTCCTGGCCAAGGCGAGCGCGGACAAGGAGGAGAACCTCCTGGTGACTGTCGATCTTGCGGCGGCGGAAGTGACCCGCACGCATTGGCCTTTTCTGCGCGACCGGCGCATCGACGCCTACGGCGGGCTGATGCAGCGGTGGGGGCATTAGCGTGCGCAACCCACGCGTTGCGTCCGCAGCGCGGCGTTGTCACCGGCTGGTTGAGCTCTGAGCGTTCCTGGTTCATGGTCCTCGTGCGCATTCAACAGTCGGATGCCAACGCTCTCCATGCACCTTGGTTCCTTAGCCGTCCCGCGACGCGGGATCAGCTCGCGCCATATCGCTCCGTCAAGAGCAGGAATCAGCGCCGACTCACGTCGGCGGCTACAAATCGGTTCATGGTCCTCGTGCGCATTGAACTGTTGAATGTCACTTCTCCATGGACCGCCACTCGGAGGGCCGATCCCGCAGTGGCGGGAGAGGCCCTGACCGATGGCGGTGATTGTATCGAGCCAAGGTCTCGGCGAAGTCACCGAGGCGGATCGTCCGCGGGAACCTCGACAACGCGCCCGGAGCGGGCGGACTCGTAACGGGCTGGCGATGACCCGTTGACTGCGCAGGCCAAGCGCGCCGCTGTTGGCGGGGTCGCGCCCTTCGAGAACGGCCTGGCTGAACTCCTCGATTTCGGCGCGGTAGGTGTTGACGGGTGCTGGACAGATGGGCGTGGTCTGGTTGCTCGCGCGGGCCTGCTGCGCGTCGTAGGCCGCCGCGCCTGGCTGCAAGCAGGCCACCATCTCCCCGTGGTCGCCCTGGCCGATGGTGCCGGCGGCGAGAATGCTCCCACGCGAGCCATACACCTCGAGGCGGTTCTGGCTGGCCTCGTCCGGCATGCAGAAGAACGCGTCCACCACGCCCAGCGCCCCGCACGCGAACTGGAGCGAGGGGACGGCGCTGTCTTCGGACTCGTACCCGTGAACGGCGCGGCCGGTGAGGCAGCTTACGGCGCGGACGGGTCCGAGCAGCATCTCGAGCAGGTCGATGCAGTGTCCGCCCATGTCCATGAGCGACCCTCCCCCGCCCAGGGCGGGATCCTGGCGCCACGCGCCGGGGATGGGTGGATACCAGCACGAGAGCTGGGCGCGGGCGAAGACGGGCTGGCCGATTCGGCCTGTGCAAATGAGTTCGAGGGCCGCCTGGTGCTGGGCGAGAAAACGCATCATGAAAGCCGTGCCGAGCCGAACCTGTGCCTGGCGGCACGACGCGACCATGGTCTCGGCTTCGGCGACGGTCAGGCCGAGCGGTTTCTCGCAGAGGACGTGCTTGCCGGCCCGGGCGCAGGCGAGCGCCTGTTCGAGGTGAAGGCGCGGCGGCGATGCGATGTAGACGGCATCGAGATCCTGACGCAGGAGATCGTCCACGCTGGCGGCCGCTTGCGCGCCGAACTGGGCCGCCACCTCGGCATTGGTTTGGGCCTGGCGACTGTACACGGCCACGAGTTGCGCGTTGCGCGCGGTCGCGAGGCCTTCGGGGATCGTGCGTCGCCGGGCGATGCCCGTCGAGCCGATGACGCCCCAGCGGATTGTGCGGGTCATTGGATTGCCCTCGATCGGATCGAGTCACTTCGCATAGGCGCGGAGGACCTTCTTGATGGCCGCGCCGATCTGCTCGCAGTGGTGCGGCTCGTAGGTCGGGAAAGCGAAGCAGGTGAAGGTATGGCTCTGATGCCAGACGGCATTGGGCACCTCGACCTGTGTGTAGTCCGCGCTGGCCGGATCGGTGTACTCCCTGGATTTGAACGGGAAGCCCGAGCGGCCGAAGGCATTGCCGTCCCGAAAAGCGCGTTCGGTGTGGCACTGCGGCCAGAAGACCTTCCAACAGGGCGCTCCTTCGGCGCCGACCGCCTTGACGAACTCGGCGATGTCGCATCGCATCGCCTCGATATCGAGCGAGAAGGCCATGACGTACCAGCCGTTCTGCCGCTCGGGGGTGTCGATGGGGCGATGCCTGATCAGCGGTTCGTCGGCGAGGGCGTCGATGATGATCCGGGCGTTGCGGCGGCGGCGGGGCATGTTCCAGGTGTCCATCCGATCGAGTTCGGCCAGGCCGATGGCGGACTGCATCTCGGTCATGCGGTAATTCCAGCCGACCCTGTTGTGGATATAGGAGAGCCTCTGCTCCATTTCGAGAAGGTTGAGCCGGTCTTTGACGTCGTAGCCGTGGTCGCGAAAACTGCGGGCGGCCCAGGCGAGGTCTTCGTTGTCGGTGGTGACCATGCCGCCCTCGCCGCCGGTGGTGAAGGTCTTGTTCTGGCAGAAACTGCAGCCGGCGATGTCGCCGAGCGTGCCGGTCTTCTTTCCCTTGTAGACGCCGCCGAACGCCTCGGCGTTGTCTTCGATGACGAAGAGCCGATGTTCCTTGGCGAAGGCGTGGATCCGGTCCATGTCGCACACGTTGCCGTAGAGATGCACCGGCATCACCGCCTTCGTCCGTTCGTTGACCAGCCGCCGGGCCGATTCCACGCTCAGACAATGGTCCTCGATGTTCACATCGGCGAACCGCGGAATGGCGCCGGCCTGGACGATCGAGAAACTCGATGCGATGAAGGTGTAGCTGGGCACAATCACCTCGTCGCCCGGCCCGATCCCGAGGGCCGTGAGGCCGACGTGCAGCGCGGCGGTGCCGGTGGCCACGCTGATCCCGTAGGCGCTGCCCTGCCAGGCCGCAAAACGCTTCTCGAACTCCATCCCCTTGCGCCCCGTCCAGTAGTTCACCTTCCCGGAGCGCAGAGTCTGCTCGACCGACCGGATCGCGTTGTCGTCAAAAGAGGGCCAGGGCGGGAGCGGATCCCGAACGGCGGGCTCACCGCCGTGCAGGGCGAGTTCACGGGGCGTCGAGGAGATGGCTGACATGAGACGCATTGAACAGGCGACATCGCATTTCGGCAATACCATTCGACGCTGGCCCGGATATGTTGCTTGAGTGTGGGAGTGCACAGAAGACCCTCCGCGGAAAGCGGCGGTGAACCGCCGCAGTCCACACGCTCCGCGACCCCGAACCCGATCTGCCTTCGGCCGGTTGTTTCAATGCCGAGCGTTCGCATCCTGTCCGGATTCGGCGCCGAGTCTTTGCCGTGCCCGGGCCTGGAGGTCGGCCGGTTCGAGGGCCAGGAGGCGATCGAGGTTGGCCGGCGAAAGGCGGCGGCTGAGCCAGCGCGTCCCTTCGTCGCGCATCGCCTGGTCCGGATCATCGAGCGCGCGCAGCATGCGGTGGGCCACCGCGGTGTGGAGACGTTCGAGCCGCCCGAGCAGTCTGAGCAACTCGAGCCGCACCGGCCCCGGTTCGGTCGTGCTGGCTTCGATCAAAGAGTTCCGGGCATCGAGATTGGTTTCGGCGATCTGAGACAGGACATCGCTGATTCGCATTCGCAGCAGGACGTCTTCGTCCGCGAGCATCGGATAGAGATGCGCGAGGGCCTTGTCGCCCCCTGCCGCCCGGAGGAACTGCGCCAGGGCGGCCCAAGGCGAATCCGGCTTTCGTTCGAACGCCGACAGGACGGTCGGGATGGCGTCGACGGCCTGAGGCCCGAGGTCTGCGAGGGCGTTCAAGAGATGCGCATGCAGTGAAACGGGAGCTTCGGAAAACACCGTGGCCAATGGCTGAGCGGCTGCAGGGCCAACCCGCCCAAGCGCATAAGCCGCCTGCATCCACTCTCCCGCGTTCCGAGTCGAAGGCGGCCTGCGGATCAAGCGCGTCAATGCGGGCACTGCCGGCTCGGCCGCGGGCCCGAGAATCGCGAGAGCCACCAGGGCATGACGCCGCGCGCCGCGGATCGAGTCGATACCCAGCCAGCGGATGAGGGTTCCGTATGTGGCGGGGGCCCAGCGCGCGCTCGCTTCGAGCAAGGGCCAGGCCAGAATAGGGTCCGGTCGGCGGATTGCACGGATCAACGTCGGCACCGCGCGCGGACCGAGCGACAAGACGGCCTCTCGCGCAGCCGTGACCCGCTCAGGGTCGTTGGCGGTCAGGTCGGCAGCCCAATCCATGAGCGGCCGTCCATCGTAGACGGGTTGCCGGCCTCGCCACGCCGAGGTCATGGAGATTGCAGCCGTCAGGGTCAGAATCAGCCCCAGCGCCAGCAGGAAACGGTTTCGTTGCCAGAACGAGTCTCGCAGCGGCAGCGTTGTCCCTTGCGCGCACATAGCGAGCATCATCGTGCAAGGCGGCCTGGAATGCGAGGTTCTTTCAGGCTCCTTTCAGTCTGCGCATGAATGCATGGAGGCGTCGGAACGTCCATATCGCGTGCATTTGCGGCAACACCAAACACACAAACACATGAAGGACAATCTGATGCGGATTTTTACCCGGAGTATGGCGTGCGTGGCCGTGGTCGCCCTGTCTGTCTCACTCGATGCCGGCGAGGCCACGCCGCAGAGCGGCGCGGTGAAGCTTTCGGCTGGAGAGATCAGCCAGGGATTCCGTCCTGTTTTCAACGGGGTCGACCTGAAAGGCTGGCACTATCGCAACCCCAACGGCCCCAAGAGCTGGAGCGCCCAGGATGGCCTGCTGGTGAACACCTTGCCGCCCGGCGGGCACGGGACTGATTTGATTACGGATGAGAAGTTCAAGAACTTCACCGTCCGGTACGAGTACAAGATCCCGCCTGGCGCCAACAGCGGGTTCTATCTGCGCGGGCGCTACGAAATTCAGATTCTCGATGATGGGAACGCGACCCGGCCATCCAACAGCAGCAACGGCTCGCTCTACAGCCTGGTGGCGCCCTCGAAGATGGCGTCGAAGAAGGCGGGCGAATGGCAGACGGTCGAGTCGACGATTATCGACAACCGGATCACGGTCATCCTCAACGGGCAGAAAATCATCGACAACGTCGTTGTGGACCGCCCGACGGGCGGCGAGCTCGATCGCAATCTCGATCAGCCCGGCCCGATCTTCCTTCAGGGAGATCATGGGGCGGTCAGCTTCCGCAACATTCGTGTGAAACCGCTTCCTTGATGCGGGAAACGAGGCTGAGGATGGCGATGGGCTGAAGATTCCGTTTGCCAACCGAGGCGGCGGCGGGAGAAACTGAACGCATGCTGCAGGCGGCCATCGACTGGATTCTGTGTGATGGCCCCGGCCAAGAATGCCAATCGGTCTGTAAACCATGAAAAGCGACAGAATGTCCGATCTGAATCGTAGGGAATTCCTCAAAGGCGGGTCGTTCGCGACCATGATGATGCTGATGGGCGGCATCCCGGTCAACGCGGCGGAGGCCGCCGCGGACGGGGCGACCAGCTACACGGGCGAAGCCACGCCGGTGAATGTGGGCGTGATCGGCTGCGGTCCTTGGGCGCGCGAGTTACTCAAGGCCCTGTCAACTCTTCCCAACGGGCCGATCGTCGCCCTTTGCGACAACTATCCCGCCATGCTGCGGCGCGCCGGGACGTTGGCGCCCAACGCGCAGAAGTACGAGGACTACAAGCAACTGCTGGCGGACAAGAATGTCCAGGCGGTGGTGGTTGCCACGCCAACGCACCTGCACAAGGACATTGTCCTTGATGCCTTCAAGGCTGGCAAGCACGTCTACTGCGAGGCGCCGATGGCCAGCAACATCGAGGATGCCCGCGCCATTGCGAAGGCGGCGCGCGACGCCTTCCAACTCAACTTCCAGGTCGGCCTGCAGAGCCGCGCCGACAGGCAGATCTATTACCTCGCCAATTTCATCCGCTCGGGCGTTCTGGGCAAACCGCTCAAGGCCCGCCAACAGTTCCACAAGAAACAAAGCTGGCGTCTTCCCTCGCCCAACCCGGAGCGCGAGAAGGAGATTAACTGGCGTTTGGACAGGGACCTCTCGCTCGGACTGGTCGGCGAGTTGGGCGTGCACCAGATCGACATCGGCAGTTGGTACTTGAACGGGCAGCCGCTCTCGGCCACCGGCTTCGGCTCGCTGGTGCAGTGGAAGGACGGACGCGATGTGCCCGACAACGTGTTTGTGGTGCTCGAGTATCCGGGCGGCGTCTTCCTGCAATTCGAGGCGACGATCGGCAATTCGTTCGAGTCGGAGATGAGTCTGTTCTACGGCACCGACTGCGCGGTCATGATGCGCGACCGCCGCGCCTGGATGTTCAAAGAGGCGGACGCCCCGCTTCTGGGCTGGGAGGTTTACGCCCGCAAGGACGCCTTCTACAATGAAAGCGGCATCGCTCTGGGCGCCGGCAACACCAAACAGGAGGCCCAGAAAACCAAAGACGACGAGCCCGCGGAAGTTGTGGTCGACGAGAAATCGCCGCTGCAATACGCGCTGGGGGCATTCCTCAAGAACAGCGACACGCTCGGTTCGGGCGTGGCCGACTTCAAGGAGAACTTCGATGCCAGCGACACGGCGGCTCTCAAGGAGTACGTCGGGGAACTGCAAAAGGAGAAGAGCTGGCTGCCGGCCGCCACATGGCGCGACGGCCTCGACTCGACCGTCACGGTCGCGACCGCCAACCAGGCCATCCTCAAGCCCGAACGCGTCGTTTTCAAACCCGAGTGGTACGAATTGGCCTAACCCGCATATTTCGCACGCCGTCTGTGCACATGGCAGGCAGACTTCGCAAGAGGACTCTTATGCGGGTTAGAAAACACAGCCAATCTGAATTTTCCCGCTTCATCTCCCATCTAAGACCAAAACAACAAATATGAAAATGCATCTGCTGAAATCGACTCTGACACTCGCCGCCGCCCTGGCTTGCGGCACGCTCGCCCAAGCCGCCGACGGCTGGATTAAATACGCAGCCAGACCCGGCTGCCTGGTGACCATCGACGGCACATCGACCATTCACGACTGGACCACCAAAGGCGCGATCATCGGCGGTTCGTTCGAGGTCGAGCCCGAGTTCCTCACCGACAAGACGCTCAAGTCGGTCAAGAGCCTCACGACCAAAGAGGTCAATCCCAAGGTCCAGGTCAAAATCCCCGTCAAGTCCCTCAAGAGCCAGGTCCTGCTCGGCGCCTCGAAGATGGATGAGGTCATGCAGGAAGCCATGCGCATGAAAGACAATGCGGACATTCTCTATGCGCTGAAGGAAATGATCGTCAAAGGCGACGTGCCGGCCTCGGGCAGCCCGGTCAAGTTCGATACCAAAGGCGATCTGACAATCTCCGGCGTCACCAACACGGTCGATATGGAGGTCACCATGACCCGCGTCGCCGACGATCGAGTCAAATTCTCCGGATCGAAGGTTCTCAAGATGACGGACTACAAGGTGCCGCCCCCGGCCCCCAACATCCTGGGCATGAGCCCGATTAAAACCGGCGACGAAGTCACGATCAAATTCGAGTGGCTCCTCGCCCTGCAGAAAACCGACGCCGCCGCGAAATAGCGGGCTGACCCGATCGTCGGACATTCCTTTGCGCAAGCGCGGCCCGACCGGCCGCGCTTTGCGCTTTTCATCGGGGCGTTCCGATCCTCACACACGCTTCGCAAAAACCGGCCTCACAAAAACCGGTTGCGCACCGCCGTTCGCTGGGCCACTAGTAGTGCCATGTTGGCCAAGGTGGGTTCGGCAGCCGTCAATGGAATCGAGGCCTATGCCGTCGAAGTCGAGGTGAACTCCGGCTGGGGCGATACGACCATCGTCATCGTTGGCCTGCCCGATGCCGCCGTCAAAGAATCGCGCGATCGCGTCACCACCGCCCTCAGCAACTCCGGTTTCCGATTCCCGTTGGGGCGCATGACCATCAACCTGGCGCCGGCGGACGTGAAAAAGGAGGGTCCCAGCTTCGATCTCCCAATCGCCGTCGGCATGATCGCTGCCAGCGAGCAGATGCTCCTCGATCAGTTGGACAACTTCCTCATCATCGGCGAACTGGCGCTCACCGGCGCCGTCCGTCCGGTCAAGGGAGTCCTGCCGATCGCGCTGCGCGCCAAGGCCGACGGGAAGACCGGGCTGCTTGTGCCTCCGGAGAACGCCGCGGAGGCCGCCGTGGTCGCGGGCCTCAACGTGATTCCCGTCCAGAACCTGCGTGAGGCCGTCGCTTTCCTCGAAGGCGAAATCACGCTCGCCCCCGTCCGCCTCGACATGGCTCGGCTCTTCGCACAGCCGATCGAGGACGAACTGGATTTCGCCGATGTGAAAGGGCAGGAATCGGTGAAGCGCGCGCTCGAGATCGCGGCCGCGGGCGGACACAACGTGCTGCTCATCGGACCGCCGGGCACCGGCAAGTCGATGCTCGCCAAACGGCTTCCGACGATTCTGCCGCCCCTGACCCTCGATGAAGCGCTCGAGACAACAAAGATCCACAGCATCGTCGGCCAACTCAACGGCCAGGCCCTGGTCACGCGCCGCCCCTTTCGGACGCCGCATCACACGGCCAGCGACGCCGGCTTGCTGGGCGGCAACATCGTGCCCACGCCCGGCGAAATCTCGCTGGCGCACAATGGCGTTTTGTTCCTCGATGAACTGCCCGAGTTCAAACGCAGTGTCCTCGAGACCATGCGCCAGCCGCTCGAAGAGGGCCGTGTCACCATCTCGCGCGCCGCCGGCACGATGACCTTCCCGGCGGCGTTCATGCTCGTCGCCGCCATGAACCCAACCCCCGACGGCAAGATGCCGGGCGAGTCGCGCTGCTCGCCGCGGGAGATCCAGAACTACCTGGGCCGAATCTCCGGGCCGCTGCTCGATCGCATCGACCTCCATGTCGAGGTGCCGCCCGTGAAGTTTCGCGATATGACGGCCGAACGCATGGGGGAACCGTCGGCCAGCGTCCGGGAAAGGGTTATCGCCGCCCGAAAACGCCAGCAGGAGCGGTTCGCCGGACGCTCGCGCGTCACCTGCAACGCCCGCATGACCAGCCGCGATCTCAAACGGTGGTGCGCCCTCGATGAAACGACGCTCGAGATGCTCAAGGTAGCCATGACGGACCTCGACCTGAGCGCGCGCGCCTACGACCGCATCCTCAAGGTGAGCCGGACCATCGCCGACCTTGCCAAATCCGACCGGATCGCTGCCGACCATTTGGCCGAGGCGATCCAGCTCCGCAGCCTCGACCGCCAGGTATGGGGCCGATGAGGGTTATGGACGAGTGAGAAGCCCGATCCGAAGCAACCGCACGACCGGGGCCTGGAGGTCGCGCGATCGGGTCAAATCGACATCGAACTCGGCCACCCAATCGTTGTGGTCCTCGGGGTCGATGAGCATCTGCTGGACCCGCCACGTCCGTTGGTCTTCCGATGGCAGGACATACGTGTGCCGCGTGTTGCGCGCGTTCGGATCGAGGCAGATCTGTTCGTGCTCGGCGAAATAGGCCTCGATCGCTTCGCCCAGGCGGTCGGGTGTCCATGTGTCTTCCTGGCTTTGGGCGGCGGCCGCGCCTTCCGTCGGCTCGGCCAACGCCGCCAAGGCGGCCTCGTAGTCGCCCACCACGCAACCTCGAAGGAAGGTGAAAATCACCGTTCGGATGGCGGCGGTGAAGGCGCGCGTGTTCCGCGTGATGTCGGCCGCGGCATCGTCCGCGCCAGGAGGGCGCACCTCGGTCGCCGGCTCCGATTGTTGGGCGAGCTTCGTTCCGCGCATTTTCTCCCATTCGTCGAGCAGACTCGAATCCACCTGGCGGATCATGGCCGACAGGTAGAGTTCCATCTCGCGGACCGGATCGGTCTTGGCGGCGTCGGGGACAGTCTGGGCGAGGACCTTGAACACGCTGTTCAGATGCCGCAGGAGGAGCCCTTCGGAGCGCTGGAGTTCGTAATCGCGGATGTAATCGCCGAACGAGCGAAACTGTTCGAACATCTCGCGGGCGATCGATTTGGGCCGGATGTTCTCCTGGCCCACCCACGGGTGCTTGTCGGCGAAGGCGTTGAAGGTCGAGTAGATGAAATCGCGGTTGGGTTTGGGATACTCGAGCTTTTCGAGTTCGTCCATGCGCTCCTGGTACTCGAGTCCGCGGGCCTTCATGTCCGCCATCGCCTGCGACTTCACCCGGTCGAGTTGCTTGCGCAGGATGATGTCCGGGTCTTCGAGAATCGACTCGACCAGCGTGAGCAGGTCCAGCGGGTAATCGGGCGCCGCCGGATCGAGCGTCGGGACGGTCTCGATCAGATAGAGCGAGAGCGCCTGGTCCATCGAGAAATCGTCCTGCAAGTCCACGTTCACGCGCAGCTTGCGATCGGGATGGTCCGCCTCGGCCCGCTCGGCCTGCGGAATGAACTCGACGATCTTGCGGTCAAGCAGCGAGCGGAACAGTTGCCACGCCCGGCGCCGATGCGCCCCTTTCGCCTTGGGCGATTCATGGCTGTCGCGAATCAGTTGGCGCATGGCGCGGCAGCCGTCGCTGTTCCGGCTCAGCACATTGAGCAGCATGCCGTGCGACACCTGGAAACGGGACGCCAGCCGTTCGGGCAATGCCCCGATCAGCCGCGTGAAGGTGTTCTTGTCCCAGTTGACAAAGTTGCGCTCGGGCGGCCTGCGCTTGACGAACTTGCGCCCCTGTTTTGCCGATTTCTCCTCGAGCTTGAGGTTCTCGATGACGTGCTCCGGGGCCTGGGCCACCACCCACCCCCGATCATCAAATCCTTTGCGCCCGGCCCGCCCGCTGATCTGATGAAAATCGCGCGCGCTCAGGATGCCGGTCTTCTGGCCGTCGTACTTGCACAGGCGGGTGAACAGGACGGTGCGGATGGGGACGTTGATGCCGACGCCCAGCGTGTCGGTGCCGCAGATGATCTTGAGCAGCCCGCGCTGAGCCAGTTGTTCGACCAGCACACGATACTTGGGCAGCAGACCGGCGTGGTGGACGCCAATCCCCTGCTTGAGCCAGGTGCGCACGTTCGGCCCGTAAGGACTGGTGAACTTGAACGCACTCAGTTCCTGGGCCAGCGCCGCCTTCTCGTCGCGTGTGCAGACGTTGAGGCTGGTGAAGTCCTGCGCGCTCTGGGCCGCGTCGGCCTGGGTGAAATGGACGACATAGACCGGGGCCTTCCCATCGCTGACGAGGCGTTCGAGCGTCTGGGCCAGCGGCGTCTCCGCATACGCGAATTCGAGCGGCACGGGACGCTCGACCGATTTCACCGACACACTCGAACGCCCGTTGAGCCGCGTCAGTTCCTCCTCGAAAAAGGCCGTGTCGCCCAGCGTCGCCGACATCAGAAGAAATCGCGCCTGCGGCAGCGTCAGCAGCGGCACCTGCCACGCCACCCCTCGGTCGCGGTCGGCATACCAATGGAACTCGTCCATGATCACTTCCCGGACTTCGGCCTGTGCGCCCTCGCGCAAGGCGATGTTGGCCAGAATCTCCGCGGTGCAGCAGAGGATCGGCGCGTCCCGGTTGACCGAGGCGTCCCCTGTGCTCAGACCCACGTTGTCGGCCCCAAACTCGCGGCACAGGGCCATCCACTTCTCGTTGACGAGGGCCTTGATCGGGCACGTGTAGATGGAGCGGCGGCCTTGGGCCAGGGCCTTGAAATGCAGCGCCGCGGCCACGAGCGATTTCCCCGACCCGGTCGGGGTGTTCAGGATCACATTCTTCTCGTCGAACAGTTCGAGAATGGCCTCCTCTTGGGCCGGGTAGAGGACGAGCCCCTTGACCTGGGCATAGTCAAGAAAGCGCTCGAACAGCAGATCGTTGCCGGTGTCATCGCCGCGCGGCAACAGGTCGTAAAGCGTCGTGGACATTCGCGAGTCTCCGCCTCGAATCGGCGGGCCAGGACATTCTGCTGGCAATCGGGCATCCGAGTCACTCCGAATCCGAGGCGGGTTAGGGGGTTGTGAATAACCTGTGAACAGCTGTTAACAAGTTTTCCTGGCATTGGGATCGGGGGTAATCGTATTGAATAGGGGGTTATAGGTAGCAACGGGGGCCAATCGGGTTGTAAGTCTGAGGCGGTGCGATGATCGAGTCAGCGTCACAAAACGACCTGTTCGCCGAGTACTCGGGGAACTATCGACACAAGGTCGATCCCAGCCACAGGGTTGCCTTGCCCGTGTGCTGGCGTCCCGACGGCTGGCCTCAATCGTTCGTGGTTGCGCGATGGCCGATCTGTGAGGAGGGAACGGTCGCTGAAAAGCAGCATCTCCTGGTCCTGACACCCGACCGTTGGCGGGCCGTGTACGCGACCCTGACCACGCAATCCATCTCGGACCCGAAGGCAGCCGCATTGAGTCGGGAGATCGGAAGCGCCTACGCCCGGCTGACCCTGGACAAGGTGGGGCGTCTTCCGCTGGTGGATTGGCTGGCGCGCGACGCCGGGATCGAAGACGAAGCCCTCCTGCTCGGGTTGGTGAATCGCTTCGAGATATGGAATCCGAAGCGGTATGCCGAGTTTCAAGCTGACAGCAAACGCCTCGCCTCCGAGGCCTACAAGCAGATCGCACTATGAATCCGACCTCAATGATCCAAATGAATCCCAGCCTCTGCGTCCGACAGATTCAGGGCAATCCCTACACGCTCATCCGCGGGTGGCGGCCTTTGGCGCTGGATCGGTCAGGGGTGGTCGACAGGGGGGGCGCACTGCCCGCACCGCTCGAGCCCGTGGCTGGCACGGGATGCGAGAGGCCGCGGAGAACAGGCGGTGCCAAGGCGCTGGTGCTGACGGTGGTCGTGTTGTTCGCGGCGGTGGTGAATCTGAGTTTGTGGGGCGCCTCCCGCGTCGACCAACAGAGGAGGACCTATCGGCTGGCTCAGCAACTGCGCAAGTCCGAAGCCCGGAGCCAACTGCTGGCTGTCGGGAATCGCAGCGTGAACGCGTTTCTGGCCATGTCGGAGGCCCGGGTCAGTTCGGTCGATGCCATTGCGGCATCCGGTCAATCGAATTCCAAGCCGTTACGCCGGAATAAGATATGATTCGTTTGGACATCGAGGCGTTCCACCTCCCACCCATGATCGACCCCAATGAACACCACCCGCCAATACCGCGTTCTGGCGCTGATGGGCGTCGTTGTCAGCGTCTTCTTCGGGATTGTCGCGCTCCGGCTCGTTGACATTCAGGTCTGGCGACACGACGAGCTGCGGGTCAAGGCGGAGCGCTTCACCCGCACGCGCCGTTACTCGGAGCCGTGGCGGGGCGAGGTGCTCGATTGTCGGGGACGGACGCTGGCGACGGGTTTGCCGGTGAAGACGGTGTACGCCGATCTGACGGTTTGCTCGAATCGCTTCGAGGAGGTGGCGGCCGTGATTGCGCGGCCTTTGGGCATGACGCAGGATCGAGTCGCGGAGGTGATGCGCAGGGCCGCGCAGGGCAACGGCCCGGATTCCTCCCGGGCTGCCAAGGCGATTCTGCTCCAGCGATCTCTCCCGCTCTGGGGCTGGGAAAACCTGACAAATGCCCTGGCGCAGGCCGACTTTGGACTGCCGTTGGAGCCGGCGAATCGCCGGCAGCGATTGGCTCGGGAACGCCTCCGACGGCGCGCGGTCTTCGCCCGTGACGACCAGGTGCGTGTGTATCCCTTGACCAACGTGCTGGGCCAGGTTCTTGGTTTTGTGCAACCGGGTCCGGACGGCGTCGGCCTCAAGGGCGTCGCGGGTCTCGAGCTGAGCCTCGATCCTCTGCTCGCCGGGGTTCGGGGTGTGTGCGTGTCAGAGCAGGACGCCGCCGGTCGGGAACTGCCCTTTGCGCGGAGCCAATGGACGCCGGCGGTGGATGGCAGCAGTGTCGAACTGACGATCGACGCCGCGATTCAGCAGAGCGTCGAGCGGATACTGGCCGACGCTGTGCTGCGCCACGAACCGCGCTGCGCGTCGGTGATCATTCTGCGTCCGAAGACAGGCGAGATTCTCGCCTGGGCATCGAGTCCGCCAGCGAACCCGGTTCGTCCTGCCGAGGGACCGATCGACATTTGGAGGATCTACGGACTCAGCGACCGGCTCGAGCCGGGATCGGTTCTCAAGGTGCTGGTCGTGGCGGCGGCCTTCGAGCACGGTTCTGCCACGCCGGACCTTCGGTACTTCTGCGAACACGGGCGGATGATGTTTCAAGGCGGTTCACTGCGAGACCATGCGCCGTATGGAACCCTGACCGTACGGGACATCATCGCCAAATCGTCGAACATCGGCGCGGCCAAGATCGGTCTCGGGGTGGGGCCCGAGCGCCTGCGCGAGGTTCTCCTGCGTTTCGGTCTGGGGCAGCGGACGGGTCTGCCCTTGCGGGGGGAGACGCCCGGATACCTGCCATCCGCCGACAAGCTCACGCGACTGGTCCTGGCTCGCGCCGCGATCGGGCAGGGGTTGGCCGTGAGCCAGTTGCAGTTGACCCTGGCGGTTGGAGCGCTGGCAAACAACGGATGGCTCATGCGGCCGCTCCTGGTGAAGGAGGTTCGCGCCCCGGACGGCAAGCCGAGCTTCCAGGCCAGCCCGGTTGCGGTGCGACAGGCGGTGCGCCCGGCGGTGGCGCAGGCGGTGCTCGAACTGATGCGCGGCGTGGTCCGGCCGGGGGGAACCGGCACGGCGGGCCAACCCAGGCTCTACTCTGCGGGCGCCAAGACCGGGACCGCGCAGAAGGCCAATCAACACGGCTATATGCGCGGCGCCTACACATCCTGGTTTGTCGGATTCGCCCCCGCAACGGATCCCGAGCTGGTCGTTTCAGTCATGTTTGACGAGCCGCGCCGCGGCTATTACGGCGGCGAAGTCTGCGCGCCGCTGTTTGGCGCGGTGGTGGACGAGGTGGGTCCCCGCCTGGGCATCCGCGCCGACCTCGACACGGGGCGTCGGGTCGGGAACCTGGCGAGCCGCGGTCAGTGACAACGAAGCGCGGACCGCGTCGAGTCATGAACCTCAAGACAGCCATTCTCCTCAGTGCCGTTGGCAGCCTGGCCGCCATCGGCTTGGTTTCCCTCGACAGCACGATGGTCGATGGAGGCGATCCGAACCGGTTGCGAACGCACGCTTGGGCGCTGGCGCTTGGCGGCGGCCTTGGTCTGGCTGCCGCCCTGATCGACTACCGTCGTCTGAGTCGGCATGGTCTGCCTCGGATTCTCCTTGGATTGAGCCTGGCCGCGCTGGCGCTGGTCCTGGTTCCGGGAATCGGCGAAGAGATCAACGGCGCGCGACGGTGGTTCCGATGCGGCGGTCAGCCATCGGAATTCGCCAAAGTGGCGGTGCTGGTCTGGCTCGCCAGCTACGCCGCGTGCCACCTGAGGCGGATGGGCGATTTTCAGGCCGGATTCGTCACGCCGTTGTTGGGAAGCGGCGCCGCGAGCCTTCTGATCTTCGTCGAGCAGGATTGGGGAACAGCGCTGCTGCTGATTGGCGCGAGCGTGACAATGCTCACGGTGGCCGGGACGCGCCCCGTCTACCTGGGCGGGGCCGGGTTGGGAGGGCTTGGACTTCTGACGATCCTGGTGCGGCACGATCCGCATCGCTGGGCGCGCCTGATCTGCTTTCTGGACCCCGAACGCTACCAGGACGGCATCGGCGCCCAGCAATGGCATGGGTTGCTGTCATTGGGGACCGGCGGGCTCTTCGGCGGCTTCTTCGGCAGCGGTCGACACAAGTTCGGGTTCGTCCCGGAGCAACACACGGATTTCATCTTTTCGTTAATTGGCGAGGAATTGGGGCTTTCGGGGACGCTGTTGGTCCTCGGTTTGTTCTTTTTGGTGTTCAAGTCGGGGTTGTCGATTGCCTGGGGAGCCGGTGATCCTTTTGGCCGTTTGCTGGCAGTGGGCTTGACGAGCCTGATTACGTGCCAGGCCCTGGTGAACATGGGCGTGGTCACGTGCCTGCTGCCCAACAAGGGAATCCCCCTCCCGTTTATCAGCTTCGGCTCGTCCGACCTGCTCTGCATGTGCGTGGCCACGGGACTCCTCGTCTCGATTGCCACGCACTCGCCAAAGCCGCCCGCCGGCCAGGCGCCGCCACCCTCTCCCGAAGACGATGCCGCGCGCGAACGGCGGGCGGCCCTCCACGCGCTGCCGCTGGGCGACGAGAAGCGTCCCTGGTGGAAGCGGATCAGCCTGCGGCGTGGCAGGGTCGGCGCGCGAAACGCCTTTCGCGCGGCGCGCGACTACCAACGCCCGCTGCGCGCGATGGCTGTGAGACCAACAGATGGCACTCGGCACTGCGAGAGTGGGGGCTGATGGGAAACATTGAAATTCAACGACTGAATGCGCATTGGACCCATGAACCAGGAAACGTTCAACGCTCAACTTCCAACGCTCGACGTTCAACGAAGCGGTTCGTTCAATCCCCCTCGATGCGGAACCATTCGTCCGGGCCGCCGGGAGTAATTGGATAATCGAAGCGGTAGTGGCCATTGCCCAGGGCGACGGGGGTCACACCCGGCACGCGCAGGTAGGGTCCGTGCAGGTTCGTTGCCCGTCGCAACCAGAACGACTCCCAGGGGCCGAGGTTCTGGAAGGCAATCTCGATCCCGGCGCCGTTGGGGCTGACCCGCAGGCTCGTGAACTCAATGTCGGGCGTCAGCTCGAACAGCAGTTCCGACAGCGGCAGGCCGTTGGTGCCGATCGCATGAATGCGCGCGATGTCGGTCGCTGAGAGCGCGCGGTTCCAGACGGCGGCGTCGTCGACGGCGCCGACGAAGCGGTAGGCGGCCTGGGTTCCGTTGCGACCGAAGGCGGCGCTCTGGTTCGGTTTCACATTGCCCTTCAGTCCGGTTGGCGCCGAGCCGTCATGGCCGACGTGGATGTCGGCGGCCTGGCCATCGAGGTAGATGACGGTCTGCCCGCCGGCCAGCCCGGCGTTGCCGCTGTATGTTGCCGCCACATGGAGCCACCGGTTGGTCGTTAAAGCCGCCTGAGGGATGCCTGGCCGGGCGGCATGCCCCGCGGTGTCCGTGACCTTGAATCGCAGTTCGCTCGCACTGCGATCGAGGTAGAGCGCATAGCAGTCCTCGACGGAGTCGAAAATCCCGGCATACGCTTCGGGGGCTTGGGAAGGCAGCGCGGTCAGCCGCACCCAGAGCGAGAGCGTGACCTCATTGGTGTTGATGTTCAGGGCGGGTGTGCTGGGCACGGTCACATAGGCGCGCGCCCCGTCCACAAGGAGGCTTCCCCCGAACCGCGCATCGTCCCCGCCAATCCAATGGGAGTCGCCGTCGGTTCGTGTCAGAGTCGCCGTGTTGGCCCCCCGGCTGTCCTGGACCACGGTTGTCAAGCCAGACCGTGTCCATCCTCAATGCGCAGCCAGCCCCCGCGCACCGATGTAGCGGGACTCGTATCCGGATGCGTGTGGGTCGAACCGAAGCCGGGTCGTTCGAGATGATCCCGTCCACCCAACGCCGCAAAGACCCCGATTTGCGGACCGTCCACGGTCCATACGAACAGCTCCATGCCGGCGGCGCGCGCGAGGGTCCAGTTCGGTGGCCGTGACGTTCGCCTTCTCCCAGGCCACGGAAGTCTTCGTCGCAATCTCGGCCAGCTTCGCGCTGGGTGGCGCCGCGCAGGGCGCCGAGGCGCAGGCCGGTTCGAGGGCGTGAACCGCAGCGAGGAAGTTCCAATCGAAAGGCCTGGACCGCAACGCTGTCGATGACGCCCAACCAGCAACTCGGCGACATGAACTGCGCGCTGCCAGCCGCGCGTTCGATGGAGGAACGGCCTGCGGCAGGAATGGCCTCGATCGCCTCCGCGAGCGTCGGAATGCGTTCGCTGGCGAACTCGGGCGCGAACCAGGATCCTGCGTCCAGGAGTTTCAACTCGGCCAAGGTCAAGTTCGCGACCGATCCCGCACCGTCCGTGGTGCGGTCCACGGTCGAGTCGTGGATGACAACCACGTGGCCGTCCCGCGTGAGGTGTCCGTCCAATTCGACCCAGTCCGCTTTGCCGAGCGCGGATCGGAATGCGGCCAGGGTGTTTTCCGGGGCGAACATCGAGTTGCCTCGATGCCCCGATGCTCGGGACTTCGGCTGCGGTCAGATCGAGTGCCAGCGGGCGGCGATGGCGCCGGCGAAGTGGCAAGCGGTTTTCAAGAACTTCAAAAGCATAGCGTTTCCCGAAGATGTGTCTGCCCATCGGTGACGACCCAAGACTCAGATTCAAATGTGACAGCGCAGTAATCTGCCCTCTACCTTTTCACTTCCTGCATTTCGTCCGGGCCAGGCTCTCCTCTGGCTTGCCTCATCTCACTGCTGACCAGGGGACGCAGCATGCTGCCCGAAACCGTAGGATTTGTGTCGGTAGGTCGGGGGATAGGCCTGGCGGTATGCGGACCGGCATTGTTCCGCGTTGTTGTTGTAACTCCCACCCCGAAGGGCACGGCCAGTGCCCGAAGTGGCGCCCTGCGGATCGGTCACGGTCCCAGGGTAGTCATCGTGCCAATCCAGGCACCACTCCAAGACGTTCCCATGCATGTCGTAAAGGCTCCACGCGTTAGGCAAGTAGCTGCCCACCAGCGCCGTCCCCGCCTCCGGCCCGCAGTCATAGGGCGGATTCTTGCCGCCGTTGTTCAAGTGCCGTCCCACCTCGTCCATCCGCGCATCGTGGGTCGTGTTGGTCAGGTTGTAACCCGAGTTCAGCGCCGTCGTCGTGCCCGCCCGGCAGGCGAACTCCCATTGGGATTCTGTCGGCAGATCGAAGCCCGAAAGCCCCGTCTTCGCGCGCAGCTTGCCCATGAACGAGTCCGCATGCACCTGGCTCGATTGCGGCCAGTTCGGGTCGATCGCGCTGTTGCCGGGGTTCTCCCGGATGTCAAAGTACCTCACCTGCTCTACCGGTCGGGTTTGGTAGTAGGTCGCGTTGGCGAACGAGCTCGGTCTGTCGCCCATTACGAGTTCCCATTGCCGTTGCGTCACCTCGAAGACCCCGAGGTAGAAAGCCTCCGTCAGCGTCACCTGATGCAAGCCTTCATCGGTTGCGCCAGGATAGTCTGTTGACCGATAACCCATCGTGAAGTCGGGCGCCGTCGCCGGGATGCGGCGCAGAACCAGCTTCGTGGTTTTGTGCTCGTCCGTCCACCCACCCGGCGGCATGGCGTCCAGGTACGACACCGGATAGCTGGACGCCGAAACCCCGCCCGAGAGGTCCACGATCAGGTACACGCTTGCCGACGGCGACGAGACATTGGTGTAAGCCACAACCCGGTAGAAAGCGGTCGCTTCCGCCATCCCGACTACGGCTGTCACCACGTTGGCGGCAGTCGGCGGAATGGAACCTACCGCGACACTCCATGTGCCCGTGGGAGTCGGTGCCGTCAGCACCGAGTAGTTGGTCGCGCCGTCGACCGCGCCGAATACAATCCGCGCGTTCTGCGTATCGAACGACAGGATGGTGAACTCCCCGGCCCGCCCCGCCTGCCAGCCGACCGCCAGCAGCAGCACCGCCGGCACCCATCGCCACGTTTTCATCCGATTCATCATGCGTCGTCTTTTCGCTGTGCTGTCTGCCCCTGTTCTGTGCTCCGTTTAGCGCTTCGGCGGCACTCGCGGCCACGTCGATCCGGGTTGTCACCGTCGTCCATTGCGTCCAGGCCGTACAAGTCAATTATCACGCGCGGTGAAATGCGGCAACGGTTTTGGCACGGCCACGGCCTGGGACTCTCGGACCCGGCGCCGTTTCGCTTTTCTAACCTGCATGGCAGTCCTCTTGCGAAGTCTGACATCCTCGTGAACCGCCGGGGCTGGGGGAATCGAAAGCGGTCCGCACCTGGCTCCGGGGCCCACAATTTGACATCCCGGATCTCCTCGCGTATCTGTAGGCGGGTTCGCCGAGGAGGGCGCGTCCATCAGAAGTGAGGAATTCGAACCAAGGAGTCGTTATGTTTGGCATCCGCTATATCAAAGTCCCACCCACCACCTACCTGCTTCAGTATCGCCGGGGCCAACTCGCGCGCGAGGGGCCCGGTCTCGCCTTTTTCTATTACGCCCCGGTCACGTCGCTGGTCGCCGTGCCGTCGGGCAGCGCCGATGTGCCGTTTATGTTCGAGGAGCGCACGGCCGATTTCCAGACCGTGACCGTCCAGGGACACATCACGTATCGTGTGGCCGACCCGAAGCGTCTTGCGGGGCTGCTGAACTTCACGCTGGCCGGCGACGGATCGACCTACACCTCGGAAGACCCCGGCATGTTGCCGCAGCGCGTGCTCCACGTCGCCAATGAGTTGGTGCGCGCCCAACTCCAGACTCTGCCGCTGTGTGAAGCCATCAACGCCTCGGCCACGCTGGTCGTGGCTGTTCAGGCCGGGTTGGCGGGCTCGCCCGCCCTGACGACTCTCGGGCTCGAGTTCCTCGGCCTGTCGATTCTCGCCATCCGCCCGTCGCCGGAGACGGCGCGCGCCCTGGAAGCTGAGGCGCGCGAGGGCTTGTTGCGCGCGGCCGACGAGGCGATCTATGCGCGCCGCAACGCCGCCGTCGAGCAGGAGCGGGCCATCAAGGAAAGCGAGTTGAACACCGAGATCGCGGTCGAGAACAAGAAACGCCAGATCCGCGAGACCCAGATGGATGCCGAACGCGCGGTGCTCGAGAAGCAGCACCTCTTGCAGCAATCGGACATGGCCGCACAGATCCAGCTCGAATCGGAGCGGCGGAATCTCGTCGGCCTGGCCACTGCGAACGCACGGACTGAGGCTGACGCGCGCGCCTACGGGATCGCGGCCACCATGCAGGCGCTGGCCGCGGCCGATCCGCGGGTGATCCAGGCCCTGGCCAGCACCGGGATGAAGCCCGAGCAACTGATTGCAGCCGCGTTCCAGGATCTGGCCGGCAAAGCCGAACGCATCGGCCAACTCAACGTCTCGCCGGACCTCTTGCGCGAACTCATGGACAGAGAAGGCAATCGTTAGCCCGGAAATCCCATGCTGGGACGAGAACACGGATTTCCGGGCTGTGGCAAAACCGCGCCCGGAAAGGGAACCAAGAGCCGCCTGTCGGTTCTGAAGGCGTTCTCACATGGGAACAGTGTGCTGCATTACTCTATCTCCCGGACCCGGCGCGGTTTTGCTTTTCTAGCCCGCATGGGTTTGGGTTTTGGAGTTATCGGCTTCACGGTGGTCATGACTCCATGAAACATGCGGGCTAGCCTCGGACCATCCCATATGCAACCACGCACAGAGACTAAGATCGTCCTGGTGATCCGGCCCAGCCGCCTCGCGGAGCTGGTGGGGCGATTCAACACGGTTGCCCAGGCGCGATTCTACGTCGAGCATCTGGGCGCCGACTTCACCGATTACGAGCGCGAAGACGAAAGGTACGGAGAGGCGCTGCGCGAGACCAAACAGCGCCTCGCGGTTTGGGGCCGAATCCAGGTGCTCGAGCGCCGTTTCCTGCCCAGTTTCCTTTTCGGGCCGCAGGATGTGGTCGTCGTTTTGGGGCAGGACGGCCTGGTGGCCAACACGCTCAAGTACCTCGACGCACAACCCCTGATCGGCGTGAACCCCGATCCCCGGCGCTGGGACGGACAGTTGCTTCCGTTCCGCGTCGAGGATCTGACCGCGCTTTTGCCCGAGGTCCTGGCCCGACGCCGCTCGACGCGCGCCGTCACGCTGGCCCAGGCGAGGCTCAACAACGGCCAGAGCCTGTGTGCCGTCAACGACCTCTTCGTCGGGCTCCGCACCCATGGTTCGGCTCGCTACCGCATCCGGATTGGAGACGCGGCCGAGGATCATTCATCGAGTGGCGTCATCGTCTCGACCGGATTGGGTTCGACCGGCTGGCTGCAAAGCCTGTTGGGCGGCGCCACAGCGATCAGTCGCAGCGCCCAGGCGGCCTTTTACGGATTGAGCATGGCCGCGGGGGCTGGAACAACTGCCCGCGAGCCGGTCCCCCTCGCGCAGGCCGAGGCGCGCGCCCGTTGGCAATTCCCCTGGGATGCCGACTACTTGTATTTCACCGTGCGCGAGCCGTTCCCCAGCCGGCGCACGGGGTGCGCCCTGGTTTTCGGAAGGATCAGCGCCGACACGTCATTCAGTCTCGAGTCCCAGATGCCGGAGAACGGCGTCATCTTCAGCGATGGCATCGAGCATGATTATCTCGAGTTCAATGCCGGTGCGCGCGCCGCCATCGGGCTGGCGAGCCGAAAGGGTCTGCTTGTTGTGTAGCATGGCTGCTGTTGTGTCTGCGAACCCGCATCAAGGCACGGGCAGTGCTGTGGACCTCAAACGCCCAAATCGCTGTCAATTGCGATCGTTGGCCAAGGACGCAGGTTCAAGAAGGTGGTCGAACCGCTGGCCTGCGGCTGCGCATGGGTCTGTGCGGCAGCCGATAGAAATGACAACTTCCAGGCATCCACGAACTGCGATAGAGTAACGACAGGAAATGAAACGAACGCAGATTCCTTCGCCAGACAGGCTGCCGCTGATCGAATCGCTTCTTATTGAAGGCGACGTTCGCGATGTGCTTCCACGCTTGCCGGACGAGAGTGTTCAATGCGTGGTGACGTCGCCTCCGTACTGGGGGCTGCGCGATTACGGCATCGCCGGGCAAATCGGCCTCGAGTCCACGTTGGCAGGCTACATTAACAAACTCACGGACATCTTCTCGGACGTTCGCCGAGTGCTCCGCCCCGATGGGATCCTCTGGCTTAACATCGGCGACGGTTACACGAGCGGGAATCGAGGGTGGCGGGCTCCGGACAGGAAGAACCCGAATCGCGCCATGTCTGTGAGGCCCGACAATCCGCCTGGGCTAAAGGACAAGGACTTGCTCGGGGTGCCGTGGCGCTTGGCGTTCGCCCTCCAGGCCGATGGCTGGTTTCTGCGGAGCGACGTCATCTGGCACAAACCGAATGTCACGCCTGAGAGCGTCAAAGACCGCCCAACTCGAGCTCACGAATACCTCTTCATGTTGTCCAAGAACGAACGGTATGCCTATTACCCCGAAGCGATCATGGAGGAAGGGGAACAAGGCCGCCGAAATCGACGCACTGTCTGGAGCATCAACACCGCGCCTTCACTGGGTGCGCACGTGGCGTCATTCCCCCCCGAACTGGTTGAGCCGTGCTTGCTGGCATCCACTCAGATCGATGACTTCGTCTTGGATCCTTTCTCTGGCGTCGGGACCGTGGGCTTGGTTGCCCAGGGGCTGAAGAGGCGTTTCGTCGGCGTCGAACTGAATCCCGAGTACATGCACGAGGCGGAGAAGATACTCACCTCAGGAAGAAGTCTAAACTCCCGGCGTGACGCACTGCACCCCGCCAATTCCAAAGATGAAAATCAGCCTGCCCTCATCGAACCTCCAGGCTCGTATCGCGTACGATCTCGAAGAAGCACGTAAGCTCTGCCTGCAAGAAGCACTGGCTGCCGCGATACTCCGTCTCGACCTTGCCGTCTTAAACGCGGAACTTGATGGGGCGGTTCCGGCCAAGGATTTGATCGAGTTGGCCAGTCGAGGCATTCGTGGGGAACTCCTGTTCGCCGTTCCTTCAGTTCTGCAGGCGAATCCGCGGTTGTTGGGCTACTACCGGCTGCTCCTCGGCTTCAGTCAGAAGGAGTTCTACAACAAGAGCAGACTGGCCCGATTTGGGGTTCTCGAATTCGAGGGAAGAGTCACGCTTCGCCTTGGAAGTGAGCTGCCTGATCTTTGCCGAGCCTTGGCTATTCGAGCTTCCGAGATGGCCGTCCGGATCGGATATGAGAAAATCACACGCGAGTTGTTGCACGATCTCACTCTGCTGACTCTGGGCCCCCAGCTCCGAGGTAGCAATAACACGAGGATCGGGAAGCAGGCCAACAAGGCGGTGTTCAACATCATTCGACGGCTCGTTCATCATGCCGCCGAGGAAGAAACCGAAGGCGTCATCGTGCTGCGCAACGCCTCCGGTCGGCGAGTCCGCATCATGTTCGCCGCCGATCCTGACATCAGCATCACGGAGGACATATCCGCACGGTCAGCGAAGAGCATTGTGGCCATCGAGATCAAGGGCGGCACCGACAAATCGAATATCTGGAATCGCCTTGGAGAGGCTGAAAAGAGTCACCAGAGCGCAAAGCACCGCGGTTTTGTCGAATTCTGGACAATCTACAACGTTTCCAGCCTCGACCAGACCAAGGCCCGCGAGAAGTCTCCTACGACCACACGCTTCTACAGCCTGCTTGAGCTTCAGAAAGCCGGTTCGGAAGCCTTTGAGGACTTTCGAGACCGCTTGGTCTCGTTGGTGGGCATCAAAGCCGCACACAGCCAAAAGCGCAAACGCAGGCGGCGGCTGGGTTGAGCTTCCAGCGTTCTCTTTCCGAATTGCCAAAGGGCTCAACAAGCGACTAACCTCCAACGCATCAGTACACGGAAGTCACCAGGATGCACTCCATTGCCTCCCGCCCCTGCGCCGCTAATCGCGGGGCCACCCTCTGGCGCCTGCCTGCGTCCAGGTTGTGGCTGGCAAGACGCACGAGACGCAGACGCGGACCGGGGGCCGTGTGGAATCCTCGTCGCCACCCATTATGCCCGCCACCGCCCTTCTGACCGACTTGTACCAGCTCACCATGGCCTACGGTTACTGGAAGACCGGGCGGGACCGGCGCGAGGCTGTGTTTCATTTGTTCTACCGGAACAATCCGTTCCGGAGCGGTTTTGCGATCGCGGCCGGGCTGGCCGACGCGGTCGACTACCTGCGCAACCTGAGGTTTGCTCCGGACGACCTGGCGTATCTTGGGTCGTTGACGGGCCAGAATGGACGGGGCTTGTTCGAAGCCGGTTTCCTGGATCACCTGGCCAGGCTGCGGCTGACATGCGATGTCGACGCGGTGCCGGAGGGGACTGTGGTGTTCCCGCACGAGCCCCTTGTGCGCGTGCGCGGCCCGATTCTCGAAGGCCAGATCCTCGAAACCGCGCTCCTCAATCAGATCAACTTCCAGACCCTGATCGCCACCAAGGCCGCGCGGGTCTGCCTGGCGGCGCGAGGCGAGCCGGTGCTCGAGTTTGGACTGCGGCGGGCGCAGGGTGTGGATGGCGCGCTGACGGCCAGCCGGGCCGCCTACATCGGCGGTTGCAGCGCCACATCGAATGTGCTGGCCGGTAAGACCTACGGCATTCCCGTCCGCGGCACCCACGCGCATTCGTGGGTGATGAGCTTCGACACCGAGCGCGAGGCATTCCAGGCCTACGCCGAGGCCATGCCGCACAATTGCGTTTTTCTGGTCGACACCTACGACACGCTGCAAGGCGTGCGTGAGGCGATTGGCGTGGGCGAGTGGTTGCGCGAGCGCGGCCACGCGCTGGCGGGGATCCGGCTCGATTCGGGGGATCTGGCCTGGTTGAGCATCGAAGCCCGCAAACTGCTCGATGAAGCCGGGTTCTCGCAAACCGCCATCGTCGCCAGCAACGATCTGGACGAGCATTTGATCGAGAGCCTGAAAGGGCAGGGGGCCGCCATCGGCATTTGGGGCGTGGGCACCAAGCTCGTGACAGCCTATGACCAGCCGGCTTTGGGCGGAGTCTACAAACTCGGTGGCATCCGCCGCCCGGACGGCACATGGGAACCCAAGATGAAACTGTCCGAGCAGTCGGTGAAGATCTCCACGCCAGGCATCCTTCAAGTCTGCCGCTTTCGGTCCGACACGGAGTGTGTGGCGGACGGCATTTACGACGAGGAACGAGGCGCGCCGCCGGAGTTCACCATCGTGGATCCGGTGGATCCGACGCGCCGCAATCGGTTTGCCCCGACCACGGCACGCGAGACCCTGCTGGTGCCGGTGTTTCGTCGCGGGGAGTGTGTGTATTCATCGTCGGCTTTGCCGGCGATCCGCGAGCGTGTCCGCAGCCAGCTTTCCCTCTTCCAACCGGGCATCAAACGCCTGGCCAATCCGCATCGGTACCCCGTCGGGCTCGAACTGGGTCTGCACGAGCGAAAGACCGCGCTCATCATGCAGGCCCGGGGATTGTCATGACATGAAACTGGTGAAGATTGCCGCTGCCGTCCTCAATCAGGTGCCGCTCGATTGGCGCCACAACCTTGCCAATGTGCGCGCCGTCCTCGAAGACGCCCGCGCCGCGGGTGTCAGCGTGGTCTGCCTGCCCGAGCTGTGCCTGACCGGGTACGGATGCGAGGACGCCTTTCACGGCGCGGATACCCACCGGCGCGCCTGGCACGCGCTTGCGGCGCTTGTCCCCGAGACCGGCGGTCTGGTGGTCTCGTTCGGATTGCCGGTCTTGCACCAGAACGCCGTGTTCAACGCGGCGGCCCTGGTTGTGGACGGGCGCCTGGCCGGATTGGTCGCGAAGCGGTTTCTGGCCGGTGACGGCATCCACTACGAGCCGCGGTGGTTCAAGCCGTGGCCTGCCGAGGTCCGCGACACCTTTGACGCCCCGGAGCCTTGTGGCGGCGAGCGGCAGTTCCCCGTCGGCGACCTGCTCTTCGACGTGGGCGGGGTGCGGATGGGATTCGAGATCTGCGAAGACGCGTGGGTGGCGAACCGGCCGGGCGCGGCCCTCGCGCGCCGCGGGGTCGATCTGATCCTCAACCCGAGCGCCAGTCATTTCGCATTCGGCAAGCTCGAAGTCCGGCGCCGCTTCGTCCTCGAAGGCTCACGGGCCTTTGGCGCAAGTTACATCTATGCCAACCTGGTGGGCAATGAGGCTGGCCGCGCGATTTTCGACGGCGGTGCGCTGATCGCGTCGGGCGGACGCCTCCTTGCCGCGGGGCCGAGGCTCGGTTTTCTCGACCGGGATCTGACACTTGGGGTTGTGGACATCGAGGCCACAAGGATGAACCAGGCCCGCACCGGCAGTTGCCAACCCGAATTGCCAGGGGCGCATGCCCTCGAGGTCCGAACCGATTTTGACTGGCCCGAACTGACGCCGGACCAGGCCGGGATCCGCGATGTGCCTGGGTCTGTCCAGAGTCGATCGGCGGGTCCGCCCGCGTCGGCAGCGCCCGTCTCTCCGGATTCCGGCGATGTGTCCTGGGAATCGAGCGCGACGCTCAAGGAAGAGGAGTTCACTCGGGCGGTGGCCCTGGCCCTGTTCGATTACCTGCGCAAGAGCCGGTCCCAAGGCTTTGTCGTCTCGCTCAGCGGCGGGGCGGATTCCGCGGCGGTTTCCTGTCTCGTGGCGCTTTCCTTCGAACTGGCCCTGGCTGAATTGGGGGCCGAGGGCATGCGCGCCAGGCTCGCCCACGTCCGGAATCTGCCAGCCGAGATGACCCCGCGCTCTCTCACCGGGCGGTTTCTGACCACGGCGTACCAGGCGACCGAGAACAGCGGGGCCGTGACGCGCGCCGCGGCTGCGGCGGTTGCCAAGGCGCTCGGCGCCCGGCATCACGAACTCGACGTGGGCCCCTTGCACCGGGGCTATGTGCGGCTGATCGAGGACACGCTCGGGCGCCGCCTGGACTGGGCCCGCGACGACATCCCGCTGCAGAACATCCAGGCCCGCGTCCGATCCCCGGGCGTCTGGATGCTGGCCAATCTCGAAGACGCCCTCCTGCTCTGCACCAGCAACCGAAGCGAGGCCGCGGTCGGCTACGCCACCATGGACGGCGACACCAGCGGCGGCCTGTCCCCCATCGCCGGCATCGACAAGGCCTTCCTCCGCCGATGGCTGCGATGGCTCGAGACCGACGGCCCGCGCGGCTTGCATTCGTTCCCCGTGCTTGCCGCCATCAACGCTCAGCAGCCGACCGCCGAGTTGCGTCCTGCCGAGCAAGGCCAGACCGACGAAACCGACCTGATGCCCTATCCGGTCCTCGATGCGATCGAGAAAGCTGCCATTCGAGACAAACGGTCGCCGATCGAGGTGTTCCAACTCATGCGAGCCCGTTTCCCGGACCTTGAAGCCGCTTCGCTGGCCGTGTGGGTCGAGCGTTTCTTCCGCCTCTGGAGCCGCAACCAATGGAAGCGCGAACGCTACGCGCCGTCGTTTCATCTGGACGACGAAAACCTCGATCCCAAGACATGGTGTCGCTGGCCGATCCTGAGCGGCGGGTTCGAGGTCGAACTCGCCGAACTGCGCGAGTTCGTCAAACAGCAACCGCATCCATCTCCATGACCGCACTTGTCCTTGTCGACATCCAAAACGACTTCCTGCCCGGCGGCGCCCTGGCCGTGCCCGAGGGGGATCAGATCATTCCGATCGTGAACAGCCTTCTGCCGCGATTCGAACTGATCGTGGCGACGCAAGACTGGCACCCGCCCGGCCATGCCAGCTTTGCCGCAAATCATCCGGGTCGGAAACCGTACGAGCAGATCGATCTCGACGGTCTTCCGCAAACCCTCTGGCCCGTGCACTGCGTCCAGAACACCGGCGGCGCGCTCTTCGCTCCGGGACTTGACACGCGCCGGGTCGCTCGGGTGTTTCCCAAAGGCACCGATCCGCGCATCGACAGCTACAGCGGGCTCTTCGACAACGGCCATCGACAATCCACCGGCCTGGCGGAATGGCTGCGCGAACGCGGTGTGAGCGGTATTGACGTTGTCGGATTGGCCACAGACTACTGCGTCAAGTTCACTGCACTCGATGCCGCCCGGGAAGGATTCCGCGTTCACCTGATCGAAGATGCCTGCCGCGGGGTGAACCTCGCCCCCGACGACACCGGCCGCGCCCTGGACCAGATGCGACACGCCGGCGTCCGAGTGATCCGAAGCGGGGATGTTTAGCGAGGCTCCGCCTCAGACCAAGACGACATGTGAACGTGTCTATTCGATTCCGTCGGTCCGGGACATCCGGAGACCCGGAGGAAACCGAGCCGTCGAGTCATCGCCGAGCATCGCCCGACATCCTGTGCGATCGGATGCCGGTGGGCCTCAACAAATCCGAGGCAACTGCTCACCGCTGAGCAGATCGAGAATCCGGCGGGCGCCAATCCGGCTTTTCAGCGTCACCAGGCCCGGCGAATCGGAGAGAACGGACCCGATCCTGCACGCACCGTCTCCGACCGGCAAAGCGCGCATGATCGCCAGCGCCCGGTCGGCATCGGATTCGGGCACAAAGGCGATCATCCGGCCTTCATTGGCCACGTAGAGCGGATCGAAGCCGAGGATCTCGCATGCGCCCCGGACCGGCTCGCCCACGGGCACGGCGCTCTCGGCGATGTCGATTTGGATACGGGCGGTCGCCGCGATCTCGTTCAAACCGGCGGCCAGGCCGCCGCGGGTCAGGTCGCGCAGGCAATGCACTGCGATTCCGGCCTCGATCAATCCCATGACGATGTCCGCCAGCGGGGCGCAATCGCTTTCGATCGGCCCCTCGAATTCGAGCCCCTCGCGCACGGATTGGATCGCCATCCCGTGTCGTCCCAGGTCGCCGTTGAGCAGGATCGCATCGCCGATCCGCGCGTGACGCGGGCCAATCGGCAAATCGTGTTCGATCGTGCCTACGCCCGCGGTGTTGACGAACAGGCCGTCGCCTTTGCCTTTCTCGACCACCTTTGTATCGCCCGTGACGATCTCGACGCCCGCGGTTGCGGCGGCTTGTTTCATCGAGGCTACCACACGTTCGAGGGTCTCGAGAGCCAGGCCTTCTTCGAGGATGAAGCCGGCGCTCAGCCAGCGGGGACGCGCGCCGCACATGGCCAGGTCATTGACCGTGCCGTTGACCGCGAGCGTGCCGATGTCACCGCCCGGGAAGAACAGAGGGCGCACGACGTACGAATCGGTCGTGAACGCGAGCCGGCGTCCTTGGGCATCCAGGATCGCACCGTCGTGACGCTCGTCCAGGCGCGGATTCGAGAATGCGGAGACGAAGACCCGCTCGATCAACTGTTGCATCAGGCGTCCGCCACCGCCATGGGCCATGAGGACCTGCGTGTACTGGCTGATGGGCAGAGGGCAACCGGCGGTGTCGTCAGAGGTCATAAAGATCGGCGATTGTCGTGCTGTCGCCGGTAGCGGTAATAGGCGGCGCAGGCCCCTTCATTGGAAACCATGGTGGCGCCCAGCGGATGCTCCGGTGTGCAGCGGGTGCCGAAGGCGGGGCAATCGGTCGGCTTTTTCACGCCTTGGAGCACGAGCCCGCTCAGGCACTCCGATGGCTCATCCGCGTGGTAGTCGGCGACCCCGAACCGGGATTCCGCGTCGAACTCGGCATAGGCCGGGCTCAGCCCGAATCCGCTGCGCGGGATGGCGCCGATCCCGCGCCACTTGCGGTCGATCACCTGGAAGACCTCCCGCAGCATGCGTTGGGCGGGGAGGTTTCCTTCCCGTTTCACGGCCCGGGCGTATTGGTTCTCGACCTTGGCCTCGCCCGCTTCGAGTTGGAGCACGCAATGCCGGATGCCCTCGAGAATGTCGACCGGCTCGAAACCGGTCACCACGATCGGGACGCGGTACTTCTCCGCCAACGGTTCATACTCGTGGTAGCCCATGACGGCGCAGACGTGGCCGGCCGCCAGGAAACCCTGGACGCGGTTGTGGGGTGCGCCGAGCACGGCCGACATGGCGGGCGGCACCAGGGCATGCGAGACGAGCAGCGAGAAGTTGCCCAGTTGCTCGCGTCGCGCCTGGAACGCCGCCATGGCGTTGGCGGGAGCCGTGGTTTCGAAGCCAACGGCGAAGAACACGACCTGCCGGTCCGGATGCTCGCGGGCGAGGCGGACGGAGTCCATGGGGGAGTAGACGATCCGCACGTCGCCGCCGTTTGCTTTCACCGACAGGAGGTCGGTGTGGCTTCCGGGAACGCGGAGCATGTCGCCGAACGAGCAGAAGATGACGCCGGGTTTCGATGCGATGGCGATCGCCTTGTCGATCAATTCGAGGGGCGTGACGCAGACGGGACAGCCGGGACCGTGGACGAGGGTGATGTCGCGGGGCAGAAGTTCGTCGATGCCGAACTTCACGATGGCGTGGGTCTGCCCCCCGCACACCTCCATGATCGTCCAGGGACGGGTCACCGAGCGTGCAATGGCGCGTGCGCATTCCTGCGCGCGACCGGCATCGCGATACTCATCGATAAACTTCATCGGCACCCCTACGGTCGCGAACCTGGGGCCGTGCCGTCAAGCGAAGAGGAGGGACACCTCAATCCTCGCCCAAGCTCACCACGAAGAGCACGAAGAGCACGAAGGCGAGCACCAAGGTGAGGATGGGCGTTTCGGCTATTCTCCATCGAACAGCATGGAGTCCGTTCATCGGCCCTCCGACTTTTGGTTGCGGCTGCGCACAAATGCCCTCCGGATGATCGGTGTCTGGCCATCACTCACGGGTGCGGATTGACGGACTCCTCCGGCTGGCGGCGCCCCTGCCACCATGTGACCAGACCCGCCCCGGCGCAGACCGCGGCTCCCACTGCGATTGCCCAGGGAACGCCGACCGCCTGGGAGAGCACGCCCGATTCGAGTCCCCCGATGGGCACCATGCCGCCGAACACCAGCGCCCAGATGCCCATCACGCGTCCCCGCATCGCGTCGGACACGCTGGTCTGGATGAGCGTATTCGTGGTGGCGAAGTAGAGCAGCATACCCCACCCGCCCACCGCCAGGCAGAGCAGGACGAGCGGCAACCAGCGCACAAACGCCAGCAGCAGCAGCATGGCGGAAAAGGTCCACAGCCCCCCGAGGATCAACAGGCGGGGCCGCACCCGGCTGCCGAAGGTCGCCACCGTCAGGGCGCCCAGCAGCGCCCCGAGACCGTTGGCGCTCAGAAGGGCGCCGTATCCGCTCTCGCTCACGTGCAGAATGTCCGTCGCATACGCCGGCAACAGGACGGAGTACGACCACCCGAAAATGCCCACAACGCCAAAGAGCAGGAACAGGGCCCGCAGACGCCGATGAGCGGCCACGTAGGCGAAGCCATCGAGGATGTGGCGTCCAGCCGAAGCCGGCTGCGGGGGAGGGACGAACTTGGGCAGGCGCATCATGCGCAGGCCGGCGATGACGGCGAAGTAGCTGATTCCGTTGAGGGCGAAGCAGAGCGTCATGCCCGCCTTGGCCATGAGGAATCCCGCGACGGCGGGGCCGACGACGCGTGCGCCGTTGACGATCGAACTGTTGAGCGACACCGCGTTCATGAGGTCGTCGCGTCCGGTGATCTCGACCATGAAGGCCTGTCGTGCCGGCATGTCGAAGGCCATCGCGGCCCCGCCCAGCGCCGCCAGAACGAGGATGTGCCACGGCTGGATGTTTCCGGACCAGACCAGCCCCGCGAACGCGAAGGCCAGGAGCATCATGGCGATCTGGGTGCAGTAGATGACGGCGCGTTTGGGATGGCGGTCGGCCACCGAACCGCCCCACACCGAGAGCAGCAGCATGGGCAGCGATCCGACAGCCGCCACCGTGCCCAGCAGCACTTTCGACCCCGTCAACTGGTAGACCAGCCACCCCTGGGCCGTGTTCTGCATCCACGACCCGATCAGCGACACCAGTTGGCCAACGAAAAAGAGCCTGTAATTGCGATGCCGAAGCGCGGCGAACGTGTCTCGCCACGTTACCCGGCCCACGACCACGCGACGGGGCTGCCCCGTGACTTCCTGCGGGACGCTGACAACTTGCGTGGGCGATTGGGATCTTGGGGCAGACATCGTTGCCGGACTTCGTTTCCGGCGAGGCGCGTCTCAGGCCAAATCCAGGTCCTCGACCACAGGAGCGGCCCCGGCGTTTTCCGTCCGCCTCTCTCCCGCGCCTTCGCCCTCTCCTCCGCGCGGGCTCACTTCTTCCACGTTCGCTCCGCGCCCACCGCGCCGTCGCTGGCAAAGCGCGTGATCTTGAGCGTTGTTGCGTCCGCATCCACTCTGAAAACGGTGGCCTTGGCGAGAGACGGCGCCCCGCCGATGAACACCGGCCACTGGAAGCCGCGGCTCGCGTCAGGACACGGCTCGATAACCTCCGGAGCGTGGGTGTGACCGCTGAGCACCGCGGTGACTTTGCCCGCGTCCAGGAGCGGGGCGAATCGCTCATTGACGCGGCGCTGACCGTGCCAGAGCTTCGCCGCATCCTTGCGCCAATCGGGCGGGATGTGCATCACGACCAGGCGCCAGGTCGCCTGCCGGAAGGCCTCGCCCGCGATCTCTCGTCGGAGCCAGGCCGTCTGCGCCTCGATGTACGGATCGAAATCGACCAGGCCGCTGTATTCCTCGCTCGTGTCCGGCTTGTCCTCGCCCGTGTCGAGGAACACCACGCGCGCCGAACCGAACGTCATCGCGGCGTAGTAGCGTTTACCGGGGAGGATGAGATAGTCCTTCAACCGCCGCGCAAATGCGCCGCGCGTTTCGTGATTGCCGCGCAGGAAGAAGCAGGGGATCGACTTCGCGGCGAACCAGGCCATCGGCATCAGCAGGTGGTCGACGACCTCCGGCTCGGTCTGCGGATCGTTGAGCACATCCCCGTTGAAGACCGCGAAATCGACCGGCATTCCCGCCTTCTCGACGAGCAGCGGATACAACTGCGCCCGGTTGTGGATGTCGTTGAAGACCAGGAACGAGACAGCGCCGTTCGGACGTGAGCGCGCGGGCAGGCTGCGGTCCTGGGAGACTGTTGGCTGGCCGAACGCGACACTGTACGGCTTGAACGACTCGATCGCCCGGGATCTGGCCCGAAAGCGAATCGGCTTGGCCGGGTCGAAGCCGTCGATCACCGCGCGCTGCATCGCGGTATTCGCCTGTCTCAAACCGTCCTCCGAAAACCACGCCTGCCGCCACTCGCCGCCGTCCTCCGACTGCGTCCATTCCACCGCGCCGTCGGACGGTTGCGACGTGATCCAGCCCACCCCGAGCCGGTTCGAGTCGAGGAGTTGGACCCACGGCTGCACGGTGATCAGCCCGTCGGTGCGCTGCGCGCGGATCGCCGCCAGCGCGTTGGTTTCGGCTTCAGTGACGGGTTGCTGGGCCCAGACGCCCGTGGCCAGCACCCCCAACATTATCAGTCCGATTCTGCGAATGTCCATTGTCGCCACAGGTTATGCCGCAGCCCGGTGTCGGGCGCAATGCTGCATCTCGTGCCGCACATCGTCCTGCGATCGTGGATCGAGCGGCGCCAACGCCGCAGTTTGGCGTTGATTGCCCGAAGCCGGCGCGGGTAGGCTCAATGGAAAATCCAGAGAGCACTCGATGCGACCGGGGCGTAACAGCAAGCCAAAGACCTTTCTTGCCGCCTGATGCGTGTGTCGAAGTGCCTGCTTTGAAAGGATCTGTGATGAGCAACTCCGCCAACAACTACCCGAAACTGCACAATGCAATGTGGCCCGGTCTCGTCGGCAAAGGCGGCCCCGGCGCCGAGCCCGGCATCGATTTGGATACCATGCTCGATCTGACGGCCAAGGCCGAGGTCAGCGGCGTCAAGTTCGATGGCGTCGACCTGTTCCTGTTCGCTCCCCACATCGACATCGATTCGACCGACGACGACTTGAAGCGCGTGGCGGACAAGATCGCGGGCAAGGGCCTGGCGATCGGGTCGGTCGTCGCCCCGGTCTGGGAGGGGACAGGCGGCGGGTCGGCCATGGGCGGCGAGGAGGAGCGGAAGAAGTTCGTCGGGCAAGTCCGCAAGGGGTGTCGAATCGCAAGCGCGTTCCGGAAGCTCGGCTTGCGTTCGGGCGGCGTTGTGCGGATCGATTCGTCCGCCGGCGTGACCGAGTGGGACAAGGATCCCAAGGGCAACACCAAGCGCATTATCGAGACGTTCAAGGAGGCTGCCAAAGTGGCCAAGGGCTGCGGCGAACGCCTCGCCGCCGAAGGGGAGATTTGCTGGGGCGGCATGCATTCCTGGAAGTCCATGCTTCAGGTCCTCGAGGGCGTCGGCCAACCCCGTGTGCTCGGGTTCCAGGCGGACATGGCGCACACCCTCCTCTATCTGCTCGGCTACAACGCTCCGGAGCACCGGCTGGTCCCCGAGAAGTTCAACTGGGAACCGGAGGTCTTCCACAAGGCCATGAAGAAGCTCACGGCGGCCTTGCGCCCGTGGACAATCGATTTCCATGTGGCGCAGAACGACGCGACAGTCAAGGGATCGGGCGCCCATGAGAAGACCGGCAAGCACTGCATGGCCACCGATCCGAACGGCAAGCTCAACATCGCACGCGATGCCGGTTACTGGATGCGGGATGGCGCCGGCAAGGTGACCAGGAAGTTCAAACACATCTGCTGGGATGGATGCATGTTCCCCAACGCTATCATGACACAGCAACAGACCTGGAATGACATCCTCGCCGCCATGATCCAGGTGCGCGAGAACCACGGCTGGAAGGCCTAGCACGGACATTTTACGGGGCTGGGCGTGATCTAATGCCTGGGCTTATCTTGCTTGATGACCAGGTTCCACCTCTTCTTGGCCTGTGCGCTCTGGGCCTCGGCTTCCGGCATCCCGGCGCGCCCAGGCCCGGTCGAGCCTGAACTCAAGTCGGCGGTCGAGGCGGATTGGGCGGCTCAGGAACGCCGTTTGGGCCGCGAGCCCGGGAGCATCGAGGCCCTCGAAGCCGCGGTGGTGCGGGGGCAAAGTCTGCTGAACATGATGGCGTCGGCACTCCCACCCGCGGAGTTGGACATCGAGAGGCGCGCCTGGGAGTCGCTGCGGACCGAGGCGCGAGCGGCCGGTCGGCTGCCGTCTGCTGAGCGGATCGCCTTGTACCATCGCGTGCGGTGGAGCGGACGCGTCCTTGCACTGCGGAATCCTGCCGTTGCAGGGCAGCCGATCGCCTTCATGAAGCGGCATCGGTTTGTCTGCCAGATGCTGCACGAATACCTCGGGTACTTCTACGACTACGGCGACGTGGCCGGCGGCGGCGTCTTTGTGCTCGAACGGCCCGGGGTCTCGTTCGAGGTGCGCGATCTGGTTGCGGGTCGGCTGCCCCGAGGCAATTACACCACGTTGGCGCTCGGCTATGACGCGCGCACGCTCTACTTCGCGTTTGCCGAGCGCGCGCTGCGCAAGCCGGACTTCGACTCGGCCGATCGGCGCTGTTTCCAGTTGTACGCGATCGAGGTCGATGGCTCCGGCTTGCGTCGGTTGACTGACGGTCCCAACGACGACTTCGATCCTTGTCCGCTGCCCGATGGCGCCCTGGCGTTCATGTCGACCCGGCGCGGCGGCTATGGCCGGTGCCACAATGTGTGGGAACCGCTTCCGGCCTACACGCTGCACCGGATGAACAAGGACGGATCGGATGTGAAAACGCTCTCGTGGCATGAGACCAACGAATGGCATCCGTTTGTCCTCCACGACGGTCGGATCGTGTACACGCGCTGGGATTACGTCGATCGCTCGGCGGCGAATTTCCACGGCCTCTGGGCCAGCAATCCCGACGGCTCGAACCCGGTGTCGCTGTTTGGCAACTACACGACGCGGATCAACGCGTGCTATCAGCCCCGCGCCATCCCGGGCTCCCAGCGGATTGTCTTCGTGGCCGGCGCCCATCATGCCGACGTGGGCGGCTCGCTGGTGATTGTCGATCCGCAGCGCGCCGCGCTCGATCCGGAGACGGGCGAAGACCGGCTCGAGGATATGGAAGTCCTGACGCCGGAGGTCTGTTTCGCCGAGGCGGCGGGATGGCCGAAGAGCTATTTCCACAGCCCCTGGCCGTTGTCGGAAGACTGGTTTCTGGTCGCTTTCAGCCACGAGCCGCTGCCCGGCATGAGTTCAGGCGAATCGCGCGACACGCGCACCGGGCTCTATTACCTGGATCGCGCGGGGAACCTCGAACTGCTCTACCGCGATCCGGAGGCGTCCTCGATGTACCCGATCCCCCTGGCTCCGCGGCCGGCGCCCCCAGCCATTGCGAGCACGCTCGATCCGGCTTTGGGCGACGAGGGCGAATTCCTCCTCACCGATGTCCGCCTGAGCCTCCGCCCGATGCCTACCGACCGTCCGGTCCGTCAACTGCGGGTCTTTCAAGTCCTCCCCAAGACGCACACGCACGTCGCCAATCAACCCCGCATCGGCCATGCAAATGCCGAGAGCGCCCGCCTGCTCCTGGGGACCGTGCCGGTGGAGTCGGACGGATCGGCTTTTTTCCGAGCTCCGGCCCGCAAGCCGCTGTACTTTCAGGCCGTCGACGCCGCCGGTCGCGCCATCCAGAGCATGCGCAGTGTGACCTACCTCCAGCCGGGAGAACGCCGGGGCTGCGTGGGTTGCCACGAACCGCGGCGCAATACGCCGATCACGCGTCCGACCCTGGCCTCGAAACGCCCGCCCTCACACCTCGAGCCCGGTCCTGACGGCAGTCGCCCGTTGAGCTATCCGCGGCTGGTGCAACCCGTCCTCGACCGGCATTGCGTCCGCTGCCACGACGGATCGACCGGCGCCGACGCAAGCGCGCTGATTCTCACGGGCGATCCGGCGCCGCCCTTCACGCGATCCTACCAGAACCTGAGGCCGTTTCTGCGGTGGTTCGAGTGGGGCGGCGCCTCGATCGCCGAGGCCTCGACGCCTCCAGGCCGCATCGGGGCGGACGCCAGCCCGCTGACTCGCATTCTGGAGGACCCGACGCATCGCGCCGAGGCGGCGCTGCCAGACGGGGATCGGCGCTGCCTCTATCTCTGGCTGGATGCCAACGCGCCTTTCTACGGCACCTATTCGAAAGACGAGCAGCTTGCCCAATTCGAGGGCCGGGCTGTGCCGCCCCCGAAGGTCCAGTGAACGAGCGGCGCTCGACGCGAACGCAGTGGGGCGGCGCTCACCGCCCCATGTAGCGCGCCACGGCCTCCGCACGGGAGCGGACGTGCAGTTTCCAATAGATGTGGCGGACGTGCGTATTCACCGTGCCGATCCCTATCTGCAGGTGGTCGGCGACTTCCTTGGATCGGCAGCCTTTGGCCAACAGACGGAGTATGTCCTCCTCGCGTACCGTGAGCGCCTCGTCGACGCCACCCTCGCAGGGCGGCTGGTGAAACGCCGTCACCACACGGCGCGCAATGGCGCTGGACATCGGCGCGCCCCCGCGCTGGACCTCGGCCACGGCATCGAGGATCTCCTCCGGCCTGACATGTTTGACCAGGTAGCCCGTGGCGCCGGCCTTCAGCGATTCGAACACCCGGTCGATGTCTTCCTCGATCGTGAGCATGATGACCTGCGTGCGCGGCAGGAGTCGCCGCAACCGGGCGACACACTCGATGCCGGATGCGCCGGGCAGGTGAATGTCCATGAGCACAACGTCGGGAGCGGCACCGGGGAGCTGCTGAAGGGCTTCCTCGGCGCTCGCACACGACGCCACGCAGGAAAACTCCTGCGCGCGGTCAATCAAGAGTGCGAGAGTCTCCCGCAGTCCAGAGTCGTCCTCCACAATCCCCACACGGATGCTCATAGGTGTCAGGCTTGCGATCCGCCGCCCTCCTCGGCAGCGGCACGCTCATTTCCACGCTTGTTCCCCGGGCGCCGGGGCTGACCGCCATCGGCATTGCCCCCTGATCTTCTCGAGGCGCGAACGCATGTTCGGCAAACCCTGGCCCGCGCCGACGCGTTCGGCAACCAGGAAACCCTGCCCGTTGTCCGCCACCCGGACAATGAGTCGTCCGGATTCGACCCGGAGGCCCACAACAACCTCGGCATTCGCATGGCGGACAATATTCGTCAGCGCCTCTTCGCGCACGGCCAAGTGCCAGCGCGTGCCGCCGCGTCTCCGCGTCCAGGGGCAGCGGCGGCACGGCGTCGGGAAAATCGAGGCGGCAGCGCAGTTGAGCGACCTTGAGGAATTGCCCCACCTGCTGTTCAAGGAAGCCGGCCAGGCTGGACACGGTGTCGCAGTGCGGGTTGACAGGCGCCCATACCACTTCACGCATCCGTGCGGCCAGCGTCCGGACGCCCGCCGCCGACTCGGCGAGGCGGTTTGCCAACGGCGGAGTGCCGCGCCTGCGACTGGAGTGCGGTCCACGGTGCCAGACCGGTCAGCGCTGTGCCCAGATCGTCATGCAGGTCGCGCGCAATGCGTGTTCGCTCGTCCGCCAGGGCCTGCTGCTGTTCGAGCCCGAGCGCTGCCGCCGCTGCCAGCGCAGACGGTAGGCCTGGATGGCCCCGGCCAGTCCAATCACAGCCGCGCCGCACAGGACATGGAACAGCCACGTCTGCCAGAAATGCGGGGCGATGGTGAAGGCGAACACGGCCGGTTGCTCGCTCCAGACGCCATGGTTGTTGCAGGCGGCGACGTGGAAGGCATACCCGCCCGGCCCGAGCCGGGTGTAGAAGGCCACGCGCTGGTTGTCCTCGTCGTAACGCCAGTCGCGATCGTGGCCGTCGAGCCGGTACTTGAAGCGCACCCGCCTCGGCGCGGCAAAGCTGGCCGCCGTGTAGCGCATCTCGATGACTCGCCCCCGTCCGGCGCCAAGCGATGTCTGGAACGTCGGGCGTGCCGAGCCGCCGGGAAGCGTCGAACGCTGAGCCTGCGCGTCTGCGGCGTCGCTTACGGCCTGGGCGCTCGATGGGCAGCCGTCGCCAAAAACGACCTCGTCGTCCGCCACCACCTGCTCGATGACCACCACCGGGGGCACCGCGTTGCGCCGGATCGCGCGCGGATCAATCATCGCCACCCCGCGGGCTGTCGGAAACCAGATGCGTCCTTCCCGGTCCTTGCACCCGGAAGCCTGGTTGAACATGCCGGTGCACTGGCTGTTAAGCATTCCGTCCGCTTCGCCAAAGGCGAGCACCTGCGCGCGCCCCTGGCGCCCTGCCGCCACATCGCCCAGTTCCGACGCGCGACCCGGTAGATGCCTTGCAGCCCGCTTAGCCAGAGATATCCGAAGTCGTCTTCCTGCACGTTCTGGATCGTGTTCTCGTACAGACCGTGCTGTTTGGTGAAGGTGAAGAAGCGGCTCCCGCCCCCCTCGTCCTCCCATTGCGATGGGGAGGGGGTGGGCGAGGAAGCCTGTGGCACAAACCGATTCAGCCCGTCGCGCGTGGCGATCCAGAAGATGCCATCGGCGTCCTCGTGGATGCACCACACCCGATTGTTGTACTCGCCCCCTGCTGTCGTGGGGAGGTGACCTGGGCGTCGCGCAGCCGATTCAGCCCGCCTCGCGCGTGCCGAACCACACATCACCTCGCCGATCCTCGTGAATGGCCCGCACGTCCGGATGTGACAACTCACCGGGCAACGTTTGAACTGCACCCTGTTCGTCCAACCAGAGCACGCCGCGGTCAAAGCCGACCCAGATCCGGCCCGACCGATCCTCACGAAGCGTCCGCACCCAGCTCTCGCCCAGGCTCAAGGAAGGGACGGAGATCCAGGCGCCGCGATCGAGTACGGCGACTGTGTTTCTCATGGCTCCGTACCAGACGCGTCCGCGCGGTCGGCCAGGAGTCCCTCGGCCCATCCCCAGTTCGATGGCGGCTGGATCGGCGGCAGGTTGGTCGCCTGCCCGTTCCGGAGCCCGCTGGCCCCCTGAACCGTCCCCAGCCAAATCGTGCCATCCGGACCCTCGGTGACAGCCCGCACGAAGTCGTTACGCAGACCATCTTCGCGGGCATAGACCCGGACGGCCTTGCGCCGCAACTGACAGAGGCCGGACGTTGTCCCCAGCCAGAGATGCCCCTCGGCATCCTCGCAGAACGACAGCAGCGGGTAATCAGGCAATGACGACAAGTCGAGAAAACCCGACGCCCCATCGTGGAATCGAGCCAGCCGGGGCGGGCCGTCTTCGCTCCAGGCGACCCAGAAGCCGCCATTCCTCGACGGGTGGAGCGACGCTGGGCATTGGGGGTCGTCCGGCGCAACGCTTTCGATCCTCTCCTCCGCGCCCCCGCCAGCCGCCACAGCCCCTCGCGAGCCGCCATGTAAACCGTCCCGTCGAGTTCTTGTGAAAATGACGGCAGCTCGTGTCGGTCGGTCCCCGAAGGCCCAGCCGTTCACAAACGCCCGTCTCCGGCAGAAAGCGGAACAAACCGATGTGCATCAAACGAGCAAACTGCCGTCCTCCTCCCTCGAGGACACGAGTGATGCGGTGTCCTACGATTTCTCGCCGTCCGCCGAAACCCGGCGTGGACGGAGTTCCCAGGTCCGGACGGTGCGCGTGTCGAGCCGGACCAAGTGTCCTGGATGCGGCGAGTACCACAGGCCGCCCTGACGCGCAGGCCACAACGGACCGTAAGGCTGCGGGAATCCATCCTCGGTGTCGAAGCGCTCGAACCGGTGCTCGTGGTAGCGCAGCAGGCCTCGGCCGGAGTTGATCCACAGACTCCCGTCTTGGCGATCTTCGACCAAGGCGTTGATGGCGTCACTGAGCATCTCGGGGGTGTTGCTTCTGTCATACGTTTTGAACCGCAGTCCGTCGAACCGGGCCAGGCCTGCGAGCGTCCCGATCCACAGATAGCCGTCGCGGGCCTGGAGCAGCGCACGAATGGTGTTTTCCGGCAGGCCCTGCTCGGCTGTGTAGCGGGTCAGACCGTACGAATCCGGGGCAGCCTCCACCTTGATTGCGGCAATCGCCAGCCAGAGCGCGACCCCCATGAGGGGTGTGCCCACCCACATCGCCCGTGTCGCAGGTTGGCGGGGCATGCGACGTGAGTGGTACCATGACCGCCGGTTGACGCAAAGCGCGAATGCGCGCCGGGCTTTGGTGTGTCGAGCTTTCTTGTTGACCATCCCCTTCCGCTTCCTAAGCTCGCCCCGATGCTCAGCCTAAGCATGCCCTTTCGACGTCTTGGAGGCCTCGCCTGCACCGCGGTCGCCATTCTCCTCTCCGTGCACACAACAAACGCCGCGGACGGCTCGGGAGTGCGGATCACCGATCTCGATGGCAAGCTCCGCATCGAAATCGGGGGAGAACTCTTCTCCGAGTACCACTACCGAGGCTTCTCCCGTCCGTTCCTTTACCCGGTCCTCGGCCCGGCCGGCCTGCCCATGACGCGCAACTGGCCGATGAAGGAAGTCGAGGGGGAGGAGCGCGATCACCCTCACCAGCGTTCGTTCTGGTGGGCCCACGGCGCCGTCAACGGCCATGATTTCTGGTCCGAGGGAGCCAATGCCGGCAGGACTCTCCATGACAAGTTCCTCGAGGTGAAGTCCGGTCCGGAGTTCGGCGTGATCCGGGCGGCCAACAAGCTGGTGGCCAAAGACGGCACGCTCATTGCAACAGACGAACGCACCATCCGCATTCACAACCGCACCGCCGATCGGATCGTGGATTTCGAGATTACGATTCATGCCTCCGAAGGTCCGCTGACGTTCGGCGACACGAAGGAAGGGACCATGGCCCTGCGCCTCAACGAGGCGATGCGTCTGACGCGCAACAGGAAGCCAGCCGAGGGGCGCATCGTGAATAGCGAGGGGCTCCGCGACGGGGCAACCTGGGGCCAGCGCGCAAAGTGGGTCGATTACTATGGGCCGGTCGAAGGCCAAACCGTCGGTGTCGCCATTTTCGATCATCCGCGGAATCCGCGCCACCCCACGCACTGGCACGTGCGCGACTACGGTCTGTTCGCCGCGAATCCGTTCGGGATCCACGATTTCGAGAAGAAGCCGGCGGGCACCGGTGACCTCGAAGTGGCGGCAGGCCAGAGCGTCACGTGGCGCTACCGCTTCTACTTCCACCGCGGCGACGAGCAGGAGGCCAAAGTGGCCGAGCGCTACGCCGAGTACGCGCAGTGAATCCGGCGTCAGCCCAGCGTTAGAACGAGCCTCTCGCCCGCTTTCAGTTCGACGAGCTCGCTGAAACGGATCTCCGCCTGCTCGCCGCGCATCGCGAGGGTCGCAGGCACATCGCGCCCGGCGGCTCTCACCCTCAACGCCCCCGGCGCGGCTCCGTCCGCCAGTTGCAGCCTCACGACGCGCATTCGCAGCGTTCCCCACTTGAGGTCAATCGCCGCCTCGAATCTGCCCGGTGTCCGCTTCTGCTCGAAGGATCCCCATCCTTCCGCGGTCGTGAACGCCGCTTTGAATTCGCCCGGCGTTAGGCGCGGCGCAAAGCCCAGGCGCCCCCGGGGGCCGTGATAGGTGAAGCCGCAGGCGGCAAGGAACACGCCGTAGCTCGCCATGCTTCGGGCATAGTGGTCGCCGCACTCGACTTCATTCCACGGATTGCGCCGGGAGGCGTGGTAGCGGTCATGCACCGCCCGCGTGATGGCCAGCCCTTCCTGGACCATCCCTTCCCAGATCATGTGACCCGCGACCTGGTATTCGAACCCATTCATGCACTCGTTGAAGTAGCCCGCGGCCCAGTCCGCCCCTTTTCCCTTCGCCTGCTCGTAATCCCAGTCCGTCCGCGGGAATGTGCACATCAACAACCCCGCCTCGCCGGGCATCGCGTACCAGCGCCCCGGCTTGTAGGCGGCCCGATACGGCCCGACGTCCGGCGTGAAGTTGTAACGCCACAACGCCCTCAGTGCCGCGCGCGTTTCGGTCTCGGGAAGAACGCGGGGAAGTCCGACCTGAAACGCCCAGCTTTGTCCCATGACCTGGTCGATGTGACACCCGCTCCCGGAGTTGATCGCCTCGGCGTGTTTGGGATCGGGTTTGTTGATGAAGTAGTCGCCGTCGAAGAGTTCGCGCACAATTTTCGCGCGCCCGACGTCGAGGATCGCATGGCACCTGTCGCCGAACTCCTGATCGCCCACCTCGCGCGCCATCGCCTCGGAGGCGGCGAGCGCCGCAAGGTACAGTCCGCTGAGCCATGCCACCGGGCCGTACCAGTCCGTGTCCAGGGTGTTGTGTTGATTGCCCGTGATCAGTCCGTCGCCGTCTTCGTCCTTCGCGATCAACCATTCCATCGCCCGTCTGATCCGCGGCCAGTTGCGCTTCAGAAACGCCGCGTCGGCCGACGCCTGGTGTTCGCGCAGCGCGCGCAGGATCGTGCCGGCCTGGCCGTCAATGGCCGGGATGTTGTTGAACTCGCCGCGGAAATAGATCGCGCCGTTCTTCTGCTGCGCGAGGCCGAAATCCACCTGTTCGCGCGTGATTCGTTCGAGTTCGGGAAACAGCCGCGCCATCGCCTGGGCATATTGCCAGACGTGACCGCACGTGCCGTGGCAGCAACCGACGCCCTCCCACGCCCAGAACCGACCGTTTCCGAGCCGATGGCACGTCGAGGTGGCGAGAATCGAAGTGTTCAGAAACGTCCGATCGAGGAACCAATAGGGCAGGGTCGAGTCGTACCACGTGTCGTGCCACAACCGCGTCTCGCCACTGAGCCTCGCCAGATGCCGTGCGATGTACCGGGCCACGGCCGCGGCAGACTCGAACCGCGTCGCGTAATGCCGGCCCGGCGGCAGCCGATCCATCTTGAGGTTCGGCATGTGCCAGGTCAGCAGGAAGGTCACAGCGGCCTCCGTGTTGGGCGCCAGCGTGATGGTGCGCGTCAAACCGCCAATTGGGTCATCGCCAAAGGGCTTGCGCGCCGGGGCCGCGGACGTGTTGTCGGAGTTGAACAAGCCCGTCAGCTCCGTCAGGTCGGTTTGCCCCGTGTCGTCAGGCTGCGCTTCGAGCAACGCCAAACAGATGGTCCCGAAATCCGGCTCGTTCGCCAGCGGGCCGAGCGGTTCGCGCGGCCGGTCGCTGAACACAATATCGTCGATCCCCACGTTGCCCCAGCCGCCCGATTCCGCATCCACGATCTCGAACGACGCCTTCTTTCCCATCCAGCGGCGCACGTCCCAGCTCAGCGGGCGCATCCGGTTGTCATTGGCGCCGGTCGCGCTCAGCACCGGTTCGCCCTCGACCAGCAAGTTCATGCACGTGCGGCCTGCATGGGCCCCCCCGCCGATCAGAAACGTGATGTAGTCCCGCTCGATCGTGAAGGTCTTGCTGGTAAGCCTCCCGCGCGCCCGGTCCTTTTCCTCGACCGACCCGCCCGGCGCCGAGGCGTGGCTGTTGACCACCCGACGCCCCTGTCCCCCCACATCGCCCTGGTACTGCGGAATGCGCGTCATTTCAACCGGCCCGCTCCCGAACGCCGCGCCGCCGGCCAGCCAATCGCCATAGCTCTCCCGCTCGAAATCGTCGAAGCCGATGTCGGCTCGCGCCGTGGACGGCCCCGCGGGCAGATCCTCGGCCGAGGCTTCGAGGATCAATGCGTTTTCCTCTCGGACGAGCCGGTTGCAGCGGAATCCCTGCCGGGTCTTCGCGCTGTGAAGGCAGATGGCATTCTGCAGTATCCCACCGACCTGCACCGTAACCCCCGCGTCGCTCGTGTTGCGCACTCTGAAGCGCATGACCGTTGCCGGGAGCGACGAATCCGCCGTATTCAAAGGGATGAAGGGCGAAAACGCCTCGAGATCGACACTGACCGGGGACTCCGGATCACGATACTCGACGCGCCCGATGGGGTACTGCCCGTTGAACGATACGTCGCGCCAGTCTTCGCGGCACAGTCGGCGGATCCGGTTCCTTGTGCCCGAGGTTACGCGGATGTGAAAGTCCTGCATGAAAGGCCGGTTCATCGCCATCGGCTTGGCGTAATGCTCCGCCCCCGTGCCAATGTGCTGGTTGAAGATGTCCCAGTGCAGAAGCTGTCCGTCGCCGCTCAGGTACACCTGGCCCGCGCATAGCCCGCCAATCGGCATCCCGATGTGATCCAGGTCCGAGCCCCGATAGACGGTCCGCTCGCCACGCTCGAACAGCGATTTCACCCATTCCGGACGCAGCTTCTTGTCGCGCGGGACCAGTTTCTCGAAATCGGCCCTGGTGAACGGGCCGGCCATGGCCTCCCACGGATGCACCGCGGCTGCGGCCGTTCCCAGGCCGACGGCTTTCAGAAAGTCGCGACGCGGCCAGCCGCCTGAACACGCGCAGCCCCCGTTCGAAGACGATTCCGAGTTCGGATTCATAGGATGCCCTCAGGGTGTCAGGCTTCAGGCCGCAAGACCAGAGCATTCGCAATGCACAACCCGTGTCGCCGTCCCGCATCGCGGGACGGCGCTGGAGTATGGACAGTATTCGGATTGGACTTCGTCGCACACTTCATCGCACACTTCGTCGATCTGTGGCGAGCGGCATGAAGAGGCAAGGATGTTCTCCCTGGACAAATTGATGGTTTACGATAAAGCGCTGGCCAGCGCCGCCAGTCTGGCGCGGCACTCCCGGTCGTGGGACAAACGCCACGCGGTTACCGATCAGTTGTTGCGCGCTTCTGAGAGTGTCGTGCTCAACCTAGCCGAGGGCGCCCGGTTGCGGAGTGCGGCTAAGAGGCAGCATGCGCTCGATTATGCCATTGGCTCGGCACTGGAATGCGCGGCGTGTTTGGACATTGCGCAAATCAAGGAGTTCCTCTGCCAGGACGAAGCCCTTGAGGAGAAACGTCCGCTTTGCGAAGTGGTCAAAATGTTGGTGGGTTTGAGAAGGGCTTGGTCGGTAGAGGCCTTCCGTGAAGAACCAAGCCGTTATGGAAAGCCGGCGGAGTGGCTTTTTCCCCACGAACGGCTGGATGCCTATCGGCTGAGCTTGGAATTCATGCGGTGGTTTCACGGCTTGCCCGGAGCGCCCAAACTCTCGACGCGCCAGTTGCGTCAAGTGGATCATGCCGCCACGAGTCTGGTGTTGAACATTGCCGAAGCCAACGGGCGGTATGTGCCTGGAAAGTTCTGACATTCAGCGGTCGAATGCGCACGGGGACCATGAACCGATTTGTAGCCGCCGACGTGAGTCGGCGCTGATTTCTGCCTTTGGCGCAGCGAGATGGCGCGGATTCACGTCCGCGGCTACGGAACCACGGTTCATGGAAAGAGGCGCAATCTGTTCGAGATAGCCGAGAGTGCGGTGGTCCGGGCAGGAACGTATCTGGAGCTTTGCACTCGCACCGATGAACTTGATCCCGAACAGAAAGCGTGCGCCATGGCGCTGCTGGACCGAATCGCAACGATGCTGCGTGGTTTGGGGTCGGGCTGATCGAACAGAGCCTGCCGAACGATGAAGTGTGCGATGAAGTGTGCGATCAAGGCCCTGCAGCCACATCGACAAGCATCATGAGTGTCCAAACTCCAGCGCCGTCCCGCATCGCGGGACGGCTCCAGAACGGTGCTGTGGTTCCCATGCGCATTCAACCGTTGAAGGTCAGCGCCTGCCATGAACCGTGCGTGTTTTGCCGCGCGCACAGCCGGTCGCCGGTAACGAGCAGGACACTGGAGATAAGTTGTTACGGTAAAGTTACACGCCGAACACATAGGACTGATTTAAAGATTTATTGTAAGATGTCTTATGAATAAAAAAAAGATCCGAACAACTTCACTGTTCTACTGTCCTTTACACTGCAAAGTGAAATTCAAACCTCAGCATGCATCAAGTTCATGGATCAAGTTATGAAGAAGCACCTCCGTTTCCGCAGCGCCCTATTTATTGCGTGTGGTTTGGCGCTCACGATCGTCGGCACGTCCTTGGCTGGCGAACCACTTCAACCCTTGCCCGCAGCCAAAGACCTGCCCGGCACGCTGCAGTTCCATGGCCACTACCGACACCGAAGCCGCGGCATCGACATCGAGCAACCGGGCGAGCTGTGGGTCAACAAGACGCTCGATGGACGCATTGTGGCCCTGGCCCGTCTCCCTTGGACAGGAACCAGCGAAATGGTCTCGGGCGACACCGAGAACCGCCCGCAAGCCTTCCGTGTCTGGAAGGCCCCTTTGGGCGACGCGCCGGGCTACGGCATCAACCTCGAATTCACCGAAGGGAAGGCGCGTTTGACTCGCCGCGGAGTGCGTGAAGACTGCGATCAGAAGGAACTCGCGGTTGCCGCAGGCGCCTGCTTCGATCCGAATTCAAGGCCTGATTCCTACTGCACCGCCAATGTGCTGCTTCGCCGATTTGCTCCCAAGGCACCGGGTGAAGCCAATGAGTTCCGTGTGTGCGACTGGGACAACACCGGCGAAGCCCTCGTCGACTACACCGTCAAGGTCAGGCTCTTGGGCAAGGAAAAGGCGGACGTGCCGGCTGGAAGCTTCGAGGCCAACCATATCGTGCTTACCCAAACATCCTCCGCCAACACCTGGTTCAAGAAACGAACAGGACACGTCACCGATTTCTGGATTCTCGACAATGGTGTCATCGTCCGCATTTTGCGCCATCGCGAGCCTTACGAATTGGTGCTTCTCGACTACGACGCACCGCGCAACTGACTCGGGCTCGAGCAGGCGAAGAGGCCCTGTCTTGAGGCCGTCGCCGTCACCAGTCAGGGCCTTGTGGAACTCGGCCCTCTGGAACTGGAGCCTGGCCCGGAAATCTCAAGCAGGGACGAGGACACAGATGTTCGGGCTGTGGCCGCTTGAATCGAATTGCCCCTGCTTCAGCGGAGGATGCGGCGGCGATTCTGGGAAGAGAACACGCGGTAGAGGACCCACACGGCGCCGGCCAGGAAGCCGAACACGATCAGGCCGGCAATCCACTTGAACCAGAGGGCCTGCTGCCGCAGGCGCTCATTCTCGGCCCTCGCCTCCTGCTGGAAGACAGTCAACTCTCGCTCGACCACCTCGGCCAACGCAGTCTCGTCGATCAGCGCGACGGTGAACCATGGCCCCAGTTCGCCCCCCAGAATCGGCGGCAGCTTCTTCAGGTCTTCGGCCATGGCCCGCTTGAATCCGAGCGCCTGCCAGCCGGGGGCGGCTTCGCCATGAATCCAGAGCCGGCCCAAGCGCTGGTTGCGGGCCAGGATTTGCAGGCGCTGCCAGGCCGCGGACCGGACCGGATCGGCGAGTTGCTGGGAATAGAACGCTTCGCTGTGGACGAGCCCCTGGGCGCCGCAGGCGCGCAGCCCCACCGCTCCCGCAAGCACGCCGTCCGCCCGCAAGACGAGTTGAAACTCCGTCAGATGGCGTTCGAGATCGAGGGCGGGAAGCCGGTTGACATCCCAGAGCCCCTTCAACGTCGGCAGGTCATCGAGCGTGGCGCGGCGCACCGTGAAATCGCGTGGATCCACGGGGTCCGAACCTACGCGTGGCGCGGTCAGGGGTAAAGCTTTATGGTGTTCGAGTCGTGACAAGAGCCCTCGAGTCTGGCAGAGATGCGGATCATGCATTATTTCAGGTACGTGGATGGGCATCTCCACTGTGAGGGATTGCCGGTGGAACGACTCGCCCGAGAGTACGGCACACCCCTCTATGTCTACTCCCAGAAGACTCTGGAAGACCATTACGGACGCCTCGATGCGGTGTTGGCCCCGCTGGACAACCTCATTTGCTACGCCGTCAAGGCAAACTCGAACCTCGCCGTCTTGAGGACCTTCGCCGACCTCGGATCGGGTTTCGACATCGTCAGCGCGGGCGAACTCGAGCGTGTCATAGCGGCGGGCGGCAACCCGGCGCGATGCGTCTTTGCCGGTGTCGGCAAGACGGAGGCCGAAATCGCCCTGGCCCTGCGCCGCGGGATCTATGCGTTCAACGTCGAGAGCGAGGCCGAGTTGGCGCGAATCGACCGGGTTGCGGCTCGGCTCAGGAAACGGGCGCCTGTGGCCGTGCGCGTCAACCCGAATGTCGACGCCCAGACCCATGCCAAAATCACCACGGGCACCTACGAGAACAAGTTTGGGATCGCTTTCGAGAGCGTTCTGCCGCTCTACCAGCGCGCCGCCCGGCTCAAGCATCTGCGGCTTCGGGGCATCCAAATGCACATCGGATCCCAACTGACCGAGGTGAAACCGTTCGAGTCGGCGGTGCGCCGGGTCGCGCCTTTGGCCGCCACGCTGGCGGAGAAATACGGAATCGAGTTCTTCAGCATCGGCGGCGGGATTGGCATCGTCTACGAATCCGCTCTGGCCAGCGGCCAGCCCGACTGGTGGGTGACGCCCGCGGCCAAAGGACTGCTCACCCCCGCCACGTACGCATCGAAGCTCGTCCCCCTGCTGCGTCCGCTGGGTCTGAAGATCCTGGTCGAGCCCGGCCGGTTTCTCGTCGGCAACGCGGGCATCCTTGTCACTCGCATCGAGTACGTGAAGAAGACAGGCGAGAAACGGTTTCTCATTGTCGACGCCGCCATGAACGACCTGGTGCGTCCGGCATTCTACGACGCGTATCACGAGATCCTCCCGCTCCGCTGCCGCTGCGGAGTGCAGGCCTTGTTTGACGTGGTGGGACCGATCTGCGAGTCGGGCGATTTCTTTTGCCGCGACCGGCTCTTGCCGACGGTGGACGAAGGCGAATACCTGGCGTTGTTCAGCGCCGGGGCCTATGGCGCGGTCATGGGGTCGAATTACAACAGCCGGCCGTTTCCCCCGGAGATTCTGGTCAGCGAGCATCGGGCTGATTGCGTGCGGCCACGTCAGCCTCTCGAACGCATCTGGGAAGGCGAGCGGGCTGCGTCCTGGCAGGCCCGGCCGGCCTCGGGCCGCCGCCGGCCGCGGTGAACTGTCCTTCGATCAACTCCGGCATTGAGCAGCGACGCACTCCCTGCTAAGCCAGACCCAGCCTGTGAGCAACATCGTCTACTTCGATCTTGAAACGCAGAAGTCCGCCGAGGAGGTCGGCGGCTGGAACAAGATCCGCGACATGCGCATGAGCGTCGGTGTCACCTTCAGCACCGCCCGCGGGACCTACCAGATCTACCCCGAATCCCGCGTCAACGACCTGATCGAGGAGTTGCGCCGGGCCGACCGTGTTGTCGGATTCAATATCCTGCGGTTCGACTACGAGGTCCTGGCCGGCCATTCTCCGTTCTTCGATCCATCCCAAATCCCAACGCTCGATATGCTGGTCGAGCTGCAGAAAACGCTGCCGCATCGGCTCTCACTCGATTCGATTGCCACGGCTACCTTGGGCGTCGAAAAGACGAGCGACGGCATGCAGGCCATCCGGTGGTTTCGGGAAGGCAAGCTGATCGAGATCGCCGAGTACTGCTGCTACGACGTGAAAATCACCAAGCTCGTCCACGAATACGGTCACACCCAGCACCACCTGATCTTCAAGGACCGCTTCGGCAAAACCAAGAAGATCCCGGTAGCCTGGTGAGCCCGACGCCGTCCCGGCGCCGGGGACTCAAACGTCCTTGTCCGATTCCGGGGGTGCGGATTCGCGGCGGGCGGATTCGGGGTGTTTGCGGTGTTGCTCGACCGAGCAACTGTCCGACATTCAGGTGCGGAGGCCGAATCGCGGCAACACCCACTTCATCAACACAAACCACGCGGCAAGCACGCCGATCAGGTATAGCACGTCCATAGCTCGTTCTGGCCATCAGGGCTGGCCCGCAGGCTTCATCGTGTCCTGACCGCCGCGAAGCGGAAGACTCCGAAACCCGAGCCAGTGCGGGCTACAGTGTCTCAAAACGGGAGAAATGCAAACGCGCCTGCATGTTTCATGGAGTTGTGACCGCGGCGGAGCCGGAGACCCGCTGATCCACTGGTGCCGCGGGTCTCCCGCTTTTTTGCCTTCATCCTGGGCCCGTCCTGGGGGATGATGCATGGGTGATCGCACTTTCACCCCAGGAAATCCGGGCGGCGGTGCGGCGGGCCTTGACCGAAGACGTTGGGCAAGGCGATGCCACAACGCTGGCAACCGTCCCGGCCGGCGCCCGCGCCCAGGCGCATGTGGTTGCCCGTGAGCAGTTGGTGCTCGCCGGCTTGGGCATCGCCGCGGCGACCTTCCGGTGCCTTTCGCCCAGAACTCGCATCCAACCGCTCGCAGCCGACGGGGATCGCATCGGGGCAGGCCGGCCGGTGATGCGCCTGGAAGGCCCCGCCCGGGCGCTGCTGACTGCCGAGCGGGTCGCCCTGAACTTCCTGCAGCGGCTCTCGGGCGTTGCGACGCTCACCTCCCGCTACGTGGCCGCCATCGCCGGCACGCGCGCGCGCATCCTCGATACCCGCAAGACCACACCCGGATGGCGCCGCTTCGAGAAGTACGCCGTCGCGTGCGGTGGCGGACTCAACCACCGCCAGGGACTCGACGATCTTGTGCTGATCAAGGACAACCACCTTGCCGCTCTGGCCGGCGAACAACCCAATCCCATCGCCGCCGCTGTCATGCGGGCCCGGCGGCGGTATCCGCGGCTCAAGATCGAGGTCGAAGCCGACACCCTCGCCCAGGTCAAACAGGCTGTGGATGCCGGCGCCGATATTATCCTTCTCGATAACATGTCCCCGCGGCGGATGCGTCGCGCCCTGACTCTGGTCGCCGGCAGGGCCCTGACCGAGGCCAGCGGCGGCATCGACCTGGTGTCGGTGCGCGCCGTGGCCGCAACCGGGGTCGACTTCGTCTCCGTTGGCGCGCTGACTCACTCGGCGCGGGCGGTCGATCTGGCGCTGGATTTCGCCGCCGCGCATCGGGATCCGAGGACAGGCTCCCGATGAACATTGACGCCGAGATTCTGACCGCGTTGCGCTGCTCCGGCGCCGGTTCGCTCTCCGGGGCCGAGCTGGCGCAGCGTCTGGGAGTCAGCCGCGCGGCCGTGTGGGCGCGCATCGAGGATTTGCGGGCGTTGGGCTACGAGATCACGGCCAGCCCGCACGGCGGCTACCGCCTCCTGAGCACGCCCGACGTTCTGCACGCGGATGATCTGCTGTCGCGCCTCGGCAAGACTCGAGTGATCGGTCGCGACATCCGTGTCTTCCGGGAGACCACATCCACCAACGACATCATCGAGAAGCTCGCCCGCGACGGCGTCAGGGAAGGCGTCGTGGTGTTCGCCGAGTCTCAAACCAAAGGGCGCGGTCGCCTCGGACGCCGCTGGGTCTCGCCCCGCGGGGCCGGACTCTGGTTCTCGATCCTGCTCCGCCCCGTGCTGCGTCCGCACGAAGCCACTCAGCTCACGATCATGGCGGCCACCGCGCTGGCGCGCGCGATTCGGGAGCAGACCGATTTCACGCTGGAAGTGAAATGGCCCAACGACATCCTTGTGGGCGGACGCAAAGTGGCCGGCATCCTGACGGAACTCACCGCCGAACTCGATCGCGTCCGGCATGTCGTGCTCGGCATCGGGCTGGACGTGAACCAGGCGGCTGGCGACTTTCCGCCGGACCTTCGGCGCATCGCCACGTCGCTGCGCGCCGAAGCCGGCCACCCCTTCGACCGGGCCGAATTGGCTGTCACTGTCCTGCGCGCGCTTGATCGCGATTACCTCCGGCTCAAGGAGGGGCAATTCGAGGGGCTCGCCGCCGAGTGGGAGCAGCTCTGCACCACCCTGGGCCGCGATGTCACCATTCTGCTCGGCTCCCGGCGCATTCGCGGGCGAGCCGAATCGCTCGATTCCGAAGGCGCGCTGTTGGTGCGGACCGAGCACGGCCGCCTCGAACGGATTACCGGCGGCGACGTCACGCTCGCCAAATGATCCTCGTCCTCGACATCGGGAACACCCACACGCACCTGGGGCTCGCCACGGCGCGGCGAATCGACCGAAGTCTCGACGTGGCGACATCCGGGTGGTTTGACGGCACTGCGGCCAGGGCCGCCGCCCGATGGGTCGGGAGCCGCCCTCTGGAAGGGGCGGCTCTCTGCAGCGTCGTGCCTCGCGCCACCCCACGCGTGCGCCGCGCGTTGTCGGCCGCCTGGGGCATCGAACCCTTCGAACTCACGCATCGCACCGTGCGCGGTCTGGGGATCGACTATCCCCATCCCGCATCGATCGGGCCGGACCGCCTCGCCAACGCGGTGGCTGCGCGCCGCCGATACGGCGCCCCGGTGCTGGTTCTCGATTTTGGCACGGCGGTCACCCTCGACGTTGTCAATGAGTCCGGCGACTATGTCGGCGGCATCATCGCCCCGGGGTTGGCCGCCCTCACCGATTACCTCCACGAAAAGACCGCGTTGCTGCCGCGCGTTCGAATCCGCGAGGTGCGCAAGGCCATCGGACGCAGCACCGCCGAGGCCATGCGGATCGGCGCCGTGCTCGGTTACCGCGGTCTGATCCGCACGCTGGTCGCCGAAGTGCGGCGCGAATTGGGCTGCTCCCGCCCGCCAGTCGTGGCCACCGGCGGCTACGCCCGGCTCATGGCGCGCAGCCTGCCGGAGATCATGGCGGTCGCGCCCCGCCTGACGCTCGAAGGCGTGCTGCAAGTCTGGCAGGCCCGCCGCACGCCTCGCACCCGACAGGCACGTGGTCCCCTCTTGCCGCGCCGATGAATCCTGATCGCACGATCCGGAATCTGGCGCTCATCGGTTTCATGGGCACCGGCAAGTCCACCGTCGGCCACGCCGCCGCGTATCAGCTCGGCTTCGACTTCGTCGACACGGATCGGCTCATCGAGGCGCGCGCGCACAAGTCCGTCGCGGACATGTTCGCGCAGGAGGGCGAGGAGGTTTTTCGCGAACTCGAGCGCCAGGTGGTCGAGGATCTCGCCCAGTGCGACCGGACCGTGATCGCCACGGGGGGCGGCCTCGGAGCCAATCTCGATCACCTCGTCAGCCTCAAACGCCACGCCCTGGTCGTCTGCCTCTGGACAACCGCGGACGTGATCTGGGAACGCGTCCGCCACCATTCCCATCGCCCGCTCCTCCAAGTTCCCAACCCCCGGGCGCATATTCGCGAACTCCTCGCCCGCCGCGAGCCGTTCTACCGGCAGGCCGACGTCCTCGTGAACACCGGCCCGCGTCAGCTCCGTGACGTGATCGGCCACGTCCTCCGCGAATTCGCCTCAGCCAGGCGCTCGGCGCGGCGCAGATGAAAGCTGCCCTCTGCCAGCGTGCCCGCCAACTCGGGTTCGACGCCTGCCGCGTTACCAGCGCCGATCCGCCCCCCCATGCCCCCCGATTCATAGCCTGGCTCGAGGCCGGTCGGCACGGGACGATGGCCTATTTGCTCCGGACCGCCGCCCAACGCGCCGATCCCCGGATCCTGCTGCCCGGAGCCCGCAGCGTCGTCACGCTCGCGGCGAGTTACTGGCAGGCCCCGGCCCCGCCGTCTGCCCGGGCGTCACCGCAACTCCGCGGCCTCGTCGCCCGCTACGCGCGCCACGCCGATTACCATGACGTCCTCGCCCAACGCATCGAGCAACTGGCTGCCTTCATCGCCACGCTCGATCACCCCGCCCCCCGCTCGATGGCGTGCGTCGATGCCGGCCCCGTGCTCGAACGGGATCTGGCGCAGCGGGCTGGAATCGGCTTCATCGGCAAGCACACCAACCTCGTCAGCCGCCAGCTCGGCAATTGGTTCTTTCTGGCCGAGATCCTCACCACGCTTGAACTCGAGCCGGACCCGCCTCAGGCCAATCGCTGCGGTACCTGCGCGCGGTGTCTCGAGGCCTGCCCCACGTGCGCCTTGATCGCCCCGTTCGAACTCGATGCCCGGCTCTGCATCGCGTATTTGACCATCGAACTCAAAGGCCCCATTCCCGCCGAGGTGCGTCCCGCCATCGGGAACCGCATCTTCGGTTGCGACGATTGCCTGTCGGTGTGTCCCTGGAACCGCTTTGCCCAGGCCGGATCTCTGATGCGCAAACACGCTCGCCCCGACCTGGCTGAACCCGATCTCCTCGAGTTGCTCCGGCTCGACGACTCCGGATTCCGAAGCCGTTTCGCCGACACGCCGCTCGCTCGAGCGAAGCGGCGCGGCCTTCTGCGCAATGTCTGCGTCGCCCTTGGCAACATTGGAACCGCGGTTGCTCTCCCCGCCCTCGAATGCGCCGCGCGCGATCCCGAGCCTCTCATCGCCGAACACGCCTCCTGGGCCCTCACGCGCATCCAACAACGCCAGGGGGCGCACAGACCCTAACCCGGATGTTTCACAAAGCTCCGCGGAGTCTGACATCCGGGCTGTGGCAAAACCGCGCCCAGAAAGGGAACCGGGAGCATTCTGTCGGTCCTGAGAATGGTCTCTCATGGGAACAGTGTGATGCAGTTCTCTATCTCTCGAACCTGGCGCGGTTTTGCTTCTCTAGCCCGCATAGCAGTCCTCTTGCGAAGTCTCAGTGCCCTGTGCACCATGGGGGTGTGAAATATGCGGGCTAAGGGACGATAGGCTGGCTCGCGCCCCAACCGGGGCCGCAGACCACAGCGTTGAGGAAGATCCTCAGCGGGCCGCGGGTCGCGCCGCGGAAAGTCGGCGAAGTCGAGAAGAGAATCACCTGGCCGCGCCCAAGGCGTTCCCGGGTGACGCAGGCGGAGTTGGCCAGGCGATGGGCCGCCTCGGGCCAGAGCAAGCCGCTCATGCGGAGATAGGTCTCCGTGCCGGGCGGTGGCGCGCACCAGCCGAGTCGGGCGGGCTCCTTTCCCTCTTTCTTGTCGCTGTCTTTCGTTGCCTTGGCTTGCGGATCGGACGGATCGGACGGATCGGATCGACTCCGTCGCTCCCCAGTCCCAGCGTCGGCGGACGCGTTCTTCACAGGGCGGGCCGCTACCCAGTGACCGTACCGCACCGGGGCTTCGACGCCCTCGGCTGCCATCAGGACGGGTTGGGTGTCCGCCAGAATCGGCAGCATCTCGCCGCAACCGGCTGTGAGCCAGTGGTCGGTGTCGACCCTGGCGGCGAGAAAGGCTCCTTGGGGCATGAAGAGCGACTGCCAGGCCTCGCGTTTCTTGAGTTCCTTTTCATCGGGATGCGCCCCCTTGACCGTTTGCCAAGGGTACTCGAGATCGGGCTTGGCCATGTGCCGCCAGATCTTGTCCAGAGGCGGGACAACGCCGGTCCAGCCCTCCCATTCGCGCAGAATCGCCAATTCGTAGTCGGGAAGCCTGTCGAGGACATCGCCCAACAGTCTGGCTTTGCTGAACTCGGCTTTCGGGGCGACAAAGGCGTTGACCGAGGCCGCGACGACGATCAGGGTTCCGCCCCCGCGCACCCACTCCTTCAGACTGTCGAGCAGACCCGTCGGCAGGGCGGACCACGTTTCCGGAACGATCAGGACATTGTAGCGGGTGAGGTCGCCGGGGTTGCCATCGATTTCGAGGTGGCTGTGGCGGATCCCGAGCTGTTGGTCAATCGCCTGCCAGATCGAGCCGTAGTCGGTCGAACTGAATCGGCCCCGCGCCAGCACGCCAACGCGCGGCGGTTCGAGGCGGCGGAAGTGGCGGCCGCCAAGATCCGGAAGATCGCCCTCGCCCAGGCCGGTTGCGAGCCCCACGGCCGGGAGGCCCAGTTCGACGGCCGTGCGCTCGATCATCTCGCGCCAGTTGCCGCTGAAGTCGCGGTTGTCCAGTCGAGTCACAACGATCGAACCGCGGGCGAAATCGCGGTCGTCCAAGCGAAAGGATTTGTCGGATGCGCGGACCTCAATCCCCCGCTCCATCAGGCGGGCGGCGGCGGTCACCGCATGATCGTCGGCCCCGTCGAAGACGAACGCAACCGGCGCATCGACCTCCCCGAGGATGGGGGCGGGCTTCGATGGCGACTCAAATGGCTTCGTGCCTTCGGGCAGGTCGGTCGGGAGCGTGAACGCTTCGAGCCCAAAGAGCATGGTCAGATTCCACGCCGTGGTGTCATAGATGCGAGACCGGCCAAAACGCAGAAGCTCCTTGCGCTCCTCGGCGAGCGTCTCAGGTTTGAAGTGCGGATCGAATTCGAGCAGGGCGCTGACGAGATGGGCCAGCGGTTGGCGGTTGGGGATCAGGAGCGTTCCGGCAGGCAGTGCGCAATTCTGCCGTTCCCGCCCCAACTGATCCAGGGCGCGCGGCGCGCTGATTTCAGCGGTCGCCTGGTGAAGTTCGATGCCTTGGAGCCGGAGCAGATCGACGAGAGCCGCCAGCCGGCTCTGGTTGGCGGTGGGCAGGATGGCGAACGTGCGCTGGCCGTATGGGCTGCCGGGATCCAGGGCCGCCTTGCGGGTTTGATAAAGGTACTCGCGGAGCTGCCGGGCATTGCGTTCGAGGGTTCTCAGGTTGGCCATCGCCCCCACGATGTGGTGGTGGACGGATTCCCTGTAACTGAGAAGGCGTCCGCCGGGGCGACGCACCCCGTCTTCCGCCACGCGCGCCTGCTCGTAGAGAATTCCCACGGCGCCACGGCACGAACTCCAGCCGTCGGAATACCCCGGATACCACTCCTCGTGCCACTCGCCCGTGTAGTAGAGGAATGGAATCCGATCCATGGCGCGGGCTTGTTCTCGGGCAAAGAGCAGTCCCCACTCCGCCCGGCCCGCGGGAATGTTGGGGTTGACGGGCTCGCGCGGGGGCGAGAACAGGTGGGTTGCCTGGGATCCCATGCCATGGGCGTCGACAAACAACTGGGGATTCCAGCGGCTGACCTCGCGAATCCGGCCGCGGGTCTCGGGGTGCACCCCCAGAGCCCAATCCCGGTTCAGGTCGAACAGGTAGTGGTTCCCGCGCCCGTAGGGCCAGTATCCTTCGTGGACCAGCGATTGATCGTCGAGGTTCGGCAGGGCGCCGCGGTGTTCGGCGATCATCTTCACGAACCGATCGCGTCCGTCCGGATTCATCAGCGGATCGATGATGATCACGAGGTTGGCCAGCAGTTGCGCTGTCGTCGAGTCCTCCGCCGCGACCAGGTGATAAGCGAGCGCCAACGCCGCGTCCGAGCCCTCGGTCTCGTCGCCGTGAATCGTGTGCGCGAGCCAGGCAACTGCCGGCAGAGTGTCGATCAAGCCGCGCGCGTCCACCTCGCTCAGGCCGCGCGGATCGCCAAGACGCGCCAGGCCCGATTGGATCTGGTCGAGCCGGGCAAGGTTGGCAGGGGCCGTCACCAGCAAGTAATGGAGCGGGCGGTTCTCGCGGCTGCGGGCGTACTCGACCAGGCGCGTCCGATCGGGTGCAGCAGCATTCCAGGCTTTGAGGCAGCGTTCGATTTCGGCGGCGGTGCTGGCGCGTTCCCCGGCGGCAAATCCGATCAGGCTCTCCTGGGCGGGCACGTCAGCCCGGTAGGTCGCGCCGGGGAAAAAGGCGTTGGTATAAGCCAAGCCCGAGACTGGGACCGGCGGGAGGCCGGCAGCGGGGTGATCGTGTTGGCCCAAAGCGGTCAACATCAGGCCGACGGCCAGGCAACCGGCAAAACGATGGGCGTGAGAAATGAACAAACGCTCGAGGTGTAAGCGAAGGCGAGTCATCGGCGCCATCATGGCGAAGCAGAATCGCCGACGACACTCGAAAGTCACTCGGGACCGGCCTTGCGGCGCCTCTGGTTGGTGCCGGTGTTCTGTCGCCCGGCGAGGGCACCGGGGCCCGTGCTCTGCGACGGACACACCAAGACGGTGTTTGGCGGCGACGGGCCCTGCCCCCCGATCAAAGAGGGGGATGAGCCCGCTGCACGAGGGTCCGATCAGTCCTCTTCGGCAGGGATCACTTGCCACTCGTGGACCCCTGCGGCCCATTGTTCCTGGAGTTGAACGACGAGGCGCAACGCGGTGGTCGTGACCGGCTCGAAACTGACGGCGCACCAGCCATCGAGTTGGATCGGGTATTCCGAAACCCCGGCCACGGACCTCCACTGCTCGCCGTCGAGGCGCTCGATCCGCCAGGAGGCGGGAACCCGGCAGGCGCCGCGTCCGGTGTCGTCGAACCAGTAGACGCGGGCGCCGGCGACGCTGACCGGCTGTTTCCAGGTGTACTGGGCCCATTCGGTCTGGTTTTTGTGGGGCCACCAATGGCAAAGGGCCGGCGGCTGTTCGTCCGATTTCTTCGGTTCGAGCCCGTCATTGATCCCCTGCGGCTGGCTGTTGCTGTTGGCGAACGAGACGGTGACGGCAGCCTGGGTCTCGAGTCCGCCGGCGAGAGGCACGGGCGGGACGATTGGAAGCCAGACCCGCATCGCGCCCGCAGCCCGATTGTCCCATGCGAAGTACGGGATTGCGGTGACAGGCACCCGTCGGGTCGGCACGGAGGGCTGGTAGAGATGGCCGGTCCAGACCCGATCCGGGGCGATCTCGCCCGCGCCCTGCAGCCCGACAACGCCCCCCGGGAGGTGCGGGGCACGGACGGTTGCCAGTTCTGCGGAGACGGGGACGCAAATCGAGTCGAGCGACTCGGTCTGATCGCAGGCCTCGAAGCAATAGACCAGCGGTCCCCGCTGGAGGGCGACCAGACCCCGGTTTTCCTTCACCAGCGGATGCGCCACCATGCGCTGGACGGGCATCGGCAGGTTCAGATCGACCGTGTCGCCGGTCCGCCACTCGCGCGCCAAAACGGCATAGCCCCTCTCGATGGTCAAGGGCGTCACCGGCTGCTGATTGACCGCAATGGTTGCACCCTCGCACCATCCTGGCACCCGCAGCCGCAGCTCGAAGCGGCTGGGCGAAGGGAGTTCCGGACGCAGCGTGACCCGCCCTTCCCACGGATACTCGGTCGCCACATCGAGTTTGACCGGGCCGCCCCCGACGGTCGCTTTGGCGGATCCCTGAATGTAGAGATTCACCCAGAGCGACTGATCGGACGCGGCATAGGCATAGCCGCCCAGTGAGGCCAACGTCCGGGCCACATTCGGCGGGCAACAGGCGCAACCGAACCACGGTGATCGGTGGTGGGCGCCGGAGCTGGCGAGAGGGTTGACGTAGAAAAAGAGGGTCCCATCGAGCGAGACCCCCGCCAACACGCCGTTGTAGAGCGAACGCTCGAAAACATCGGCGTATCGGGCGTCGCCATAAAGCAGGGCCAACCGATGATTCCACTGCGCCAGTGCCACCGATGCACAGGTCTCCTGGTACGCCGTCGCGTTGGGCAGGTCGTAGTCGGTGGTGAACCCTTCGTTATGACTCGAAGGGCCAATGCCGCCGGTCAGGTACATGTTCTTCTGGCTTGTGTTGCGCCAGACGCGCCCCAGCATGCGCAGGAGACCCGGATCCGATGTCTCGGCGGCCACATCGGTGGCGCCGCTCATGAGGTAGGCCGCCCGGACGGCGTGGCCCTTGATGTTCCGGTGTTCGAGGATCGGCACGTCGTCCTGCCAGTATGTGCCGTCATAGCGGTCGAGGGGCGTCTTGTGCTCCTCGGCAAAAAAGCGCCGTCCCCGGTTCTCGACGAAAAATCTGGCGAGATTGAAATAGCGGCGCTCTCCCGTCACGCGCCAGAGCTTGACCAGTGCGAGCTCGATTTCAGGATGGCCCGGGTATCCCATCCGTTTGCCCGGGCCCTCTCCGAACAGGCCATCGATGTGATCCGCGAATCGGATGGCGACATCGAGCAGGTCGCGCTTGCCGGTGGCCTGGAAATGGGCGACGGCGGCCTCGAACAGGTGGCCGGCACAGTACAACTCGTGCCAATCCCGAAGATTCGCCCACCGGCGATCCGGCTCCTTCACCGTGAAATACGTGTTGAGATAACCATCCGGTTGCTGGGCCGCGGCAATGGTGGCGATGATGCCGTCGAGCCGCCGCGCCAATTCGGGGTCGGGGTCCGTGGCCAGGGAACAGGACGCGGCTTCGAGTGCCTTGTAAAGGTCCGAGTCCATGAACACGGGGCCCGTGTACCCGTTCGTCGCCCCGGCACCCGCCAGTTCGAAGTTCCGGAGATTGCCGGATTTCTCGAGCATGGCCAGGTTGACGGGGATCGAGGCAAGGCGGTTGGTCGCACGCCGCGGCGCCCAGAACGCGTCGGCAATGACAACGTCGGTGAACGGCACGGCGCGCAGTTTCGGCAGGGGGACGGCCTCGCCCGCCACGATCGGCTGGGCGAACGGCCCGGCGAGCATCAGGCCGGCACACAAGGCGAGAGAGCAACGGTCAGCGATCGGATTCATGAATTCAGTCGGCAACAACACGGCTGGTGATTGTCGGCGGCATCGGTAGAATGCTCGCCGGGGAGCGTCAAGCAGATTCGCGGATTGCTTTTGCGTTTGACCGTTGGCTTGCGCGGCGGGTACGTTGCCCCCTTGCTTTGACCTATGTTTGCCACGATTCGTAAACATCAGACCTGGCTGTGGGGCTTCATTATCGCCGCAGTCATCGTCAGCTTTGTCATTTACTTCACGCCCACGGCCGGACAGGGCCGCGGGGGAGGCGGCGGGCGATCGCAGTTCGGGACGCTCAACGGGCGCCCGATCTCCCGACAGCAGTACATCGATGCGCTCGGCGATGTCCGCCTTTCTTACTTCCTGAGGTTCGGCTCATGGCCGGACGATGCGGACGCGCGGCGGATGGGCTTCAATGTCGGACAGGAGACGCAGAACCGCCTGGTCCTGATCGATCGGCTCGATGCCCTGAACATCCAGGTGAGCGAATCGGCGGTGGCCCAGTGGATCATCGACAATTTCGGCGGCGACCAGCCAGCCACGGCCAAGGCGAAATACGACAACTTCGTCGCCGAACTCCGCCAACGCCACGGGGTGTCTGAAGAGGCTCTCCAGGGCTTCATCCGCCGCGATATCGGCATCAACCACCTGGCCGAGGTTGCAGGACTTCCGGGCAAGCTGATCACGCCGCGCCAGGCGACCGAGCTGTTTCAGGAGGAAAACGAGAAGATCGTCGCGGAGGCTGTGGTCTTTCCCGCGTCGAATCACATCGCCAGCGTCCAGTTGGATCCCGCGGCCATCGGCCAGTTCTATTCGAATCGACTGAGCGTCTATCGTACCCCTGACCGCGTCCAGTTGCACTACCTCCGCTTCGACGTGACGAATTACCTGACGCAGGCCGAGGCCGCCCTGGCGCGGCGCACAAACCTGGCCGCCGAGATCGAGCGCATCTACCTGTCGAGCAATCCCAACGCCTTCGTCGACACCAACGGCCAGGTCATGGCACCCGAGGCGGCCAAAGAACGAATCCGCAACCAGACCCAGCGCCAGCAAGCCCTCGCCGAGGCCCACAAGGCAGCCGCCCTCTTTGCCACCACGTTCGAGACTGTGACCAATCTGACCGCCGACACCCTCGTCGCCCAAGCGGCCGAAAAAGGCTTGGTCACGGCCGTCACCGAACCCTTCGCCGAGACCGAGTCCCCGCACGGGCTTCGAGTGCGCGAGAATTTCGTCAGCATGGCTTTCAAGCTGACACCCGAAGACCCCGTCTCACTCTCCCCCATCCGCGGCGAAGACGCGGTTTACCTGATTGCGCTCAAGCAACGCATCCCGAGCCAAGTCCCCGCGTTGGAAGACATTCGGACGCGCGTCGAACAGGAGTTCATCCAGGACCAGGCTGCGCGGCTCGCCCGCGAGGCCTGCACCAATTTCGTGAATCAACTGACCAATGGATTGGCGCAGGGCAAGACCTGGGCGGCCATTCACGCCGAGGCGGGTTTGACTCCAATCGCCCTGCCCAAGTTCGGAGTCGCCTCGGGCCCCGTCCCCGATTGGGATCGTCGCGTCGATCTGAACCAGGCGCGCCGGGCGGTGCGCACGCTCGATGCCGGCAAGCCAACCGACGCAATCAGCACACGCGATGGCGGTCTGGTCCTTTATGTCAAGGAACGGGTGCCAGTCACCGACGCTGAACTCAAGGAAGATCTGCCCGGATACCTGGCCAAGCTGCGGCAAACCTCGGAATACCAGGCCTTCAACGACTGGTTCCGCAAACAGGTCGAACAAAGTCGCATCGATACCGGCTTGGCCAAAGAGGAGACGGATTAGCCGTCTCGCATGACCAGTCCAATCAAGCTCTCATCGCGGTCCACCCACGAGTTCTGGGAAATCCCGGTCCTCTTCGAAGACGATTCCCTGCTGGCGCTCGACAAACCGGCCGGACTCCTCACCTCGCCCGACCGGAATGAACCGGTCCGACCCAACCTGATGGCCCTGCTCCATGCTGGCATTCGAGCAGGCGCTTCATGGGCGCGAGCGCGCGGTCTCGGCTACCTCGCCCATGCGGATCGGCTCGATGCCGAAACGTCTGGCGTGCTCCTCCTCGCCAAGAGCAAGCAGGTTCTGATCACACTGGCCAATCACTTTGGCAGCGGAACGCCGGCCAAAAGCTTCGTCGCCCTGGTCCAGCGCGCCCCAGCCAAGGCGGCGTTCGATATCGTCGCAAAGCTGGCTCCCGATCCCCGCCAGCCGGGGCGAATGCGCGTGGACGCCCAACGAGGCAAGAAATCGATCACGGCCTGCCAGGTCGAGGAATCATTTGCGGGTTACACCCTCTTGCGGTGCTGCCCGCACACCAACCGCAGCCATCAAATCCGCGCGCATTTGCGGTCGCAACGCCTGCCCATTGTCGGCGATTCACTCTACGGCGGCCAGCCGCTCTGGCTCTCGCGCCTCAAGCGCGCCTATCGGTTGAAAGCAGGCCGTCAGGAGCGTCCCCTCATGGGGCGCGTGGCGCTCCACGCGGCAAGCCTCAATCTCCCTCATCCGGTGACCGGGGAAAACATCGAGATTGTCTCCCCATGGCCCAAGGACCTCCGTGTGGCCGTGAAGTACCTGCGCCAGTTCGCGCCCGCGGCCTGAAACCTGCCCCCGCCCCTCCCCCGATCCGAGTCTGACATGGGGAACCGCACAGGCGCCGGGTCATGCGACCCGGCCAGCGGAGCAGACATCGATGTTGATCGGGCCGGGTGCCCACACGCGGCGCGACTTGTGACATTCTGCAGAAGAAACACGACGTTGCCCGTGCGCGGTCCCGAACCGCTGGCGGAGGGACAAGTTGCTGGATTCTCTCTCCCGCTTTTTCTCTCGATTCGCCCGGCTCGTCTCTGCTAAAAGTAGGCTGTTGAGTCAATAACTCAAAAAACTGAAACTAATGAAACTGCCAAAACTCAGAATCACCTGGGCCGCTCTGTTGACGGCGGTGGCCGTTGTATCCGCCCGCGCGGATTACCCCGGCACCGTCCTTTCACAGGGACCCGCCGCGTATTACCGACTGAACGAAACCACGGCTCCGCCGCCCCTCACGCTTCAGGCAGTGAACATCGGCAGCGTCGGCGCCGCCGGCAACGGCGAGTTCCGGAACGGCGTCGAACGAGCCGTGGCCGGCGCCATTGTCAGCGATCCGTCGAACCTCGCCGTTTATATGCCGGGCGCCGAAGGCAACCGCGTCCGCATCCCCAATAACGAAGCGTGGAACTCGGAGACTGCCATCAGCGTCGAGTTCTGGGCCAAACCGGGCCAGACCAACGCGCTCGCGTGCCCGGCGGCCTCGGTCGAGTTCATCGCGGGCCCACCGGCCCAGCGCAACGGCTGGCTCTTCTACCAAGGCGACACCACCCTCACTGGCGGCAACGGCTGGCTCTTCCGCTACTACAACAACAGCAGCCTGACCGCCGTGAGCGGCGCGGCCGTCACCATGGAGTTGAGCACCGATCAGTGGTACCACGTCGTCGGGGTCTACGACGGGACGAATATCAAGATCTACGTGAATGGCGTCGAGCGCGCGACCAGTGTCTTCACTTCCACCCCGCGCGGGAACACGAATCCCGACATCCCTTTGACCTTTGGCGCCAGGGCTGACGGCGTTTCCGGTTATTGGAACTACCAGGGCAGCATCGATGAGGCCGCCGTCTACACCACCGCCCTGTCGCCCGAACGAATCCTCGCCCACTACGAGGCCGGCATCGCAGCCGCCCCCGCGACGCCCTACCAGCAGTTGGTTCAGAGCGACGCGCCCGCCGGGTATTGGCGCCTGAGCGAGGCAGGCGACGCCTTCGCGGTCAATGCGGGCACGCTCGGAAGCGCCGCCGACGCCAGAATCATCGCCCCCACGACCGTTGCCGTGGCCGGACCGACCGGCCCCGGTTTCGAGACGGGCAACAAGGCCTTTCAGTTCACGACCGGCGGTTTTGTCCAGGCTCCCCCTCTCGATCTGAACACCAACGGCGTGACCATTACGTGCTGGGCCAAGCCCAGCGGGGCGCAGGCCGAGCACGCCGGCATTGTCTTCCACCGCGCCCGCCTGGCCACCGGCGCCAGCGGCACCACAGCCGGCCTCAAGATGGATGCCGTCGCCGGCCTGAACCTCAGCTACAACTGGGACGGCGACATGGCCACCTACAACTGGAATAGCGAGTTGGCCCTGACCGACGGCGAGTGGAACTTCGTCGCCCTCATCGTCCACCCCAACAAGGCCGTTCTCTTCGTGCCCAGCAACCCGAATTACCTCCCGATCACGCGGCAAGGCTATGACATCAATCATGCCGTGCTCGAATTCGAAGGGAGCACCTATATCGGCATGGACCCCATGACCGACAACACCACAACCACACGCAAATTCGTCGGCGCTGTGGACGAGGTCGCAATCTTCGACCGCGCGCTCTCGATCGGCGAGACCTATACGCAGTACGCCGCTGCCGTCGGCAGCCTGGCTCCCAAGATCTTCGCCGACCCCGTGGCCCCGGTCGACCCGGTCTATGCCGGTGACTCCGTGACCCTGACCGTGGATGCGGGTGGCACGCCGGACCTGACCTACGCCTGGCGCAAGAATGGCACGCCCATCGCCAACGCGACTTCGAGTTCACTCACCATCCCCAGCCTCGCCGCGTCGGACGCCGGCGATTACACCGTGGCTGTCAATAACAGCTTCGGCCAGGCCGTCAGCGCTCCCGCCAGCCTCTATGTCCTGAACCAGGAGACACCGAGTTTCTACAAGGACATCGCCGTTGCCAGCCGCACGCTCTACCCGGGCGGAACGATCAAGCTCGGCGTGGTCGCCATGGGCGGCGGCCTGACCTACACCTGGAAGAAGAATGGCACGCCGATCGCCAACGCCACCGGCCCCGACTTCGTTCTGTCCAACATCACCGCGGACGACGCCGGCACTTACCTCGTCACGGTGAGCAACGCTGCCGGCACCACCGACAGCGCCTCGACCACCATCGCGATCGCCGCCCCGGCGGCCGGCTCCTACGATGCCGAGGTCGCCGCCGACACGCCCCGCGCCTGGTTCCGCATGGACGATCCCGCCGATGCTGAACTCATGCTCGATGCCACAGGCCGTTTCGACGGGTATTATACCAATCGGCTCGGGACACCGGTGACGCTCGGCGCCCCGGGAGCCTTGGTTGGCAACGATAATACGGCTGCCACCTTCCTCCACACCGATCAGGCCTGGGGCGAAACCTATCCGCCCCCGGTGGCCATGGGCGATTACACCTATGAATGCTGGGTGCGTACCGACGACACAACCACGTTCCTTTCCCCGTTGTCGTCGTTCCGAAGCCAATACGGAGTGGTGCTTTGGAAAGACGCCGCCACCTGGCGCAGCGGCGATGGCTACGGCGACCTCGATGTCGGAGTCAATGTGCGTTCCTCCGCCGTGGGCGGCGCCCAGGCGGGCAAATGGATGCACTTCGTCATCACTTACTCGAGTGGGGGAGCCCACCGCACCTATGTCAACGGCGTCTGGGACGGCAACGCCTACATCGATCACTCGCGCAATCGCAACACCCCGCTGCGCATCGGCGCCTATGACCCCGTCGTCGGCGGCGAGAACGTGTTCTGGACTGGCCAGATCGACGAAGTGGCGGTCTACGACAAGGCCCTGACCGAAGAGCGCATCCTCGCTCACTATCAGGCCGGCGTCTATCCCAGCACCAAACCGTTCTTTATCCGCGAACCGGTGACCGAGGCCGTGCTCCCGTCCGCCAGTGTGACCTTCGAGGCTCAGGCCGACGGCAGTTTCCCGATCGCCTACCAGTGGTTCAAGAATGGCACGGCGATCGAAGGCGCCACCAGCGCCACCTACACCGTCACCGCATCGAGCACTCCCAGCGGCCCCGACGAATACTACGTCCGCGCCAGCAATCCGGTCGGCGAAGCCCTCAGCCGAATCGCGACGCTCACCGTCCTGCCGCCCGAACCGGCCTCGTGGAACGCCACCAAAGACCTGGTCCTCCACATGAAGTTCGACGGCGACACCAAGGACGCTTCGGGCCGCAACAACGACGGAACCGCCGTTGGCGCCCCGGCCATGGTGGCCGGCCTGATCGGCCAGGCCTTGCACTACAACACCGACACGGACACCTCCACGTACAACTACGTCAAACTCGGCGCGCCCGCCGATCTGCGGTTTGGCACGGACGTCGATTTCTCCGTGGCCTACTGGGTGCGGATGCCGCAGGGGGCGCTCCCCGGCGACCTGCCGGTCCTGTGCAGCGCCACCAACTCCTACGGCAACCCCGGCCTCACCTTCGCGCCCTCGTATGAACTGGGCGGCTGGTCCTTCAGCCTCAATGGCATCGCCCAGGTCTACGGACCCGACGGAAGCATCAATGATGGCAACTGGCATCACTTGGTCCACGCCGTCAACCGCAAGGGCAATGTGGTCACCTACCTCAATGGTGTGCAGGTCGACACCCGCTCCGCATCCACTCTGGCCAGTGTCGACACCACCAGCGGGGTCTTCAACATCGGACAGGACCCCACGGGCGAGTACGGCGAGACCGGCGAGGCGGACATCGATGATCTCGGTGTCTGGCGTCGCACGCTGACCGCCTACGATGCCTATGCCATCCATTACGTCGGCCGAACCCACGGTTCGTCGTTCGATTCCGCCACCGCCCCCACGCTCTCGATCGGGATCGTCGAGGGCAAACCGCAGATTGCGTGGGACGGCGCTGGCACCGTCGAGCAGGCGGACAGCCTCCTCGGCCCCTGGACAACAGTCCCGGGAGCAACGTCGCCCTACACGGTCGAACCCGTGGGCGCCGGCAAGTTCTTCCGCGTGAAGCAGTAGAACCTCCGTCATTCACTCTGTAAACCAAGGCGGCCCCGAAACACTCGGGGCCGCCTTTCTGTTTCCACACTAGTCCGCCGTCACAGCCGTGAGCGCAATCAGCACAGGCACGCCCCGCCCCCGGTCGTCGCCATAGACCAAATCCACCGATCTGATCCTGACCTCCGCCCGCGGGTTGTTCCACTGCTTTGCGTAGATGACCGCGCTGTCGTCAGAGTCATCGAACCGCGCCGTCCAGGCAATGTGCGCGCCGGGGATGGCCCTGGGTTCGCGCTGCACGAAGTGGTCGACATCGACCTCGGCGTAGACGGGCACCACGGCCGTTTCGCCGTCCTCGTAACGAATCACGTACCGGCACAGTTCGAACCGGCGCCTCTCCTCCCGCTCGCGATCGCTCAGGCGGCGGTCCAGGCGGGCGGCGTGGAGAAAGAAGAGCGCGTCGGCCTTCGCATGCACGGGGATTTCAGTGATTGCATCCGGCAGGTTGCCCGGCACACCCGCGCCCCCAAGCATGAGCACTTGGGGCACCGGCGACGTAGGCATCTCGTGGATGTTGAATCTCACCCCGCCAAACTCATGCTCTCCCGCCGGCAGGGCCTTGAGCGTGCGCCGCCGGTCGCCGAACCAGCCGCGTTCGTCCTTGTAGGTAGTCGCCTTGGTGTGGATGTCGATGGGCGTGCACTCGAGCTTTGCGCCGGCAATCACGGCCTTGCCGCCGGCAAAGGGCGCTTTGAGGTTGCGCAGGACAGCAGCCAGGATCGCGCGTTTTTTGGCCCGGTTCGCAGGCACCGACTCGTTCTCCTGGAACTCGAGGTTGCACAACACAACCCCGCCCTCGCCCTTCGCATAATGGACCAACCCGCCCAGATTGAGCATCGGCCGCACCGTACCGCGCCAGGCCTCCGAACGCTGCACCTTCAGACCGATATTATCGATGCCGATGAGCGGGCGCGTGCCCGGATCGGAGAGCCAACTCACCAGTTGGAGCGTCACCCGACGCGCCCGACGCGGCGGCTCGATGCGAAAGGTCTGCGCGGCGCCGCTGGAATCGAGGTCGTACTCGACGCGATCCTTGCCATCGAAAAGAAGCGCGATCTTCGTCGTCGCGTTGTAGTTCAACGACGGGTCGTGCGTGTACTCGACGATGGTCTCCTCGCGGGGCAAATCGAGGTTGATCTCGTACGGACGCCCGTCTTTGGGAAACTCGAAGTCGATGATCAACGGCCAGCCGTCGGATCCGACGAACCCATTGACGAGGTTGTCGTAACTGGGGAAATCGCTCTTCGCGAATGACGCGACATCCTCCAGATCCACAACATGACTGAACACGTCCGAGGCGACATACTCGTCGGCGGTCCAGCCAAAAACCCGCTTCCCCGAAAGCATCACAATGTCGCCTGTGGTCAGCCCGGCGGTGAGCGGATGGCGCACGGGCGGGAAGGTGATGCGCTCGCGTTTGAAGGCCCGGATCGCGTGCTCGACACCCACGATCCGGTTGAAGTCGGCAAGCCCCTCCGGGGTGAGCCCGCACAACACCACCGTGCCGCCCCGCCGCCAGAAGAGATCGAGCGCATCGAGATGCCCGGCAAGCGCCTTCAGATGCCCGGGCGTGCCCGATACGATCGCAATTGTCTTTTCGGAAGCCTGAATGGCGGCCAGCGCGTCACTGACCTCCGTCGATTGAAGACCAATTGCATCGAGCGCGTTGCTCAGTTCGGCGTCGTCGATCGCGACCGCAACGCCCGCGAACTCGAGCGTGTAGGCCGCGCCCCACTGAATCAAGTTCAGCAATAGGTGTTGGGCCACAGGATTCGACCCAAGCTTGCGGCCCAGATCGAGTTGACTCAGGCAGAGGACGCCCTGGCCGACCGGCACCTCGACCAGTGCCGAATACTCGAGCCGCGGACCGCACTGGACCAGGCTCTTGGCCCCGCGCGTCGGCTTGACGTAGGCGCATCGGAAAACCCGATGGTCCGGTCCCCAGGTGAAAAAGTCCCTGTCCTCGAGGCCCAGCAACGCCGGATGCGAAGCATCCTCGATGAACGCCGTGCGTCCCTCGGCTGCGGGAATTGCGCTCCCGAACTCGTTCTTCTTCACACGGGGCGCCAAGTCCATCTCAGCCGGGATCGCCTGGAACTTCAGCGGGTTCGTCTGGTCGAGCACAATCACCGCGCGCCCTTCGAATGCCAGCACGGCCAGACGCGTCGACGCGCTGTCCCCTGCGTCAATGGCGTCGCGCCCCACGACCAACACCTTCGCGCCGGCGGGAATCGCATCGAGCGACCGGACCGCCGTGAATGGCTGGCCCGCACGTTCGAGAAACGCCGCGCTCTCGCCGCCGGGATCGAAGACCGCAATCGTCCCGGCTTCGAGATCGATCGGCCCTCGAGCCGGGAGCACGGAAACCGCCTTCGTGTCGCGATAGACCTCCTTCCCCCCGACGCTCAAGGTCAAACTCAACTCCCCTTCCCGCCTCGACGCGACCGGGGGCAGAACGAGTTCTTCATCGAACTTCTCCGCCGTGCCCGGAGCCACGTTGTGAATCGACGACCGCGCAAGGACCTCCTTGCCGCCCACCGTGAGCCTGCGCGTGAATGTCATCGGCTCCGCATACTGGGTGTCGTTGAACAAACCGAAAGTGCGCTTCACCTTTTGCGCTGCGCCAAATGTCCAGTCCCACTGACACACCAGGGCGACGCGTGGCGGGCTCGCACCCCACTGTTCCGGGCCGCCATCGGCGCCGACCCAGAAGTGCCAGGCGGCAAAGTGACCGCCCCAACGGTAGCCCTCGGTCAACATGCGGTAACAAAGGGCAATCGCGTCCCGCGCCGCCGCTTTCCCCTGGAAAGCAACCTCGCCCCCCCACATCGCGTAATCCGCAGGGTTGATTCCCGTGGCGTAGAAGTCCTCGCCGATGAACCGCGGGCGGGCCTGGTCCCAGCGCCAGCGCCCGCGCCCGCCTCCCTCGACAAACGGCTCATACGCAAGATCGGGATAGCGCCCGTCCAGGGTGGCGACGTAGTGATCGCCCGCGACTCCCAGAGTGTTGTTCTTGAGAGCGCCGCCGCCGTCGATCATGACCGAACGGGTCGGATCGACGGCCATCACGGCCTCGTGCGTCTTGGCGATTTCTTCCTCGTACCGATCCATCGTCTCCGAATTGCCCAACAGGTTGATCAGATTGATGAAGGCAAACTCGTTCTCGATCGACCAGATCTGGATCGACGGATGATTGCGCTCGCCGCGGACCTGCGCGACGCATTGGTCGCGCCAGTTCTTCATCAGCGCGAGTTTGAGTTCGGAGCCGCCCTGCTGCTCGCGGGTCTCGGGATCGCGCTCGCTGAAATGGTAGCCAATGGCCTCGCCATCGAGCGTGGTGTTGCGGCGCACCACAACGCCGTTGCGGTCGCAAAACTCGAGGGCCTCCCGCGGTTCGAGCCCAAGCCAGCGCGAGTCCTGACCGCCCTGACCCGCCGTGCTTAGCCGCATGGTGCGCTGATGCGTCCGCCGATAGGCCTCGAGCCAATCCTCGGGCGAACGCCGCTCGCCCACCAGATCGGCCCACAGACGCCAAACCACGCCGTTCAGCGTGAACTGCGTTCCTTCACAACGCCATTCCCGAAACCCAAACCGCGTCTCGCTCACGTCCACCGATTCGCCGCCCACGCTCAGAGTCAGCCGAAGCCGATACAGACACGGCGCGTCGGGCCACCAAAGCTCCGGATCGCTCCACGCCTCGCCAAGGGAGATCGTTCGGATCTGGCCGGCGGCGACCTCGAACGGCTGTGGCGTGAACACGCGGCCCACCTGGCCGGTATCGTCTTTGACGGCTTCCCAGCGAATCTCGCCGGAAGCGGCCTGCGCCGTGGTGTTATTCAACACGATGTCCGCCTCCAGCCGCTTCCGAGCCACGGACGGCTTCACAAAGACATCCGCCACGCACACCCCGCCACCCGCAGCCTCCAAGGTCGGCGTCGCGAGAATGCCCGATTGCGGGCAGTTCCAGACCGGGTAATCGAGGTCCTGAAAGCCCTGGCTGAACAACCCGATGGGGTAGTTGAAGGTCTTTCGCAGTTTCAGGGGCCGCTGCGGATCGGCCGAGCGGCCATACCAGGCATCACGAATGCCCACCCAGATTTCGTTCACCCCGCCAGCCTTGATCCCCTTCGTCACGTCGACCTGGAACGGCGCAAACGGGTTCTTCCCGAAGCCGCAATAGACTCCATTCACGTAGACCGTGGTGTTGAGGTTGTTGCAGGGAAACTCGAGGTGGAACGTGCGGCCCGCCATCGAAGCCGCAACCCGGACGCGCGTCCGATACCACACCCGGTGCGCAAGCAGAAGATCCTCGCGCGTCCGGTTCTTGTCGCTCGGGACGGGGATGGCCCGCCAAATCGGGTTCCTTGGCAATGCCTGAATCGGCTCGGCGACTTCGCCGGGCATCTGCTCGTCGTCGCGCGCAATCTCCCACACGCCGCTCAATCCCACACGGGCACGCTGTGGCGCCTCTGTCTCCGGGAGTTGAAAGACCACCGTCGACGCTGCCTCGTCCGCAGCATCGCGCCCGAACTCGCCCGGCCTCCATTTCGAGTTTGGTTGAAATGCCCCTTGGTGCAGACAGATTGCATCCGACGCGTAAAGCACCCGTCGCCATTTGCCCTGATCGTCCTTGGCCTTGGGCAGGCGCAATTGCAGCCGGTGCCCGCCCGCCGCCAGATCCACCTCGCCCATCCTCAGCCACGCCACCTCGCACCAGGTCGCCAACTCCATCAAATCAGTCGTCAACTCGTCCGGGTCCACCCGCCTCCATCCGCCGTCGTCCAAACGCCACTCGAAGACCGACCGCACAAACTCGAAGCCAATTCGATTCCACACCTCGTAGCGGCCCGCCTGCGGACACTCGAAAGGGTATTCGAGCAGAACGCCCTCCTCCGGAATCCCTCTCTCGACCTTGTCCTCCTCAACGCTCACGTGCACCCAGTTGCTTGCGGAGAGAAAATGCGGCCGCCCCCAGCCGGCGATGTTGACCTCGAATGCCGTCCTGGCCGATTCGCCTTCGAGCCAGACAAACGCAGGACTCGATGCGCGCAGGGCCCCTCCGAGCGCGACCAGCGCCACCATCCCCCCGTAAAAGAAACAACGTCGGTGATTCATGAGTGCTTTGCCTGCGAAGCTCATACAACCGCAACGGATCGCCAGCAACCAAAGAAGCGGGCGTCGCCCCGATCTGACCCGGCGCTCACCAACATGACACGTTTTCACCCTGCTGCGTGAGGACTCAGGTGACTGGGCGCTCGCGGATTTTTGACTTGTCCCATCTTCCGGTTGGACGTATGACCTCGATCATGATCCCAAGGCGCAAGTGCTCATCTGTCCGGTGCTGGATCCTCACCTCCACCCTCGTCGGCGTCCTCAGCGTCGCATTCGGCCTGCCAGTGTCCGGCGGCATTTTCTCCGATTTTGACGACTGGGCTTACCCGGGCGCCGCCGGCGATGGCTGGGTGGCGGCTTGGTCGAACTCGGCCGCCGTCACCCCCCTGGTGGACACGGCCAATCCTCTGGACAACGGAACACCCTACCTCAGCGCCGACGCGGGTGGCGGCGTGCGCAATGTGGCGCGACAATACACATCGTTCGACGATGTCGACGTCACACAGCCGCATCGGATCACCTGGCGATTCCGCCTGGACGAGGACCCGACGGCGTTCGAATCGAGCTTCACCGCGTTCAACGATCGCGTCCACTTCTTCGGGCGGAATGCACCGCGGCTGGAGGCGGGCACCGATGCATCGTCGTCCTGGGCGTTCTTCGCGACGGGCGGCGCCCATGCGTCCGGTGTGGGCGCGGGCCGCACGTTCTGGATCTTCGACAACCTGGCCGGGGACAGCGCATTCAGTCTAAACAACGCGGTGGATACCGGGCTCCCGTTGGCGCCGCAGGACGCCTACGCGCTCTCCCTGCGAGTCGATCCGGCCAACCAGCTTTTTGCCGTGGCGATCACGAATCTGACCACCGGCGCGCACTTCGCCAGCGCCGCGCCTCACCGGTTCCGGGATCTCTCAGCCATCCCAGGCTCGCATACGATCCTGCACTTCGGAGTGCAGTCGAGCGGCGCCGAAGATGTGCGGGGTTTTCATCTCGATTCCATCGCCATCGCGCCCGACACGGCCTTGGTCGCGCCCCCCGAGATCCTGAATGTCTATCCGGGCAATCACGCCATTCATCCCGCAGTCGCCGGGTTGCGGTTCGAAGTCCGATCCGCAACGCCGCTGAAGGACCCGGGCATCACGCTCGAGATCAATGGCAGCGACGCGACCGGAGATCTCGAGGTTCAGGCGGGCGAACCCGGGCAGTATTTCGTCGTCTACAATGGGCTCCAGAACGGTGTCGACTACGTGGCGGTGCTGGGCGCTGTAAACGGCGGTGGACCGACCAGCCTCACCGTCCAGTTCACCACGGCCACCGGCGAACTCGCGCGGTACGACTCAGAGGGGTTTGTCGATGACGCCGCTTATCCGCTCGGGCCCCTGCAGCCGGTCACTCACAACGGCGGCACCTGGATCCCCGCCGCCACGCCGGCCCTGGTCGAGGATCTCCTCGACGGTCAACACGGCAAAGTGGTGCGCCGCGATCAGACCGGTGGAAGCAACATCGACTACCTGGACATCGCCCCGATCTCCGCCGGCGTCCTCACCATCGCCTTCGACGCCCGCGTGTCGACGCCGGCCACTCGGACACTTGACGTCGTGCTGTTTCCGGCCGGAGGGGGATCGGAAGCCAGCATGCTCGGCCTCGGAACCAATCCCAACAAGGTCTCCTACTACGACGGCTCGGCCTGGTGGCGGTCGCCGATCGACACAATGGCACCGCTACGCAATGATCCATTACCTGAGCGGACCCGACGCTCGACGTTCGACCTCGAGATCGACGGCGCTCTCATCGGACGCAATCTGGTCTGGCTGGCGCCGCCACCACCCACCACTGCCTTCGGACGCATCCGGTTTGGCGCCATTGCCCGGCACGGCCAGGACGTACCGATTATGACAATCTGGTGGTTACGGCAGCCCCGGAGTCCCCGCCCCGCCCCCGGTGATCGCCAGCGCCGTTCCCGCTGTCGCGCCCATTTTCCACAACGCCGCCGCCGGCCTGGGTTTCAGGTGTCGTCCGAACAACCCGTCGATCCTGGCGACGTCGCCCTCGGCTCTCGACGGCCAGGACGTTAGCGCCCAACTGGCATCACGGGCGACCCCACCAACCTGTTCGTTACCTTCAATGGCCTCGAACCCAATCCCGTCTATGCCGCCAATGTCTCGGCGCGCAGCTTGTACGGCGAAGGCGCCGCCACCATCCAATTCAACACCATCGTCCAGAAAACGCCCGTGCTCGACACCGGCGGTTTCGCGAACAACACCCTCTACCCTGTCGGACCTCTGGGAAACGTGACCGACGGACTCGGCGTTTGGATTCCTGGCCACGCGGGTGATCCCGCCCAGATCGTCGAGTCGGGCGAACCGGCTTACGGCAAGGTGTTGCGGCGAGCCCAGGGGGATTCGGAGAGCCATGATCTGCTCGATTTCACGCCGTTCAACGCTGGGATTCTGACAATCGCCTTCGACCTCAAGGTCAGTACGCCTTCCACACGCACGCTCGATCTTTCGCTCAATCGGACTGGACAGGACTTTCGCGCCTGCCACCTGGCCTGGGGCGAAATCGGCGGCACGGTCGCCTATTACGCCGGCGGGATGTGGAACGAAATTGCCGGCCTCGACGACGCCTGGCATCGGTATGAACTGGTCAACCACCTCAGCGGCCCCAATGCCCACACGTTCGATCTGCTGATCGACGGCGTTGTCCAAGGCACAAACCTGCGCTGGACGCAGGCATTCCCCGCCACCGAGTTCTTCGGTCGACTCCGCTTCGCGGCCGAGTTGGGCATCCCAGGCGATTCTGCCGATGTGGACAATCTCGTCGTTTACCTGACGCCGCCGCCGCCTGAGATCGCCGACCTCGTGCCGGCGAACCTCGCCAGCTTCCACCCCGCAGAGCAGGGAATCCGATTCCGCGCCCTGTCGTTTGCCGAAATCCCAGCGTCGAACATCCGCCTCGAACTCGACGGACAGGACGTGAGCGCGCAACTCGAAATCGGCGGCACTCCGCTTGATCGGGAGGTCGCGTTCCGCCAGTTGCAGCTCAACACATTCTACGTGGCTGAGATTCGCGTCGAGAACGCTCTGGGCACAATTGTTCGCACTCTCGAATTCAGCACGTTCAACCCGGTCAATGCCGTGGAAATCGAGGCTGAAGACTACAACTTCGGCGGCGGCCAGTTCATCGATAATCCGCCCCCCTCAGGCCTCACGCCCACCGGCGTCGAGATCGGCGGCGGCCTCGGCTATTTCGATCGACAGGGGCAAGCGGGCGTCGATTACCAGGCGGCCGGCACTGGCGGGAGCGACCCGATGCAGATCTATCGGTTCACCGACTCGACGACGACCCGCTACTCGGTTGATGTGCTGCGCTCGAAATACGCCTCCAGCGGTGCGCCCGACTACGATCTCTGGCAGTTCGCAACAGGGGAGTGGTTCAATTACACCCGCACCTTCGCCCCAGGCCTGTATCAGCTCTTTGTGCGCGCCCAGGCCCCGGGCGGCGGACGCGTCTGCCTCGAACGCGTCACATCGAATCCCGCCGTGCCCGGTCAAAGCACCCTCCCGCTTGGCGTGTTCACGCTGGCCCCATCCGAAGGTTATCAATTCGCTGCTCTTAACGACAGCCAGGGCCTGCCGGCCGAACTCGATCTGAACGGCGCGATCACTGTCCGTCTCGTCGCCTGTCACACAGGCGACTCCCCAGCCGTCAACTATCTTCTGTTCGTCCAAGCGCCCGAGGAATCGCTCGAACTGACCAACCCGCGCTCGGAAGCCGTCGGCTTTCGGTTCGACTTCCTCACGCGCGCCGGGGCAACCTATGTCGTCGAATACAAAGACCGGCTCGACGATCCGTCCTGGACGCTGCTCGAGTCCGTCACCGGCACCGAGAACACACAGACCTGCACCGATCCCGCGGACACCCAATTCAGCCGGTTCTATCGGGTGCGACGCAACTAGCCCGCATATTCCACCTCGGTGGTGCACAGGGCACTCAGACTTCGCAAGAGGACTGCTATGCGGGCTAGACAAGCAAAACCGCGCCAGGTTCGAGAGATCGAGAACTGCAACATACTCTTCCCATCGCAGACCGCTCTCAGGACGGACAGCATGCTTCCGGTTCCCTTTCGGGGCGCGGTTTTGCCAGAGCCCGAATGTCAGACTGCGCGAAGCTTTGAAACATCCGGGCTAATCGGGATCGAAGCACCTTGCGACTGTTCTATGAAATCACACATGCCATTCTTGTTGTCCGTGACGACCCAGGCCGACCTCGAATCGACACCAACGCGCGCCTGTCGCGCCAGCGGGACAGGCGAGAAATGCACGCTTGCACCGCTCCGTTCGGATGCATTGACTTGCATTCGCGGTTCCAAACACACACCGTCGCAGTCGTCCAATCGAGCCGGCGCCGCATCGCCCTGGTCAGGGCTTGTAGCAGCGCTCATTCTCGGCTCGGCCATCGCGGCGCCTGCCGACCCCGGCGTGACCTTGAACCGAAAGGAGAACGGCTACCGGGGTATTTGGTACATGAACCAGCCTTCCGGCGACGAGTACGTCTACAAGTACAGCGGCGGGCTCGGCACATACTGCGCCAAACACCAGCCCTTCGCCGTCTATCGCGCCGAGGTCCAGAAGACCTTCTTCTGCTACGGGGGCGCCCCGGCCGACAACCCGCAGCGCCTCCTCCACATGGTCTCCTTCTTCGACCATCAGACCGGACGCGTGCCCAGGCCGACGCTCCTCCTGGACAAGCGGACCAGCGACGCCCATGACAATCCCGTGATCTCCGTCGACGCGGCCGGCCACATCTGGATCTTCTCGACCTCGCACGGCACGTCGCGTCCCTCCTATATCCACCGCAGCAAACGGCCTTACGACATCGACGCGTTCGAATTGGTCCCCGCAACCAGACTGGAAGCCGGGCAACCGGTCGCCATGACGAATTTCTCGTATTGCCAGGCTTGGCATCTGCCCGGCCAGGGATTCCATGCCTTCTTCACCCGGTACGGTTATCCAGCCGCCCGCACCATCTGTCACATGTCGAGCCCCGACGGCATCCACTGGTCAGAGTGGCAGCGCTTGGCCGCCATCGAGCAGGGGCACTACCAGATCAGCGCCGTCACCGCCAGCCGAGCCGGATCCGCCTTCAACTTCCATCCCCAAGGCAAGGGCCTGAACTGGCGCAGCAACCTCTACTATGTCGAGACGCGCGACGGCGGTCGGACCTGGCAGACGGCGGACGGGACACGGCTCAACCTGCCGCTGACCGAACCTGACAATCCGGCTCTGGTGTGCGATTACCGTGCCCGCAACCTCAACGTCTACATGAAGGACATTCAGTTCGACTCCGAAGGCCATCCCATCATTCTTGTCCTCACCAGCCGCGGCTACGAGTCCGGTCCCAAAAACGATCCGCGTACCTGGACCACCGCCCGCTGGACCGGCGCCGAGTGGATCATCCGCCCGGCCATGCGGTCCGACAACAACTACGACATGGGATCGCTCTACATCGAACCCGACGGCGTCTGGCGGATCATCGCCCCCACCGAGACAGGCCCGCAACCGTACAACCCGGGCGGCGAGATCGCCATGTGGCTCAGCCGCGATCAGGGAGCCTCCTGGACCATGATCAGGCAACTCACGTCGGGCAGCGAACGCAACCACACCTTCGCGCGACGCCCTGTCGACGCGCACCCGGATTTCTACGCCCTCTGGGCGGACGGTCATGGACGCAAGCCGTCTGAGTCCTCGCTCTATTTCTGCAATCGGGACGGTGATGTGTATCAGTTGCCCCGGGAAATGACGGGCGATTGGGCCGCACCCCGACGCCTTGTTCCCTGAGCCATGCATTCACAACAGGACACCGCTTTGAGACTTTGTCCTTTTCGCCTCCTCGAGCTCGCGCGTTGTTCTCCCTCCTCAAGCGTCACAGTATGTCCAATTCCTCGTAGAACTTGACCTGGCGGGAGGGCGTCGCAGCGGTCGATCCAATCTTGCTCGTCAGCGGACCCGGACGGGTCCATCGGACCGAGCTGTCACCGAAAAGCCGGTTGTATCCCTTGCCCTCGTGCGGCGCGTAGATGTGGAACTCCTCGATGCCTCCACCCTGGAAATCGACGACGCCGACAAAATCACTATAGAGAACCTTCTGAGCGTAGTCGGTCAGCTTCCAGTCCGCGCTGTATTCCATCGGTTGGCCGTCGACCTCGAGAAAGCGCGCCGGGAAAGACGAGCGCACTTCGGGGGCGTCCCACTCGTTGTCTGGCACGTTGTAGGCCAGGACCTCCCCGCGTCGACGCTCGCGCGAGGCGCAGTAGTACGCGCGCGGAGCCGTCACGTAACGGTTGGTCAGCAGCAATCCCAGATTGACATGCTCGGTATGGCTCAACCGCATGTAATACGTCGTAAACGACGACGCCGTTCGCCGCACCGCCGGCAGACAGGACCGGTTGTCGTCGGCGTACATTGTCAGCCCCAGCCCGATCTGATGCAGAGCATTGGCGCAGTGCACGACGTGCGACTTCGCCTTGGCCCGCGCCAGTGCCGGCATCAAGAGGCCGGCCAGGATGGCGATGATCGCAATCACCACCAGCAACTCGATCAGCGTGAAGCCGCCCCCCTCTCGGTCAGCGGCCAAGACGCCCCTCCCCGGCTGCCGGCAAACCAGCCGGCCGCCCGCCAAATCAGGCGTGAATGCGTCAGGCAGCATGGCTTAAACTGGCGAAACCGTAACACACATCCGCATCCCGTCAATGGAATCGGGTGAACGGTGTTGCTTTCCCAGCCCGCATGCTGACTTCTCTTGAGAACTCCGGCTTCGCGGTGGCTAAAAGTGGCGAGAAGGCTAGCCTGCATAGCAGTGGTCTTGCGAAGTCTGAGTGCCCTGTGCACCATCGGGGTGTGAAACATGCGGCTTCGAGGCACTCTTTCCACTCTTTCGATGAAAGCGCACCCGTGCGATCTGGCGATCTGTGCGTTTCATTCTCGCTGGCATCGGAGATCAGTCACGGCAAGTATCCGGCAAGAGTCTCAACCGTAAGAAATCAACCCCGCGATCGCCCCACACCCATGAAACACTCCAGGTCGCTGCACGGAACACGCCCGCTCACTCGGCTCTTCGCCGCCATCGCCGCGCTGGGCGTGTTGTCCGCGCCCAGTCTCTCGAGCGCCACCTTCGCCGTGAGTAGATTGCGCTGTGAGTACCGCGTGAACCCGGTCGGCCTCGATGTCGTGTCGCCGCGCCTGAGCTGGACTCTGGCTTCCGACGAGCGCGGTCAGAAGCAGACGGCCTACCGGGTCCTTGCCGCATCCGCGCTCGACATCCTCTCGAGGAACGAAGGCGATCTGTGGGATAGCGGCCGGGTCGATTCGGATCGGACGGTGCACGTGGCGTACGTCGGGAAGCCCCTTCGCTCCCGCATGCGCGTCTGGTGGATGGTCCAGGTCTGGGACAAGACGGGCCGGCCCTCCGGGTGGAGCCCAGCGGCCACCTGGACAATGGGCCTGCTCGAGAAGGCCGATTGGCAAGCCCGCTGGATCGCCGACCCCGTGAGCGTCACGAACCTCCTGTTGAGCGGACCCCGCAACGGTTACCACAGCCAACTGGCCACCACTGCCAGCACGACCAAATGGATCGCCCTCGACCTTGGCCAACCCGTCGAGTTCGACTCCATCGCCTTGTTCCCCGCCCGGCCGTACGACTGGCAGCCCGACACGCCAGGCTTCCTGTTCCCGCTGCGCTGGCGCCTCGAAGCGGCTCAAACGGCCGATTTCTCCGACGCTCGACTTCTCGTTGACCGCACCGGACTCGACGAGCCCAACCCCGGCGCCAGCCCCGCGATCGTCCGCTTCCCTGCGACCACGGCGCGCCATGTCCGCCTGACCGCCACCCGACTGCGCGAGCGGGACGCTGGCCAGCACGGTCTGGCCCTGGCGGAGTTCGAGGTTTTGCGCGGCCAGGACAACCTTGCCGCGCGAGCGTCCGTCACAGCGCTCGACTCGATTGAAACCGGGGCCTGGGCCATGGCCAACCTTACAGACGGGGCAACGGTGACCTTGAAGCCGGGCGACGCCCCTGGCGCGCTGCCTGCCACACTGGTCCGCAAGTCGTTCCAGATCCAAGGCGCGGTCAAACGCGCGACCGCCTATGCCACCGCCTGCGGCCTCTATGAACTGCGCCTGAACGGCCAGCGCGTTGGCGACCAGTTGCTGATGCCCGAATGGACCAGCTACCGCAAACGCATCCAATACCAGGTCTTCGACGTCACCGACCTGTTGCAGCCAGGCACGAACGCTCTGGCCGCCGCCCTGGCCGAGGGCTGGTACGCCGGCCGCCTGATGGCCGTGGGCCGCAACGCGTATGGATCGCACCCGCGATTCCTCCTGCAACTCGAAATCGAGCTGGCCGACGGCCGGGCGCAACGAATCGTGACCGATGAGTCCTGGCGCAGTACGACCGATGGCCCCATCCGCTCGGCCGGCATCTACGACGGCGAAGTCTACGACGCCCGCAAAGAGTCGGACGGCTGGGACGAGTCCGGATTCAACGACCGTGATTGGCGCCCAGCAAGAGTCTTTGACCTGGGCGACGTGCAACTTGTTTGGCAACGCAACGAACCGATCCGCGTCGTGCGGGAGTTGCACCCGATTGCTCAGACCGAGCCTCGTCCCGGGGTCCACGTCTTCGACCTCGGCCAGAACATGGTCGGCTGGTGCCGCATCGCCGTCCGCGGTTCGGCCGGCCAGGACATCACCATCCGCCATGCCGAGATGCTCAACGACGATGGCACGCTCTATACGGCGAACTTGCGCGGCGCCCCACAGATCGATCGTTACATCCCGCGCGCCGACGGCAACGTGATCTACGAGCCGCGCTTCACTTACCACGGCTTCCGATACGTCGAGTTGACTGGACTCGACAAGCCCCCCGCCCGCGGCGCGGTCCTTGGGCGCGTCTTCCACTCGACCTCGCCCGAGACCGGCGGCTTCGAGTGCTCGGATCCCTCGCTCAACCAGCTCATGCGCAACATCGTCTGGACGCAACGCGCCAATCTGATGAGTTCACCCAACGATTGTCCGCAGCGCGACGAGCGGTTCGGTTGGATGGGCGACATCCAGGCCTTCTCCCAGACGGCTATCTTCAACATGGACCTCGCCGCGTTCCTCACCAAGTTCGCCCAGGATATCCGCGACGATCAAGCCGACGACGGACGCTATCCCGACTTCGCGCCGCATCCGGGCGATCCGAATTCGAGTTTCTCCGGAGTGCCGGCGTGGGGTGACGCGGGCACCGTCGTCCCGTGGCGCGTATTCGAGAACTACGCCGACACCCGACTGCTCGAACAGCACTTCGAGTCCGCATGCCGGTGGGTGGATTGGATTCGCGGACAGAACCCGGACCTGATCTGGACCAAGGGGCGGCACAACGACTACAACGACTGGTTGAACGGCGACTGGATACGCCAGGAGAACTGGCCGAACAAGGGCGGCGCCGTGCCCAAAGAGGTGTTCGCCACCGCTTTCTTCGCGCACTCGACGGAGATCGTCGCTCGAATGGCCGCCCAAATCGGCCGGCCCGACCAGGCGCGGCAGTACCTCGAGCTCTTCGAAGAGATCCGGGCCGCCTTCAACCGGCGATTCGTGAGTCCCGACGGTCATATCGAGGGGGGCACCCAGGCCGGTTACGCCCTCGCCCTCAACTTCGACCTCCTGCCGGAGTCACTCCGCCCCGAAGCAGCACAGCATCTGGTGGACGAAATCCGACGCTACCAAGTCCACCTCTCGACTGGAATCCAGACGACCCACCGCGCCATGCTCGAACTGACCCGGCACGGCCATGCCGATCTGGGGTGGCAACTGCTGACCAACCGGACCTTCCCATCCTGGCTCTACATGATTGACAACGGCGCCACCACCGTCTGGGAACGCTGGGACGGCTACGTCAAGGGCCGCGGCTTCCAGGATGCCGGCATGAACTCCTTCAACCATTGGGCCTTCGGCGCCGTCGGCGAATGGATTTGGCGCCATGTCGCCGGACTCAACCCCGACCCCGCGCGCCCCGGCTGGAAACACTTCCTCATCGCGCCCCGGCCGGGCGGCGGTGTCACGTGGGCGCGCGGCCATTACGATTCGATTCGCGGACGCATCGCCTTCCACTGGACGATCGAGAACGGTCATTTCAGGCTCCAGGCGACTGTGCCGCCCAATACAACGGCTACCATTCGCGTGCCTGCGTCCGACGTCTCGCGAATCACAGAAAGCGGCCAAAGTGCCCAGCCGAGTCGCGTCGACGAGAACGCGGCCCTGTTCGAGGTCGAGTCGGGCACCTACAGCTTCGTGTCGCCTTTCGAGGCGCCATGAATCGGTTCGCAGCGCCGGTGTGAAAGACCAGGTTCTCGGCGGCGCCCTTCCGCAGGCGGGCAACCATCCTCAGGGCGTGTTGCTTGCGGTCCGCGCTGTGCATGACATCGAACCGCAACGCGCCGTTCTCGTAACGGGGCTCGCTCCAGAGAGCCATCACCTTGCCCGTGAGATCGGAGCAGAGATTGGACCGGATGAGGCGGAACTCCCCGGTTCCGTGCTGCCCGAAGACGCAGTGGGCGCGGCCAATCTGTAGCGGATCCTGATCCCGCGCGGGCTGTCAGTGAACCCGACAATCTGCAGCAACCCGACCGCGCCCGTGCGGGTTTGGAAAGCGAAGGCCAGCGGAGTCACAACATCCTCTTCTACACTGTACGAAACGAAACCTTGCTTCTCATCCGGCTCGGCGCGCGCCAACCCCGCCGCGCCCGACTCGAGAGCGGCCATCAACTCCGCCTCCACGGGCCTGTCCCACAAGCCGGGCGGCACGGAACTCAGTTTGGGCGCGACCCACACGTCCCACGATTGTTTGTGGGCAAACGCGAGCAGGTCGACCCCCTGCGCGGCGAGCCAGTGAAAGAACTGTTCTTCGCCCGCCTTCTCAATCGCGACGGGCAGTTCGATTTCCCGGCCGCTATCCAGGTCTTCGCCCCTGATCGGCCTTTGCACCGTCACGGAGTAGAGCACGCGCTCGATCACCGGCCCGAAGGCCATCACGCCGACTGGCGCAGTGTCGTTGACGCCCGCCCCGCCTGCCGGCGCGTCGGCGCTCGGGTTGGCGGAGACGGCCTCCACGAGGTTGGTCGCGGCAACCTCCTGGGCCTTCATTCTGGCCCGAGCGAGCGTTGGCAGCGTGATGCTCATGACTATGAGGCCGGCAGGAATAAGGATCAGCGCCAACAACACGAGAGCCGCCGCCACCGCAAAGCGCCGCCAGAACCGGTCCGGAACCGACACCGGCGGGGCGACACCGGCGTTCGCGACGCCCTCGAGCCGGTGGCCCCGCCCGAATGCCTGGCGCACCTCACGACGACTGAGCACCACCAACGACCAGATGCCGACCGGGAGACCGATGATGTTTCCCGGGGTGATCAGCATGGCGAGGATGCTGCCGATCACGGCGGTGCTGTAGGCCTCGAGCCGACGCATCTTCAGCGCCGCGAATATGATGATGCTGCTCAGTCCGAGCGCAGCCAGCAAAGGGAGCAGCATTGTCACGGCAGGCGATCCGTCCTGACTCCTGGCCCAGCCGATTGCCAGGACGATCATCGGGATCCCGATCCAGTTCAGAATGCCTGTGGCCAGCAGCCAACTGGCCGGGGTTCTGACTTCCTCGAAGGCCCTGGACGCAGCGAGTGCATCGGCCGACGGAGTCGCACCACCCGTTGTGCGGGCGATCGTCTCGACGTCCATCTTGATTTCGCTGGCGTGCTGGTAGCGGCGTTCGGGTTCCTTTTCAAGTGTGTGCAACACCACTTCATCCAAACGCACGTCCAGTTGCGCCCGCTTGGACGGCGGCTGGAACTTGCCCAGCGGCAGTTCGCCCGTGAGCATCTCGTAGAAAACCACGCCCAGCGAGTAGATGTCCGCGCGGTGATCCACCGCTTGCGGATGTTCCATCTGTTCCGGCGCCATGTAGTGCGGCGTGCCCAGGATTTGGTCCTGGGTGAGCGACACGGCCGTCTGGAGCGAGTCCGCCGCCGGTCCACCCTCCTCGGCCTGGGCCGCCCGACCGGTCTGGGCGGCGTCCGCCTGTCCGGCTTCGCCAACGATCTTCGCAATGCCGAAATCGGCAATCTTCACCCGGCCCTTCTTGTCGAGCAGGATGTTCTCCGGCTTGATGTCGCGGTGCACGACCCCTTCGTCGTGGGCGAACTGGAGTGCCTCGCAAATCTGCGGCACGATCCGCAGCGCATCGCGCGAAGGCAACCGCCGCTCCCGCACCAACCGCCGCAGCGTGACGCCCTCGACATACTCCATCACGAAATACGGCATCCCGCCCGCCTGGCCGAATTCGTAGACCGCCACAATGTTGGCGTGGTTCAGCCGGGCCAGGGCGCGCGCCTCGCGGTTGAACCGGTGGGCGAATCCCGCTTGCCCGGTGGCTTGCGGCGGCAGGATCTTCAGTGCCACCCAGCGATCCAGGGCCGGCTGACGCGCCTTGTACACCGCTCCCATTCCGCCCTGGCCCAGCAACTCGACAATCTCGAATTGCGGAAACAGCTTCGCCATCTCCTCGATCGACGGTGGCGTGAAAGCGGGCTGGCGAGTCTTCGCGCCCGGCTCGGGCGCAACGCCCGTGCCAAATCCGGAGCGCATCAGGCACTCGGGACACAATCCGTGCGGCGAATCCGGCGCCAGGGGACGGCCACAATTGGGACAGGTGCATTGGGTGTTCATAGCTTTGTTTCCACCTCTTTCTTAAGAAAGCGCGGCGTCAGGTTACAGCATCCGATTTCTTCGCGCCTGCGTCGCGAACACACCGCATTCCATGAACCGTGCCCCCTCACCCCTTCGCTCTCCCCCGCTCGAAGCGGGGGACAGGGTGTCCCGCTTTGCGGAACGGGTGAGGGGGACTGCGCAAGGTTCATGGTCTCCATGCGCATTAAGTCGTTGAATGTCAATGCTTCGCACAAGCCTGGCAGGAGTGGCGACGGCCTCGTCGCCCTACACACCGACCTGCCACGGACGGTCGCAGTTTTGCTTTTCTAACCCGCATAGCAGTCCTCTTGCGAAGTCTGAGCGCTATGTGCACCGACGGGATATGAAATATGCGGGTTAGAGCCTCTTCATCTCCCGGCCAGGACATGAAACAAATGCCGCATCTCGGCATCCACGTCCTCGGTCGAGGCGACGGTCTGGGCGATTTCAGCGCGCAGCAGCTCGCGATACCGCTGGCGCAGGCGGTGCACCGCCACCTTGATCGCCCCTTCGCTCAGACCGGTCGCGTCCGCGATCTGCCCATAGGGGAGCGACGCGCTTTCGCCCGCCAGGCACGGCTTGAGTCTGGTGAACAGGGCCGCCTTTCCCTCGGTCTGCTGCTCGGCTTCGAGCCGTCGCAACACCTCATCGAGCAGGGCGATGGCCCAGCGGCGTTCGAAGGCCTGCTCGGGCGTCCGCGGATCCGCCGGCTCGAGACCGTAGCGCGTCTCGGCAGTGTCCCACCGCAGCGGGAGGGTCGGCGCGCCACCGCCCCGTTTCTGGGCGCGCGCCTTGTCCCATGCGTTGGCCAGAAAACGATCAAGCGCCACGAGCAGGAAGGTGCGGAAACGCCCGCACGCCCGATCCGCCCGTGCGAGCCATTGACGCTCGAGCAACCGCGCGAAAAACTCCTGCGTCAGATCCTGCGCGTCCTCGGGCGAATGACCGCGCCGGCGGACGTGCGCATAGAGGGGATACCAGTAAACCCGGCAGAGCTGTTCGAGCGCGCCGCGCGACTCGGTGGTCTCGTTGCAGCCTGCCGCGAGCACCACCGACCAATGCGTCGTAACGAAGGCCGCCCGGGGGGCCGTCTCCCTTCTGGTCGGAGCGGTCTCCGGAGTGTCAGCTTGGGGCGGCGTGTTCACTCGGTCGCGGATCGGCCACAAGGCGAGGCCGGCGAGCCAGGCGGCGGGAACACAAGGGACCCTTGCATCTGTCGTTCCTGCTCGGGCGCGAAGTCGGGAAACGGCAGGCAACCCTGTTCGCGCCACTGGCGCACGCGGGCCTCAGCCGCCTGCGTCTGCGCAACGTCGAGGCCGTTGTCGCGAGCGAAGTAGAGAGTCTGCGACGGGAAAGCGAAGCCGGTGCCGCTCTCCTTCACCACGTCCATGACCCGCAGGAACACGTCTTCTCGAATGCCGAGAAACTCCGGCCAGTCCCGAGTCGTCGCATAAGCGAACACCTCGATGTCCAGGGACGACGCTCCGAAACCGACAAACCGCGCCCGCATTCCCTCCGGACTGATCCGCGGATGGCTGAGCAGGATCTCGCGCGTTCGGGCCAGCAGGTAGCGCAACTGCTCGGGGCTCGTTTCGTAGCGGACGCCAAAGACGCACTTGATCAACATCCGGTCGCGCTGGCTCAGGTTGACCACCGGCATTCTCGAAAGCGCGGCATTCGGAATCGTCGTTAAGGTCCGATCCACACCCCGGATCCGCGTCGACCGGATCCCGATGCTCTCGACTCTCCCGAGATCGGATCCATATTGGCAGAGGTCGCCGACGCGAATCGGCTTATCGGCGAAGAGGCTCAAGCCGCCGATCAGGTTCTCGATCGTCGGCTGAGCCGCCAACGCGATGGCCAATCCGCCCACACCCAGTCCTGCAATGATCCCGTAGAGCGGCAATCCCAGCCGGTCGGCGCCCATCGCCAGAAGCCCAGCCCCGGCCATGATCCCCAGCAGACGGGTGCAGATGCGAATGAGATGGGCGTCGATGCTCTCGGGCGCAATGCGCGGCGACGCGATGATCGCCTCTGCCACCAGGTGAGCGAGGCGCCAGGCAATCCAGGCGCCGACGACGAACGTGATGCCCGTTGCCAGCGACTCGATGGCGCTGCCCACTCCGCCGCGCAGGTTCAACTGCACCAGCGCCAGGTACGCCACAACGGGAGTGGCCAGGAGCAGGAACGCCGGCAAAGCTGTTTGCGCCAGCGCCTGCCAGAACGGGTGTTGGGGGCTGCCCCGGCGCAACAGCCTGCACACCAGGCGCAGCAACAGCCCGACTCCAGCCAGCAGCAGCGCCAAACCAATCCACTTCCAGAGCGCTTGGCCAGCCAGCGGGGCCAGCAGCCACGACGGCAGTCCCCGAATCCAGGCATGCGGCACCATCCAGCCACCGCCCGTGGTCACCAACTCCTGCAGGTTCTCGAGAGGGACCGGACGCGTGTAGGCCAATCCCTGCACTCGATCGTAAAACTCGCCAGCCCGGTTCACCGTGTCCGCACTGAACAGGAACTCGCCGCGGCGGCGTCCGGTCGACATCCGCTCGAGCACAATCTCGGTGTTCGGAATGACCCAATACGCCGCGTTCGTGCCGGCTTTCGGCAACAGCTCAACCCTGTCGGGAACATCGTCCAAGGGCGGAAGCGGTATCCGACATAACGTGGTGTACAAGGCAAACGTCGCCGCCCGTCCGGTCTTGGTGCGGGCCGCCGGCGGCAACCCGCTCAAATCCAACCCGCCCACGGCAACGTCCGACATTGTGAGCAACCGATGAAACCCCGCACGCGAGGGCGACTCCATGTACTCTTTGGCCAGGAACAAGCCGACAGCATCAATCGACTCGAGAAACGTCCGCAAGGCCGCGCGCGGACTCGATCGATCGGGTGGTTTGAGCGGATTCACCGCCTCCTGGGCACGAACCGTCTCCCCGGCCAGGCCAAACGCCGCCACGGCCGCAAGACAAAGACGCAACAGCCCCCGGCGTGGCCCCCGCGAAGGGATGCTCTTTGGAGTCATGGTTGGAATAGCCTACAGGACCATCCCCCAAGCGTCGAGCCCCCTTCGCAACCCTCTGCACAGCCGATAATCGCTGGACACTCCCACCTAGCCTCGACCGCTGAAACGTGTTGGAGACAAGTCGAGTTTCTGTGCTGCGTTGAAGGGGTCAAGGATTCTAAGGCCCGGGTGTGCAAGGCTCTGCGTGGTCTGACATCCGGGCGCATGTTCCGCAAGACGGAAGGCGGGGCGGCCACCCAGAGCGGTGCATCTGATCGTTGTTGGCATTCTGTCGCCCGGTGAGGGCGCCGGGCCTGAAACGGACAGATATTCCCTGTGCAGGCCGCGTGGCCCCACGCGGCGCAAAACTCCATTCCCACCGACAGCCTCCAGATGCAGTGCGGTGCGGTTGTTCATCGACTCGAGTTGGTCCGGGCCGCTAAAGTGCCGCCCGCATCATGAGCGAGACACTGCAGCGCCTCAACTCGACCCTCAACGGCTATGTCTGGGGCTGGCCGATGATTATGCTGTTGATGGGCACGGGACTCGTGCTCACCGTCCTGACCGGCGCGGTCCAGTTTCGTCGCCTGGGATTCGCTTTGCGCGAGGTGCTGGGCAAGATTGCCCGTCCCGGCGGCGGCAAAGGAGACGTTCGCCCCTTTCAAGCCGTGGCCACCGCACTGGCATCGACAGTCGGCGTGGGCAACATCGCCGGCGTGGCGACAGCCATCGCCATTGGCGGGCCGGGCGCGGTGTTTTGGTTGTGGGTGTCGGGGCTTTTCGGCATGGCGACCAAGTACTCGGAGATCGTGGTTGCGCTGCATTACAGGGAATCGGACAGCTCCGGTGGGATGCGGGGTGGGGCGATGTACGTGCTCAAGAAAGGGCTTGGCTGGCCGTGGCTGGGCAGCGCATTCGCCTTGCTGACAGCGCTGGCGGCCTTCGGGATCGGCAACATGGTCCAGGCCAACTCCGTCGCCGACGCGCTCAAGGCCACCTTGAACGTCCCTGCGTGGATGACCGGGGTCGCGTTGGTGATCCTGACGGCCATGGTGATTCTCGGCGGAATCAAATCGATCGCCCGCGTGACGCAGTGGCTCGTGCCCATCATGGCGCTGATGTACCTGAGCGGCGCTTTGGTTGTCCTGGTTTGCTTTGCACCCCTACTGCCGCACGCGTTCCGGCTGATCTTCGAGGGCGCGTTCTCCGGCACCGCGGCGGCGGGCGGCTTTGCGGGCAGCACGATGATGATGGCCTTGCGCTACGGGATTGCCCGCGGCCTGTTCTCGAATGAGGCCGGACTGGGCAGCGCGCCCATGGCCCACTGCGCGGCGGACACGGACCACCCCGTCAGGCAGGGGCTCTACGGCGTTTTCGAGGTGTTTGTGGACACCATGCTGGTCTGCACGGCCACGGCGCTGGTGATCCTGTTGACCGACACTTGGAACAGCGGGCTGACAGGGGCGGCTCTGTCGGTCAAATCCTTCGGGACCGGACTGCCGGGCGCGACTGGATCGGTTGTGGTGACGGGCGGGTTGGTCTTTTTCGCCTATTCGACGCTGCTCGGTTGGAGCTACTACGGCGAGACGGGCATCGTGTATCTCCTGGGCGCCAAAGCCGCCATGCCCTACCGCGTCGCGTGGCTGCTATTCGTCTACCTCGGGGCGACCGGCTCGCTCCACGTGGTCTGGAATGTCGCGGACACCCTCAATGGGCTGATGGCCATTCCGAACCTGATCGGTCTGCTGGCCTCGATTCCCCTGCTCCTGCGGCTCCAACGCGAATTCTTCGGCCTCCCGCCACGCCCGAAGTAACCGACTGCCTCAGATCTCCTTCGCGGCGCGGGAGAAGTGGACGAACTCCTCGAAGCGTTTCGTGAGCTTGCGAATGCGTCCGGTCAGAGTCCGGCTCAGGGCGACCAGGAAGGGCGCCGCCAATGCGGGGGCTTCCTGAAAGACTTTTCGCAACGAGGCGGCAGAGATCTTAAGCACTACGCTGTCGCTGTTCGCAACGACATCCGCCGAGCGCGGGCTCTCATCGAGCACCGCCATTTCGCCGAAGCACTCGCCGACGCCCAGGGTATCCAGCGTGACCTCCCGCCCCTCGACCAACACACGGGCGCGGACCTCGCCTTCGAGCACGAGGTACATGCCGTCCCCCGGCTCCCCCTCACGACACAGGGTACCGTTGGGCGGAAACTTCAGCACCTCCATGTATTCGAGGAAGGAGGCGAGTTGCCGGTCGTCCATCTCGGCGAAGATCTTGATGCGGCGCAACGACCCCGCCTTGAGCCCTTGCGGCGCCTTCCGGGCCTCCCCGGCGGCCCCCTCTTCCTTCTTGAAGAACAGCTTCAACTCCGGCAGCGCCTCCGCCCGCGTCCAGGCGCCAGTGGCTTCGCTGAAGAGCCAGGACGAGGGCAGAACGCGTCCTGAACGCACCCATTGGATGAGCGCGGGCAATTCCACGGGGCCGTAGGCGATGTTGTCCACGCCCCAGGCGCGGTAATAGACGGGAGGGTTCGCTTGCATGACGATTGGCGTTCTCTTTGGTCTCTCTCGAAAACACGACGAGCCTAGTCAGCCGCGCCCCGCTGACAAGCCGAAACGCGCGCAGCCGAAACGCGCGGCGCCTGCGCCGTCGCCAGATCCTTCATGCCCACGTGCCGCATCCCTCGATTGCGAACCGCCACTTCCATCACTCCGTCGCGCCCCCAGTGTTCCCTTTGATCCGTATCATCCAGGAACAACGCTCCCTCTGGGCGCCCCCGATTCATGACCTGATGTCAAGCGCCCCGAACCTCAATCCGCATCGGCCTCGCCACACGCCAGACAGGCAGCACCGCGAGCATCCATTTGTCTAGCGAGGCGCGCCTCAGACCAAATCCAGTCATCCCCTTCCCATGAGAGGTCCCCGTGTCTCCCCGCCCTTCTCTCCCGCGCCTCGCTCAGTAGAATCCTTGACCCGTTTAACGCAGCACAGAAACTTGACTTGTCTGCAACATGTTTCACCGGTCAAGGATTCTAGCTCGATCGCTCTTCCAGCGATTCCTTGCTCGCGAGCACGTAGAGATGTCTGACTCTTTGGGGATCGACGACATCGTGTCCGCCGCCGGCCAGGGGGTTTACGATGAGCCGTGGCGCGTCGGTGTCTGGGCATCCGTCGAACCCGACGGGGATGATGCCCCGGAGGGCCATCCCGTCGAGGAGCTGGCTGAACGGGATCGGTCTCGCGAGATGATCGATCCGCACCTGGACGAACGTCATGCCCGTCGGGGCAACCAGTTCCTCATAGACGCGGTGCAGGCTGGGCACAAAGCAGCAGTGGGCCATGAAGTAGGTCCGGAGCTTCTGGGTGGAGAGGACACGAACCGGACGGCCCTGCGCGGTCACCGCTCGCTTCTCGACCAGGTCTCCCTTGGTGGAGGAAAGGATCTCCGCCAGAGTGTGGAAGTCGTCGCCGACGCGGAGCTGGCGTTGGTCGACGAGTTCCAGCAGCTTGAAGATCCAGAGCAGGTTCTGAGCATCGGGGTCGGGCGCCGCGTTGTCGGCAAGGAAGACGGCCGCGTCGAAGCAGGATGCCGTGATCCAGGGGTCCGTCGCAAGACTGTACATCAGGTCGTCCTCTGCTCCGTGGACGGTCACGATCTGGTCGCCCTTGAGAGAAGCGTGAGAACGGAGAAGGTCCTCCGCGTTTTCTTCGAGGCCGCAGCGCCAACGTTCCTTGAGCTGACGCGCGAGCAGGCGGGCACGGTCACGCCCCTGCACGAGGATGGTGAAGGCGACGCCTGGACAGAACTGCCCCGTGTTCTCGACCAGGGTAGGAAGGCACTCGTTCTCGCCAATGACCAGAACATGCCGCAGGGTCTTGTGGACGCCCCGAAGACCCACGCTCAAGCCAGTGTCCCCAGTCCGGGCGTTGTCCGGCTCGCCACCCCCGAGGCACCCGCGCAGGAGCCAGGACTTGACCTGGTCGAGCTGCCGTTCCTCCCGCGAGATCCCCACCAGGCCAGTCAGCGCGGCCATCTCGATGCGCCCGTCTCGCTGTCCGAGCGGGTTGAGGCACAGCACCTCGCCGCCATCGTCCTGGACGAACAGACCGAGGAGAACCACGCCGAATCTCGCGTAGGCCGCATGCACAAGGTCCTCGAACACGAGGCGCGTTTTGCTGCCCGCGCGCTGCGCCCGCTCCTCCGCCGTCAGTTGGACCACGTTGATGTCGTTGCCCGCCGTCGTCAGGAGTTCCTCGTACAGCCGGTCCATGCCGGGGAAGACGAGGCTGGTGCTGAGGATGCCTCCGAGGATCTTTCCCAGGGGCAGGGGCGTGATGTCGCAGCCGGCGGCGGCGACGGCGGCCTTGCTGTTGCTGCGGTGCATCAATTCCAGGTAGATGTGCGCCGGGGACCACTGGCGCAGGGCAAGGACGGTCGATAGCGCATGAGCGTCCGCGTGCGCCCCCTTGTCGGCGTCATAGAGCACCACCACAGTGGCGGCCTCTTCCGGGTGGACCAGGCGGAGAACTCGGTGATCGGAAAGGCTTCCTCCGCGGTACTGGACATGATTGAGATCGCGGTCGTAGAGAAAAGAGGGCGTCGAAGCGCTGTCGGAGAGCAGCGCCAGCGGCGTGCGCCGACGCCGCTTGCGCAGGATCCCGGTGATTTCCCGCAGAAGGTATGGCAGGTTCGGCCCCCGCCCGATGACGACAAGGTGACCCGCGGTCCTCAGCGGTTTGGCGCGGTTGGACGCCAGCATCTCCTGGACGACGGACGTGCCGAGACCAATGACCAGCGACATGATGAACACGCCGGCCATCGTGAGAAAGAAGGAGAACAGCACACAGACCGTATGCCCCTCCAGCGTGGTCACCAGATTGTCCGCGCTCTCGAGGTTTCGAAACGACCACCAAAGGACCTCCTTCAACTCGAGCGGGGATGCCGTCCCTGCCGGCGCGCCGGGAGGCGCCGCGTCGATTGGGATTTCGAGCGTGTGCAAAACGATCCCCGAAAACAGCGTGAGGAGCAGCAGGCTGCCGAGGAGGAAGCCGATTTGGTGCTTGATCTCGTGGCGTCGAACGATCGCCCACAGATCCCAGGCGAGGGAAGAGATGTAACGGGCCAACAACGAGAGCCGCACCAGGCGCAACAGCCTCAGATACCGCATGTCGAACATCAGATGCAGCACCGGAAGGAAGCTCAGCACGGCGACGGCATCCAAAACGACCCAGGCCGTCTCGCCCACGCGCTGCCAACCATGGACACGCCTCAGAACCGCGATGCGCACAATGAGTTCGACCGCGAAGATGCAGAAGAAGACCAGGTCAAACCGCCTCAAGCCCTCGGAGGGCATCACCGACAGGACGATCAGGAACGCGAGTACAAACTTGACCAGACCCTCTTCGAGGAAGCGTTCCAGACGGCTCATCATCACTGGTGTCGGGATCGTCCCACAAAGACCGGCCCTGCGTCCATCGCCAAGATCAGCGCGGCGGGGATCTGAATCGGTCACTCAGGACCCCGTGGCGCAGCCCGCGGTCGCTGACTGTCAGCCGCCCCTGGCGCAGCTTGTCCATGACAACTCGCACCACGCAGGCTCCGGCGAGAATGATGTCCGCACGCCTCGGGTCGAGGCCGGGAATCTGACGCCGCGCCTGGGCATCCTGCGATCGATAGAGCTCGATCTGGCGACCGATTTCGCCCCGATCGAGCACGGTTCCCTGCACGACATCCGGGTTGTAACGGGCCAAGCCGTGTTTGACGGCGGCGAGATTGGTCACAGCCCCGCCCATTCCGATCAGCAGATCAGGCGCAGCCAATCCGTCCAGGGGACTCAACTCGGCGGCGATGGCCTCAAGCACACGATCGAGATCGTCCGCGCCGACCCGCCCGCCGAGGCGCCACTGCTCGGTCAACCGGACCGCGCCGATGTTGAGACTGAATCGGGTCTCGACGGCGGTCGCGCGCCCGATTGTGAACTGGGTGCTGCCGCCGCCCGTGTCGAAGATCGCCAGCCGATCGGTGTCCGAGCCGAAGCAGGCTATGACGGCCAGGTATCCAAGCCGGCTTTCTTCCGCCCCGTCGAGGACCTCGATCTCGACGCCGCAACGCTCACGCACGGCGTCGATCAACCTGTCACGGTTGGATGCGGCGCGCAGAGCCATTGTGCCGACCGCGACGATCGACGAAACGCCAAGCCGCCTCGCTTCGGACGTCATCCCGGCGATCGCATCCAGAGTTCGGTCGCAGGCGTCGTGCGCAAGACCGCCGCCCTCGCGCAGGCCTTCTCCGAGCCGCGTCGCTTCGGACCGGTCGACCAACGTCCGCCATCGACCGTCCTGTTGCTTGGATGCGACGTGAAGTTTGACCGAGTTCGTCCCGACATCGATCGCCGCATACGACCGCATGGCGCTCTGTTGCGTCGTGGCGCCCTGGCGCAACAGGAGCGAACAGCGCGCCCAGAAACGCCGCGCCCGAGGCGAGCAGCATCGCCGGCGCCAGCGAGGCCGGCGGCATCGGCGACGGCCCCGCGCGCTGGGCGCCGCCGCCTGGCAAGACCGAAGAAAAGGGTCACGAACCCCAAGCCCGCCGGTGCGGAGTGCGGGCCGAGCAAATCCCACAGGTCGCCGCCATAATGGCCGGGATGCTCCAGGCAGACAGGCCGAACAGAGCGGCTTCGAGAGAGTGAGTCCGGCGGGCGAGGGCAGAGCGCGAACAGGCCGGAAGGCGACGGTATGAATCAGATAGACAATGACCAGGGCGCTCTTGCGCCCGATCCCGTCGAGACCCATCCCCAGATCCAATCCACAGAACAGGCCCAGCCAGCCCATGGCCATGAACAATCGGCCCGCGGCAGCCTGCGTATAGTCGGCCTCGGCCACGAGGTACTTGGTGAAGAAGGTCATGTAGATGATGTACGAGAAACCGAACGCGACATAGATCAATCCGACATGCCACATGACCCCGGACCGGTAGACGCTGCTCCAGCCGAGTCCGCGCGCCCCCGCGAGCGCGGGCACCTCGTCCCCCACCGCTCCCAAGGGGCTCAGACCGATCTCCGCCGGCCGGTTCCGCAGGGCCGCCAGGGCGACAATGGCCAGCCCGAATGTCACGCCCGAGAAAACGAACCAGCAGATGCGCCATCCCGTCTCTTCGTTTCCGGCCAACAGGCGGGGGACCATCGGGCCCAATACGATGAGCCCCAGTGAAGAGCCTGTCACGCCGATGCCGGAGGCCAACCCGCGCCGGCGCTGGGCGAACCAGGCGGACAGCAGTGCCATGACCGGAACGTTGCTTGCGCCGCTGCCGATGCCGGAAAGAGCCCGCCAGCCCAGTGCGGCCCCGAAGCTGCCGGCGAGTCCGGTCAACAGCATGCCCAGGGCCGCCACCGCCAACCCGGCCGCAATCACCGCGCGGGGGCCGAACCGCGACGCCAGGGCGCCGCCGACCAGCGCCAGAACGAGGTAGCCGGCCAGATTGGCTGTTGCCAGGGCGCCGGCCTGGGTGTTGTTCAGGAGCAGTCCCGCCTGCATGGGCGGCAGCAGCATGGTGTAACCGAATCGGGCCAGACCCAGGGCGCCAAAGACAACCAGCGTGCCGACCGCCAAAACGATCCACGCGTAGTGAAGCCTCGATGCGAAACTTCTCACTGCGTCATTGGGCGTGTTCATCGGTGGAATCGCATCGGGACCACGACCAGTCTGGCCAGTCTCCCTGGACGGTTGCAAGGATTCTCGATGGTTGCGCCATGCCCGCGCGCCTCTCCCACGAGACCTCATGTGTCAACAATACGGATCTGACCCCATTGCCTTCGCCTTTCCAGGCAGTTTCGCGCGTGAGCGGCCAGCAGATCACCGATTGAATCTGGTATTGCGCGCGAAGACGGACTGTATTACCATCCGCGCCATGCATACGATTTCGCTCAAAGTGCCCGATCGACTCTTGGAACTGTTGGAGGCGGAGTCCCGCGCGCGGCGTACCACGAAATCGTCCTTGGTGCGGGAGTGCCTGGAGAAGGCGCTGGACGCGCGCGCGTCCCGCGGCAAGGCCACCTGCTACGATCTGGCGCGTGACCTGGCCGGGTCGGTGAAAGGGCTGCCGCGCGATCTGGCCACGAATCCAAAATATCTGGATGGCTTTGGGCGATGAAAGGCGTGGTGCTGCTCGACACCGGGCCACTGGTGGCGTTTCTCGCCGCCGGCCTGGAGCATCATGAGTGGGTCTGCGAGCAGTGGAAAAGACTGCACCCGCCGCTGTTGACTTGCGAGCCGGTGCTCACGGAAGCCGCTTTTCTCCTGAAGCGGGAAGGCCGGGAGAGCGACCCGCTCTTTGCCCTGCTGGAGCGCGGCGTGTTGCGGGTGGGACTGGAGGTGGAGGATCAACTGGCGGACCTGCGCGCATCGATGCGCCGCTATCGCGATCGCCCCATGTCCCTGGCCGATGCCTGTCTGGTCCGGTTGGCGGAACTCCATCCCGGTGGCATCATCTTCACCTTGGACGAGGATTTCCGAGTCTATCGCCGTCATGGCAACAAGGTCATCCCGGTGTTGATGCCCTAACCCGCATATTTCACACCCCGTCGGTGCACATGGCGGTCAGACTTCGCAAGAGGACCGCTATGCGGGTTAGAAAAGCAAAACCGCGCCCGGTCCCAGAGTCAGAGAGATGCAACACGCCGTTCATATGGAAGAACACCTTCAGGACCGACGGGATCCTCTTGGGTCCCTTTCCGGGCGCGGTTTTGCCAACTAGCCCGGTTAGGAGTCCTCGCGAAGCGTGTGAAATAACCGGGCTAAAGGCAATGGGTTCTGGCCTGGGTGCAGGCGCGCGTCCGGTCTCAACTCTTGCAGGCATTGCAGGGCCATGCCGGACCGGTCGGGACGAAATTCCGGACGCCATCGCACCAGGGGAAGATGGTCATTTCACCGCCACCTCGTAGAGCATGCGGGCGCCTTGGCGGGCGTCGCCGGCGACATCCGCGGTGAAACGGAGCGCGCCTCCTTCAACCGTCACGGGGATTCGAGCCAATCGGCGTCCGCTCGGCGCCAGGGCCCAGACTTCGTAGCGGTCCGGATTGGCCAGCGCGATGGCCAGATGCGCCTTGCCGGCGCGGACGAGGTGCGGCATTCGGCCCCAATTGCGCAGGGTCTGGCGCGTTTCCTCCGCGTACTCGATGCCGGTGTTTTGCAGGTCGGTGAGATGGGTCACAAGCAGGCGCCGACTCCGGCGGATCGGATTCTCATCCAGGGCGCTGACCCAGACCGTCGCGTCACTGCCGTCCATTCGCACCGAGACGCCGCCTCCTGGGGCCTCGATCGAATGGCCGACGGTTGCGTACCCGCCGGCGGTGCGCGGGGTGTCCAGGACGAGCAGGTCGCCCGGGGCATCGATGGTCAATTCGCCCGTCTCGCTCTGGTAGATTTTGCGTCCCGGGTCGGTGAGATTGCCCGGTTTGGCGAGAGGCAGACGCTGCACAGCGGACCAGAGGGCTGCGTCGTCGAGATTGTACGGATCGGCAAGCAGCACGGGCTTCGTCCGCTCGGCGCTGTGGGCGCTGGCGGCGGCCGCGGCGGCGGCGAATTCATCCTTCGACGTCTTCCAGCCCAGGGGGGCGAGGATGTCGTGCGGCAGCGGGAGAGTGGGGGAAGGCATGACCCGCGTGCCGATGCGGGTGATCCAGGCCAGCCAATGCCATCGCGGGGCGAGGGTGGGGATCTTGCGGGGCGGATGGGCAAGGTCGTCCGGGGTCATCACGACGGCGACCGAATGGGGGGCGGGTTGGAGGTCGCCGCGGAGGAAGAGGCAGAGCGATGCGCGCTCGGCGGCCTGGCCGAGCGGGTCGCACGCCATGTCGAAGTAGTTCATTCGGGAGGGAGTGAACATGGCCTCGCGCCCGTGGCTGTAAGCGAAACGCCAGATGCCGTCCCAGTCCTGCAGCGCGCCCAGCGCCCCCGTGAGGATGCCGCCGACACCGCGGAACCGGCCCGGGGCGGAGTAGTTGTACTCGGTGATGGTGAAGGGGCGGTCGAAGAGCCGGGTGAAGCTCAGGTTGCGTCCGCCGGTGGCGCCGGTGGCGATGGGGCTCGTGTTTGGACAGCGGCTGGGGAGCCGCCACGCGCCTTCCAGGAACTGCGGATGGTCGACGTAGAAATGGTCGTCGACGTAGTCGTAGACCGCGCGCGCCGCCTGGTCGGTGGTGAATCGCGTCCAGGAGTTGGCGTTGCTGACGAGCGCGCGGCAGCCGAGGTCCTCCCTCAGAAACCGCGTCATCCGCAGCACCATGTCGCGCTCCGTGTCGCCAAAGAACGCGATGCAATCCCGAGTTCGCACCTTGCTGTCGTAGATGTTGTCGGGCAGTGCCACCGACGCCTTTGCAGGATCCTCATCGGATCCCAGATCTTCGCCCCAGGCAGCCGCCAGGGCGGCGCGGTCGGCGTAACGCTTCGCCAGCCAGCGGTTCCAGGCCTGGCGCCACTCGTCAAAGGTCCGCAGGTCCTTGAGGAAATTGCCGAAATTGCCCTCGTTGATCATCGAAAGCCAGGCCAGGGCCGGCTCGTCCGCGTACCGGCGCTGCGTGTAGGGATTGACATGATCGAGCAGGGATCGGCTGAACTGCTTCCAGTTTTCGTACGCGCCCGCGTGGACCGGCACCAGGATCTTGAACGTGTCCATCGGCACCTCGCCGTTTCGGTCGACCCCGATCTCGCGCCACGGCACGCCCCGGGAGACGAACAGGTCGGTGGTCAGGTAAATGCCGCGTTTGATGAGCGCGGCCATGAGGTAGTCGAACTGATCGAGCTTCTGCGGGTTGAGCGTGGTCGTTGGACGCTGGCCCTGAGTCAGTTCGCGCTCGTAATGGTGGAAGCGCAGGGCGTTGTAGCCCAGCCGGACAAGACGGTCCGCCAATCGATCGGCCTCCGGTTTCGAGACGAAGTGCGCGCCGAAACAGAGGTTCACGCCGTAGAACCGCCGGGGCGTCCGCGCAGAACGTTCGAAGGCAAAGTGACCGTCCGGATTCACAATCACCCGCCCATGCTTGCCCGCAGGAGGATCGACAAACCCCATCGAGGAGAAGTCCAGAGCCGAGCCGGGCTCGATGTCCAGATCCGGCTCGAGTGGGATCCAGTCCGTGCCGGCCGTCAGGGTGACGGGGGCCGCGGCATCCGCGGCGTCGAGGGGCAGGGCGGCTAACCAGCAGGCGAAGATCAGGGCTTTCATGGCGCAATTCGTTACAGTGTTTTGTGATGCATCATCGGATGCCCCGGGGCGGGAGGCAAGCGCGCTGTCCGAGCGCGCCTGACATGTTTCAGGTTGGACAGACGGGAAAGTGAACTGTAAGATTTCTACTGAATGAAATTCGAAACTCTTTGTTTGCATGGCGGCACGCAACCGGATCCGACCACTCTGGCGCGGGCGATTCCGGTGTATCGGACGGCCTCGTACAACTTCCGAAGCACGGAGCATGCGGCGAATCTTTTTGCGTTGAAGGAGCTGGGGAACATCTACAGTCGGCTGACCAATCCGACGACGGAGGCTTTAGAGAAGCGCGTGGCGTTGCTCGAGGGCGCTCCCGAGCTTGGGGGCCTGGCAACGGCCTCGGGGACGAGCGGCGTTTTCTACTCGATTATCAACCTCGCCAGGGCTGGCGACAACGTGGTCAGCGCCCGCAACTTGTACGGAGGCACCTACACCCAGTTCAATGACATCCTGCCCGCGCTGGGCATCGAGGTCCGGTTCGTCGACTCGAATGACCCGGAGAACTTCGGCAAGGTGATCGATGGCCGGACACGCGCGCTGTTTTGCGAGGCGGTGTCCAACCCGGCGCTCGAAGTCACCGATCTCGAGGGCGTGGCGGCGGTGGCCCGGCGGGAGGGTGTCCCGTTGATCGTGGATGCGACCTTTTCGACCCCTTATCTGACGCGACCTCTGGCGCATGGGGCGGACATTGTGGTGCATTCGCTGACGAAGTGGTTTGGGGGGCACGGGACCGGCATTGGGGGGATCGTGGTGGATGGCGGGCGGTTCCCCTGGGCCGCCGGCAAGCATCCCCTCTTCACCGAGCCGGACGCCAGCTATCACGGCCTGCGGTGGGGGGTGGATTTGCCCGAACCGCTGCGCGCGTTGGCGTTCATACTGAGAATGCGGACGGTGGCCCTGCGCAATCTGGGGGCCTGCCTTTCGCCGGACAGTTCGTGGATATTCCTGCAAGGCATCGAGACCCTTCCGCTGCGGATGGAGCGCCACTGCGACAACGCCAGGGCGGTCGCCCAGTACTTGAAAACGCATCCGCGGGTCGAATGGGTCCGCTTTCCCGGTCTGGAAAGCGACCCGATGTTCGAGCTCAACACGAAGTACCTGCGGGGCAAGGGCGGGTCGATGGTCGTGTTCGGCATCCGGGGTGGAAAGACGTCCGGTGCGAAGTTCATTGATGCCCTGAAGTTGATATCGCACCTGGCCAACGTGGGCGATGCGAAGAGCCTGGCAATTCACCCGGCCACGACCACGCATTCCCAGTTGACCGAGGAGCAGCAGCGGGCCGGGGGGATCGCGCCCGAGTTGGTCCGCTTGAGCATCGGACTGGAGCACATCGACGATCTGCTCGCCGACATCGAACAGGCTCTGGGCCGCACGGCGTAAGCATCAGTTCGTGCCTCTGCAACAAGCCACGTCCCATTCTCACCCGAACTGCCATTCCTCGAACGGATGGGTGGTTCGCGGAGAGCGTTGGCACTCAGCGGTTGAATGCGGGCGGGGCTTGCGTCAGGGGGCCTGGCGTCGCACACTGCGCGCCGTTTGTTTCATGACCCGTTCCATTGGCAAAGTACGAACGCAGTTCTTCGAGTTTCATAACCGCAAGAGGCCCTTTCAGTTGCGGCTGGGTCCGGTCTTGCCCCGGTTCACGCTGGCGTACGAGATGTATGGCCGGCTGAACGCGGATCGCTCGAACGCCATCCTCCTTTTCCACGCCATGACCGGCAGCCAGCATGCAGCCGGACTGAACCGGGAGGTGTCCGGGCTTGATGGCCGGTGGACCGACGAGATGCATGAAGGCTGGTGGGATGGTTTCATCGGGCCCGGCAAGGCTCTGGACACCCGCCGGTTCTGCGTCATTTGCGCGAACTATTTGGGGGGGTGTTACGGTTCGACTGGCCCGGCTTCGGTGAATCCGGACACGGGCCGGCGCTGGGGGCCGGGATTTCCGGTGTTGCGGATGAGGGACATTGTGGATTCGCAGATGGCGCTGCTGGACCATCTGCGCGTGCGGCGGCTCCACGCCGTCATCGGGGCGTCGATTGGCGGTTTTCTCTGCCAGGTGCTCGCCACACGCTACCCTGATCGGGTGCGGATTGTCGTGCCGATCGGCACAGGGATCGAAACCACCGTGCTGCAGCGGATTATGAATTTCGAGCAGGTCACGGCAATCGAAGCGGATCCCAACTTCCGAGGTGGCGACTATTACGACGGGCCGCGGCCCGACTTCGGGCTGGCCTTGGCGCGGCGCATTGCCCACAAGACATTCGTCTCGCTAGATGCCCTGCGTGAGCGGGCCCGCAACGAAGTCGTCAGCCAGAAACCCCCCTTCGGCTGGTACGAAATGCGGCATCCTGTCGAGTCCTACATGCTGCACCAGGGCGAGAAGTTCGTCCGGCGCTTCGATGCCAACTCCTACCTGCGCATCCTTGATGCCTGGCAATGGTTCGATCTGGTCAAGGAGAGCGGCGGCCCGGATCTGCACGAACTGTTCGGGCGCTGTCGAAAGCAGGAATTCCTGGTCTTCAGCATCGACTCGGATCTCTCGTTTTACCCGAGCGACCAGGCCAGGCTGGTGCAGGTGCTCAAGCGCGCCGGCGTCCCCTGCATGTGGATCACCGTTCATTCGGAAAAGGGCCATGACGCTTTCCTGCTCGAACCGCGGCTCTTCACGCCCCATTTGACGCAGGTGCTCGACCGTTTCTCCGCATGAAAGATTGGCTCGGTCCGCTGAGCGAACCGCTCGGTTTCCTTTGGCTCGTCCTGGTGCTCTGGATGCTGCGGCGGCTCTGGCGAAGGGAGTGGGGACGCGCCTGGTCGACCGGCCTCCTGGTGGTGGTCTTGGCCCTCGTCGGCAACAACCAGTTGACTTCCGAACTCCTCGCCACTCTCGAACGCCCTTATGCCGGCCGGACCGCAGACGAACTCGTCCCGGCCGATGCGGTGGTGATGTTGGGCGGCACGGTCAGCCTGTCGCGCCACGATTGTTTTGGGTTTCAGTTCAACGATGCCGCGGACCGGCTCGTCACTGCTGTTGATCTGGCGCGGCGGGGGAAGGGGCGCGTCTTGATTCTGGGCGGAGCAGCCCGCGGGGCGGGGGGTGCGATGAAGCACGAGGGCGATCTGCTGCTGCGCCTGCTGACAGCCTGGAACGTGACCTCGCTGCCCGTCCTCGTCCTCGAAGGGTGCCGGACCACGCACGACGAAGCCCTCGCCACGCAACGCATCCTGATCGAGCAGGGCTGGCGCCGGGTGATCCTGGTCACCTCGGCGTCCCACATGCGCCGCAGCGAAGCGGCATTCCGCAAGTTAGGCATCGAAATCGAGTGTTACGCGAGCGATTTTCGGGGGCTGGCGGCCCTGGAAGAAGCCCGCCCGATGAGGATTGTTCCAACAGTCGGTGCGCTGCAGACTCTCTCGCTCTACACGCACGAGGTGCTGGGCTGGCATTTGTACCGTCTGCGGGGCCGCCTCTAGCGCGCATTTCTCACCAACTTCTGAAGAACGCGGAGCCGATGTCATCGAAAGGTGCACTCATGCGCGCTAGCCCGATGTTCGCGAACCCAGTGAAGCCGGGGTGGGGTGGGGGAGATCCTTCGAAACGCACGCTCAATTCCGTCGACGTCGGTCTTTGTATTCTTCGTTTCCCTCTGTTGTTCCCACAGCAGTGGAATCGGTTTGGTCGACCTGGGCAAGTCTCTGGCCGTGGCGTTCATCGCAGTCGCGCTGGCGAATCTCGTCGGACGCGCGATGCGGGCGGCGTTTGACGTCGCGCACCGACGCACCGTCTTTAAGCTCGCCTTTTTCGTCCGGTCCCGGCACAGATTCGAGCGCATCAGATCATTATGAAACGAACGACACTGAATCGATGGCATCTGGGGCTGCTCACCGCAGCCGGACTGACACTCATCTCGTGCTCGACGTCCCGTTCCTCAGCGTCGGCTCCGAAGACGCTCTTCAACGGAAAGGACTTGACCGGCTGGAAGGCCATGTTCGATGACCCGAGCGTGAAGCCGGAATCGGTGTGGTGGGTGCAGGACGGCGTTCTGGTGTGCAAAGGCGAACCGCTGGGATGCCTCGTCACGACGGAAAACTACATCAATTACAAACTCGAGGTCGAGTATCGCTGGGCCCCGGGCAAGAAGCCGGGCAACAGCGGCATTTTTGGACGGGTCAACGGACCCGCGCGTGGGCTGCCGCGCTGCCTCGAGACGCAACTGCACCCGAACAGCGCGGGCGACGTGCTCGGGCTGCAAGGAATGAAGGTGACCGGAGACCCGGCGCGCGTGAAATTGATCTCGAACCACGCGGTCGCGGGCGACATCAATCTGGTGGGCCGGATCGTCGGCGCCGAGCGTCCGCAGGGGGAATGGAACAAGGTCGAGATCCTCGCTCAGGCGGATCGCGTGACCGTCTGGTTCAATGGCACGAAGGTGAACGAGGCGCACGGCGCCGAGGTGATTCCCGGGCCCGTGGGGCTGCAATCCGAAGGCGGCGAGATTCATTTCCGGAACGTGCGGATCACGCCGATGGAATAGGCCTGCGTCTTTTCTTGGTTTCCTTTGCAGGCACGGTTTTGCCAAAACCCGGATATGACTGTCCGCAGAGCCTTACAGAGGAATCTGTGGGATGTGCGACACCGTCACCCTCACCGGTCCCGCAAAGCGGGACACCCTCTCCCATCGGATGGGAGAGGGACGGGGTGAGGGGCCTTCGTCGCGTTTGCTGCGGACCCCTCAGAATGAAATACCCGGGTTGTGCTCTCCGCGATCCGGCCTGACTCGGTGAGAGATTGCGAGCGGATTCGGATTCGACCACAGATGACACCCCAGGATCCGAATCCGCGCGGTCAGATGGAAACGCTTGTCGAGGAGTTCCTGCAGCATGTCCGGCACGAGCGCGGCCAGGCGGAACATACGCAGCGGACCTACCAGGCCCAGCTCGAGGCGTTTGTCGCGTGGGCCGGGAAGAACGGGTTGCAGGACTGGCGGTCGGTCGAGCTTTCGCATTTGATGGCGTTCCTGCAACACGAGCGGGGACGCCGCCTGGCCACCGAACCGGCGGACTCGGCTCGGCGGTTGAGCCCGGAGAGCCTCTACGTCGAGATCGCTGCGCTGCGCGCGTTCTACCGGTTCTGCGAGAACGAGAAACTCCTCGATCGGAATGTGGCGGAGCATTTGACTCTGCCGCGGCGCTGGAAGCGCCTGCCAAAATCGCTGACGCAGGAGGAGATCGAGCAGTTGCTGCGTCCACCGGCGGGCGAGGACCCAAGCGCTCTCTGCGACCAGGCGATCCTCGAACTGGCGTACGCGTCGGGTCTGCGGCTGAGCGAACTGCGCCAGTTGCGGCTCGAGCAATTGCATCTGGATGCAGGCTTTGTGACCGTGATTGGCAAGGGCAACAAGGAGCGGGTCGTGCCCGTGGGACGAACGGCCATCGCCGCGCTGAAGCGTTACCTGACAGTCGCGCGCCCGCGTTTGGTGAACCGGCGGTCGACGGCCCATGTGTTCCTGACGCGCCGCGGGACTCAGTTCGCGCCGGTGACGCTCTGGCTGCGTATCAAGCAGCGTGTGCGTCAGGCCGGGATCACCCGGCGCGTCACGCCGCACATGTTGCGACACAGTTTCGCGACGCACCTGCTCGAACACGGAGCCGATCTGCGGGTGATCCAGGAACTGCTGGGGCACGCGAACATCAGCACCACCGAAGTCTACACGCACGTGGCCGGCGAGCGGTTGCGGACAATACACCAGAAGTATCATCCGCGAGCGTGAGCACGCATCGCGCTGCGAAGGAGTTCCTTTCCCTTTGCGTCTGCGTCTTTGCGTCTTTGCGTTAAGGGTCTGTGCAAAAATTAATTCCGGTTTTGCTGGAGGGGACTTGGCTCGCTGGCGATGCGCGACGAGGGAGCATTGCCTTGACCTCTGTGGCTGAGGAGCAATCCCGCGGCCGCACATACGCGTCAACCTAACGAGACCTCCCGCGCTGTTCCTGGGAGCAGCGCTGTCGAGGTTGTCTAAGTCCTTGGGTCGGCGTTCGTTGTGGAAGTCGCCCATGCTCTGGTCGGCGTCGAGGTCGCGGAGCGTGTGGAGTGCGGCGGTTTACCGCCGCTTTTCGAGGACGGTTCTTTGTGCATTCTCATACCATACCAAAGCGGTGCTGAAGCACACGCACTCCAGACGCTTCGCGCTACCGCGCACGTTCGTGCCCGCGCAGCTTCGGTCCAAGATCCGCATCTCAGCCGCCCTAAGGTTGACGCGCATGCGCGACCGCGGGACCAGCGAGCCAAATCCCCCCAGCCCTCCGGGGCGGGGCGCCACCGGGCCATCTGCTTCGTTCCTCGGTCGGTCGAGTATCTCAGGGATACACTCCCTCCCGCGGGCCTCGCATCTGGCCCGGTGGCGCTCCCGCCAAAATCGGAAGTAATTTTTGCACAGACCCTAAGGCTCCACTGAATGGCTTTGCTGGCGCGCATGAGTACACCTTTCACTGACATCGGCTTAGTGTTCTTCAGAAGTTGGTGAGAAATGCGCGCTAGCCCGCATATTTCACACCCCTATGGTGCACAGGGCACTGGGACTTCGCAAGAGGACTGCTATTCGGGCTGGAGCTCAGCCAATCCATCCGTGGAATCCGTGGAATCCGCGGTCATTTCAACGCCTGGCTGGCAACCAACAACGCAGTTGCGTCCGGCAGTGGCTGCGCCCAAGTTGTGAGCGTGTCGGAACTGCATGACAGGTGGCACGGACGCGGGGCGGCGAGCAACCCGCCGAACCGATTCAGGCGCCTGGTGCTTGAGCCGGACGCCGACTGGGATCCGGCCCAGGATCCGGCCCCTGCGACTCAGTTCTTGCGGGACCGTTCGCAGTCGATCATCTCGTACAACGACAGTCCCGACCTGGGTTTCTCGGCGAGCCTGAATCCGTATCGGGGCTGCGAGCACGGCTGCGCCTACTGTTTTGCGCGCCCGACGCACGAGTACCTGGGTTTTTCGGCGGGGCTGGATTTCGAGACGCGGATTGTGGTGAAGGACAAAGCCCCGGAGCTTCTGCGCCGCGAGATGGCGTCGGCCCGCTGGCAGCCGCAGGTGCTGGCTTTGAGCGGCGTGACCGATCCCTACCAGCCAGTCGAGCGCCGGCTCGAGATCACGCGACGTGTGCTGCGGGTTTTGGCCGAGTTCAGGAACCCGGTCTGCCTGGTCACCAAGAACGCACTGGTCACGCGTGACCGGGATGTGCTGGCTGAGCTGGCGCAGCATCGGGCCGCCGCTGTCAATCTGTCGATCACGACGCTTGACAGCGATTTGGCGCGGAAACTCGAGCCGCGGGCGGCGCTGCCTGTCCATCGGTTGGCGGCGATCCGACAACTTGCCCAGGCCGGCGTTCCGGTGGGTGTGCTCGTCGCTCCCGTGATCCCGGGCCTGACCGACCACGAAATCCCGTCGATCATCCGGGCTGCGGCCGAGGCTGGCGCGGGCTGGGCCTGCACGTTGGTGGTGCGGTTGCCTCTGGCCGTCGGCCCGTTGTTCACCGCGTGGCTCGAACACCACGCGCCCGGGCTGAAGGACAAAGTGCTCGGACGCATCCGGGCCATGCGGGGCGGCGAACTGAACGACGCGCGCTTCCGCAAACGGATGCGAGGCGAGGGCGTGCTTGCGGAACAGATTGCCCAACTTGGGCATGTGGCCAGTCGGCGGGCCGGGCTGGCGCGCGAGAGCCCGGAGCTGTCGATCGCGGCGTTCCGCCGGCCCGGCGGCAAACAGATGGAAATGAACCTGGGATGAGGCGCACTCGATCGGCACCCGGAGCGGCTTCCGGTCAATCCTCCGGCAAAGGCTGCCCTTTGGTTTCAGGCGCCCACACCAGTGCGATGATGCCGAGCAGATAAATGCCGGACATGACGATGGCCGCCGTGCGGAAGGAGAGCAGAGTGCTCATGTAGCCGAGCAGGTAGGGGAACGGCGCGGCAACGTAGCGGACGGTATTGTAGCAAAAACCGACACCCGTGCCCCGCAGGCGGGTCGGATACAACTCGGGGAAATAGATCGAGTAACCGGCGAACACGGCAAGCTGCGCGAACCCCATCAGCGGCAGCATCCAGTAGGCGTCGGTCTCGGTCTTCAGCGCGTAAAAGACGTACCCCGTGATGGCCAGGCAGGCCAGAAACGCCCAGAAAAACGCCCCCCTCCGGCTCAGCCAGGCGGCGAAAATGGTAAATGCAATCATGCCCGCAAACGAGCCGACATCGAACAGCATCATCGCCTTGCTGCGGACCTGATCGATCGACTTCTGGAGCGAGAGGAGGCTGCCGGGAATCGCTTGTTCGACCAACTGCCGGTTCAGAAACCGCACGTCCGCCGGGGCCGCTGTCGTCTGCACTTTCTTCAGGAGACCTTGCGTCCGCTTGTCCAACGTCACGTTCTCGAATGCGCCCGAATCGTAGAGACTGCCTCCCTCGATGATCCGGTTCAGATCCGCCCGCATCGCTTCCATCAGTTCGGGAGAGGCTGCCGCGCCGGATTCGACTTGCGCCAAGAGGCCTCTGGTCTCCGCCGAGAGTTGCTTGCTCAGGTGCGCCACAGCCGCGTTCGTCTCGAAGCGCAACGCCTTGCATAACGCGGCCCCGTCCCGAATGTCCTCGGCCCGCACAGCCCGCCCCTTGAGCGCCGTCGTAATTAACTCGGGCGAGAAGAACCCGATCCCCCAAAGCCCGACCATCCCCGCCAGGCCAAGGCCGAGCCCGACGAGCGTATTGCGTCGCCACCGCGGGTGTCTGAGCAGATCGCGGGGGGATCCGATGTTCTTCGATGCATCACCCGTGGCCGCCGCGGCCTTGGCGCGCTTCCACGCCTCCGGCTCTTTCAGAATGGTGATGATCGGGATCACCAGCAGGGCCGGGACGATGCCGACGAAAAACAGAACGCGCCATCCGCTGAAGCTGCCGAAAAAATGTTCGGCGCCCGGCGGGATCTTAAGGCTGATGTAAGCGCCCAGGAGGTTGCCGGTGGCCGAGAGGGCTTGCAGCGAGCCCAGTGCCACCGCGCGGAATCGTCCGGGAACACTCTCGGCCACGAGCGTCGTCGCCGCGCCGAACATTCCCCCGACACCCAGACCGACAAGAAAGCGATACAATGTAAAATCGACCCAGCTTTGCGCCATGCCGCACAACCCCGTGAAGCCGGAATAGACCATCAGCGTCACAACCATCGTCTTCACCCGCCCCCATTTGTCGCTGAGCATGCCGAAGACGATGCCGCCTGTGGCCCACCCGACCATCATGGCGGCGGTGGCCAAGCCAAGGTAGCTTTCGAGCTTGGCCAGGCCCGCCGGATTGTTGCCGAGCAACTCCTTCAGAGTCGACTCGCGGGCCATGGTGAAGAGCCGTTGGTCCATGCAGTCGAAGAGCCAACCGCAGGAGGCGATGATCACCACCACCCAGTGATAGAACGTCACGTTGGCGAAGATGCTCTGGCTCGAGGCGGACTGGTCGGCGGGAGAGGCATGCATGATGTTATGCCGGGCCTTTTAGCCCCTCGCTCGATGCATTGGAAGCATTTACTGCTTCAGCGTCAGCCTGGACAATCGTACAGTGCCGCCGGTGGCGGGACCCGACCAAGACTGATGGCGGAGCGCCTAACCTGAACTCGATATGGACAACCTCGATTCCCTCTTCAACGTGCGTGGACAAGTCGCTGTGATCACCGGCGGGGCCGGTGTCCTTTGCTCGGCCATGGCGAAAGGCCTGGCCGCCGCCGGCGCAAAGATCGCCGTGCTCGATCTTGCGCGGGAAGCGGCCTGCAAGCTGGCCGACGAGATCAAGGCCGTCGGAGGAACAGCCGTCGGTGTGCCCTGCAACGTGCTCGATCGCCCAAGCGTCGAGGCCGCCGCGGAGGCCGTCCTGCAGGCCTTCGGGCGCGTGGACGTGCTCGTCAACGGCGCCGGTGGCAACAAACCCCAGGCAACCACCAGCCCGGACAAACGCTTCTTCGATCTGCCCGCGGACGCCGTTCAATGGGTCTTCAATCTGAACTTCGTCGGGACGTTGCTCCCCAGCCAGGTGTTCGGACGCCTCATGGCCCGCCAGCAGAGCGGGGTGATCATCAATGTGTCCTCGATGAATGCCTTCCGACCTCTCACGCGCATCCCGGCCTATTCAGCCGCCAAAGCCGCCGTCAGCAACTTCACCCAATGGCTGGCCGTCCACATGGCCCAGGAATACTCGCCCGCCATACGGGTCAACGCCATTGCCCCCGGCTTTTTCCTGACCGACCAGAACCGTTTCTTGCTGACCGACGCCGACACCGGTGCACTGACTCCCCGCGGCCAGCAGATCATCGGCCATACGCCCCAGGGGCGGTTCGGAACGCCCGATGACCTGGTCGGCACGCTCCTCTGGCTCGTCTCCCCAGGTGCTGGCTTTGTCACCGGGATTGTCGTGCCCGTCGACGGCGGCTTTTCCGCATATAGCGGAGTTTAGGTTTTACGAGGAGCATCAACCGGTTCGTAGCCGCCGTCGTAAGACGGCGCTGATGTCTGTATTCGCCGGAGCGAGTCAGCGCGGACTTACGTCCACGGCTACGCCCCCGTAGCCCTCGTAGCCGCCGTCGTGAGACGGCGCTGATTCCCGCCTCTTGACGGAGCAAGACGGCGCGGACTGATCCCGCGACGCCTCGTATGC